>CAZYQN010000037.1:0-30362 GCA_964649955.1 uncultured Pirellulales bacterium
CAGTCGCTTTCGGTGGTGTCTGAGCACGCTCCCAGGTGAAAGATGGCTTCGATTTCCCACTCAATCTGTTCGCCGGAGACCATATCTGAAAAATCGTCCGCCTCCATATAGTCGGTAAACCGCAGCCGACGCAGGTTTTTCCAACGCTGATCGTGTCCGAGTATATCAACAATGAGAATATCATCTACGCCGCGGGCATTCAGGGCCGCGACCAGTGCTGAGCCGATAAAGCCCGCCCCGCCGGTTACCAGTATCATCCGTGTGCTCCGGTTAAATACAGTTTTAATAATATTTTATGTTTCTTATGTCAGCGTAAGCCCCGCTGCGGGCTTTGTCAACCGAATTTTCGCCCCGGCCGGTATAACAAAAAATGCCGCCGATGTCCCCTTGTACACCGACGGCATTAAAACAAGCAATATAACTGTGTTATTTCAGCGGCACCTTAAACAGCGTGATGCTGATGGGTTTGATGTTAAGTGTCCCGGCCATATCGGCTGCTTCCAGCGGGACGATTTCGATAACGGGGGTGTCGCCCGGGTTATTGTAGGCCATCGGGTTTTCGTTGCTGATGACCCAGGCCTGAGCTTTTCCGGCCGGGGTCAGGCCGCCTGGATTCAGTGATACGTCATATGAATCCCACGTTGCATTGACAAAACCGATAGTCAGGAATTTGCCGTCTTCGGTTAGGGCCGCGGCGACGTCGAGTTTTTCGGTCCAGCCGGTAACGTTCAGCGGCTTGGTTCCGAATTGACTGCGATAAAGAACCAGCGGATAAGCGGTTGCGTCAAATTCGGCCGCGGTCTTGGTGGTCTTGATGCAGCCGATAACGTTGACTGTCTGCGCGTAATTGGCCATAAAGCAGACATCCGAGTTGCGGAAAAATTCGTGCAGACCCGCCGCGATGCCCAAGGCGTCCTTCATAAAGTACCGTGTGCCCAACTCGCCGAAGACGTGGGGGCCGTACCAGTAATTCCATTCATCCATTGCGATGCGGATGTCTTTTTCGGCCAAGCCGGGAATTTCCTGACGGAGTTTGCGATGCGCGTCGGATTTACTTTTGATAGCATTCGGTACCTGACGGACGTGTGCGGCCAGATTGCCGCGTGTCTGGCAATAAAAATGTTCGCTGAGCAGATCCATATGGTCAGAGCAGCTTCTCAGCATGCCTTCGGACCAGCCGCCGCCCAGGTCGCCGGAACCGACGGTCTTGATTGTCGGATCTACTTTGCGCATCATTCCTTCGACCCAGTTATGTTTAAGCACATAATGATGCAGCCGCATATATCCAAGCTGCCAGTCGCCCCACATTTCATTGCCGACACACCACCATGTTACTTTGAACGGTTTCTTGCTGCCATTTTCAGCACGCCATTTACCCATCGGTGTATCGGTGCTGCCGTTGGCGTATTCAACTTCCGCTGCGGCGGAATAGGCATCTCCGAAACCGGTATTCACAGCAATCATCGGCTCGGTATTGATAAGTTCACACAGCTCTATAAACTCGTGCATACCGACGTCATTGGTCTCAATGCCGGTCCAGGCCGGATTGGTTCGGGTGGGACGCTTGTCGCGGTCACCAAGGCCGTCGCGCCAGTCATAGCCGCTGACAAAATTACCGCCCGGCCAGCGATAAATCGGGCTGTCAAGTTGTTTGAGCAGTTCAAGGGTGTCTTTGCGAAAGCCCTTGACGTTATCGGCGGGCATCAATGAAGCGGTGCCGATGGTAAAAGAGCCTTTGCCTGTGCCGATGATTTCAAGTTTTGCATTTTCGAAGTCAGCACCGGCTTTGAATTTCAGATTGTAAGTTTTAAACTTGCGATCCGGGCGGCGGATGGTGACAGTTTGGCGATTGGCATCGCCTTCGCCCCAGACCAAGCTGACCTTGATCGGTCCGGCAGAGGCATCGCCTCGCAGGACAACACGGCCGGTGTATTCTTTGCCCTTAAGCACGGCCAATTCTTCCTGATAAATACCGCCCGGCTGTCCGGTGAGAGTGATTTTGGGACTGTGTTCCCCGGACAGGGGTTCGTCGGTACTCATCCGGATATTTTCTTTGGGGCCGATAGCTTTCCACGGTGAAGCGGCCAAAACGCGGGCGCCGGCGCCGGTGGTTCTCCAGATGCGATCTTCTGCGGGGACAGGGAAATAGAATTTTCGGTCTTCGAGCATTTCGGCCCACATGCCGCCATAGATGCATTGACCGAGGTGTTCGATGAACTGGCCGTAGATGTATTTTGAAATCGGTTCATTTTTGGATTGCGGATCGATGCTGATCTGTGCGGTTAGTGTCTTGCTGGCGGGCTTGATCTCTTCAAGTACTTCCAGCGAGAGGTCGTCAAACCAGGCAGTTCCTGCGGCCAGTCCCCAGCCGCCAAACAGACAGAGAATCTGAATGCTGTCTTGACCTGCCACCTGGAATTCACATTCAAGCTTGGTCCAGTCGCTGGAGCCGGTTGTTATCGCCGATGTGCGGGCTTCAAGGTCGTGAATGCAGAGTTGGACGCCGCGGCCGGTAGTGGTGTTAAGGTTTTCGGTTTTGACCCAGCCAGACAGGCGCAGACGGGCAAAGGGAGGTACATTTACTGTTTGCGACCATGAGGCATCGGCGCCATCGGCCGAGCTGATTTTAACTGCTTTTCCAGTCCGGCCGGCATCATCGACGGTAAAATCCGCTTGTCCGCCCCATGTTTGTGTTGTCCAGCCCCGCGGTGCATTGTTTTGAAGTCGTTCAAAGGACTCGTTTCGTAGCAGATTTTCCGCCTGCACGAACGCCGAACAGCTCAAGAAAAGGGTAACCATAAGACATGTCAGACGTTTGGAGGTTGTGTGTTTCATAAGTTTCTCCTGTAAAATAGTACGTTTTCCTTAACTATGCCGCCGTTGATGACATTTCAACCGTTGACTGGTGCTTTTTTAAGCTGCACACGTATCCCGATGTCTGTCGGGTTTTTCGTAAGAGTTTAATGGTACGTATTTTGATAAACAATTTATCAAATATGAACGGTTTGGGCAAGTTCTATATTGCAGAAAAATCCGTTTTTTACTCCGGCATAAAAAAGGGCAGGCTTTGAGGGCCTGCCCGTTGGAGTGTTTTAATTATAACTCTTTAATCAGCAAGGTGTTGTGCGACCATGTCGCCGACTTGACTGGTGGTATAGCCCATTTTGCCGGCGGCCAGTGATTTGAGTTTGTTGGCGGTAACGAACTTGACGGCATTGTCGATTTTGGCGGCGGCCTTGTCTTCGCCGAGGGTTTCGAGCATCATCTGCATGGCACAGATCGCGGCCAGGGGATTAATGACACCCATGCCGGTGTACTTGGGGGCACTGCCGCCGATGGGTTCGAACATTGAAACGCCTTCGGGATTGATGTTGCCGCCGGCGGCGATACCCATTCCGCCCTGTGTGATGGCTCCCAGATCGGTGATGATATCGCCGAATAGATTGCCGGTGACCAGCACGTCAAACCACTCGGGGCTTTTGACCATCCACATACAGGTAGCATCGACGTGGTAGTAATCGCGGCGGATGTCGGGATAGTACTTTTGGCCCATTTCGTGGAAAGCGCGTTCCCACAGGTCATAAAGGAAGGTTAAAACATTGGTCTTGCCGACCAGGCCGAGGGTGTTTTCTTTGCCGACGCCGCGGGCTTTTTTGCCGTACTTTTTGGTGTATTCAAAGGCGTACTTAAGGCAGCGGTCCACTTGGAAACGGGTATAGACGGCGGTCTGTGTAGCGACTTCGTGCGGGGTGTCTTTCATCATCAGGCCGCCGGAGCCGGTGTAGATGTCGCCGGAGTTTTCGCGAACGACGACGTAGTCGATTTCTTTAGGGCCTTTGTCTTTGAGGGGACATTCAACGCCGGGGAACAGCCTTACCGGACGCAGGTTGATGTATTGATCCATCTCGAACCGCATCCGCAGCAGCAGCCCTTTTTCCAGGATGCCGGGCTTGACGTCCGGATGACCGATAGCACCGAGCAAAATAGCGTCGTGTTTTTTCAGTTCGGCGATGGCGCCGTCCGGCAGAATCTCGCCGGTGCGTTTGTAGCGTTCGCCGCCGAAATCGAAATAGTTCTTTTCAACCTTGAATCCGAACTTGGCGCAGGCTGCGTCCATAACCTTGACCGCTTCGGCGGTTACTTCCGGCCCTGTGCCGTCTCCGCCGATCACCGCGATTTTATACGTCTTCATTTTTCGTCGTTCCTTTTCTAAACCGTTATTTTTTTTCAATTCGTGTAATCCGGTTATTACTCTTTGTCCGCTAATATAAAAAATCAAATATCAAAAAGAAAAATGACAAATTAAAAGGTAAAATCATCGTTTCCCTTTTAATGTCATAATGCTTGAGGCTAAAATATTCGAAATCTCCTGCAATTCCTCCAGAAACTCGATGAGTTTGAGTGTAAATGTATACAGGCGTCGCTTGAAAGCCTCTTTAAATGTTTCTTTGTCATTTTGCATTTTTATTTTTGCTTTTTAATATGATTAAGCAGTCCGCCGTCGTTGACGATGGCAATGGCAAAGTCCGGCAGCGGCGTAAAGTCAATTTTTGTTTTTTGTGTTTTGTTGGAGATCGTGCCGCCTTTGTAGTCGATTTCCAATTCGTCGCCATCGTTGATTTTGCTGAGCGCGCCGTGCAGCTCGATGGGATAGAAACCGCAGTTGATGCAGTTGCGGTAGAAGATGCGGGCGAACGAATGAGCGATCACCGCCCCGACCTTGGCACCCTGAATCGCCCACACCGCGTGCTCACGGCTGGAGCCGCAGCCGAAATCGTCGCCGCAGACAATCACATCGCCCGGCTTGGCCTTCTTGACAAAATTCGTATCCAAGTCTTCCATACAGTGTTTGGCCAGTTCGGCCGCATCATCTGTGTTCAGATACCGTGCCGGAATGATCTCGTCGGTATTGACGTGGTCACGTTTATAGACATGTGCTTTTGACATAACATTCTCCTGATTTTATGAAATCCGAATTTCGAATTTCCTATAGATAGTTTCTGCAATCTGCCAGTTTGCCCTCAATCGCCGATGCCGCGGCGGTTGCCGGACTGGCTAAATAAACTTCCGATTTCGGGCTACCCATCCGGCCGACAAAGTTGCGGTTGGTGGTGCTGATGCATTTTTCACCCGCGGCCAAAATACCCATAAAGCCGCCCAGACATGCGCCACAGGTCGGGGCACTGACGACGCAGCCTGCGTTGTAGAAGATTTCCGCCAAGCCTTCGTCGATCGCCTGCTTCCAGATTTCCGGAGTGGCGGGTACGATGATGGTGCGAATTTTGACCTCTTTGCCTTTCATAATCTCAGCGGCGATGCGCAAATCCTCAATGCGGCCGTTGGTGCAGCTTCCGATATAGGCCTGATCCATTGCCAAGCCCTTGCACTCGCCAATCGGTTTGCCGTTGCTGGGCAGATGCGGGAAAGCCACCATCGGTTCCAGTTTTGAACAATCAATTGTATCATTGTGGACGTAGACGGCATCAGTGTCCGATTCGAAGACGGTGTAGTCGGTTTTGCCTTTGAGCCGGCCGTTCAGATAGGCCCTGGTCGTTTCGTCAACAGCGATGATGCCGCTTTTGCCGCCGGCTTCGATGGCCATATTGGTAATGGTCATCCGGGCTTCCATCGACATATCTTTCAGTGCCGGGCCGACAAACTCCATTGCCTTGTACAATGCGCCATCGGTTCCGATGCGGCGGATAACTTCGAGGATGACGTCTTTGCTGTAAACGCCTTTTTTAAACTTACCGGTGAGGGTGAACTTCATCGAGGCCGGGACTTTAAACCACAAGATGCCCGTGGCGATGGCGGCGGCCAAATCGGTTGAGCCGATGCCGGTCGAAAACGCGCCGAACGCACCATACGTACACGTATGCGAATCACCGCCGACAATCACTTCGCCGGGGCGAATGTGGCCCTGTTCGGGCAGCAATGCATGGCAGACGCCCGCCTTGCCGAGTTTGTAATAATATTTAATGTTCTTTTCTTTGGCCCAGGTATCCAGACGTTTGTGAAGCTCGGCGCTCTTGATGTCTTTGGCGGGTTGGAAGTGATCGGGTGTGACGGCGATTTTCTCGGCGTCGAACACTTTATCGATGTCATGGTCTTTGAGCATCGAGATGGCCGGCGGCGTAGTGACGTCGTGGCACATGATCATATCGATTTTCGCATTTACCAAGTCGCCCGCTTTGACAGAGTTTTTTCCGGCGGCCCGAGCAAATATTTTTTCCGTAATTGTCATTCCCATAATTTTAAAATCCTAAACAAAGTTAAATACACAAAAGCAAAACAATAAGCTATAAGTTTGCTTTTTCGCCGTTATTTGTCCCGACACAAGCCGCGATGCGATTGATGGCGTCCAAGTACGCTTTGGCACTGGCTTCGACAATATCCGTCGAAACGCCGCGGCCGATATAGGTTCGGCTATCAGGACCTTTGACACGGACATTGGCTTCACCCATTGCCTCTTTGCCGCCGGTGATAGCTCGCATTGCGTAGTTTTCGAGCGTCGGTTTTTGACCTGTTGCCAGGCGAATTGCCTCATAGGCGGCGTCGACGGGGCCATCGCCGCAGGCAGCGGCCTGATGCACTTTGCCATCCTGCGTACGGATCCTTACAGTGCCGGTGGGGATCGTACCTGTACCGCTGGTGACGTTCAGATATTCCAATATATAGGTCTGGCTGACAGTACGCACTTCGTCATTAATGATCGCAGCAATGTCTTCGTCGAAAATTTCTTTTTTCTTGTCGGCGATGACCAGGAATTTTTCGTATGCAGCCTGAAGTTCTTCATCGGACAAGCTGTATCCAAGCTGGCGGCAGCGATCGATGAAGCCGTGCCGTCCCGAATGCCGTCCCAGTACCATTGTAGAACCGCTAAGTCCGATGATCTCCGGCGTCATAATCTCATAAGTCTGGCGATGTTTGAGGATACCGTCGACGTGAATGCCGGATTCATGGGCAAAGGCATTTTTGCCGACAATCGCCTTGTTGGGCTGGATGACAAAACCGGTCAATTGTGACACTAACTGGCTGGTGCGGAAGATTTCCTGCGTTTTAATGTTTGTTGTGACCTGCCCGTCAAAAAAGTCCTGGCGGGTATGAATGGCCATGACGATTTCTTCCATTGCGGCATTGCCGGCCCGTTCGCCGATGCCGTTGATCGTGCATTCGACTTGACGGGCGCCATTGCGTACGCCGGTCAGGGAATTTGCGGTAGCTACACCGAGGTCATTGTGGCAATGGGTGCTCAGAACGGCCTTTTCGATGCCTTTGACATTTTTTTTGAGGTTGGCGATGATCTGGCCGTATTCGTAGGGCAATACATAACCAACCGTATCGGGAATGTTGAGCGTGGTTGCTCCCGCCTCGATGACCGCGGCTAAGATTTCATACAAAAAGCTCAACTCGCTGCGACAGGCATCTTCCGGCGAAAATTCGATGTTGTCCGTGTATTGCCGGGCCATCTGGATTGCTTCGACCGCTAATTTCAGGACTTGGTCGGGTTTTTTGCGAAGCTTATGCTCCATATGGATGGGGCTTGTCGCGATAAATGTATGGATCCTTTTTTTGGCTGCCGGGGCAATCGCTTGGCCTGCAGCATCAATATCTTTCTGGTTGGCGCGTGCTAAGGCACAGATTACCGGACCTTGTACCTGTTCGGCGCAGAGTTTGGTGGCTTCGAATTGGGCCGGGGATGAGACCGGAAAACCCGCTTCGATGACGTCAACGCCCATTTTGGCCAATTGCTGGGCGATTTCGAGTTTTTCGCTAATGGACAAGGCCGCACCGGGCGACTGTTCGCCGTCACGAAGTGTCGTGTCGAAGATGATCACCTTTTCCGCAGACATAGTTTTTCTCCAATAAACAATAAAGGAAGCGGATATTATGCCCAAAATGGACGCAAATTTCCACTGGAAACTGAAAAAACGATAGGTTTAGAGATATGTTTGGGTTTAGTATGCGCCGCGGGGGCGCAGGATAATCCGACCGATCAGGCCGGCGCTGATGAGAACACAAACTGTAACCTGCTGTTTCATGTCAAATATATTACCTGATATGCGGGTGTGAGTACAAACAGAAAAATACCAAAATTATAGAATTGCGGAATTTTTCTTGTGTCGGCAACGTTTGTCTATTCAAATGTGATATGTGCTTGCATAAAATGTCTTTACAACTTAAGGGCATTTTATTAAGAAACTATGAAAGGTCAGGTATCAGCGGAAAACAGAGAAACACTATGTGGAGATACAGTATGACTGATCAGCCGATCTGCAAGGTGCTTTTGGTGATAATGGCGGGGTTTGGGTTCCTTTGTCAAGGAAGGGTAAAAGCGAAACAGGCGGGGGTATCGATAGACTTTGGTCATGGAAAGCTTGCAGTGTCAGAAAACCGACGCTATTTGATTCATGCCGACGGGACGCCTTTTTTTTATCTTGGGGATACGGCGTGGCAGTTGTTTGCGCGACTTGACCGCGACCAGACAGAACAATATCTGGAAAATCGTCGATCAAAAGGGTTTACGGTGATTCAGGCGGTTGTGCTGGCGGAGCTGGATGGCTTGAATACACCCAATGCCAACGGGGATAGACCGTTGATTGAGAATGATCCGGCCCGTCCGAATGAGGCTTATTTTAAGCACGTTGATATGGTGATTGAGCTGGCGCGGGACAAGGGGATTTATATCGGGATGCTGCCGACGTGGGGGGACAAAGTGACCAAGGCGTGGGGAATCGGGCCGGTGGTCTTTAATGAACAAAATGCCGAGCAGTACGGGCGATTTCTGGGGGAGCGATATAAGGGCTATCCTAATATTATATGGATACTGGGCGGGGACAGGGTGGCGGATAATGTTGAGTCAGTCTGGCGGGCGATGGCCGGCGGGATTAAGGCGGCGGGTGACGACCATCTGATGACCTATCACCCGCAGGGCGGGCGCACCTCGGCGGATTGGTTTCATAATGACGATTGGCTGGATTTTAATATGCTGCAATCGGGGCACGGCAAATTTGATATGGATAATTACCGTATGATTGAGAAGGATTATCACCGCAGTCCGGTCAAGCCCTGTCTGGACGGTGAGCCGCGTTATGAGAATCATCCTATGAACTGGAAGCCCGAACAAGGCTGGTTTAATGATTTTGATGTGCGGCAGGCGGCCTATTGGGGATTGCTGGCGGGAGGATGCGGTCATACCTACGGGTGTCATGATATCTGGCAGATGAAATCGTCGAAATGGCCGGAGATATCGTCGGCGCGCGGGGAGTGGGAACAATCGATGGATCTGCCGGGAGCCGGTCAGATGCTGTATGTGCGGCGATTGATGGAGTCACGGCCGATGGCGGAACGGGTGCCTGACCAAAAAGTGATCATCGCCGGTCAGCAGGAAGGCGGCCGTCATCTCCGGGCAGCGCGGGGAAATAGTTATCTGATGGTTTATACACCGTATGGCGATACGCTACAGATCAATGATGAGGTGATATCCGGAGTGAAACGGATGGCATGGTGGTTTAATCCGCGGGATGGTCGTGCCGAGTTTATCGGTGAATTTGAGCGCGGCAAACAAAAAGAGTTTGATCCGCCGGAGGAGCCGGAGAGGGGCAATGACTGGGTTTTGGTGATTGATGATGCCAAGAAAAAGTACGCTCCGCCGGGAGCTGTAAGGTTAGGGTGTATATGATCGGGGAGTATGTGGAGCAGAGTGGCGATTTTAAGCATAACCTTATATGAAAGAAGAAATTAAGATGAAAATAACAACACTTATTTTGACGATGATCGCGTTGATGTGTTCTTTAGTACAGGCGGAAGAATCGTCTGCTCAGTCGGCAATGGATGCTGTAAAGGGAGGTTTTATGAATATTCGTGAGTTCGGGGTGCTGCCAACCAACACTGCGGCGGTCAATAAGGGGAATCTGCAAAAAGCGATTGACTGGGCGTCACCGCGTGGAGCGGCGCTTTTTGTGGAACCGTCGGAGGAGCCGTACCGGGTGGACGGAGGGCTTGTGCTGAGGGCCAATGTGTCACTGGTGGGGGTGCATGGGCCGGTCGGGCGCGGGACGCGGCATCCAGATAAACAGCAGCCGGTGGGCAGTGTGTTTGCCATCGAAGACAAAGACAATGTTTTTATTACCGTTGAACACGCCACGCAGATACGGGGAATACAATTCTGGTATCCCAAGCAGACGCTGCGGGATCCGGCGCAGATTATTGAATATCCGGCGACAATCCGGGCTTCTCAGACCAAAGGGGCACAGGGGGTTACGCTTTCGTGCCTGACATTTTACGGTGAGTTTTTTGCAATGGATTTTTCGGGGCGTCACGGGGCGATAGTTGAACAAATCATTTTTGAGCATTGTTACGGCTATCCGCTGAGCGGTCAGTTCATACGGATCGATCATTGTTATGATATTCCGCGGATACTGCATTGCCATGTCAATCCGGCGAATCGGCGATTTATTGACGGCGGATACGGACGGGCGGTGGTGGATTCGGTGATCGCCCGCAAGACATATACTTATACAATCGACCACACAGACAATGCCCAATTAATGGACCTGTTTACGTTCGGGGTCTATGGCGGGATTTATCTTGGGCCGGCTACGTACGGCCAGTTGACCAATTTTAATCTGGATTGCGTGACGGTAGGGATTCATAAGCTGGGCGATAATACGAAGAACCGCAACTGGCAGATCAGCCAGGGATCGATCATTGCCAATACGGGTGAACGACTGGAAGATGTTCATCCGATCATTGTTGAGGGGATGGGGCATACGTCGCTGACCAATGTGGAGGCGTTTTCCGGGCCGAACGGAGCGTTGACGACGCTGGATCAATCGCAGGATTATATGCTTGTGCGGGGCAATGAAAAGCTGACGATCATCCTGACGGGATGCCGGATGCGTAATTATGTGTCCGACAAGCCGTTTACTGTACAGAATCCCAAGGCAGTGATTCAGGCGATCGGGTGTATCGACCACAAGGAAAATCTCTTCGAATACACTTTTGGAAGATAGCAGAAAGATAAGGCAGAAAAAGAGAGTATGCCTTACCCTATATCATAATCCGAAGTATTATATTGCCGGCGGTGTCTATTGATTGTTCATCATGGCTTCTTCCACGAGGTCGCAGATAATGTGATAGGCGACCTGATGGATTTCCTGTACGGTTGCGGTCGGGCCTTCCAGACACAGACAGATATCGGCCTGTGACTGAAGAGGAGAGGCGGGTTTGCCGGTAAAGGCAAGCACCTTGGCGCCGAGGGCTTTTGCTTTTTGTGCGGCGGCGAGAACGTTTTTGCTCGTGCCGCTGGTAGAAAAGGCCCAGAGGATATCGCCGGAACGCACGAGCGATTCAACCTGCCGGGCAAAGATTTGTTCAAACCCATAGTCGTTACCGACGGACGTGAGAATGGAGGTATCCGTTGTTAACGCGATTGCCGACAGTCCTTTGCGTTCGCGGACGAACCGCCCTACCAGTTCTGCGGCAATGTGCTGAGCATCGGCGGCTGAGCCTCCGTTGCCGCACAGATAAATGCATCCACCGCCCTGAAGGCAATCCGTGAGCAGCTTTGCGGCTGCTAAGGTTATCTCCAGTCCCTTATTTTCAAGCTGCGACAATATCTGCCTGTGCAGTGCGATCGTCTCTGCTGCCTTTTTTCGTTGGTCCATACCTTAAGTTCTTTTTGTAATGAAATATTTTTTTATCGTATTTGTTCAAAGCACAGATTGGCGATGTTGATATAATCCGCCGCCGAGAGTTCTTCCGGGCGATGGTGCGGATCGACGAAGGCTTCTTCGAAAACCGCGTTCCAGTGCCGTACTTTTTCCAGTGGGCCTTCGGTCAGCTTGACGCAGGCCTTGAGCATCTTGCGGCGATGACCCATAAAGAGCGTAATGACCCGGCGGAAGGTATCCATATCGTGAATCTGAGCAACCTTTGCGGGGTCGCGTTCGTAAGCCACCATTGCCGATTCAACCTGAGGTCTTGGCCAGAATACCGAGGCCGGGAGTTTTCGCAGCAGGTGGACATGGCCGGTTGCCGCCATCAAAATACTCAGTGTACCGTACTCCTCATGGTCAGGCAGCGCCGCCATCCGGTCGGCGACTTCTTTTTGCACCGTAACGTACATCGCATCGGCCGTGACCGGTCCGACAATCAGGTTGGCCATCACTGCCGATCCTACGCTGTACGGCAGATTGGCCGTGAGCAAAAGCCGCCCTGCATATTGTGTCCGCGCTGCGGCCACCGCGGCCAGCACCTCGGGATTAATTGTATTTTTGCTTTCCAGAGCATCGCCCTGAATGAATGTGACATTGTCAAACACTTTCAGACGTGATGAGGCAACCCTAGCCAGCCCTGTGTCGTATTCGACCGTTACGACATGTCCGGCCTGTATTGCAAGCTCTTCCGTGAATGAGCCGGTGCCTGTGCCGACCTCCAGTGCAACATCCTGCGGTGTCAAATGAGCGGCTTCGGCCAGCAACCGCATAAGGTTCAGGTCGATCAGAAAATTCTGACCCAGCCGGCGGTTTGGGGTTAACCCTGCCCCTGCCAGTAAACGTTCTATATCCTGTTTGGTCTGCATAGGATTTTTTTGCCGTATTCAGTTCCCGGCAACAGCCGAAGACGGTTTTATATGTTTTGTGTTTAATGTTCGGCTTTTTTTTGTCTTTGCCATATCGATTGCCGTACGAATCGCCGCTTTCATACTTTCCGCATTAGCGATTCCTTTGCCTGCAATATCAAATGCCGTGCCGTGCGCCGGGGACGTGCGAATGATGGGCAGGCCGATGGTAACATTGACTGCACTGTTAAAGGCCAGCATTTTGACCGGAATCAGTCCCTGGTCGTGATACATGGCCACCACACCATCATACTCGCCATGTGCGGCATGTGCAAACAGAGAATCAGCGGGAAATGGTCCCAGACAATTAATGCCGACTTCCTGTGCCAACAGCAGCGCCGGTTTGATGATACGCTGTTCTTCGTCGCCGAACTGCCCATCCTCGCCGGCGTGGGGATTTAGTCCTGCGACGGCGATTCGCGGTTTTTCGATGCCGAAATACTCTTTCAATGCCGTATTTAACAGGTCAATCGGCTCAAAAACGCATCCGATGGTAAATTTATGGCGTATTTCGAACAATGCTTCGTGGATTGTTGCCAGCGCCAATTTGAGGGGGCCAGCTACAAACATCATGACCTTGCGCGGCGATTTACACCGGTCGGCGAATAACTCCGTATGTCCCGGCCATTTTCCGCCCGCGAGTTTCCAGCTTGTTTTATTGATGGGGGCTGTGACCACCGCATCGATCAATCCGTCGCGTGCTGCATCAATCGCATCCAGGCAGAACCGAATCGAGGCTTCCCCTGATGTTCGTGTCGGTGCATGTACCCACGAGGGGGTTGAATATTCGTCGTAATCGGCCACTGAGACCTGTCGCGGATAGTCCCGACTGAGTTTTTCGTGAGGAAAACGAAACCAGAAGGATTCGAATTCCGCTAAATCGGCGGCGTATTCCAGCGGTTCGTCCAGTCCGAAAATGATGAACTTGGCTTGACGGCGGAGCGATGGATCGGCCAGCGCCTTGACGATGACCTCGGGTCCAATGCCCCCCGGATCACCCATTGTGATACCAATCACAAGGTCATTGCCGACCAGCCGATTTGTATTGTTTGGCGTCATCTGTTATGATCTTCAGAAGCCGAGTTCTCTTAATTTGCTTTCGGTCAGTCCGGATCGTCCCGGCAGTATCTGTTCAAGCTGACGTTTGATAATCTTGACCAGGATGTCCGTTTCAATATTGACAGCATCACCGACTTTCGACAAATGCCACGTTGTTTGAGTGAGGGTTGTCGGAATTACCGCCACTTCAAAACCGGTTTTATCCAGCGATGCCACCGTCACACTGACCCCATCGACCGCTACGGACCCTTTGAGTACTATTTGGCCGAGGAGTTCGGGGGAGGCCGAGAATCGGAATGTTGCGAATTGGCCTTGTTTTGTGATGGCGGCGAGGGAGCCGATGCCATCTATATGGCCCTGAACGATATGTCCCCCAAAACGTCCCTGGGCACTCATTGCACGCTCGAGGTTCACTTTTGTCCCGGTTTTAAGGCCCTTTAGTGTGGTTCGTGAGAGGCTTTCTCCGCTTATATCGAAGCGGGCACAATTTCCTTCCAATCCACAAACGGTCAGACATACACCATTGACGGCAATGCTTTCGCCGAGTTGTACGCCGGCGCCGATCGTCCCCAGCTCGACCGCCAGCGACATTTGGCCGGACTGAACGGCTGCTTGACGTACCGTACCAATTGCCTCAATCAATCCTGTAAACATCCGATTCCCCACGTAATGTGTTCACTATTTAGATATTTGATGGATACTACGCCCCTGGTCCTGAAAAGTCAATTATGTTTTGGGACACAGATGTGTCGTACTGTCTGTGATATCCCTGTTTTTCTTTTGCCTGCGAAGGCTTTGTTTGCTATGATAAGGTTTTGGCGGCGGTATCATTTCATCCTATATTTATAGAAACAGGAGAAAGAAATGGGAACAAAAAAACTCTTGACTGTCGGATTACTTTTTTCGATTGTGCTGTCCTATTCCAAGGCGGCTCCGGCTGCTGAGGAAGGAGATAGTCGTCGGGAGCAACTGCGTCAGGAGGCTCAGGCTTCTTATGTCCAAATCAGTCAGGCATTGGACATCCTCTTTAAGAAGGTCAGCCTCAACCAGCGTCCCAGTGCGATAGAAATTGAGGCGGCCGCCACAGTACTGGAAACCAATAAACGCAATGCGGTTGCATACGATAGCGTCCAGAAAGCCGGGTATATGCTGCTGCAATCCTGGACATCTTATTACCAGAATGAGCATGTCAATGCCCTGAACTGGGCTGTACGTGCCTGTCGCGAAGATACGACCAATGGCGATGCCTGGGTGACTCAGACACTGTTTTCCTATCTTTATGGAAAACGGCCTGCCGAGCCGCAAGGTCTCCGGCAGCAGCGGTCGCAAAATGAAACGCGCGACACCGCTCGTGAGGAACGTGTGCCCCGCCGTACCCGGCCTCAGCCTCAGCCCCGTGTTCGTCAAAATGAATCGCAGATGATGGCCCCTGCTGAGCCGGTTTTTGATCCGACTAATCCTTACGGGCGGCCGGGGAAGCTTGGAATAGATATCCGAACTCTTAATAAGGATTTTTATCGTGAGCGTTTTATCCGTCAGGAATACTTGACCACCGACCGAAAAAAAATTGTATATACCCCCGGCCAGGATATCCTCTGTGTTTTATTTTGGCAGGGTGAAGAAGTTGTCGATCCTAATGCTCCCGGCGGGAAGGCTTTGACACCGCAAGCAGTACAGGGAGGAATGGAGAATTTCTTTGCTGAGCCGATGATGCATCAGACACACAGTCTTAAAGATCAGCAGGGCTATTTTGAATTTATTATGAAGGCATCGGCTGACAAAAAAGATATTAAATTCGTCGAAATCAACACGAATACCCCTGCCGGTTACGAAAAGGCATTGAAAGACCATACGCCGGTGTGTCCGCTGGTGGCGGCGGGCAGTGCTCAATCCGGCGCTGCTCCGTTTGTTCGTCTGGATGCCAAAAAACCTTTCATGGCGATCATTGATAAAGAAGGGCAAGTCAAATATGCCGGTCCTGCCGGCGGCTTTGCCCCTGCGTTTGTTCTGACCCATCTGACCGGAGCAGCGATTGATCTTCAAGCTTACCAGACGGCACATCCGGCAACGGCCCCGATGGGAATGCCGCCGGGAATGAGTGAATTGATGCTGTTTGATCCGATGATGCCTCCGCCTGTAATGCCGCAGTCAATTACGCCGGCGGATCCGAACCGACCGCTGCCGGTCGATCCGAATCAGCCGCGTCCGCTAACCGGGGTAAAGCCGGAAAAGAAACCCCGTGAGCTGCCTTTTGAGCAGCAGATAACGGCGGAACAAAAAATGAATGTTGCCCGCGAGTTGTATAAACCGCTTGCACAAAAACGAGGCCTGACCCCGAAGAAACTTGTCGATACCTGCCGTGAGGTCATTCGCGATTATCCCGGTACCCGCTATGCAGACGAAGCTTTGGAAATGCTCCGTACGCTTCCCGAGCGTGACCGTACTACCTATCACATCACCAACGAGGAACTTGGTTTGTAACTTCTGAAAGGAAATCCAATGGCACAGTTCCTGTCTGCCGGAGAAGTTCCGGCCCTGAGTATCACTGCCGATTGTTTGCCCGAAGCGTGGGAGAAAGCTGTGCTGGCTGTGTGGGATCAGGGGCTGGCCGTCAAGACCCAGTATGATAAACCCGACGACCCGCCCAGCCGCGATGCGACGGTGATGATAACCGTTGCCAATCCTTTTAATGAGCCGCGCATTCACAAGAATTTTCCCGGGGGGCCGGAGGAACTGGAAGCGTATCGTCAGGAAGTTGTTGCCGGGATTCATGACCATTGGATCGATCCGGCGGCAGGCAAATGGACTTATACCTATCACGAAAGGCTGTTTGCGTATACGCCGGTTGAGAATCTCCGCGATGCCAACACCCCGAAACCCTTCAGACGGGTTAATCAGATTGATTATATTGTCGAAGCACTGGCACATTGCGACCATACCCGCCGTGCCCAGGCGATCACCTGGATGCCTACCGCCGATCCGCAAACAGACGATCCGCCGTGCCTGCAGCGTATCTGGTGCAGGCTTGCCGGTGACGATCATGGCGGATTTGTGCTTAATATGAATACGCATTGGCGCAGCCGCGACCTTTATAAAGCGTGGTTTATGAATGCATACGCTTTGACTGATTTGCAGCGGACTATCGCCGGCCGTTTGAGTCAAAAGCTCAACGCAAGCGTTCGTACGGGGCGATATGTGGATATCAGCGATTCGCTGCATATCTATGGTTCGTACTTTAAAGACGCCAAGGTTGAGATTGAAAAGATGCGAACAACACCCTACCGACAGCGCAGTTGGGAATCGACCCATGCTGCTTTTGAAATGATGACTAAGGAAGCAAAACAGAAACTGGCGCAAGACCCCGATTGGTATGCCAAAGCGAAAGGATAACATTTCATGGTCTTTAACACCCTGCAACGAAACGTATGGATTACACTGTTTGTTCTTTGTTCGCTGGTTTTGCCGGCGTTTGCCGATGTCTGGAATTATCCGGAACCGGATCCGAACCGCGATGTCAATGATATTTCATTTTATCAGGCTCCGGAGAATTCCGGCGTCCTGAAGAATATCGGCGGACAGAAACCTCGCAATGTTATTTTCCTAATCGGGGATGGAATGGGGGTCAATCAGGTTGCCTTGGCGCGGCATAAGGCAATCGGTGCGGATGGACGGCTGTATATGGAACGGATGCCTGTTGCGGGGCTGATGCGGACCCATTCAGCCAGCCATCGAATCACAGATTCAGCGGCGGCATCGACGGCGCTGGCAACCAGCGTAAAGACCACCAATGGCCGAATCGGTCAGGGGCCGGATGGTATGCCCTGGCAATCCATTCTTGAAAGAGCGCGCGGCAAAGGCTATCGTACGGGTCTGGTGGCCACATCGACTATTACTCATGCGACTCCGGCCGGGTTTGCGGCTCATGTGGAAAAGCGAGGAATGGAGAGAGAAATTGCCTCCGATATGCTCTATAATCATGTGGATGTTCTTTTTGGCGGCGGGCGCAAATACTGGCTGAGCAAACCGGCCGGCAGCCGGGAAGACGGACGCAATCTTATTGAAGAAGCAGCCATCGCGGGGTATCAGGTTATTTACAGCCGTCAGCAACTGGCTGAATTGTCCCCGGCGCCTGTGCTTGGATTGTTTGCCGATGACGGGATGACGACCTTTGATCCGGAGCCGCCGCTTGCGGAAATGGCAAAGACGGCCATCGATCTGCTCAGCACACGGTCCAAGGAGTGGTTTGCTCCTGCCCCGCGTTTCTTCATGATGATCGAAGGAAGTCAAATCGACTGGGCGTGTCATAGTAACAATACCGAGAATGCTGTGCGGCAAATACTGTTGTTTGATATGGCGGTCAAAGAGGCGATTGAATTTGCTCAGCGCGACAAACAAACTCTTGTCATTGTCACGGCCGATCACGAGACCGGCGGATTGTTGATTAAGTCCGAAGATAATAAGATTGCCGCTGACTGGAATTCCAAAGATCACACTGCCGCAGATGTTCCGCTATGGGCATTCGGCCCGGGTTCCGCTCGTTTTGCAGGTACACACGACAATACCGAGATTTCAAAAATTATAGCACAGCTTTTATACTTCGGCACTTTTCCATCGCCGCTGATCAAACAGCAGGCTTCTCAAAAAGCCGGCGTAAAATAAACATATGACATCGGCGACAGCAGAGGAGATTCGTGCGGAACTAAAACGGTCGGCCAATGCCGAAATGGCCGACCATGCGCAGCGTTTTTTTAAAACGGCCAAAGGTCAATACGGGTACGGTGATCGTTTTCTTGGGATTCGTGTACCTGTGATTCGAAAAGCAGTCAGGCAGCATTGTATGATATCACTGGAACCGCTTGGCCGGCTGCTTAAGTCAAAGTTTCATGAAGAACGTTTGTTTGCATTGCTGGTAATGGTTGAGCAGTTTGCACGCTCGGATGACCGTCACAGGACGGCGATTTATCAAATGTATCTGAAGAATACGCGATACATTAATAATTGGGATCTGGTGGATTGCTCGGCGCCTTCTATTGTCGGAGGGTATCTGGAGGGCAAAGACAAGCAGATTCTTTATACACTGGCGATTTCGAAAAGTCTCTGGGAAAGGCGGATCGCAATGCTTGCCGTATTTTACCAGATACGAAAAAGAAGCTTTGAGGATGCGCTGGCGATTGCAAAGCTCCTTCTGGAGGACAAGGAAGATTTAATCCATAAAGCGGTCGGCTGGATGCTGCGGGAGATCGGAAAGCGTGACCTGACGGCGGAAAGCCGATTTCTTGATACATATGCCGACAAAATGCCCCGCACTATGCTGCGGTATGCGATCGAAAAGTTTCCCGAAGATCAGCGGCAGGCATACCTGAAAAAAACGGCAACTTTTCGTCGCCGGCAGGATCACAGGTTCCACGCCCTGACAAACGCTTCGAAGCTGCGGTCGTAGGTTTTTTCCACATTCGGCGGAAAGCAGCAGCCCGGCAGCTCTTTGCTCTTAAGATGATATTGCAGGCAATCACAGCAGACGCCCTTACGGCCGCAGGGATTATAGGTACAGGCACAAAACTTTGTATTGCGTTCTTTCTTGCATTCCATATTTGTCTCCGATGCAAAGTAAAAAGTACTATCCAAAGTGCAATTCGATTATTTCCTTATCCGTCAATACATGGTCGCGCGGCACATTCTGGCCGTCATGAATGCCGGGGGCATTCCAGGCTCGCGCTGTTTTAAGGGATTCGGCAAGCTGGCGATGGATCAATTCGGCCAGATCATAAATAGTAGATCCCTGCGGCAGTGTGAACGGCTCTTTCATATCCGGTTCATGGCCGGGTTTTTTGGCATACACCCGTACGATCTCCAGCATCTGGTAAACCCGTTTTGCCAGGAAATCCAGCCCCTGCCGCGTTGTTGTAGATATCTCTATATATTCGAACGGCCGCTCAGTTAATTCTTTGAGTGTTTCCAACGTTCCGGCCGGTGCGATATCCGCTTTGGTTGCGATAACAAACGTTTTACGTGCAAGATAATTATCAAAGCTGTCTTCGGGGGCGTTGGGGTCAGCGATCAGGCGATGTTCATCCAGATACTTTGTGCACACTTCCATCTGTTCCAATACATCGTCCGACAAATCAATTACAATAGCCAACAGGTTTGCTCCGCGACAGGTATTGACAAAACCTGTTGCCGCATAGTCGGCCGTAATGGGAGGAGTATCGACCCATTGAATCGGGACATCCTCAAACAGCATGATCCCCGGCACAGGTTTTTCGGTTGCAAAGGGATAGGCCGCGACATTGACATGGGCATGTGTCAACGCCGCAAGGATAGCGCTTTTGCCGGCGTTCGGCGTACCGACCAGTACTACTTGTCCGGCTCCGCTGCGGGGGACGTGGAACACATCGATATGCTTGACGCCGCCTTTTTTTCCGCCGCTTTCGACGGCTTCTTTGAGCTTGCTGATCCGCCGTTTCAGGTCGGCCTGCATACTTTCTGTGCCCTTATGTTTGGGAATGACCCGCAGCATTTCCTCAAGGGCGATCAACCGCTCCTGGTCCGTTGCGGCGGTACGGTATTGCTCATCCGCCTTCTTATATTCCGGTGTCAGATTTGCAGGCACAGGGCATTTACTCCACTAACGGTTCTGAACTTGATGACTTTATTATACAGCAAAAAGCCGGTTTCATTCAACCTCAATTTAAAGCAAGGCACTGCGTTTTGCCCAGCGGAATTTCGCCGAACGACTTCGCGGATTGGCGTCGATTTCCTTATGATCGGGCACAATAACATCCTGTGCAGTTTCTACGTACAGTCCTTCGTTGCGGCCCTGCGCAAAAGCTTTTTTTACCAGCCGGTCTTCGCCGCTGTGGAAGCTGATAATTCCCATTCGCCCCCCTGTCCTGAGGCAATACGGTGCGATGCGCAGCAGGGTTTTGAGCGCACCCAACTCATCGTTGACCAACATACGAAGAGCCTGAAATGTCCGTGCGGCCGGGTGCAACAATCCAGGGGTTGCACGAATCTGCCGCTTCCACTCTTTTGGAGTCAGTCCCTTGACAGACAATACAAGTTCAGCCAGTTCTGCCACGGATGCCAGCGGCCGTATTTGACGTTGTTCCGTGATTCTTTGTGCAATGGCTTTATGGTCCGGTTCATCGGATAATTCCCAAAGCGCTTCAGACAATTCTTTTTCTTCTATTGCGGCGAGCAATTCCGCCGCCGTCTGTTTGCGGCGGTTATCCATTCGCATATCCAGCGGGCCGTCGTGTTTGTAACTGATACCTCGTGAAGGATCATCGATCTGCATACTTGACACACCGAGATCTGCAAAAATAACATCGAATCCTTCCAGCCCTTCTTTTTGCATTACCTCCCCAAGCCCGGCAAAATTGCAGTGATGAAAGCTCATTGGTACAATGACTTTACTCAACCGCTCTCGGGTGCGCTCGAGCTGCGGACCATCAACATCCAGACCGATGAGTTTTCCGGAAGGCCCGATTTTTTCCAAAAAAAGAGCCGCGTGCCCCCCATACCCCAACGTACAGTCTGCTACGATTTCTCCCGGCTGCGGTGCAAGGGTTGTCATAATCGTATCGGTAAGAACAGGAATGTGAGTTCCTGCCGGAGTTTTGCCTTTGGCCCTGAAATGCTCCAGCAGTTCGGGATGTGCATCGATAGCATGTTCCTTATATTTTTGTGCGAATGCTTTCGGATGCGTACCGCTGTATCGGACACGCCGTTTGGGTTTGCCGGTGTTGTTATCAGTCAATTTCGATTCGTCCGCAAGCATATTTACACTTTCCATTTCCGTTGTACTGACAGCGAGGCGAAACGTCCGGATGACCTCTTTTTTACCACTGCCCCGGCGACAACGTATCCGACAGCGGTGCATTCCACCATGCTGCGTCGCGCAGATAATGCTTCATCCACATAGCCGCGTTGACACCGTCTGCGACAGCCGTTACAAGCTGCATAGCCGCTCCGATGCGGCAGTCGCCGGCGACAAATACGCCCGGGACATTGGTCCGAAGATAGGCAGTATCGCACTTGATAAAGCCGGCATCCGTCAATTCAACAAAACTTTTTAGAAAGTCCGTGTTAGGAACCATACCGACGAAAATAAAAACGCCGTCGCACGAAATAGTTTCAGTTTGGCCTGTCTTTACGTTTTTAATTACTGTCTGCTGGACGCGATCTTTGCCCTCAATTGCCGTTATAGTTGAATCCAGTCGCAATTCAAGATTGGATTGAGCTGCGTTGACCTTGGTCATCAGTTCTTCTACGAGAACTTGTGTGGCCCGAAATTCCTGTCGTCGATGCACCATAATCACTTTTTTTGCGTACTTGGCCAGATGCAGCGTGTCTTCGACCGCCGTATTGCCGCCGCCGATGGCGACTACGACTTTGTCCCGGAAAAACGGCGCATCACAGGTGCCGCAGTAGCTCACGCCGGCTCCGGCCTGTCGGAATTCATCTTCACCCGGTACACCCAAATGCCGGTATGAGCTGCCGGGCGTCAGGATTACCACTCGCCCGACATAGATATCTTTATCGCACTGAACGGCAATTCGTCCGTCCGAGCGCCGCTCAAGGCCGGTCACCTCGGCACTGGTTTTCACTTCACCCCCGAAGGTCTGTACCTGTTGGAGCATCTTCATTACCAAATCGGGGCCGCTGATATTTTCATATCCGGGGTAATTTTCAATACGGTCGGTGGTATTGATTTGGCCGCCCGGGTAAAACTTCTCCAGCAGAATGGTTTTTGCACGGTCGCGTGCTGCATACAATCCTGCCCCCAGTCCTGCCGGTCCTGCGCCGACAATGATACAATCATATTCTTTTTCCGCCATCGCCGTTCCTTTCTATATGGTAGAGATGCACAACGGTAATTCTTGATTGAAAGTTGATCGCCGCCTGTTAGAGGCACGACCTAATGAGTCCAGGCTTACTGAATCAACTGCACTGCCTCGCGGCGGCGCGGTTCAAACCGTTCACCAAAAATTTGTCTTAGCTGTTCCTGACTTGCTGCGTCCCACAACTGTCCTGGTTTTCGGGGCTGCTGCACATAACAACCCAGTAAATGGCCGTCAGAATCAAATAAAAAGTCATCAAACGTACCTTGCATATGCAGGTATTCGGCGCGAACGATAGTTGCGGCGTTAACGGAACGAACGACAGCTTTCTCGTCGCTGATGAGGGACAAACGAGTGGGTACCACAATGCCGTTTCCCATTAACACGTCGATGACCATTTCTTGTACAGAAGTCTTTGATAAACCGGCGGCAAATTCCGTTATGAGCGGTTCAGGCAGCATTACCGGTGTTCGCTGCAGAAACTGCTGCTGCTCGGTATTTTTCTGTACACGGAGCCGCCCTGCTGAATCCATCCGGATGTCGGCTGTTCGGGGCTGCTCGAGCCGCGGGACCCAGGTTTGTGTCTTCCATGTAAACGTTTTGTCGGAGACGGTCAGCCAAAGGTCCGATTCCGTATAAAGCCCGGAAGGCTCGAATTGCCGGGTTGTTAAACGGAGATGTCCTTCGCTGGTGCCGTTATAGGCGAAAAGCCGACGGGCCGCATAACCCAGCGGACGTCCGGTGATATCCTTAATTAAATACCCTTGTTCCGATTGTCCTTCTGTTGCGGAGATACGGTCTGTTTGGTCAGCATAGAACTGGGTGACAGACTCGGCTCCCGCCTCAAGCAGTGCTGAGGGTTCATAGACTACACCTCTGGCCAGCGCTCGAAATGTGTTTTCGGCAAATGTTGAATCGCTTCGATATGCAACGTGAAGCTCAAGGCAGCGTCCATAGCCAAGCCGGGCGACACCAAGGAGAAATTCTTCGCCGGATTCCGTCGGGGCGTAAATGCGCCCGTAGTACATTTGTAAGGGGGTGTTCAGAATACCGAGAGGTTCAAGATGACCCTTGGCGATATCTGCCCGCTGCTGAAGCAGTGATTCTGACTCAATCGGCTCATCGCAGATCGCATAGCGCCAGCGTACATTCATGACCATACGGCCTCGACTCCGCATTCTACCCAGCAGGACAAAGGCGTTATCGCTTTCATAAAGCCACCCCCCTGCTGTTTCCCATTCCGCTCCTTTGGGCAGCGGCGCAGCTAAACCGCTGTAGGGTAAATCTACAGGAGCATTCAACTCAACAACACTGCGTATCTTGACAAGTATCAGTGATAAGCCAAGACCGATTGCGAAAATTCCCAGCAGAACGATCTCTGCGGCCGAATAGCGTTTTAAAGTATCCATTTCCATGATGGAATATTATCCTTGCGAACTGAGTTTTGCAATCGTTCTCAGCGGAAAATGTCGTTTTTGATTTTTCTCTGCATTTGTGTCTCTTAAATGTCATAAAGAACCATAGATACTATGAAATAGCTTGTATTGGGGTATTCTTTAACTTTCCTCAAGCAAATTTGACAGAATGCCGATTTTAGAGATAGAAATGTGACATTGCATGCCTGACAAATGTTATATTATAATATTGGAAAGCCCGTTTTTTTGCAGAATTATATGACCCAAGTAGAATGTCTGACACCCGAACAAATAGAGGAATTCCTGAAGCAGGCTGTTCAGGAAGGTCTAAGCGGAACTCTAAGTTGTCTTCGGGAGGGCAAGTGGAACATCTTCGATATTGTTATTGTAGACATATCGGATTCGTTTCTTAAATTAAAACTGTCTTCTGATGCAAAGAAGGTAGAAATTAAAATAGACCAACCGGTCGGCATATGTATTCATCAGGAACATTTTAAATACATTTTTGAAAGTGTGGTAATTGAGCCCTCTACATCGGAATTGTCTGACATATTTATAGAAGGGCCAGAGAAAATAGAAAAAATGCAGCGCCGTGCCTATGAACGTCAGCGGGTTCCTTCTGATTTAAATGTGCGGGCTATGTTTTGGCATCGCGGTTATTACCGAAACTCCGATCAGACTCCCGATGAACACTACTGGCAGGGAAAACTTGAAAACCTTTCCGCCGGCGGGGCCATGATACGGGTCGGACAGGACCACAGGGACTTTTTTTCCATCGGGCAGTATGTCGGCCTTCAGTTTACCCCTATGTCCTATCAAAAGCCTCTCTTGCTTGAAGGCCAGGTTCGTCATCTTAAGACTCCCCCCAGCCAAGACAGTCTTCTGGTAGGTGTAGAATTCCTGGGTCTGGAGGCAAGTCCTGAAGGCCGGGATGTTCTTCACCGTCTTCTGGATGTTATCGAGGCTTATGAAGCGCAAAACCACACCGATAGTCATCGAGACACTACAGCATAAACAGTTTTCAATACTGATATGAAGGCTGTTAGTTTTAGGGGCGATAGTCCCGTTGTGCCGGATGGGCGGCCAGAAATTCAACCAGAAGCTTTATCGTATTGTCCACATCGTTTAGAGAGATGACCTCAACAGGTGTATGCATATAGCGATTGGGAATACTGATAAGCGCCGTTGCCGCTCCGCCTCGCGAAAGCTGCATTGCGTTTGCATCGGTTCCTGTGCCTCGCGGTTCAGCAGTAACTTGGTACGGGATTTTTTTCTGCTTAGCGGTTTTGAAAAGCAGATCCTCCATTATCGGATTAATATTCGGGCCGCGATGCAGAATCGGTCCTTTCCCCAGTTTCACATCACCAAGGCTTTTCGGATCTGTGTCAGGATGATCGCTGGCAAACCCGACATCAATTGCGATACCCGCGTGCGGGTTAACCTGGTAAGCAGAGGTAATCGCCCCGCGTAATCCCACTTCTTCCTGTACCGTTGCCACGCCGATTACAGAGATATTGAGTTTACGTTTAGTTAATGCTTTCAGTACCTCTGCAACTATGAAGGCTCCGATTTTATCATCAGTTGCCCGTGAAACGACTTTATGACCATTGAGCCTTCTATACTCGACATCTATCACAATAGGATCGCCTACGGCAACCCGTTTTTCTGCGTCTTTTTTACTGTCGGCGCCGATATCGACCCACACATTGTCCATTTCAACATTCTTCTTGCGATCCTCCGGCTTCATCTGGTGGATTGCTTTACGGCCTATTACTCCGAAGACTTCCCCCTTTTTTGTCATAATCTTAACGCGCTGGCCGATCAACAATGCCGGATCCATCCCCCCGATCTGAGCCGTATAAATATAACCCTTATCGTCGATGTGTGTGATGATCAAACCGATTTCATCAATATGCCCGGCAAGCATAAATTTAAACTCTGCTTCAGGATTTAAAACGGCGATCGTGTTGCCGTGTACATCGGGGATCAATTCATCTACGCTATCTTTTACAAAGGCGCGCCAGCATGACGCTGCAGGCTGTTCATATCCCGACGGACTGGGGGCTTCCAGTAATGCCTTTAAAAATGTTTCCGAGGCAGTATTCATTGTCGTTCCTTTTCTATAGATGTAATTTTTAAACAATGATTTTAAAATTATACGGATCTTCACCAATAATGCAAGGGCTGAAGATATGAGAATGTTACTATGGTAAGCATCCTTGTGAAAGTATTCACAAGAGTATAATCAGGTCGATACGGTAGCGTAGTGCGATTGCTTACAAGCCCTCGTTATTCATCAATCCCATACGTTCTGTCAAACGCTCAAATTCATCCAATGAATAGTAATCGATGATGATTCGGCCCCGGTTGCCTTTCTTTTTGGGTTCGATATTCACTTTAGTTCCAAGTATCGCCTGTAGTTGTCTTTCAAGGTCTACAATGTGCGATTCCTTTTCTTTTTTCTCTGGTCTTATCTCTTGTTTGTCTTCCAGATATTTTCGCACCAATTGTTCAACCTCACGAACACTGAGTCGCCCTGCCATAGCACGATTGGCAAGTTTTCGACGCAATTCATCCGTTGGCAATGCTAATAGCGCTCTTGCGTGGCCCATCGACAACTGATCATTGCTTAGCATGGCCTGCAGGTCCTGTGGTAAGTCAAGCAGACGCATATAGTTAGAGATAACCGAACGGTCTTCTCCAAGCTTTTGCGCCGCTTCCGTTTGGCTTAGCGAAAAGGTTTTAATAAAATTCTGATAAGCCTTGGCTCGTTCAATTGCATTTAAATCTGAACGATGGATATTTTCTACGATGGCCAACTCAAGCATTTCTTCATCGGTAGCCGTCCTTACAAGGGCCGGAATGTTTTCAAGTCCAGCCTGAATTGCCGCGCGAAAACGCCGTTCTCCTGCAATGATTTCATATTTATCATCGATTTTTCTGACAATTATTGGCTGTATCACGCCATTTTCGCGAATAGATTGAGCCAATTCATTTAGTTCTTCTTCTTTCCATACTGTTCTTGGCTGATACGGATTGGCTTTGATTTTCGAAATAGGTATTTCAAAGCGACTGATGTCAAGACGAGTATCCGGGGGGAACTCACTGCCTATAGGTTTGGTTTCAGGAGTGCTTGACTCAGGGGCAGAGGAAATAGGAATTGATGTTGCGGGACCAAGCAGGGATTCGAGACCACGACCAAGATGAGAACGTTTCACTTTTTTATTGTCCATCCGAATAGCTCCAAAAATTAAATAATAAACAAAATTATATTCGGATGTTGTACTGGAAAAACTAAAATTATTCCAGAACAATTCTATAAAAAATAATGTTTCACGTGAAACAAAGAATTTTCAAGCATAATAGAGAGAGATGCAATGCTTATTTCCTGATGCAAAAGATATGTTTCACGTGAAACATATCTTTTGCAGTTTAGTCCGGCCTTACATAGGCCAGCTCCTGAATTCCGTATCGCTGCATAATCTGCTGATTTGTCACTGCGAGTTGGGATTTTGGAATAACCAGGGTAGGGGAGTCCAGTTCAAATTCGACAATGTGAAAGGAGGATTCAGGATTAACAAGCAATGCCTCAAGGATCTCCCTGAGCTTTGATATCCTTCTGCCATTAAATGACTTAACGACAAGCCGACCCAATTGCTGATATCCAATATTCATCTCTGTAGGCAGTACATAACTGAGTAACACAATTTCCTTTCTATCATCTGTTGGACGACAAGCGTAATCGCGATAATAATGATATAGATAGGGCGGTACTTTGCCCTGCCAACCGTCACCCCAGATAGTCATATAATCCCGCGTTAATTTTTGGAAAACGAAACCCCCGATTACTATATATTCGGGACGTCTGTCATATTCGTAATAAGGTACGAGCATTTCAGATGAAGCAATATTACGTACTAATACATCTATAGACTCCTCTTTTCCATTTCTCCAGACGATAAATTTCATATTATTTCCGATTTGCTCTTTTTCAATCAAATGATCCAGATTTATCCGGTCATAACGAGAGTCCTGGTATCGTCCATAAGAATTTAAGCTACAATCATTTATAGAAAGAATGACATCTGAAGGCTTAAGTTCAGCAGACCCCGTTCCAATCATGTATACGGAATTGACGAAAACGCCATGCTGTATGTCATCCGGCATTTTTAGAAACTTTCGGATGGACGGATCAAGCAAATGGCTGGTTTCAAAGCCGACGGAACCGAAGCCGCTATAGGTCTCCTTGTGAGCTTCGGTCAGAAAACGATTAATGGTTTCCGCAGGGATTAGGCCTATTTCTGTATCGCTGCCCCACGATGCAACACCAACAGCAACATCTTCCTGACAATAGACTTCCCCAGTGCCGGATGAACGAGAGGGATTGGATAAGAGATATTGTAACGTCTTGTTAAAAGAAATATTGGAGAACAGCACATCTGCTCTGTCAAGGGTAGCGCGAGCCGTTGTCAGATGTCCGCCGGAGGATAACCAATATGCTTTTAACTCTTTGCCTTTATTATATTTATCAATAAACTCAAGAGGTTTCAATGGGGTTTTTACGGATGTCTGGTTTAACTCGATAAGACAAAGGTTCAATTCATAATCAATTACTTTTATCTTTGCCGGGATATACTCATTTTGTGCATAACGACGAGCCTGAACAGACATCGCATTGGATAACGGTCTGGCTAATGCCAATACTTCATAGGGACCCACAGCGCACGCATAGGTGCCGGAGTTAGAAACAGTCGTTTGTCTCCAGGGTTGAATTTGTTCCCAGCCGACATTGGATACTTCTAAATAGACCAGCGACTCCTTCATAGACTCCGTCAGATCGACCGATTCGTTGGCTACAAGGTATGGACTTATTACTGAGATAATAATACTGATAAGGGCATTTTTCATTCTTGAACCTTTTCTATTTGCCTGAGGAAGGTACTTGATATTTACGTAAGATGTCAGCTTGACGACTACGGGCAGCATGAGCATCAAGAATCATTGGACTGTCATTACTCATGAAACGAATAATCCAATAGCCGTCAATGTCCTGTTCGAACGCCGTTGGCAAGTCTTTTAAAGCCGTTATCTTAATATTGTTAACACTCTCAACGACCTGATTTTTAAAACCTGTTACATAAGCATTAACTTCATCGGGGAGAATCTCAGAAAGAACAACATAGTCAACACGGTTGGGGTCCTCGCTGAGATGATTGGCATGCATAAACAAATATCTCAAGGTAAAGGGGATATCTGTTATCCAGCTTCTGCCCCAACTTTCAAGAAAATTCCGGCTCACTTTTACAAAGGTCAGGCCTGCATAGATTTGATAGTCAGGCTCTATGTCGTATTGTCTTGCCCACGTCAGGACGGGTGTATTGAGAGCCACTTTAAGATCGGCGGTAACAGGGGAACCATTGCGATAGTATTCTATCTTTACAATTTCCCCAAGTTGTTTTCTATCAATGACTTCTGAGAATTCAAGCTGGAGGTTATCGATGCGAATCATACCATCGTTATCGATATTATATCCATCAATTGTTGTCAGCACGTCGCCTTTTTGAAGGGTGCCTTCGGCAGTACTTTTGCGTACAATTTCGGTAATAATGATACCCTCGATATTGGCCGGGACATTGAGGTAGGTCTTGTAGGAAGGATTGTGAAGCCCCTCAAAGGCCCCAATTCCCGGAGAGCCAAAACCATCATAAGTACCATCCTTGACATCAGTTAAGAAATGGTGAATGACGGTAGTGGGAATCATATAACCGATATTGTCAGCAGATTGAAGACCCTGAAATGCCACGCCTACAACTTTTCCATTTTGGAGGACGGGGCCTCCGGAATTACCGGGATTAATGGCAGCATCGGTCTGAACAATGACATGGGAGTCAAATTGAGTGTGACTGTAAGTTCCTGTTTCAATACGAGATACGACGCCCTCAGTAATAGAAAGTTGACGGCCGCCCATCGGAAAACCGCAAGTCTGTACGGTGGAGTTGATAGACGGGATAGGACCAAATGACAGGGGGGCCGTGTCAACAAAAAAAGAGGTATCATCAACTGTAAGAAGGGCAAGGTCGCAATCGTGCCCTATATATTGGATTTGGGCCGGATACCGCTGAGCAAGATATTGTTTTTTCACTTCGATATAACGGGCATTGGCAACATTGTGAGCATTGGTAAGGATGCGATTGCCGTCAATTACAAAGCCGGTTCCGACTCCGCCTGACATAGGCTGTTTTTTCCAGGGAGCAACAAAGTCGAAATCCTGACGAACGGTCATAATCATTACGACGGATTTCTCATAAGATATTTCATATAAAGGAGATGAGGTGGTTTCGGCCACGGCAAGACTTATCAATACAGGGGGCAGAACCAAGCTTTCCGTCATAACAGCAGGCAGGGGGGCGGCGTATATTG
>CAZYQN010000037.1:30462-35136 GCA_964649955.1 uncultured Pirellulales bacterium
GGGGGCAGAACCAAGCTTTCCGTCATAACAGCAGGCAGGGGGGCGGCGTATATTGAAAGATTTATTAAAAAATGCAACAGCAGCAGCGGATATATTTTAGTGGATATTGTAATCATATTATATTCTTCTTGTTAAAATGATTTGTTTGTATAGGCAATTAATAGATTCTTTATTCTATTCAAACTCGTAATGTTTTTTTACCGGTTTTTCAACTTTCCAGACGCATTTTAGACCGTTCGGAAAGACAACATAGTCGCCGGGTCCAAAATTCACATAATTTCCCGAGTCATTAAAATCTGTGACAGTTACCCGCCCTTCGAGAATCAAACATTTTTCGACTTGGGTGTATTCCCATTCGAATTGGCTGACCTCGCAACTCCAGACCGGCCAGCTTTTACACTCCGTTTTTTCTGTAGCGGTTGGTTTACGTACAATCACGTCCTTTACAGTTGCCATTATTAACAGGCTCCAATTTCAATGTTAATAGTTCGATTTTCTTGCGCCCGCGATGATAGCTGTCTATCATAACGCAAAGCGTGTTAAAGCAAAAGTATTTTTAGGTGTACAGCGTGACAGATTCTCCAATAAAAGATATTGCTGATAATTTCAGATATATAAGATTTTTCCGGTTGACTATCTGGTTCGGTTTGGCTATGTTTTGGGTCATCCCTATATAACGTATATTCGGTTTAAGGTTGTATTGTTGCTGGACTGAAATAAGGGCGAGAATACCGACGGATAGGCCGTTGAGTACCATAGATTAAGTTTTCGCAAAAAAAGGAGGTTTTTTATGAAAGGGATTATTGCTGGAGTGGCTGGCGGTATTCTTGGGGCGATTCTCTGGGGAGTCATTGCATCATTAACGGGATTCGAAATCGGCTGGATTGCCTGGGGTATTGGAGTTCTGGTTGGTGCGGGAGTGGCATGGGGAACAGAGGGCGGTACTGTACCAGGTGTTTTGGCGGTAATTATTTCTGTGCTGGCGATCCTTGGGGGCAAGTTTGTTGCGCTGGAAATGGTAATGAACAAAGAAATTAAATCCGCTGACCAGAATATTTCTATGCTTGTTGATTCCAATGAAGAATACCTTGTTTCCTGGCTGGCCGATGCTATCGTCTATAAAATGCAGGAAGAAGGATCAGCAGTAAACTGGCCTGCCGGTGTCGATCCCCAAGACGCTCAGGCGGAAGCAGATTATCCGCCTGAGATATGGGCAAAGGCTAAAGCCGCCTATATATCAATGAAAGACCAGGAAAGAGAGGAATTTAAGGAAAAAGTACGACAGCAGGCATCGGATAATATCAAAGCGATAGCTTCCGGACTCAAACAGAAGGGATTTCTGGCCAGCTTTGGTCCGATTGATATTGTTTTCTTTTTGCTGGCGATTGCGACAGCTTACAAAATTGGATCAAAAAGCCAGCCGGGATAGTGTGTAAGGTGTGAACATGCCAAATTTAGTTATCGCTATGTTCTGGGAAAAGGGAATGAGATAATATCAGGTAAGGTTTTATCTCCTAAATGATTAACCAATTGTCGGCTCAAGCATTTGGTAGTCCTTTGGGGGAATTGCCCATTGACACTTTTGTGCTAATTTTTTTTGATGTTTTTTACTGATTTCTTTTTCTCCGCTGAGTATAAGGGCATGAGCTGGATTATTTTTTATGGGATCTTCAATAACACAGTACCCCAAATCTATAGGATGCTTCGCCATAATACAGGCCAATGCTCGGCTTTTCTCTAACCGTTGTAGTGATTCTTGTGGTGTTGTCTTAGACGCGATATCCACAGAAAGCTTACCCTTCGAGTCGTGAAAAGCAGCAGATGACAACCGATATTTATTAGTATTCTTATCCCATTTTATCTGACGAGGAATACCTGTCTTTTCATCAATTACAATGCCGCGATACAGTAATTCACTTTCCTCTACAGTAATTCTTGTTGCTCCTTCAACATCGTCCATTTGAGTTCCCAGCAATGCTTATCAATTATTTGAAAAGAGCCACAATATAAAATTACGAATTTCAATGTCCATCCTGTCAATAGAGAAAACACCTTCTTTCATGCTTTCATTTTCGAATACTTGAAGGAACGCAATTTCAGAAGGTTTTGAAAATTCTATTTCTAATTCACGGCCTTGATATTGCCATTCAAATTGTACGCCGCCCCCAGAAACAGGGATAACATCTGGGGTTTCAAAGACAAATAAGTCTTGGAGTAAACATATAAAAGCTTTTGCGTTCGAGTACAAATCTTTGCTTAAACTTGGGCTTCCATAAGAATCCCAGTTATCGGGCATTTGAGAAATTATATTTAAGTGATCCAAAGCTTTTGCCATAGGAGGTAGATCGACAGAAAAATAAGTCTTAGCTGTCGTGGGGTCCTGTTGACTATCTATGTTATAAGGTGGTTCTGGAAGAGAAACATTTGCAGAATCACTCCATGTCGAATCTCTCGCCTCGTATGTTATTCCGAGATCATAAGTACTTTCGATTGTATCAGAAGTGGCAATTGGGGGTGTCATATTAGACCTCTCTTTCCCATAATTTATGAGCATTCGGAGTGGTTAGATCAGTAAAGCCTCTCACAATCCATTCGCGACCCATATCCAGATGGTCTGAAAGTGTTTCCACTTCACTCGAATCCAGTCGGCCCCGTGCCGTTAGCTTTAGCAATAAACATTCTTTGCTATCTCTACGTCTAATCGCAGGTTGAAGAACGACATGCAATCTTCCCTGTTGCTCAGTGAAAGCGTATGTTTGTTTAAGTTCAAGGGTTTCCGGAACAGGCAAATAATTCTCCGTCGACATGCCGGACCACTGAGCAAAGATATTTCCCAAATCTTTAAAGTTATTCCAGCCTTTATTTTTATCAATATGGTTTACATAGGTAACTTCCCACTGATTAACCTTAACCTCTTCCGAGACTGTTTCCTTGCAGAAAAGAAGGTAGTCTTTCCACAAACACAAAAACTCGGTTTTTACATCATGATACCTAGGGTAGATTTCGTCTCCTGTAATCTTTCGCCAATTATGGAAAAAGTGTTCCGGGTCGAGCTGAATAAGTAGATTTTCTTCTTGTTCAATGTACCAACTTCTCCGTAGCGGAGGTATCGTGTACATTTGGGGCTTAAAAAAGGGTTGCTGTTTGTCCCCGAAAAATTCAAAGGTGCTGTCGAGAGGAGAACAATCTTTGTATTTTGGATATCGTTTAACTATTCGTTCTCTATATAAACCATAATGAAGTGAATTAAAGGACTGGAGTTTATCAAATTGAACTCCTAAAACTACTTCTGTTACAGGAGGTTTTTTAAAACTTGGTATTGGTTTCATTTGTGGATCCATCATTAATATTCCCTAATATTCCCTGAAAAACTAGACTATGCTCCAGATAGTTCTAAGAAAGCTGACATCAATCAATATTCTACTTATGAATAGTATTTTGTCAAACCTGATATTAATTTACGACTATATTTGTTGTTATGTTTGCTCTGTGGCAGGGAGGGATACGATAAAAGTACTTTAAGGGTGCAAGATTTTAAAAAAAGGCTTGCAATTTTTGGGGAAATGTTTATAGTGCTTGACTTTAGTATGTTCTGCCGCACGGGGACAGCGATGAAAATCGCCCTTTGGGTAGCCGAAAAACGGTTTTAGCCCAGCAAACGGGGCTGACAGGTATCGCAGCATGGTCAGCTCAAGCCTCCGGCAGAATCCGGTCGATCTGCTTCGCAAGCGGATACTGCGACCTTCAGTAAATGCCTTGACGGCGCGATAGTAAGTAATATAAGTCTTTTTATTAAAATGACTTAATTGCAGTGTTACCCGGTGGTGTAATCGGTAACACAGAGGTTTTTGGTACCTCTATTCCAGGTTCGAGTCCTGGCCGGGTAGGTTCAAATTGATAAAATAAGTAGTATCAGTAAGTTAAAGGAATTTTCAGACTTTATGGTTGAATGCGCTGCTGTCATATTGGCCGCGGGACAAAGTACCCGGATGAACACGAAGATGCCGAAGGTGCTGCACGAGGTGTGCGGACGCCCGATGCTCGAATGGGTATTGACGGCCTGCCGTGCGGCGGGTGTTACAAAGCATTATGTTGTTGTGGGTTATGGAAAGGACCAGATTGTTTCAAAGTATGGTTCACAAGGCGATGTAGTGCTTGTAGAACAACCGGAGCAGCGGGGCACGGGTCATGCTGTTATGTGTTGTCAAAAGCATCTGGAAGGATTTTCGGGGCTGACTTTGGTACTGTGCGGTGATGCTCCTTTGATCCGTACAGAAACCGTTAAGACTCTGATAGAAAAGCACATACAAGAAAAATCAGCCGTTACTCTGGCTACCGCTGTAATGTCAGACCCGACCGGTTATGGACGTATCGTTCGTGACGGGTACGGAAATATTCAAGGTATTGTTGAACATAATGATTGCACTGATGTCCAACGAACTATTGCTGAAATCAATCCGGGGTATTTTTGCTTCAATACGCCGCTTTTGTTGAATGCCTTAGGCAAGATTAAACCTAATAATAAGAAAAATGAGTATTATCTGACCGATGCATTGCATATTCTTCTGGCCGATGGGTATAAAGCCACAGCGGTTACAGCGGTGGCCGAAGAAGATGCCATGGGCGTGAACAACCGCCATCAGCTTTCTATTGCCGGCAAAATAATGCAGCAGC
>CAZYQN010000038.1:0-30191 GCA_964649955.1 uncultured Pirellulales bacterium
TTGCGCTCAGTTGCATACCAGTTGCGCTTAGTTGTGTTCAGTTGCGCTCAGTTGCACCGGAATACTAGTCGCATATCCTTTTGTTATAGTGTCTTATGAAATATATAAATATATATAATTATAGTAGAGCCTGTTTTGCTGTTATAATAATATCACTAAGGTTTACCTTGTATCCTATTCAAGAAATTTCGGCCACAGAACCAAGCCCTTATTCAGACACCCTATCTCCAGATATTGGAAATGTCTATAAAAAAACCGCTTGACGAAGCGGTTATTTTAGACTATGCTATCCCATCTTTAGCCGGAGTGGCGGAATGGCAGACGCGCGGGATTCAAAATCCCGTCCTGGCAACAGGGTGTGGGTTCAAGTCCCACCTCCGGTATTCACAGAACTATTGCAAACCTAAGAACTTGCAGCAATTCTACCCGCAGGCGGAAAATCTCGATTAACCAAACTGATCCAGGAATGTATGAATAAGCTTTGACGCAGTCTTAAAACAGATATAGACATCTTGTCGGAACGACAGATTCCGAACATACTGTGTATCGTAATACACCCACTCCTGAAAATCCTGTGAAGCCTGCCGCGTACGGCATACCTGCCAAAGGCCCGTAATACCCGGCCGTACCGAAAGACGCGCATCCCGCCAGGCCGGGCATGAATCATTTTCATTTTCCGGTGACGGCCGCGGCCCCACGACGCTCATATCCCCAAGCAGGACATTGATAAATTGCGGCAGTTCATCAATGCAGGTATCCCGTAAAAATTTGCCTACCCCGGTAACGCGGGGATCATTGTTGATTTTAAATTGCGGCCCATCCACTTCATTAACGATACGTAACCGCTCTTGAAGGCTATCGGCCTGTGTCATCATCGTTCGGAATTTTAGGCAATTAAATTCTTTGCCGTGCAATCCCTGCCGCCGGGCGCGATAAAAAATCGGCCCCGGACTGGTCAATTTAAGCATAATTACTACAACCGGAAATATCAGGCTGATCAAGACCAGAATACAGAGTGATAAAACAATATCAAATAGTCTTTTCCCAAATCGCGCATAAGAAAACAATGGCCATTCACGGTATACCTCCGCCCGCTCACAATACTCCGTAGAAAATCGGATCGGACCGTCAATGTGCTGGCGAGACTCTTTTTCAAGCCAGAGAGTATTTTGAAGATGTTCCCCTGCTTCTACTTTCAATGCCGGCGCCAAAACTGTGTTTTGCACCACCGCTCCAGCCCCGATTTGGACGCCTTTACACAGTATTGACGGTCCGGCCACCACAGCATTTTGTTCGATATATACGTCATCGTCCGCCCAGACCGGACCAATAAGACGAGCGGTCGGGTCGATAGCTATGCTTGATAATTGTGGAAATTCATCAAACGGAAGCTTCTGTAATAAATACAGCAGTCCTTCCGGGCTATTTAAATTGTGTATTTCTCCTCCCAAACGATATCGCCGTATCGAAATCCCTTTCTCATTCAGGTAGCAGCGCAAGGCTTCAATGTTCATAGGAAGCCGGCCTTCTCGGCCGAAACGTTTACACACAGATGGGGGAAAATAGAGATATGCCGGGAAATCGGGGGACTCGGCGGGAATCGGCTCTGTCATATCTTCGAGTATGCGGCGAATCCCGACAATCCGGTTCTGATGGGTGGTTCTGATTATTTCATTCGGAGCGGCTAATTGGAACGTGATGTCAACCAGCACAACCTCCGAGCTGGAAAATTTCAATACATCATTGAGCTGCTTATGATTGCAGCGACAGTCCAGAAGCGCATTGGAAATCAAAAGGCCATCTTTGGCTCCTTCCAGTATCCCTCCAGAAAGGCCTTCTCGGTCGTAACCTCGCAGGGGTACTTTACTCTTGTCAAGACGCTCCAGCCATTCGGAGGGTACATACAGAGATGAGGCTTCAGCTATGCCGTTACCATTGTTCCTAAGCACCTGCTGTTGGAACAGTCCTCCGGCTCGCGGCAGACTAAGAACATTCCTTAGACGATCAGACGCCTCATCCCCACACGGCGGTATTAATCTCAAATGCATAACAATCAGGTTTGCTGATTAACTCCATTTTCTTCAGAACCTGCGCCAATCAACAAAGCCTTGTTGCCTCTCTTGGTGGCATGCGGTTTTCTTCGGGCTTTTTCTTTTTCGCTATACCCATAGCCATACCCATAACCATAGCGGCGGTAACTGTGGGCAACTTTGACATTGTTGATCACTGTGCCGATAATGTTGGCTTTGATTTCATGAAGCCGCTTGAGGGCCTCTTTCATTTCCACTTTTGAGGTATGCCCGATATAGCTGGTTAAAATTACACCATCGGCCATTTTAGCCCATACCATCGCATCTGAAAAGGCCAACACAGGCGGCGTATCAATGATTATATAATCAAATGAATCCCGGAGACGGCGAATCCGCTCGGGGGTTTCCGGGATTGACAGAAGTTCAAGGGCATCCTGAGAATTGCGTGCATCAGAGGCCATGACACTAAGATCCAATCCTTCCATTCGGTAGATGGTTTTTTCCAGGTCCATTCCGAATAGATAATCCTGAATACCGCGAAGTGTACCCGGCAAATTCAGCATTATGGCAATATCCGGTTTTCGTAAATCACCATCAATCAACAATGTTTTTCGGCCGGAACGGGCAAAACTGGTCGCCAGATTCAGCGACAGGGTGCTTTTTCCGTCACCCATGCCGGGGCTGGTAACAACAAGGAGTTTGGTATTGCCGTTGCCGTCCAATAAGCCCAGGTTGGCACGGATCGTTTGGTAGTCATCCATAAGCTGCTGACCGAGCAATTTGGGACTGACGTGTTCCGGGCCGGTGGTCGTACCGATTATGCGAACGCCGATGCGACGTGCCACATCATCCGGCGCGTGCACACGACGGTCCAGCTTGGCCAGCAGAAATGCCAAAGCAAGTCCCATACCCAACCCACCAAACGGAGCTGCGACCATCAATTTTTTCTTTTTGCTCTCTGCCGAAACACTGCGTGCCCACGAGTGAATGGATATACGCGGCTTGCGATCCCGCTCAATATTGAGTTCATCGATGCGGCGGGTTATTTCGTTAAAGATTTGACGTGAACTTTCATACTGTTCTCGCAAATCGTCAATATCCAACTGAGTACGGCCTATTTGAATGGTACTGTCATCATGTTCTTTGAGCTGTTCGCGTATCTTCTCTTCGTAAGCAATGATTTGATTTAATTCGGCCTTTAATGAATCCAGTTCTCCCTGACGTTTTTTGCGGGCATCGGCCAGAGCGGACTGTTCATGGCGAGTTGTTGCTTCCTGACGCTGCTTTTCCAGATCCCGCTGTAGTTCAGAAAGAATTTGTTTTCTGCGCTGCATCTCCGGATTGGTATCGATCATCGTCGCCTGGCCGTCACGGATGAGTTGTTCATAACGGCGAATATCCTGACGCAAGGATTGAATGACAGGATCGCTTTCCACGCGGAGTTGAACTTGATCGGTGATATCCGATAGTGTTAATTCATCCTTGAGCTGATCTTCCATCGTCATAACACGCGCTTCCATCAGCATACGACGAACGCCAATAGAAACCTGTTCCTGCTTTAAGGTAGCAACCTGTTTAAGGGCGATCTCCTGGCGTGGAGTCAATTGCTCGGTTCCATATTCATCTACCCTTTCGCGGATTTTAGCTTTCTGGCGGCGCATCTGCTCTTCCAGCGTACGCCGCTGAACCTCCAGGCGCGACAGCCTGTCATTAATAGAGTCAATCTCATCGGTTTTGACAACAGCTTCATAACTGCGTAAAAAAGCATTGATTAATTTTTCCGCATCTGAAGGAACCTCGGTTGACATCTGGATGTGCAGGAACTCGGTCCCACGTTCTGGGATAACTTGTATAGCACCGTTTACCACCATATTTCGCATAACTTGTAAAAGACTTTCTTGCTGGTTAAAAAAAACAAGTTCTTTGTCTTTTACTTCATCAGCCACACGATTTAGAATTAAATCGCTGGTCATCACACCCGCTTGGGTGTTTTTAAATGTATCATAATTTCCTACACCCGTCTTTGTATCATACATGATAGGTGCAACGACAAGGGATACCATAACAGAGCCTTTGGTGTTAAATTTTTCCGGCATAAAACGCCATACAGCAACAGCTCCACCCCCGCCAACCAGGATAGCGCAAAAGACAACAATATACCATCGCCTTAAAATTGCATGGACAAGCTCTACTATTCCATCGTCTTGGGGGTGTACAGACTGCTGGGTGTCAACGTAATCAAATACCTCACCCTGAACAGGCTGGTACGCATATTTATCTAATTCCTGCATACACTCCTCTTTTTATGGCACTTAAATTATTCAATGGCCGTCAATTATCCTTTCGGCTGATTACCACCTGATGTTCAATAGATTCCGGCTGACTGAATAAATGTTTGAGCATCCAAAGCTCTAATATGATTATCCCTATCGCCAATGGCATCATTGCAAGGCCGCCAAAATCATGGGCTATTTTCTCGAGATCTTCGGTCTTGATTTTTGTAAATGCAATCGAGGTCAGTGCCAATCGAATCGTGTTGCAAATTAATGCGATGGGAATAGTTGACAGTAGGACAATAATTTTTTCCCAGAACTTTCTTTGGGAAATCAGTACGACAAAACCGCTGATTACAAAAAAGGCAGTCAGCATACGCAGCCCGTTACAGGCTTCAGCCACGGCCACCAGCGTATCGCCAATCTGAATGACATTGCCCTGACGGATGACACTATAACCTAATGTCTCCAAGAGATATACTGCTGAAACGGTCGCCCAAGATTGAAGCGGCTGGGTAATAATCGATTCCACACGATTCGGCAGCGGCAACATCAAAAACAAGAAAATAAATATCGGCACAAACCGCAAGAAAAAACGCCAGCCCAACAATAAAAGCACAATCGCACCGATGGACAGGACAAATGCCAAACGCTCTGCTGACGCAAACATAAAATACAACCCAAACAGACGGAATCCCTGAGCAGCCAGCAGCATAGCAAGCCCTGTCCATGCCGGCTGGATGATGCATTCATAAAACGAATGCCGACGTGACCAGAGCACATAGAGTGCCAGAGGCGGCACCAGCAAACCGCTGGAGTATTCGTCGCTTTCAAGCCAAATATGCCACAACTTATTTAGTGTTGGCTGCCAGTACGAAACCATCAGGGTTCCAAACAGCAAACCCAGTATCAACAGAAGTATATTTTTAAATTGGGGCCGACTTAGAAGTTCGGCAAATGTCTTCACACGCTCCTCCATCTTTGAATGAAATGCGGGATATTTAATTCTCAGACGCATCGCCTCCGTCCATGCACCAAGCCCTGTTTGGGGGCGAGCCGCCAACTGATTGTCCAACTGGACTCCTGATGGAACATTAAAGTTTTCATCAATCAGAGACTGACGGATATGGCATTTCCGCCCCATCGTTGCGGCTTTCCAGATGACACTGTGCTCTACACATGCGTTAGACCCTATTACCGCCTGAGGGCCAATTAAAGCCGGCCCCAAAATCACCGCATCGGAATCAATTTGTGCTCCTGCCTCGATAATTATCGGACCGACCAATCGCGCTGACTCTGCGATATGGACGCCTTCACCAATCCACACACCCGGCCGGGAAGGCGAAGACTGAAACCCCGTCAGGGCCGGATGTCCCGTCTTAATCTTATTAAGCCATACTCCAACCGCCTGCACATATTGGCGCCACATTCTAAAATGCCCTGAGGAAGATGCCAGAGTTGCGGCAAACACGGTTTTCTCTGCAGAAACAAGGGTGGGCACAAGTCCTTCTTTAATGTCAAAATACCCTTTCCGGGGTATACAATCAAGAATAGAAGATTCACAGGCATACAATTGTGCATCCTGCAGAACCGCCTCCTCCGGCATTAAGGGAGGATTAAAAAACATCGTCATTATGCAGTCGCCGGTTCGATGCTTTTGAATCATTTCATGAATATCCGGCGGGGTAAGCGTACAGGCCTGAAAGACAAACAGCAATTCATCACGCCCCGGATCGGCAGCATCCCGGATACAACCCGCCGTACCGCGAGGCATTGTTTCTTCAATACATCGGACATCCAGGTAATCCGGAAGCATAAGCGAGTTTCGAATATGCTTTGATTCAGTTTCACAGCACAGCACAAACCGGCGAACACCCTGACAGGCAATATGTTCAATCAGATGCTGCAGGACAGGCTTTCCGGCCAAGGGCCACAACGCCCGATTCAAACGTGAGGCCGTCCGGCAACGGCCAAAATCCCTGCCGCCAATGAGAATTACGGCCTTTACGTCATCAATAGAGTAAGTTCGCCCTGTCATTACTGCCCTGTGCCTTCTTTTTGCTTGGCTTGAATAATCAGAGTCAACGTCTGTTGCAGTGTAAAGCGAGATTGGTATCCGACCTGCTTGCGGATACGATCCAGACTCGGTACGCGGCGATGCATATCGTCAAAGGGCCGGCCATAAGCTTCTTCGTAGCTCAGAAATACCTTCCGGCTCCGGCTGGCGGTCATTGCGATAATCGTATCTGCCAAGGCTTCCATGGTTATCTCTTCATCTGAGCCTATATTGTATACCCGGCCGGCCGCATCGGGACATTCCATCAGGGCAGTCAATCCGTCAATCACATCAAACACACAGGAAAAACACCGGGCCTGCTGACCATCGCCATAGATTTGAATCGGTTCATTCCGGAGTGCCCGATCAACAAACCGCGGAATCACCATCCCATAGCGGCCGGTCTGGCGAGGGCCTACCGTGTTAAACAATCGCACCACCACCACCGGCAGGCCGTACTGCTGATGATAGGCCAATGCAAGAAACTCGTCAATCGCCTTGCTGCACGCATAGGACCAGCGGCTAAATCGCGTACTGCCCAGGACAGTGTCGTCATCTTCATGGAAGGGAATGGCTTCGCTTTTGCCATACACTTCACTGGTCGAGGCGATGAGGACTTTTTTGCCGAATTTGTTTGCAATAGACAGGACGACCTCAGTACCGTGAATGTTGGTCTCGATGGTGTGAACGGGTTGATCGACGATGAGCTGAACGCCCACCGCTGCGGCCAAATGATAGATGAGGTCACATTGCTCTATCAAAAGATGCATGGTGTTGGCGTTGCGGACTGAGTCCAAGACAAAAGAAAAGTTTGGATGGCCGCGTACCTGCGCCAGATTGGCCAGACTTCCGGTACTGAGATCATCGATCACAATGACCTGATGTCCCTGCCCCAGCAGCCGTTCTGCCAGATGGGACCCGATAAATCCCGCCCCGCCGGTAATCAATATCTTCACTGTTGCCTCGTTTTCATTTATCCTGTTTTCTCTTGTACTACTATATCCTGTAATATCCACCTCGAACATAAAAAACGGTATAACCGAGGCAGAATTTTAATCAATCGTCGCAAGGAACTGGCTGATCCGGTCAATAATCCCCCGGCGATTTGGGATACGGGGCTTGGGAACAAATGTTTTAAGCAACTTAATTTTTTCAATCAGTTCATCCGGATCATAAGCTGCCAGAATATGACCAAGTTGTTCAAACTTGCGGGCTGTATCAACTTGATGATCGTTAACCACCTCGGCATATTCCTTACGCCGCGGCATCACCAAAAGAGGCTTTCCTGTCTTTAAGGCAAGTTCGATATTACCCATCCCGGCATGACTAATGATTGAGTCACAGGAATTGAGGGTCTTGTCAAACGCTTCCTTTTTGAGACTTACCACATACTCCATTCGCTTCGGCAAATATGCACCCGGTCCAATCTGGGCAAATACGGTATCCTGAACAAGTCCTTTTTCAATTGCCTGATCAACGGCCTTGACAAGCCGGTCAAATCCAAATTGAGTGCCTACTGCTAAAAAAATCAAGTCTATTCCTTACCTTTTTCTATCAAACGGTCAATTGTCGAAAACTCTAATCCAAGGTCCTTCCCAGCAATGATGGCTGCTTTTAGGGAGTCTAATACATATTCATCTACAGTTTCGGTCGTCCGGTCAAAATCATGAAATAAAACAATTCCCCCTTTATTTTCACGAATTTTTTGGGCCGCGAACTTAACATTTCTTAGGTCTTTTGGCCACGTATCCAGACAGTCTATCGACCAAAAAACAACAGGAATTTTTTTCAAACACAAATAAACAAGAGAAAATATATTTAATTTTCCACAGGGAGGACGATACGCATAATTTCTACCCGCTTGTGATAATACATCATTAATTGACTTCAAGCCTTGTTTAATATCAAATACCGATTTCCACGGCAGAACTTTCCAGGAATGAAAGTGTGAATAACTATGCGATGCAATACAATGTCCTTCGTAATCAATTGACCGAAGGACAGCTTCTCGACCAGCAACATTTCTTCCTAAAAGAAAAAATGTTGCTTTTATATCATTTTCATTCAAGATACTTAATATATGAGGAGTCAGGCGATTCCCTGGACCATCATCAAAAGTCAAATATATTTGATTATTCCTAACAGCTTTTTGCTTCTGTCTTATTCGCAGAATATATCCAATACCCCATGGAACTGGAATATAAAGAAGCAGCAAGACACAAAATGAAAGTAAGAACAATGGAACGATCATATCAATTCACCGACATATTCAACCTTTGCATATTGGGCTGCCACATCCGGCCATTGACTGAGAATCAAGTCGGCAAACGGACGAATCATCCGTCCGCTCATTGACAGTTTCTTGGCGTTGGCAATACTGTCTATCCAGATAACTTTTGCTCCAAATAGTTTGCCCCAAAAACACATCAAAAAACCCGCCGCCGCTCCGGTACTGATGACTACATCAGGCCGTTCATGCAAAACAATCCAAAAACAACGAAACAGCACCGTTAAAGTCTTGAAGAGATGCTTACGGTTGCATTCCCCGACAATATAGGTATTGCCAATTTTCTTTAGCTTTTCACTTACCATTTCCCCCGTTGAAACACAGACAATAGCGCGTCCTTTCCATATATGGTCCAGTAACAGCAGCTGACTCAGATGCCCTCCTGCGGAAGCCGCAAGACAGATTTTCACATTATTAAAATTCTCTACCATTTTCCTAATCTTCGCAAAATTGGACGGGCGAATATACCACGCCAATAGCGTGGTGAGACCTTCCAAAAGAACATGGCAATACGAAGCCATAGTTGTATTCGGTCTTGACAATTCAATCGTCTTACTTCGGAATCGTATACACGTTGGTATGAACTGCCGTCAACAAGAACATCCTGGACCAATTGATTACGTCGATCTATTTCTCGTACTAACTTTTCATAGATTTCATCCTCTGCAAGTACAGGACGGTAATCTCTACTCCGAACAATCGGGATAGTACGATAGTTTATTATTTTTTGGTTGTCGATTTGAAGACTCAACACTATTGACCATGACGTATGATTACACCAACTATCAAAAATAAAATTGCCAAGACTGTATGCTACCAGACAGCCTTCACGTTTCCGCAATCCTTGAACAACGTGGGGATGATGACCTGCGACCAATGTAGCGCCGGCATCTAAAAGCTGGTCCGCCACATTTCTTTGTTGGAGGCTTGGACGATCAATTAATTCATCACCCCAATGGACAGATATAATAACAATATCACCCGATTTTCTTCTTTGTTGGATTTGGCGACATAAGGATAGAATATCCTCCCGATAATAATATGCATATTTCTCATCACGCAAACAAAATCCATAGATGGCTATTGTTTGTCCGTTTATTATCATTTCAGTCCATGATGGAGAATTATTAAACTTTCCGTTATCATCTATGCCTGTAACGATTATACCATTTTTTTTTAGATTATTAACTGTATCCTCCGCAGGAAGGCTGCCGTGTTCCAGAATATGGTTATTGGCCAAATTAACCGCATTAATTCCCCATTCTTTTATTCGGACGGCTGACTCAGGACGGCCCCTCATATGCAAAGATCTTGCCTGCTTGATATCTCGTTCACAGTCGGATAAAACACACTCCACATTAGCAAGTACAATATCATGAGATTTGAGAATTGCTACAATTCTGGGGTCGACAAAATCTTTGCCGTATTGTTCTATCTTTGAAGCCGTCCCCCAACCAATCTGGTTGAATTGATCGCCGCACATCACGTCACCGACACATGCAACGGTCAGTTTAGCCATATTGCACGACACCTTTCTTGGAACGTAAAACATCGGAAATCAAGTTGCCGATAGTAGCGACATGCGCTGCCCAACTGTTTCGTTCAGCAACCTCCATTCTCGCCTTAGCCTGAATGCCTGTGTCAGTTCTCAACATAGTCTCAATTGCCTCACAAAATGCTTCGTTCGTTTCACAAACACGAACCAATTCCGGATAATTTTCCGCCTCTCGAATTGGAACAGAGACAATAGGCTTTCCGCATGCCATATACTCAAACATCTTCAACGGATTACAATTACGTATCCATGCATCCATTTTCCACGGCAAGAGCCCGACATCAATATTGGCACATAAAAGTGGAATGCGATCGTAAGGCAATTTGCCGAGAAATGTCACATTGGGTAAACCCTTCAGTTTTGAATAATCGCCGCCTGTAATCTGTCCGGCAAAAACAAAATGAACATAGGCAAGCTTTTCTGCGCAATATTCCAGCAATTCAATATTATTGTGCGACGTTAAAGTACCAAAATAACCTGCAACAGGATGAGCAATACCGGATAATTCTTTCATTTCCGATCTCAATGTCATGGCATTTTGAAATAATTCATAATCGACACCATGCGGAACATATGAAACATTATGAAACTTTGTTCGAAGTCGATCATAAAGAGCCACTGATACACATATGATTAAATCCGCATTGGAAAGGATTTTATTCTCGCGCCGAACAAGAATTGATTGATTTTCTATATATGAATCATCGGTAAACAAATCAGAAACATGATAGACAATACAATCTGAAACAATAATTTTGAACAGGTCCGCTGCACGCAAATTCTCAACCCAGACAATCGGCTTGCGAACACTGAGAAATCGGAACAACACAAGAAGTTGCAGCGAAATAAGAAAGTTATTAACAGCATCGATCCACCCAATCCCCTGAAAGGGGAAAAAAAAAGGGCTAACAATATACAACGAGTCATTGATTTTAACGCATATTTTGGCAAGACTTTTTAATTTACGGAGAATCCGACCCCACAATCCCCTGCGTTTTTCAGTCGTTCCGATACTCCCGATAATGTCCGAACTGAATGGATTGACATAAATCACTCTATTGTCTCGCGAGAAGTATTTCATCAAGTGAGTAGTACAGCTCGGATTCATCCCCCACCAATCTGACGGCGAGAAGCATATGATATCTTTTGATTTTAGCAATATGGTCATTTCTCCACTGAAATCATATCGTTGTTTTTTGTGTCGAAGGATTAAACACTAATGAAAGTGCTTTTCCGCTAGCTGTTTTCTGGATAGATGAGACTCGGCGCAGTTCAATTGAAAAATCTTCCGGTATATGGAACTTAACAAGACTGTTTATCTTTTCTTCTTCTCCCGCATTAAGAGATCGCTCAGATACATATTCAAGCACCAGATGAAACCCTTCATATAAAATCATTTGAGCTTCGAAAATGGGAAAACTTGCGAGATCATGCAAAATAAACTCCATAATACATTCAACAACAGTAGCTCCGAATTCTCGTCCGGATGGCGTCTTAATTATCTGACTTTGGCGTCCAATGATTTTTTCTACACATGGATACGCTCTTCCGCAGGAACACATTCTGGGGCCGGGAATGACCAGGTCCCCCGTATCATATCTAATAAGAGGCATAGCCCGATTCCAAAATCCTGTGGCAACTATTTTTCGTATGCCTGGCTGTTCAGGAATCTCTATCAGTTCTGTAATACCATATTCTGAAAGAATGTGATATGAACCTTCAGAGCAAGTGTGAATATAGCAGACACGTTCACTGCCTCCATAAAAATCATACACCGGACACACAAATGCTTCCGATATCTGTTTTCTCTGAAATGCATCTAAATTTTCTGATGTGGTCAAAACAGCCTTCATGGGAATTTTAATACTGTCACGGAGACAATATCGTGCGATTGACGCAATCGCCGAAGGATATCCAACCATTGCCATGACCTTATATTTGACCAACAATTCCAGATAAGTTGGAATCGTTGAATTCGATAGATGGAAAGTTGAAAGCACCAACTCTTTCATTGCAGCATCATACCAATAAGGATAATCCTGCTGTTGTCCCGGTGGACAGACAATCCGCCAGCTTAGATAGGCACACACGTCCTGTGTTGTCAAGCCAGCCCAATCAAATTGTCTTCGCACGAATGCATGTTCATTTCCAATAGACCATAAATCTCGCAAAAGTGCTACGCGTACTCCGGTAGTTCCGCCAGAGTAGCCTGTTTTGGTCAACAGCTTAGGATACTTCCTCGAATGAAGAGATGCCCCCGCAGAGAGAATATCCTGCTTGGTCAGGATAGGAAATCTTTGAATATCCTCAAGGGCATGTATGTCTGCGGGCGTAAACCCCTCCCGGGTCATCAACTGCCGATAATATGGAACCGTCTCATACACATGCTTGACAAGGTCTTTCAAGTATTTCAATTGGAGCTGTTGCAATTCCTGTGCGGAGTACCATTGAACCTGCCTAAGCCACCGGCTTTGTTTGCGATAAGGACCAATAGCCCTTTTCAAACTCCAAGTGAGTAAGCCTTTCATTGTATGCTTAACATTTCGTACATATATCTTAGCGTTCATACTTATCTTACGACAAACCTGTCAAGCATCTTAATAATATTTTTTCTTTCATTTGCCGGTTATAATTGAACAGCAGCCACGCCAGTAGGCGATTGCCATATCTACTGCACGCCGCCGTTCTTTGGTAAGAACCGCAAGGAACAGCCAATATGGTATTCGAACCATATAGAATATCAACACCAATATACTTCCTAAATAGTATTGTAAGGCACCATAGTTTTTTCTTATGAATTGAAGTATAGCTCTGCGTAATTGAACGATCATCGCCACTCTAACTTGCTTGCTGCTTTGCCCCCCAAGATGTATAATTTGTGAATCCGGATAAAAAAGATTATTCCATCCTGCTCTTTTAAACCGCCAGCACCAGTCCGTTTCTTCCGCATACATAAAATAATCTTCATCCATCAGACCCACCTGCTCGATAGCTTCCCTTCGAACCAACATAAAGCACCCGGTTACTACATCGACTTGACGAACATCGTTGCGATCCCACCAGCTCATTTGCTCACGTCCAAAAAACCGACTGCAAGGAAACAATTTATAGAGATAGGTAGTAGACAATAAAAGGTTCAATAACGACGGAAACATAAAGCAGGTAGGCTGAAGCGTCTTGTCGGGATTCAATACCTTGCACCCAATGACCGATGCCTCCGGATGTTTATCCGCAAAAGACATCACTTTCTGAATAGCCTTATCCAATACAACGGTATCGCTGTTAAGCAGCAGAACATACCTTCCCCGGCAAATCCGCATTCCTTGATTATTGGCAGCAGCAAAGCCTCGATTTTGTGTATTTTCAATTAAAATAACTTGAGGAAATTCTGCTCTAACCATCTCCCTCGAACCATCCGAGGATGCATTGTCGATGACAATGACTTCGAATACAATGTCTGTCGTTTGTTCATATACAGACTTTAGACAATCTCGCAGGATATCGCGAGTATTCCAATTGACGATAATTACGGATAAATCCACTAAAATAACTTTCGTTTTTATTTTAATAAAGCATTTTTCACAACATACTCCGCAAGGCCTTTTCCAACTATATCACAGCCCAGAGGAGTAAGATGCCCGTGGCCTTTTTCCCAAAATATTTTTTGCCCATTTGCCTTTTTAAAATCATCGATCGGAGAATATAAATAATAACGGCCGTTCAATTGATCTGGCTCAAAAGGAAAAACGCTGTAAAATTCTTTACTGCCTCGCGGACGCGGAATGTCAAGGATCATAAATTCAATTTTACGATCACTGCATACCGCTTTAATTTTATCTAACAGCGCCACTGATAATTGGGTGCTGTAATCTTCTTTACTTTCATTGTTGTTTTGATTTACAGTGTTGGGACGCACCCGGGTCGAGCGCAATGAGTCCAGGAGAGCTTTTGCCTTAACTGCTGCAAATTCTCTGAAGAAGGTATAAAATTGGCTATTTTCTTCAACCCATACATAAAAAAACAGTTTTTCCAGTGTTTCGCGAATCTTAACGGCTGGCAGATACGTTTCATTTTTTACATATAAAGCACCGTCTTTTAGCCCATACAAATCTGATCTGATATTATCCTGGTAATCAGTGGAATGCCATTGCACAAGCACAATGTCTGGATGGTATCGAAGCCCTTCATTCTGCAATACAATAAGCTCCTCCGCCGTGCCATGACCTGAAGTTGATAGATTGATAACTTCGGCATTGATCTGGTAGGATTCTCTTAAATGCCATTCCAAGCGGGTACTAAACATATCATTGTAATCAACTTCATAACCCATTCCGAACGAATCTCCCAGAAGAACTATACGATAAACTCCCACAGGTTTTTCATAAGGGATTTCGCGGTCAGCACGAATCCCTTTGGAATTGGTCTTTAGCTTCACAGTCGTTTCAGGTGTTCTCTGCCAATAGGTCTGATTGGGTTTATTGCCTCGGATACCATAGGAAGCCGCACAGACTCGCCTTGGTAAAATGGGGACCGGTGCTATAATGCGGAGAAATATTTCCGCACCTATAAGGCAATAGAAAACCGAAAAGAAAATTTTCAGAATTTTTACTTGTTTTGTTTTCATATGGATCATTCTGTCAAAATGCAAAATAAATAAATTCGGTTACTTTTTTAGGTGATAATGTAATAATCGACATTATAACAAACACCCAGATATTCAAACGAATAAACCAATGCATTGATTTCATCGGAAATAAGTCTCGTTTGATGATTTGAAGCAATTGAAACAGTATCAAAAACCAACTGTAAAAAGCAATGGTCTTAAAACATTGCAATGCATTGTCGGAACCCTTGAAATTACCGCATATTGCCTTAAGAAATATTCCTACCGTCGCCATATTCTGTGCGCGGAATAAAAGCCAGCCGACACAGACCAAATGAAACATTATGATTATGTAAACAATATTCATCGGAAAACGAGCCTTTTCAGTCAGTTTAGTCAGCCCCAATAAACGGTATATCACCAATATAGCCCCATGGAATATACCCCACAATACAAAGGTCCAGGCCGCGCCATGCCATAATCCCCCAAGTACCATGGTTAAAAATAAATTTCTGTAAGTTAATACGGTTCCCCCTCGGCTCCCCCCTAATGGAATGTATAGATAATCTCTCAGCCAACTGGACAAGCTGATATGCCATCTTCGCCAGAAATCAGAGGGGTTGACGGAAATGTAAGGCAAATTAAAATTGAGCATAATGTCAAAGCCCATTAATTTGCCGACTCCTCTGGCAATATCAGTATAACCCGAAAAATCGCAGTAAATTTGAATTGCAAAGGCATAGACCGCCAGCAGACATCGAATCCCATCCTCAGGGACAGTAGTCAACTGAAGTTTGTCATAAGGGCCAAAAATATTATTTACAACAGTTGAAATATTATCTGCGACGACAACTTTTTTGTACAAGCCCCAAAAGATCAGCCACAAGCCCTCTTTGCATTCATCCATTTGGATGATTCGTGGCCGTTGAAACTGCGGCAGAAGATGTTTTCCGCGTTCAATGGGACCGGCAACCAATTGAGGAAAATAGGCCAGATATACTGCATTTTCGAGTAGGGAATCAGAGGCGTTTATCTCTTTACGATATACATCTACGGTATGACTCAATGCCTGAAAAGTGAAGAATGATATCCCGACCGGCAGAATTATTCGATACGTCCATTCTCCCAATTCAATTCCACAATGACCGAAAAATGCAATCAGATTGTCGGCAAAGAAATTAAAATATTTAAAAACACCTAATATTGCAAGATTAAGAAAGATACAAACAAACATATAGAAGCGACGCGTCGCCCACTGAGATCGAATGACACTCGAACCGAACAGAGCAATAACTATAGATACAATCAAGCTTAAACCAAATACCCACCATTCCTTAATGGACAAAGGCAGGATGGAGTTCCAATCGATATCTACAACCGGTTTCCAGCCATCAAAATGCCAGGATACAGCTTTCCACTTAATCGTTACACAAAAGAATGCAGCACTGAGTAGAAATACAAATGCCTTGATAAACTGTTTTGAAGTCACCCGCCCGCGGTCCACCAGTAAGGATGTCAAATAATCGATGACTGTTGCCAATATAATCAAATAGAGAAATCTGACATCCCACCAACCGTAAAAAATGTAGCTGGCTCCCAGCAACATCAAGTTTTCAGCTCGAAAAGACCGTCTAAGAATCTTATATAAGATTAGGACAATTACAAAAAAGACAGCAAAGGTCATACTATTGAATAACATTGTTATTTGCTCTCCTGATGGGCAATTTTTGTAACAGCTTCTGCTATGGCCGATTGAATGAGAGCATTGAGATGTTGATATCCCTGCTCATTGAGATGCAAACAATCCGTCATCAATTCCGTTCGTACTCCATAAGCGTTCTTCAGGATGCTATCGCAATCAATTACAGTGACATTTTCATTTTGTAAGGTACGAATCCAGTCATTGAGTTGAGTTATGGAAACTTCAATCCTTTCCGACCAGACCGGACGACGATACCATTCCACCTGCCCGCCGGGAAAAACAGTCAAAATAATGGAATGAATTCCTGCCTGAGATAGTTTATCCGTAATCTTTTTAATATTTGCCTTACACTGTTCAATGATTTGACTTTCCTGGTCTGGAAATACACCGATTGCTTTAAGGTCATTAACACCAAGCTGTATAATCACAATATCCGGAGACAGCCCTACCACATCGCGATCCAACCGAAGCACCGCTCGTGCAGTGGAGTCCCCACTGACTCCACACTTTAAAATGACGATTTCTTCCTGAAGCGGCAAAGGCATCCATCTGGAAATCCTTGAATCACCAAACATCAGTACTTTGACTTTTCCCGATGCTGCCGTATCATTTCTCTGAACAGGATGGAAAAGCCATTGCGAGCCCGGATCCAAATTAACTCTTTGCAGTTCTCGATAGTTGCTTAAGAGTTTTACATATAATGTAACGTTAATTACGATTTGTATAAGGCAAACAAATATGCCTGCAACCAAAATCGGAATAATGTTTTTTTTTGAGAAAAGCATATTAAAATATTCTTACCTATAAACCTTTAACATATTGGGAACATTTTTTGCCGGAGCAAGACTTGCTATTATCGCAAGAAGAAGATACCACAAGATAGTAATCGTCCCGATGTAGGCAACACCAATAAACTGTGCACAATGTATAAACAAACTGACTCCCAAAGCCCAAGATAATATTTGACGATAAGTATTGCGTTTCTGCCTTCGCCAGAGCATTCCTACATCACGGAACGCATAGATAATAACAACAATGAACAAGCACAATGTCAGAAAGCCCCCTGTAACTCCTTGATATACATAATAATTACAGAGGTCTTGTGCACCATAAAACCAGTGCGCTGTTGAGGTTGTACCCAATAATGCCCATTCAGAAAAACGTCTGATCGCAGAATCAATCAGCATATATCGAAACCAACTTGTTGAACCACCGACAGCGCTGACCCGTGCGACTAGGGCCCATATAGGAGCCTTCATCATTAAATGCAGGCATATCATTACTAACAATAGACCCCATCTGATTGCCCGCATATGATAACGAACAAAATAAGCCAAGCCGCCGACAAATCCTGCCAAAACTCCCAGTACCGGCGTACTGGAGGCAGAACAGATTACCATAATCATTGAGGTTATTACTCCGATTATCGCCAAAACCTTATCTTTAGATGACCTCCACCACAAAGCGGCGAAAAGAGGGATTTGGCTGGCCCAAAAACAACCGGCAATAATGGAGTTTCCGATTGGTCCCTGACACCTTATTCGTCCTTCGCGAACTGGAGTAATCAAACCAACACCACCAAAAACAGAAAATAAATTTCGGCCCGTACGATTCTCAATCAAAAAGCAAAAAGCAATAGGTATGCTTATCAGCAGAGTGCCCGAAATAATAGCATCCACATCTCCCCAATTCCGAATCAGGCATCGAAACATAAAATACATCCCGAATGCATCAAAACCAAATCCAAGACGGAAAATTACTGCAGCAAAAGTTTTTTGCTGCAAAATAAAGATTAGTATCGTACTAATCACCCAGAAAATCATTGCAGTATCGATAGGTTTCCATGTAAAATTTATGTACTCTTTCTTCAGCAACAGGCGAAAAAAACCAAACACGACCATAATTCTCAGAAAAGAGAAGTCCAGACTTGCAATGACAATCCTCTGGCCGGAAGGGATAAAACAAGCCATTATTATCATGGGCACAATGGCCCACCTTCGAGAAACAAATAACATTAATATGCCTAATACAATTAGTATAATCAGGCCGACTGGATGAACATGGGTCATATCTTTATATTCGATCAGACCAAAACCATCCATATTGCGAATCATGGGATTCATTACGTAATTATTCTTTCTCTATGGATTGTTCAGTGTGCAAACCGAGAATATCCTGCATAGAACACATGATATGCCGACGATTTAATTTTTTTGCGAAAACACGCTTTATTGTACTCAAAAATGAATATATTTTTTCTTTTATTGATAACTCGCTTCGCCAAAAATCAAAGAGCTTAAATCCCTGATATTCCGGCACGGGTGTTTTCATCATCTTAAGACTCTGAATTCTCGCCCAAAGATGACCTTTGAGAGATGTCTGCCAAGGCATACATTGCCCCAAAAGAGATGGATCGGCAATGTCAAGATGGAGATATCCCTGCCGTTGTGCCTGCTGAATGATGTTCAGACCGCGATAAGAGCGTGCAATTAAAATAGAAAGGCCCGGTTGGTGTGAAGTAACATCTCGGTGCCATGCATCGGCTACGGCAATATCAGCAAACTCACCGATATGATCCGGACATATATAACAACGCCATTGGCGATATTTTTGAAGAATTTCACCCCATGACTGTTCATAAGTTAACTTCTTCTGCTGATTTGTTCCATCTTGTCCTGAATATTCCACCACGGCATTCCCAGGCCAACCGCATCCACGATATCGTAATGATTTCAAGGAATTGATGTCTTCAATTCCCATTCTTTGCAGCATCTTCATTGTCCCGGCCGTAGAAGGAGTTCCTGCACAGAAAAAAGCCAACGAAAATCCCACCTTGTCTTTCAATGAAGAACGCAACTGCGCAACCGTATGGACTGCTGCAACATCACATGGCTTACCGATAAAGATACATGGACGATCTGCTCTTTCGATCAGCTCAAGACTGTCGCAAGGGCTGGCAGGAGCATAGCGAGAGCCCGCTCCTTTCAATAATTCATCACGATTAGTACTGAGTACAGTCTCATTTAAGTAGGGTTTATGTTTACGTGAACGAATGTGCAACGCGCCATGCATACCTAAACATTCTATGCCAAATAAAGCCAATGCAGTAGCGACCCCCCCACTGGAACCTTCGAATCGAATCTGAGGATCGGCAGCATAACCTTCCCAAACGCCCAGTACCGGCCCCCAAGCATCAAAAAAATGCTGATCGCCCAATTGCCCCTCTGGTTTCACAAGACGAGTTAATCCAATACCAGGACAGACAGTCATTGCACCTTGTGGTATTTCGGCGTCAGTACCCGCACGAAATCTCGGACGACGTCCATATTCCAGCACATCGATCATCTCAATCTTATCGGGACAGACAGCCGCACATGCCCCACAGCCGCAACAAAGTTGCCAGCCGGCGACATCTTCAAATGTTTGGATCTTTTTAGACATTATCAACAATGCATTTCAGACAATGTTTTGTTTTTTGCTATAGACAACATCCATAAATGTAAACAGAATCTCAATCAGTGAAGATTTTCAAAAATTGAAAATACTTTCTGTTGTGCAGCGGGAATAGTGTTTTTCAGAATTGCAATTGCCTTGGCTTTATTTTGGCAGAGTTCTTCTATTCGTTCGATAATTTCTGATTCATTCAGATTTCGCATGTCAAGAACATAATCTGACATTCCCACTGTTTCATACACTCCGAAGAATTTTTTACTGTAGGCCATGCCAACCGCCGGAATACATTGAGAAAGTGCCGCAATCGTGGCATGCATACGGGCGCCCATAAAGAAATCACACCGGCCAATGAGATATTTTATTTCATTCTGGTCATAATCACCGTCAAGGACAAGAACTTTGTTTTGGACCTCTGCCGACAAATCTTGATATACTGATCGACAGGCATCAAGGTCGTTTTCCACCGGCATCTTTGGAGGAATAACATGGGGAACCAGCAAGATATAATAATTTCCTAATGCTATAAATTTAAAAATGATTTTCTTAATAACTGATGGATAATCACACTGCAAACCGAACATATTATTCCGAGTATAACCCCCGTTATAGAGTAGGCCGCTGATGTTCAAACCGATCAGTGTTTGGCCCTCTGCTTTCATCTTTTCTATTTTATTAATTTGCTCTGTCTTAGGCCGTATTCCATTCAACACAAATGCGACATCCGGACAGAGCTGAGGCGTAGTCCTCATTTTTTTATTTCCCATCAGATTCCGAATTTGCTCTAAACTCTGCAAGTCTCTTGAATAAATCTTTGCCGCTCGGGCAAGAATGGTTCTGGCCAAAACCTTTGACAGAAATCCATTAAAGGGACCGTATGTTTGCGGGAGCAGAACCAAGTCGATCCCGCTCAAGAGGATAAAAAATTTATTCAAGCAACTGAAGAAAAGGCGTCTTATCCCATAGATATCGCTAAAACTATCCCCACCGGTAATATCCATCACAGCAGAAGCTGATACAACAGCTTTTGTATAAGGATTTTTATTGAGCCATCGCAATCGTAACTTTGGGGGTAACAACCTCGCTATAATTACCCGGACCAGCAGGTGAACAATATGGTTTGGTCGCCATAGAGTTTTATTGGATCGCACACCCACTCGATTTCCAAGTGTCACTAACTGTTCATCGGAAAACCGCACTTGCTGCTCGACAGGATTATGAATCCCTTCCAAAAGCCTGATTGAAATATCAGGGTAAACGGAATGCAGGCATTGAACAATCGATGTTAACAATGCGCTTACGCCAAGATTCCCGGTATCAAGACTGGCGCCTATAAGAATAAAACCAGATTCATTCGACATAAAATTATTTCAACGCTCTTTCCATAATATCTCGAAGAAAACATTCAAGTTTGTCTACTGAGTTTTCCCAGGAATACGACTTTACAGTAATCCTTGACTGCTCCGCAAACGTACGCCATAATCCTTCATCTTTTAATAATAATTTTGCCTTCTCAAAAAGTTTATTGCTATTTCCAACATCGACGAGAAATCCATTTTCTCCGTCTTTTATGATATCTTTCGGTCCCCCGCAGTCTGTTGAGACTACTGCGCAGCCACATGCCATGGCCTCAAGTATGGGCATCCCGAAACCCTCAGAGCGACTGCATAAAAGCCACACTCTGCAACGAGAATAGATCTCACAGGCCTGACGGACCGAGGGATAACGTTTGTAGCTAACAGCGGAAATCTCTCGTGGTCTTTTTTCCTGGCCGAAGATATAATGGGGAACCTCCGGAATTTGGCTGCCTAACTTTTGAAGAACATCCAAAATAGTTTCTGGATCTTTTGCCCACCCTCTTGAATAAATAGTGCCTGCGCCATCCCGATCATTTTCAGATAAAGCGGGACAATATTCGTTAAAATCAATGCCATTGGGAACTAATAAACAACTGCTGGCGGGATTACAGGAATGTACCGCCTCGAGAATATAGGAAGCAACTGCTATTTTGGGATATGGCTGGCTCAAAGCTTCTTTCTCAACCGATGGCATCCATGGCGTTAAACCATGCAGATATTGCACTTTGGGATTATCATACTTCGTAAGCCTCCCCAATTGCGCAGAACTCCACATCCCTACCCCGATAATCATCTCCTCTTTTTCAAACTCAATATCAGCGACATCATTAAACGCGAGCGCCTCCCCGGTAAAATGACGCAACCAATCGCTTTCACCTGCAAAAAAAACAGCATTGATCCCGGAGACAATCCGTTCTCGAAACTTTCCTTTCTTATACATCAGTCGCACGTTGTGGCCGCGCTTTGCAAGAAGATTGGCAGCAGCAACAGTACAGCGTACCCCCCCTGACCTGCCCCCTCCCGGCAGAATGAATGCTATTTTCATCAAAGCATCTCCACTTGACGCCAATATCTGTTTATCATCATTTTATTACACCTTATGGTTCTAAGATAAAATACTGCTGACTGATTTTTCATTTGTTAAGTCAATTGGCCTGGTGTTAATCTACTTCTGACCGGCGGAAGCCTTTCATTCTCTCTCTTCTTTTCGTAACACAGTCAACCCCAAATTGACCACATTGCCCTAATAATAATTTCATAAGGGTTTTTAGTGATGGATATTTACGGAAGCACTCATAATAATACTTTTGAGCTTGACCATATTTTTGCAAAGAATAATTGATAAGCCCTAAATCAAAATAACAATCACTTATCTTTTTTTTTATGTATTTTTTTTCTTGTTGACTTAGATCATAGCGGCTGATTTTCTCATAAACCTTGATTAAACTGGTGCAGCTATTTTCTTGTTTTGTCAAGTATTGTGCACTTAAGTTAACATCTGATTTTTCATTCCTGCGGTACGCTTTGGCCAACACTAAAGGATTAGCGATAAATTCACCCACAGTCGATAATCGAAACCATAAATCAATGTCTTCATATATTGTCAACTGCTCATCAAACATACCCACAGCATTAATCGAGTCTCGTTTGGCCAGGACAGTGGGAGTACATACAAATGAATGCATTATAGGATTCTGAATTAATTCTGTCTTACTGATAAGATAGGATACACATTCCCTGAATAGTTCGATTGATTTACTCCCATGCCCCTCAAAGCTGATATTTGTACAACTTAATACGGCCTTCGGATACCGATCTATATCTTCTATCTGCGCTTCCAGTTTCCCGGGCAACCACTCATCATCAGAATCCAAAAAGGCTATCCATTCTCCCCGTGCCTCTCGGATCCCGGCATTTCGTGCGGCACTAACTCCTTTATTGGGTTGGTATATATATTGAATTTTATTTAAATAGGGCTGTAAGAGTAGTTTTGTATTATCCGTAGAACCGTCATCGACAACAATAATCTCGTAATTAGTGTACGTTTGCGACAAGACACTATTAACAGCATCGATTATATAGTCAGCACGATTATAAGTAGGAATGACAACGCTTATTTGCGGCATAATATGAACATGTCAATTAAATAAATATATTTTTTACGAGTAAAATCGAAATCTGTGAGTTTCATTCTAACGCTTTTTTGAGAAATCCAAACGATGCTTGTTGAAGCTCTTTCTTAATTTTGTTTATTTTGTTATAATCAATAGAAGTGTTAATAATTTTTTCTCCTAATTCTTTTTTGGAAAATATAATTCTATCTTCTAAGTCAAACATTTTAAGCAACGACAAAAATCTCGTCATGCCTCTTTCTTTATTTCCTATCGCGACAAATGGTTTATTGAAAATAATTGAAAATATTGTACCATGAAAGGAATCTGTAACCACAAACTCTGCATCCATAAAACCTTTTAACCATTCTGCCACAGGAGGAAATACACAATCGTCAATTGTTTGCCTTGTTAACGCAGAGTATTTTTCTTTAGGCATTACTGAGTTGATTGACAGGTTTAAATGACTTGCTATCGTCTGAGTTATTGAATCTTTATCTATTGTCCTGTCGAGCACATAAGACATTAATGTTTTATTTTTTTTAGAATAGTGTTCTTGATTGACAAGCAGAGCATAATCTTCTTGCTCTAACAACATTGTAGGATCAAGTACATGGGATGCTTTAATCCCGAATTTTTCATCACAAAGCTTGACTCCTGAATCTTCCCGAACCGAGATAGCGTCATATCTTTGAGCCAACCGCTTGCATTTTTTTGTCAATTCAGTATCATACTCCCAAACATCGGTACCAAATGATACTGCATAAGCAATACGCCGAACATTGCGTTTATCGCCTAAAAATTCTAAAAAATAAGTAAGCAAACCAGGCGAATATATCGGTCTCCATACTTGATCACTTCCAACAACGAATGCATCAAATTGATATTTCTTAAGTTTAGTAATTTTTTTGACAGTCCGGATACATTCTGTTGTTTTGATATTCTCCTTAATAAATCTGTTTGTATGAAATTTTATTCTTCTTTCTTCACTTTTAGTTGGCCGAAAATATAACACTCTGCCAATATTTTTTTGGTGTAGCAAATACTTCCGTTTAATACGATCAAGAATGGCCCTGAAATCTCTATACAGACTCCTTTGAACAGGAATGTCTATGATTACCGACTCATGTCCCATCTTCTCAAGCACACGTTGCAAAGCAAATGCTTGAACTAGCCCGCCATAGTTCGTATTTAAAGGTTGAGTTAGAATCGCAATCTTCATACTTAATCTAAACCAGTTAGCAATGAAGCATTTCTGGAAATGAGACTGAAATATATTTATGACTCATAGCTCTCGCTGCTTTATATTCAACTCAATCATCAAATAAAGATGAATATCTTAACTAAGAATTTTTTGTTTAACGTGTTTTAACTTACATATAATCATATAGACCATTTTACTTACCCACATATTACTTTTCATTTGTCTGAAAAATTCTGTAACTCTAAAATATTCTCTTTCCTTCATTATAGAAAACAATAATTTACTCTGTTTCATTGTCGCGTTTTCGGTTGTTATGAAAAGCCTATCCATAATTCCTAACCGTGATGGCTTCACCCGCTTGGGTATCACCATCCGCTTATTTTTTGATGCCCAAGTCAGACGTTTTGCTAAAATCTCCCGTTTACTATGAACTACCCCGGCCTGGCTAAAAACAACCTGTTCGGGTGAAATAGTGTCTAAACACAGTTCCTTAGCAGCCTTTCCATTTTCAAGCAGTTTCCGAATATCAGGATTTCGGACAAGAATAATACTGGTCCCGCGCCAGTCACTACTGTACGCTGGAAGCCAAGCATCCATAAAAACGGCATCCGCCAATTCGGCAAAAACATCGTCGCAATAATTGCAGGCATTAAGTGTGAAATATCGAGCACACCAAGCCTGATCCATACCCTCCGTCCAGGAAACTAACCCTTCGTTGTTTTGTCCCCGTTCATCTTTATATCTGTACATTAGTCCATAATCTGACGCCGGTTTTTGGGGGATTTTTGCTCGAAACTGAATCGATATAAGATTTTTGGGATTTACTTGTTTTAGTGTTGGAACAAATTCAGAGAACATTTTTCCTTTTTGCTGGCCACAAACAAGTCCTAAGAGATATTTAATTCTTTCTCTGAGGATTCTATTTTTCTGCATGGCCAATCGCAATGACTTAATAAAGCAGGGTAAACCTACTACTGCATACCTACCCTCACATAATAAAATATGATGAATAACTTCGCTGAGTTCTACCGGATAATAGCATGACTTCGCACATGCCCGAATCTGTTCCGAAGTACTGCACACCGTATACGTGAAAAGTTTCTCCCTCTCTGAACTTGAAGAAACACAAATGGCGTAATTTATGTGGTCCTTTTCAAGAAGTGTTTCAAGAGTCCATGTTGTCAACCCCCCAGACGCTCCGTTTAACCGATGGTTTTGTATATTGGAATAACCGACATATGAATCGAGATAATACCCAGTCTCTGAACGATGCTGAATGCCGGGAATATCGGAAAATAATGGCTTTGCTATAACATCCTCATTCTCAGCCTGAGACGAGAAAGGACAAACCTGGAGGCACATGGTGCAGTTTTCCGCACAACGATTATGTTGATCTACCGCACTATATTCTCCATATGTATTCCATTGTATTGAAAGCGTCTTTTGAGGACAAACGCCGGCACAAATCCCGCATCCAGAGCATAAATCATTAGCAACAACTTTCGTACAAACATTCTCAGCCATTATGCGAACTCCTGGGCTGAAGAAGCAATTTGACAATTAATGATTTAGGTATAAAGGAGATCGCCAGTTTCCGGACATTTGGCGAACAACTGAGGATTAAGAAGAAATAGATAACTGACGAGACCATGATCCAGATTGCCAGAATCGAATAGGAACTGACATCCTTGCCAAACTCCGCCACATGGCATAATCCGCAATGGGCAAGCAGCATAACAATAACCACACCAAACGCAGGGATAATTGATTTTGCATAGTCGCGTAGGCGAATACCTGCGATATAGGAGACATAGAGCGGTTGAACAAAAAACTTAATCAATACCATCGGAATCGCCGTTCCCATTGCTACGCCGACAATGCCGTATCGCGGGGCCAGCAGAATACTGAGCATGACATTTGCTATCGCTTCGATCATGGTTGCCGCGGCATAATAGCGGTGTTTGTTCAAGGCGTACATCAGGCCAATACCCGGCGACTGGGACAAGGCGAACATATAAGACACCGACAGGATACTCAAGACAGTAACCGCCGCCTCAAAGTCCTTACCCACCCAGAGAAAAATAAAAGTATCGCCAAAGAGTAATACCATCAAGCCGATACCACAGGCGATAAAACTAGAGATTGAAAGAGAATTCAGGAATGTATCTTGAAGTTCTTTCCGATTTTCTGCACTATCCAATGCAGCGAACCTTGGTGTAAGAACCCCCATCCCTGAACTGACTATACTTAGCATATAATTAACAAGCAGAGCAGCGACACCATAGACTCCGACCTCAGCCATCCCCACCATTCGCCCGATGACTATGCTGTTTAACTTGAGCCTGAGAATGTCTGCGATTGAAATAATAGTCGTAAAGCTGCCATAAACCAGTAACATTTTAAGCACGGCAATATCCGCACGGTCAAACCGAATCTGAAATTCGGGTACAATTCGTTTTGTCAGCAGCATAAACGCAAGGATTGAAACCACGGTGGCTGCAAGCGTCGGGTAGGCAATTCCGGCTAAACCATGGCCGGCAAGCAGAATCATTATCGTAAGCCCCGTTCGAAGCAAAGTAACCAAAATATTTACAATATTGAGTGCCACATATCGCTCACGGGCTGTAATCATGGCTCCAAAAACCCCGCTGGGAAAACTCAACCCTGTCGAAATACCCAGCACCCAGACAATACGCTTAAATTCTATAAAATGCTCCGGGGTAACCTTAAAAAACAGCGCCAAAGGCTCAGCAACAAAGAAAGATATTATGACCGCTAAAAGGCCTGTAACACAAAACATTGCCAGAGCGGTATTGGCAACATCATTGAGATTTTTTATATCGTTTTGTGCTGAATATCGAGCTATATATCGGGTGATGGCTGAGCCAACCCCCAGATTCAGCAGACCGTAATAGCCAATAAAAGACCCTACCAGTGTCCAGATTCCATACCCATTCTGACCAAGATGTGATATGATAAATGGAGTTAAAAAGAACCCCACCATAATATGAACTAACAGTGAGGCCCAGTTGCTGATCGCATTTATTTTAAGGGATGGCCGTTTACTCATTTTAAATTTACGACTAAGGTATTTGTCAGATAGATTATGGCGTGTATATACGCCTATAATTAAAGGTGTCGATTGTAGAGCTACATAAGAGATGAGATGACATTTGTTTAGACTCTGTCCCTGTCAGTTGCATGACTGAATTGGAATCTGTAAAATACAGGGATAATTATATCCCTTACTTCGGTTAAATCCAGAGCATAGTTTATGAAAACCGTACCTAAAACACTTGCTTTTGCAAACCTGTCAGTATACAAATATTATAGGACTTTTAAAGACGTACACAGAGGTGTTCTTTTAGGATTAAAGATATTTGTCTATATTGTGACATCTGTTAAGTCTTGATTCTCACCCTTTTGCCTTCGTTACTTTAGTTTCTTATAGTTTAAGTAAACGGATAAAATAGAATTTATCATCGATCCGGTGATAAAATTTTAAGTTTCGTGAAAGGAAAGTAATGAAACGTTTACTATTTATGCTGGTGCTGTTAGTGTCAACGCCCGCACTGGGACATAATTATTACGTATCAACATCCGGCAATGATTCTATCGGTGACGGTTCAATGGCTAATCCGTGGCGAACCGTACAATATGCCGTCAACCAGGCTTATGCCGGAGATACAATTCTTGTCAGAGAGGGACGTTATTACGAATCTGTAATCTTCCCGCGTTCGGGAACGGAAGAATCCCGGATTATCGTCAAGGCTTATCCCGATGAAAATGTTTATATGGACGGTAGTATCGCTATCACCGGATGGGAACAATGTACCTCCAATGAAGCCGGGCTTACCGCCGGCGGCTTGATAAACGTTAATTATGCAAATATCTATAAAACGAAAGTTAAAACAGTACCAACTACATTATTTGAAAATGGCCAGCATTGCCGTACAGCTCGATGGCCGGATCAAACGTATGGTTTCGGCATAGATGCCAGAGAATTTCAAGCTGTTCCAACAGAAGCATTCGGTGTAAGCAATGCAGTAAAAGACAATACACATCTTAATCCACAGGAAGACGACAGTTTTTGGTATTCGTATTTAAGCAAATTGAATGCAGAACAGCTGGCAACTTATTATAACGGCGCACAACTTGAAATTTGGTTGATGTTCGAGGGAAATTACAAACAAATTAAGACCATAACAGGCCATACCAATAATTCTATTGTATTGGAAAGCTCACTCCGTCGAAACCTTATGACCGGCGATCGCTATTCTATTCGTAACCATCCCCACGCATTGGATAGCGCAGGCGAATTTTATTGCACCCCGACAACAGACGCAGAGGGTAATTATACGCTATATTTATGGCCGTTAAATACCAATTCGCTATCTTCCGGAATCCGCAAAGCTGCCAGCGGGCACTGTTTTTATGCAATGGACAAAGATGGCATTACCATAGATGGCCTAAAGATTATCGGATATAGCGGTCGCGGAATTCTCTTTTCACATGAAACAGGATCAGTGCATGATAATTCATATATTACAGTCCAAAATTGTACCATAACAGATTGCGGTGAAGATGGTATCTTCATCTGGGTAGGGCCATACGCTCAGATAAAAAACTGCAGCATTGCTCGCGTTGGAGGTCGCGGCGCCATGGTTTCGACCGGGTCCAACGCAATCATCCAGGGCTGTGATGTCGTAGATTCAACGGACACCTGCATTTCATTCTATGGGGTCAAACATGGTCAAATCATAGACAACCGTATCTACGGTTCTCGTGGTGTGCATTCCAACGGCTCATCTTGTTATGTTGGCTGTGAAAACATCTTACTGGCCAGAAATATTTATTATAACAAAACAAATGCAACCTTCCAGGATATCAAAAATGTGGTTGTTTTTGCAAACGTTATCGATGGATTTGGAACAGAGGAAAACAGAATAGGTACATGGCCTGATGCTTATCAGGGCACCTCGGGATATCAACTTTATCTGAATAATACCTTTATTCGTACCGCCCGATCTAATGCCGCCGTATTCAGACTGGCAACTATTTATGCTTATAACAATTTAATTTCCGGCTCTGCATATTGGCCTAACATAACTCATCGGTCTCATAATGGGTGGGTGGGACGATGGACCTCGCAAACAGCAGATAGCGGATGGACACTGGGGGAGGGTTCCTGGCAAATGCCTGCCGGTTGGATGCAGCCGGGGGGATGGGCTGTTGCTACACAGGCCCAATACAATTCTATCTTCAAAGACCTTGACTGGGACAGCTATGAGATTTTTGACTACTCGCTGGCAGACGGAGATAATCCTGCTGTACATACAGGGCGGGATATCCAGCAGTTTCTAACAGATATGGGCATTAAAAATCTATTTCCTGATTTTGACTTTACCAAAGATATTTCTGGCAATCCATGGAATTCGACTCCTTCAATGGGAGCCTACGAATATGTTGGAGGCTCAGGTTCAGTTACCCCAGTTACCCCACCCGAGATCACGTCTCATCCTGCCGACCGGTCGGTTAGCGAAGGACAAACGGCATCGTTCT
>CAZYQN010000038.1:30291-32795 GCA_964649955.1 uncultured Pirellulales bacterium
ATAAATACCGATGCATTGTAACCAATGCCGGCGGTTCTGCCACCAGCAATGAGGCGACCTTGACGGTCACCACAAACGCACCGGTCATTACGTCCCATCCTGCCGACAGGTCAGTTAACGAAGGACAAACGGCATCGTTCTCGGTATCCGCGACAGGCTCCGGCACACTGACCTATCAGTGGCAGAAGAACCAAAGCAATATCGCCGGCGCCACCGCCTCCAGCTACACTACACCTGTACTGGCCGTAAGTGATAACAACAATAAATACCGCTGCATTGTAACCAACGCCGGGGGTTCTGCCACCAGCAATGAGGCGACCTTGACGGTCATCACAAACGCACCGGTAATCACGTCTCATCCTGCCGACCGGTCGGTTAGCGAAGGACAAACGGCATCGTTCTCGGTATCCGCCACAGGCTCCGGCACACTGACCTATCAGTGGCAGAAAAATCGGGTTAATATCGCAGGAGCTACAGCTTCAAGCTACACCACACCTGTACTGGCCATAAACGATAACAACAATAAATACCGATGCATTGTAACCAATGCCGGCGGTTCTGCCACCAGCAATGAGGCAACCTTGACGGTCACCACAAACGCACCGGTAATCACGTCTCATCCTGCCGACCGGTCGGTTAGCGAAGGACAAACGGCATCGTTCTCGGTATCCGCCACAGGCTCCGGCACACTGACCTATCAGTGGCAGAAAAATCGGGTTAATATCGCAGGAGCTACAGCTTCAAGCTACACCACACCTGTACTGGCCATAAACGATAACAACAATAAATACCGATGCATTGTAACCAATGCCGGCGGTTCTGCCACCAGCAATGAGGCGACCTTGACGGTTTCATTAAATATCCCTGTGCCTGTCGCTCACTGGCTGTTCAATGAACCTTATCAATCCACGGCAGTTGACATCATCAGCGGGCAAACGGCAAGCCTGATCAATGACCCGAACTGGGGTGAGGCTTGGGCCCGGGAAAATGCGATTCGGCTGGATACCGGTATCCAAGCGATGCAGATTCCTATGGGTAAATGCCGCCCCGAAAGCGGCACCATTGCCCTGCGGATACGGCCGGAGAATACAGACTCTATGCAGATACTTTTCGGGCATGCCCTCAATAGTATGGACAACCGCATAGCTTTATATTCGGCTGCCGGCAGCCTCGCACTTGGGATCGGTAATGTTCTTCAGGCAGGTATCTGCACCTTAACCGCAGGACAATCTTGTCTTGTCACGGTGACGTGGGATAACACCGATTATGCCGTCTTTGTCGACAGTGATTTAAAGAGTTCTGGTGTTTTTAACGGCTTCTTACAGCTTGATACAACTGCTGATGTTGGAAACTATGGTGTCCCCGAAAGCCGATCCAGCGGACTGGGATTCCGCGGGCTTGTTGAAGATGTCCAGCTTTTCTCAACTGCATTGACCGCAGAGAAGATTAACGCTTTATCTCTTACGCATTATGTTCGGGAAAACCGTCTTGTCGAATTTGTTGTCAATGGAGTCGACCTCGAGGGCAACCCTATCAGCTATACTGCCCCCAATCTACCTTCAGGAGCAACTTTTAATATTGCCACACAGACTTTTTCGTGGCACCCCTCGCTTTATAATCAAGCCGGGAATTATGCCGTCGTATTTACTGCCCCGGATCAACCGGATCACATCGTGACGGTGTCCGTCCTGGATACCAATGTTGCGGAGTGGTATGTCAATTTTCTTGAATCTGCGGGAATTGATTAAAGCAATGAGCAAACTTTGACAATTATGATTATCAGACCAGCTCATGGCATATACTCCATGAGCTGGTCTGTTGCCTCTTGTGCAAAAAGGCGAACGGCCTGCTCAGACGAGGAACTAATTTGAATCTGGGCGACGTACTGAAGTCTCCCCCCTGTTTGTTTGGGACGTCGCCACCATAAACCCTCAAACTCTCTTTGGTCTGTTGTAACTCTGCCATTGATAACATAATAATTTAAAACAAACACCTCTTCATACATCAAACCATGCTTATAAAAACGGTGAATGAGACATTCCCGTTCTATTCCTTTTGTTGAGCGAATGATTTCTTGATCTGTATAGTCATGTGTCCATCCGTTGCCGACATAGCATACCTGCGGGCGATGCCCCAACATCCGCCGCGGTTCAGCCGTGTAGCCAACATATAAAGAAGCCCCCATTTTCATCTGGGAATTTGTATAAAAACGGCTTAAGTGGTCGTCATTGCCTGCAACTTTCAGAACTGTTTCATTAATAGGCACATCACGGCCTTGCCACTGGCCAAGAGTCATTGGAAAAGTGCCAAGCGGTATTGAAGGTAACAAAGGAATACTGGCGATAGTTTCATACTTCTTAGCCCAATGCCCATAAAGGATACCCGCTGCTAACAAAACAGCAAGGCCGGAAAGCCCCAACAAATACATTTTTCTCATCCGCATTTGATTGAAACCCCAATAAGATTCAGCATGTATTACTTTATCTTTCCAGATACCATGTGAT
>CAZYQN010000038.1:32895-34548 GCA_964649955.1 uncultured Pirellulales bacterium
TAACCATTCCAACAATTTTAATTCTTTACAATTACACCTCATTTCAGTCTTATATACCAGAAAAAAAAAGCCGCAACCTTAAAACAGATTGCGGCCTTTTGTTTAATAAAAAGTGTTTAAATAATGTGTTCAGTTTTAGATTGTATTACGACGACGTAACCAGCCTACTACCGCTGTCCCAATCCCTGCTAATACTACAGCAGCGGGGGTGGGTACAGGATATGTATGAGACTGAACCGGTGTAACACTGCCATCCTGATTCATCTTCCACAGATTGAGTACCAAGGTCGTCTTGGATAAACCTAAGTCCCCAGGCAGGGTTGCAGGATTATAACCCAGAGCAACTAACGCATCATTCCAAGCTGTCCAAGTACCTTGAATCCAAGGTTTTTCTTCTTCAGCGTACCAAATAGCGCGTTGGACCTCATCATTTGTCCAACCTTTAGGGTTACCATTCAGCCATTCAGTATAAAGGTAATCCGTAACATCACTCAGCGGATCTCCAACAGCTCCAACGCCTCCGGCATACGCCGCCCAATCCAGGGTGTACATGAATGGAGTATCTGTCCATACATCCTCATGCACTTCAACGCACCAAAGTTTCGTGCCCACTACAGCAGGTCCATCATTGACCACACTGATCATAAATGGGCCACCGCCATCACTGGAAACACCCGCTCGAACGATTTCAAGAGTTCCTAATGACGTAAATGTCTGGCCGCCCCACGAGAACGTTGTTCCTGCCAGCAACGGACTGGCAAGGATGGCCAACGAGGCCAATACAAATAAGATTCTTTTTGTCTCCATAGTTTTTCTCCTAAAAAATCTTCCTAAAAATATTATTTTCTCGGAGAAACCCTTCTTAGGTAGGATCTCTCCCCTCACATTTCTATTTCCCAGAACGTTTCCGGGAAATTACAAGAATTAATACGCTCATAATACCCAAAAGCCCTTAAAAAAACAAGTCCGTATTATTACCCAATCTTAGAAGAAAACGCATATCTCCTTTATATACATATATTTACAAGAAAATAAAAAATGCAAAAAAATTTTTTTTGCCTTTATATGCTAAAATAAATGACATATTTCACAACGTTCTGATAGTTTCGTGGCTGAAATAAAGAATTCAAGAAAAGATTAATCCGCTTAAGCTGAAATTTATTGATAACCGACGTAATCTTTATTTTTCAGTATGTAAGATAAAATTCCTCTCTCTCGCTCTATAAAATTATAATTCCAGAGAAACTCGAAATCCAACGAAGCCGTTGCCGCCACGAGTCCCCGGATTGCCCCCGCTGCGGCTTGCAGCACGGCAGTCAATAGGCAAAAAGTACCAACTGCCGCCGCGAAGCACTCGATAACTTCCTGTCGCAGGTCCGGCTGGATTTGTTTCCGGGCTCTCATTGTAATACGTGTCGGAATACCAGTCATTGCACCACTCACTTATGTTTCCATCCATATCATAAAGCCCGTATCCATTGGCCGCAAAACTGCCGACGGGGGACGTATAAGGAAATATTTCATCATTCCACGTCAGATGAAAACCGCTGTAACTATTTTCATCATAAAAATAATACGGGTGACCTTCCACCCAGGAACTGTAATAATTAGCAAGGCTATGACTAATGGTATCCCCCCCCGGAAATCGTCTGC
>CAZYQN010000039.1:0-34458 GCA_964649955.1 uncultured Pirellulales bacterium
TATCCCCAAACGACAAAACTGATTATATCAAAATCTGCATTTTAATTCAACCGCAGGATGGTGTTGTGGATGGAATAAAGAAATACATAAAAAAAATAATCATTAAAATAAAGATATAAAAAGTCTCCAGGAAGAGATAAAATCACCCCTTATAGGATGTTATCGGACACCTCGGTTAAAAATGCCTTTATCTTTCAAAATAATAGAATGTTATTTTTTTTTGATTTCGTCAGATAATTATAAAATTTTCATTATTTTTTTAATGTTTTTATAATCCATTGTGGAAAGTTCTAATTTAAATAAAACAAGAGCCAAATTTTCTAATACCCAGATTTATATCAATTATTCTTCAGTCAGCAGATATGTTTCTGAGATGCGATCGCTAATAGAGCCACTGCCGGGAATACGCGCCGATATAGAAAACTTTCGCGTTCGTTTTACGATGCCATAGCCCGGCACTGCATAATTGGTTTGAGTAAATACGAATTTTATAGTTCCGGCAATTTCCCCTCCGTATTCTATTTCTCCTGTCATCGTCCATATCTCGTCGAATCGAACGGTATTATCGTAGGTGCCGGCGGGAACTTTGACTTTGCTCAGCGACGGGCTAATGCTGGTTTGCGCCTGAACATTTCCATTGACGATGTCGAGTGTATAACCCGCTCCGCTCATACTTCCGCTCATGGGAGAATTCCAACTCCAGGTTTGGCCCGGCCGTAAAAACGCCGGCCACATTTGCAGGTTGAAATTCAGTGAAATATCGCCGCCGAGGTCATCGCTTTCAATGTCCATACCGGTGAACACAGCCGAATCATCCGCTTCTTTGCTGTAATAAAGATAGGCCCAGGCATCCATCTCGTTTTCATAGATTTCATACTCATCACCGCCCTGGGCATTGACTGTGACCGTTGCAGCGCCGACGCCTAAGCCGGTGTTGTATCGCCAGGATGCTGCCGGCTGGTCATATTGAGTCAATTGCCAGCAGGTATAAGCCGTTCCCAGGTCGATTTGTGCATAGCCGCTCAGTGTTTTGCCCAGAGCCAGTAAATCGAAATCAACAAGGCCGAAGTATTCAATCGACACATATTTGATTGTTATCGTATACAGGCCTTTATTGGCATCCAGCTTTGCGCTGACCAATCCTCCTTCGTTTGCCGGAGCATTGGTACAGGTGAATACGCCTTTCTTCTCGGTAAACCATCCTCCCGGCACAGTGAAATCCTGCGTCCCGGCGAGCCGGACGATAAAATCGGAAGCCACATCCATTGGATCCCCGCTATAGGTAAAAGACCCCTGAACAGTAAGGATATCAAGGGAATAGGTTTTGCCCGGTTTTAGCGATGAGCTGGTAATGGTCAAATTGTCCTGCACACCCATCAGCAATTCAGGAGGGCAGGGTTTTGTGCCATTGACGATGTCTTCATCCAGCTCTATCTGTGCAGAAAAATAATCGCCGATGGTGATGTCAACAGTGATCGGACAGCCCAGGCCGGTTAAATCAATTTTTTTGGAGCTGAATAGAAGTGCATGGGTTTTGGTATCGTACTTCAGCGAAGAAGATACGCCGAGATCGTTAATAACAGCGCTGAACTTGCCTTTTTTCAACGTCGCCGCATTGACCGAGAAGGTAAATGTGATAGGATCCGGAAGCGCATCGGATTCGAGTGTAACGACCGCTTCGGAGGCGTACAGAAAGTCCGCCTCTACCGCCTGCAATTGTCCGGTCAGAGAAATAGAATCAGCATTGTTGGCCCCGGCGGTTACGGTGCATTTGGTGACTTTATTTTCAAAGACCGGCGCTGGTTTTCGAAACGAAAACAGCGTGACATCTGTATTAAACTCAACACAATAATTATCCTGACAGTCGACTTGGTTTTCCCAAAATAACCCGATCTGGTAATCTCCCTTTGCTTTGTACAATCCCAGCGGCGTTGAATATGCCCCCGGATCGTCGGGGAAAACCTCCTCTTCATAAGCATCAAAGAACCGGCCGGATTTGATGGACTCCGCCCAAATCTCATAGTCGTCGACATCCGCGACCGTATTCCAATTAAAGAGCAATTGTCCCGATGCCTCTTCTTCCAGGGAAATATCCGGGAACACAGGAAAGGTAACGGTGCTGTAATCCGGCACAATGACTTCTTGTGTTATTGTGCCGCTTTTGAATACAATCTCAACCACATACGTACCTGCGGGGAAATCCGCCGATAGTTCATCGAGAGAAGTGTAAATCCGTACCGGTGTCATCTCATCGGAATCAAAGTAAAACTCATTGTTCCCTTCCCGTTTCATTGCAACAGGAACAGGATCGCCGGGTTTGTAAAATTGAGCCGATATGATTTTCTCATCCCATGATTCCACTTCAATTTCAAAATCGTACCAGACAGTCTTGCCTTCTTTTTGCGCAAAGATCATTTCGTTAAGCAAGTCGCTTGCCCAGGGCACAAGGGTCTTTAGGTATTCTGCGTCCTGAATAGGAAACAGGTTTTCTTGATTGACCTCCAGCGATATCCAAAATGAGGCCCCCATTGAAATGCTTGAAATACAAAAACAAAACAACAATCCTATTATGCGTTTCATTTGTTCTCTCCTGTCTCTCCTAATTATTCATCATACATACAAAAAGGGCTGCTATCTATTTATCCATTATAGCAATTAGCCGGGAAGGAATGCAACCGTAACTTTTTTATTCCGGTTTCAGAAATACAAACTGAAAAAAGTAAAAGCAACTATGGGTATAGTATATTTTGTATAATATTAATTGCCTTTGTCATTCTGATACATTGACAATGTCAACCTCTATACTCCTATATCATACGGTTATTTTGAAGCGTTTTTCTTCTTCGAGTTTGGCCTTGAGGTAATGTGCCGTATAGCTCTTTTCATTTTTGATGATTTTTTCCGGGGCACCGGCGGCGATGACTTCTCCGCCGTGCAGTCCACCTTCCGGCCCGAGGTCAATGATGTAATCGGCCATTTTTATGACGTCGAGGTTGTGTTCGATAACGATGACGGTATTGCCCAGATCGGTCAGTCGACGCAGGACGTTCATCAGGTTGTGGATGTCGGCAAAGTGCAGGCCGGTGGTCGGCTCATCGAGAATATAGAGGGTGTGGCCGGTGCCGGGCTTGCCCAGCTCGGAGGCGAGCTTGACACGCTGGGCCTCGCCGCCGGACATGGTGGTACTGGATTGGCCGAGGGTCATATAGCCCAGTCCCACGTCGCAGAGGGCCTTGATAAGGCGAACGATCTTGGGAAAACTGGCAAAAAAGGTTTTAGCCTCGTCGAGTCGCATATCGAGAACGTCGGCGATATTTTTACCTTTGTAGGTGATCTGAAGCGTCTCGGCATTGTAGCGGCTGCCTTTGCATTCCTGGCAGACCACGAACACATCCGGCAGAAAGTGCATCTCGATTTTTTTGGTGCCTTGTCCCTGGCAATGTTCGCAGCGTCCGCCCTTGACATTGAAGCTGAATCGGCCGGGTTTATACCCGCGGATCTTTGCTTCGCGCGTCATTGCAAATAATGCGCGAATCAGATCGAACACGCCGGTATACGTTGCCGGATTGCTGCGCGGAGTCCGGCCTATGGGGGACTGGTCGATCTCAATGACCTTATCAACGCGGGACAGGCCGATAATGCTTTTGTGTTTGCCGGGTTTTTCGCGTGAGCCGTAGAGCCGTCGCATCAAACCCTTAAGGAGTATTTCAGTAACCAGTGTGCTTTTGCCGGAGCCTGAAACACCGGTTACACACGTCAATACCCCCAGCGGGAATTTGACGTTGATGTTTTTAAGATTGTGTTCCTGTGCGCCGCGGACTTCAATACAGTTGTTCATCACAATTTTGCGGCGGCTTTCGGGCAGTTCAATACGTTTGACGCCGCTGATATATTGACCTGTCAGGGAACGTTCGACACGACAGATATCGTCCAATGTGCCGACGGCGACGACCTCACCGCCGTGTTCCCCGGCAGCGGGACCAATATCGATGATATAATCGGCCGAACGAATCACGTCGTCATCGTGTTCCACGACAATCACAGTGTTTCCGATGTCGCGAAGTTTTTGCAGTATATTCAGCAAGCGGTCATTATCGCGGCGATGCAAACCGATGGTCGGTTCGTCCAGAACATAGCAGCAGCCGACCAGCCCGCTGCCGACCTGCGTTGCCAGCCGGATGCGCTGTGCTTCCCCGCCGGACAGGGTACGGCTGGTGCGATCCAGTGTCAGATATCCCAGTCCGACATCCATCATAAATTTCAGACGGGCGCGGATTTCCTTAAGCGGCTGGGCGGCGATCAGCGTTTGTTCTTCGTTAAGTTCCAGAGTGTCAAAAAAACGTATCGCGTCTTCAATGCTCATCCGTGTTACTTCGCAGATATTCTTGACCCCGATAGTGACTGCAATTGCCTCAGGACGCAGCCGGGCGCCGCCGCAGCTTTTGCAGGGCTGTTCGGACAGATAACCATGCAGACGAGCTTTTACAAATTCGCTTGTGGTGGTTTCCCAGCGGCGCTGGAGATTCGGAATGACGCCCTCAAATGAGGTGCCGTATTTGGCTTCGTCTTCGGCGGTGGTGCCGTACAGCAGAATTTTGCGAATCTCGGACGGAATATCGCCGTAAGGTTCAGTTTTGCTGACGCCGAAGCTGCGGCAGAAGCGTTTGATAAGGCGGTTGTAGAAAATATTCATCCGTTTGCCGCCCTTGCGCCACGCCTCGATGGCGCCGTTTTCCAGCGATACTGTCTTGTCGGGGGCAATCAAATCGGGATCAAACTCAAGGATGGTTCCCAGTCCATCGCACGAAGAACACGCTCCATAAGGACTGTTAAAACTGAACAGCCGGGGCGTCAACTCCGCAAGGGATGCTTCGGGATGATCGGGGCAGGCGTATTTTTCGCTGAAAATAACGTCCTGCCAGTGGCCGTTACCGCCGTTGTTTTTGTCTTCGCCCGGCTCCTGCAGCATCAGAATAACGACGCCTTCGCCGATTTTCAGGGCGGTTTCAATCGAATCGGCCAGCCGGATGCGAACGCCGTCTTTAAGAATCAGCCGATCTATTACCGCCGCGATATCGTGTTTCTTATTTTTATCCAGATGCGGAATGTTTTTGACATCGTACACCACCCCGTCAATGCGGACGCGAACAAATCCTTCTCGCTGAATGCGGACGAATATTTCACGGTGTTCCCCTTTTTGCCCGCGGATCAGCGGTGCACAGATTTGCATTTTGGTGCCTTCGGGGCGGCTCATCACGGCATTGACGATCTGCGTGGTATGCTGACTGGTGATTTCACGCCCGCACACCCAGCAATGAGGGATTCCCGTGCGGGCATACAGCAGACGGCAATAGTCATAGATTTCGGTGGTTGTCGCTACAGTAGAGCGCGGGTTGCTGGAGGCGCTGCGCTGCTCAATAGCAATGGTCGGCGGCAGGCCTTCAATATGTTCGACCTGCGGCTTTTGCATCTGCTCAAGAAACTGGCGGGCGTAGGCGCTGAGCGACTCGACATATTTGCGCTGTCCTTCGGCATAAATGGTGTCGAAAGCCAGGCTGCTTTTGCCTGACCCGCTGATGCCGGTAATGACGACCATCTTGTCACGCGGGACGACGACGTCAATGTTCTTCAGGTTATGCTCGCACGCGCCGGTAACGCGAATAACTTTCGGCTCGCTCACGTTTATCTCCATTCAGACAGGCGGGTACATACCCCGCATTTCTGGCAATTCCGCAAATGGGACATTGTACCGCCCCGGCAGGTGTTATACAATACCCTACGACGGAGTTATTTTTAAGACTATGGACATAAAGGACTTGCATGATTGGGAATTGACCTGCCCGCAGGCTCGACAGCTTCAGGAACGGTTAGCCGGACAGGTTAAAATTGTGTCGATGACTCAGCCGGTAGTGACGGCGGCCGGCCTTGACTGTGCCTTTGACAAGGCAGGCGGGCATGTTCTGGCCGTGGCAGTGGTGCTGTCATTTCCGGAGCTGGAGTTGATAGAAACAGCGTCCGCCTGTGTCCCGCTGACCTTTCCATATGTGCCGGGACTGCTGTCGTTTCGGGAGGCGCCCGCTTGTCTGGCGGCGGTCGAAAAGCTGCAAACAATCCCCGATTTGTTTTTAATCGATGGCCAAGGCATTGCTCACCCTCGACGATTAGGTATCGCCTCACATTTGGGTTTATTTCTCGACCGCCCGACCGTCGGCTGCGCCAAAAGCCGTCTGATTGGAACATACCATGAACCGGGATCGGAAAAAGGCGATTGGAGCCTGCTTTATGACAAGGATGAAACCCTCGGCGCTGTCGTCCGGACACGTACCGCCGTCAAGCCCCTGTTTATCTCTCCCGGCCACCTCTGTACTCTCGACGATGCCGTTCAGTGGACGCTTCGCCTGACCACCCGCTACCGCCTGCCTGAACCGACCCGCTTGGCCCATCAGCAGGTGACGGCACTGAAAAAGAAACAATAAAAAAAGCCGGGCAGGATACCCGGCTTGCTTATCAATATCTTACTGTTATTAAAGTTTAGTTTTCAAGTTCTGACAATTCTTCAGACGTAACTGTTTTCCGGGTCAAGTTGCCAAAGACCACTCTGTATCGATTCTTCGAAATTTTCCATCGCACGAGCACTTTATCACTATCTTCAACTGTCAATTGATCGCCGTAATAGGCGGGGTCTTTCTTTTCCCTTATCAGCTTATCATAGAAAAATGCAGCAAAACTGATATCAAGGGTTTTGGTTTCTGTCTGTTGTTTATCAAATTTCTGCTGCTTGTAAGCTTCAGTTAAAAAACCATCCAGATGTCTTACAAAACTTTCATCAAAATTCATTGTTGGCGGATATGTACCCCCTGAAAACTCAAGATAAGTTGCTAATCCTTTAACGAGATCATCTTCCTTTAATGTTAACATTCGCAAGGCAGCGGCCCGTTTATCTTGGGGTAGATCTGCCCCAAGCTGGATGGCCGCTTCAAGGGCGCCTTTTGCATTCCGGTCTGTTTCTTTGGCCGAAGGAGTCTCAAGCAAGTGCAAATCCTTGGGTGCAACATCTTCAATGGTCAGGTCTCCATAGATAGCCCGATAGGTATCTGAATTTTGAGGTCTGTACCAGAAGACAGCAACATCGGCCTCGCCAAAAGTTACCTCCCTGCCCTTATAATGCCAGTCTGAATCGGCCGGCAGAGCATCAATTGTCTCGAAACCTTCAAATATATCTCTGAAACAGGGCTTGACTGTTTCAAGCTTTTCGTTCAGGGCTTTTTGAAGATCTTCGTAATATCGGCCGGTTTTATGTTTAAGCTGCTCTTTTTCTTCGGCGGTGTAATCATTCGGATCTATGTGTGACTTCCAGTCATCATCCAGAAAATCAAGGTTGGCGGAAAATGAGATATTCCACGACCATTTTTCCTGCTTAAGTGATACCTTCGCATTGGGATCAATATCTTTGATCGCCTCATTGGTAAGCGAAGAAGGAAATCTGCCTTTTGTCAAAACAGTCCAGCTATGGAAAAATCTTATCAGTATTTGGTCATTTTTATCGAGGCCTTCCAGAAGTTCTGCGGGGGTTTCACCGGACAGTGGCGATTGAGACGATGACCCAATTTTATCGCTTGATGACTGCGATTCTTCTTGAGCCGCCGTCTCATCATTGATTGTGCAGCCTTCCGGTATGGCCAGGATTATTTCTTCAGGACTGAAGACTGCATTGAGCCGAATATTTGAAACGGTTACGACACTATTAGTCATACTGTGATGCCATTGCAACTGTAAGGGGAAATCTGTTTCGGCATCGGCCCAGACGGTCAGTGTGCCTTTTCGCTGCCAATATAACTCCGGCGATTGTCCGCCAGTTTTAATACGGAAGCCGCGAGCAGTACGGCCATCAATTGTTTTTGAGCCGAGCTTTTCGACCGAACCACGCCCAAGGTCAACGGTTTCCTGAATGAGATTCTGAAGCTGTGCAAAGATGTCATACAATGCCGTGTGAAAATCGGGATTGTTCACATTTCGTATCACCACGGTTTTAGAATCCGCAAGAAGAGAATACACTTTGTTCTGATTGTAATCGACAAAATTAATGGTGCCATCCGCCATGTTCTGTCGGATATATCCTTTTGCATCGTAAAGAAAACTTGATGTTTGCGGCGACTGGTCGCCAAACTCTACAGTCAGGTCAAATCGGGCGGTTTGCGCGGCAACAAAATGCTGCATAGCATTTGCAAAAGCCGTACTTGTTCCGGGGCCGACAAGGTGATACAGACCGAGTATGAACAGTATTGAAGCTGCCGCTGCGGTCGAAAATTTTGTACTTTTCATAATGATTCTCCAGATATTCCGGCGTTGGGCTGGCACAGAAAATGTTTGGCTGTTCAGTTCAGTAAAGCAGTCATTCAGTATCTTCTGGTCCAGTTCGGGCCGGGTTTGGTCATTTAGATTTTGTATCAGATGTTGTATTTTTTTCTCTGTCGGTCTCATTGATCCAGTTCTCCGTTTAACAAGACCCTCAGCTTATCAATGCCGTAACGATAGCGCCCCTGCACAGTCGGGAGTGTTGCCTGCTGTATCCGGGCGATGTCCTTGAATTTCAATCCCGCCTTGACCCGCAGCACCACGACCTCCCGCTGCTCATCCGGCAGTTTCGCCAGGCAGACGCGAATCTGTTCGGCGGTCTCCTGTGCCTCAACCGGGCAGGGCGATTCTTTGGCCGGCGGCTCGGTTGCGAAATCCGAGGTTGCGGCGTGGATTTTGTGCCGTCGCAAGAGCGTCCGTGCCTCATTGGTTACACAGGTTGCCAAATACGCTCGAAGACTGCCGGTCAGCCGAAAGCTGCCGATATGACGCGTGAATTTGACGAATACCTCGTGCAGGACATCTTCCGCCAGTGTGCTATCGTGTAAAAGAGCGTTTGCCAACGTCAGCAACAAGTCCTTGTGTTCGACATAGAGGATGCGCAAGGCGTCTTTATCGCCCGCTTTCACTCGCTGAATCAGTTTCTTGTCTTTTTGCATCCTCTTTAATCTCTCCTTGTTGAGGCCTCTGATACTATAACGCTTTGAGGACTGGTTTTGGTATGTTTCTGCGGAAAAAATAAAAACAAGCCTTTGGCGGGGTAATGGGGGGATTATGCCATAAAAAAAGCCCCTGCGAGTGTATCGCAGAGGCCTTTGGAATGCTTGATGATGCTATGTCTTAGTTGACCAGCTCAACCAGTCCGGCGTCGATGGATTGGCCGCCGGCAGTCTGTCGGCAGTGAATCGCAAGTACGTTGGTTCCCTTTTTGAGGGCCTTTTGGGCCTGCAGTGAAACGGGCACAAGGGTATAACTGCCGGTATGACCGGTCAGTTCTGCGGCCTTGACGCCGTTCAGATAGACCTCAGCATCTTCATCATGAATGATAGACAGAAACACGGTCGATGCCTCAGCTTTGTCCAGTTCAAAAGTGCGGCGCACCCAGATGTCCGGGGTTTTCCATTCGGTACCGAGAATGATGCCGGGGGTATTGGCCGTGCCGAATGCAGCGGCGCCGGTCTTCCATCCGGCGTCATTAAAGCCTGCTGCAAACCAATTGTCCTGCGGCTTTTCAATCGTGTACTTCCAGTCAAATTTCCCCTGCTGAGCATTCGGAACAAGTACCTTGACAGTCGGCGGCTTTTGATACAGTCTTCGATGGAGCGGCTTGAGGGTTTCGGCGTCCATCTTGATCACGGCGCGATCGTAGGTCAGCACGCCGTTGACTTCGATCTCTACGTCGGTAGTCTGGGTATAAACCGCCGCACAGAGACCTTCGCCGATCAGCAGCCACAGACGATGCATCAGCGAGGCATAGGCATCGGTCAGTGCCTCCGGAGAAGTATAGCTGCGATAGCCCCAGTTCTTTTCATCCTGCCAGGTATGTCCCTTGATCGGCAGTCCCAGGCCGCCGAATTCACCGAGCACCGCCGCCCGTTTGTCTTCCAGCGGCGGTGTGGCCGGACCCGGGTAAACATGAATATCATGGACATCACCGACGCCGCGGTCGGTCCAGCCGCTGGCGTTGTTGACCAGACGCGTGGGGTCAAGTTCTTTGGTCCAGGCAACGATACGTGCCGTGTCAAACTGTCCCCATCCTTCATTGAACGGAACCCACATTACGATAGAAGGATGATTGTAGTTTGCTTCAATCAGTTCCCGGTATTCGCGTTCAAACTGATTGGCCGAGTGAGATGTACGATTTAAGTCGGGCATTTCGCCATGAATATAGCCGTCGCCGCTGGGCATATCCTGCCAGACCAGTACGCCGATTTTATCGCACCAGTAATACAGCCGCTGCGGTTCAACCTTAACGTGCTTGCGGAGCATATTAAAGCCCAGTTCTTTGGTGATCTCGATATCATAACGCAAGGCTTCGTCGGTCGGTGCGGTATAAAGCCCGTCCGGCCACCAGCCCTGATCGAGCGGACCGTACTGGAACAGGGCAACGTCATTCAAAAAGAGCCGATTAACGCCTTCTGAGTCTTTCTTCAGTTCAATTTTGCGCATCCCGAAGTAGCTCTTGACCTCATCGATAACCTTGCCGCCGTCTTTTAACTGGACGGTCAGGTCATACAGGAACGGGTCATCGGGCGACCAAAGCCTCGGATTGGCAACCACAAGGGTCATCGTTTTATCCGTCGAAGACGCGGCGCCTGAAAATCCCGCCCCCGTTGCTGTGGCGGCGACAGACAGTTTTTTCGCATCGCCGGAGGTCATGACTTCAATTTTGACCTGCTTATTGTCCACATCCGGCGTGATCTTTAGATTTGCAATCGCGGCCTTCGGAACCGGTTCGATCCAAACGGTCTGCCAGATGCCGGTCACAGCGGTATACCAGATACCGTTGGGATTAAAGACCTGCTTGCCGCGCGGCTGAGTGCCCCGGTCGGTGGGATCCCAGACGGCAACGACGATTTCCTGCGGACCGGATGCGTACAAGGCGCCGGTGATTTCAAAAGAGAACGGCGTATAGCCGCCTTTGTGATTGCCGAGGTAGTGGCCGTTGACCCATACATCCGTATCCCAATCGACTGCACCGAAATGCAGCAGGACACGTTGATTGGACCATTTGGCGGGAATTTCAAATGTGCGGCGGTACCACAAACGATTGGCGTCGCCGACTTTTTTTCCAACCCCGGAAAGCGCCGATTCTACCGCGAAGGGCACAAGAATCTGTTCCTGATAGTTTGCAGGAGCCGCGGCGGTGCGGGCCTGAATGGTGTAATCCCACATCCCGTTCAGATTCATCCAGTCCGCCCTCACCATCATCGGGCGGGGATATTCCGGCAGGGCATTCTCAGGGGATAGATCCGCCGCCCAGCGGGTCATAATTTTACCTTCTACCGGCTTCCATGCGGCCGGACACAATGCGCCGACCAGAACCAGTGTCGTCGCGATCAGAGAGTGTCTCATCGTACTGTCCTTTCCAAAATGTGCTTGTTTTGATAAACTGTCAATTGTTTCGCGTTTTATTCCGAATTGAGGCCCATACGCTCAAAGAAGCGAGAATTAGTTTATCGTTTTGAAGATATGACGGCAAGCGGGAAAAAATTAACCCAAAAAAGGGCAAAAAAACACCGTCCTGTTCATAATTACTTGAAAGAAAACATGTTACAGAGATAAAGAAGAAATGAATATAAGAAAAAAAGGCCGACCCGTAAGAGGTCGGCCCTGAAACTGTTACATATTAATTACGTCGGGGTGTTTTTCAAACGGCGTGCTGAACCAGGGTTTGCCGGACTTGATTTTAAGTTTTACCGTATTATCCACAATCAGCATCCGGATACGGCTTTCGCCCAGCATCATATGGTCAAATGCCATTCCCTCAAGCTCCCCCAGACGTGCTGCTTCGGCGGGAGACTGTAAAAGTTTGTTAAGGGCGCCGTGAATTGCCTGATTGGCCATAATGGTGGAATTACGCAAGGTTGCGTTGTCAAAAATAACGTTCTGAGCATCCTGGCCGAACTGGTTTCGCAGGCTTTGCAGCACAGCGATCTTCATCGCATTGATATTCGGATACGGCTCACTGAGCAGCGAGGCATCCACAATGGATTCTATATCAAACCGCAACCCCGGACGCGGCTGGCGATTGGGACCCCATGCTGTTTCTTCGAGAACAAAGCCGTACTTACGCACCGCAACGGAGCTGTTTTCATCGAATGCAACCATATTAAACCAATGCGTCCGGTCATTTTTGCCTTCCGTGCCGCAGGCCGCCACAACGCTTTCGCTTTGACTGAGCAGCTCTTTGTCCTTATCCTGGACAAGCGCCAGCACATCCGCCGACGTACTCAGGCCCAGCGTGGTTGCATAATACCGCTCATAGACACTTTCATAGGTATTCATCGGCAGACCGCATCCGGCCAGCGTCAATACTGCAAACGCAAGAATCCCACAGGCAATCCCTTTCTTCACGGTCAAGCTCCTAAATAGAAGGAAACGACAATTCTGTGTTACACTTCTTTGGCATGAATCCACTTCATCATCTTCCGCAACTTGCGGCCGACAACTTCAAGCTGACAGCCGTGATCTTTGTTATACAGAGCGTTGAAGTTCTTCAGTCCGCCCTGATATTCAGCGACCCATTCCTTGGCAAACTGGCCCGAAGTGATTTCGCCAAGGATCTTTTTCATCTCGGCTTTGGTCTGAGCGGTGATGATCCGCGGACCGCGGCTTAAGTCGCCGTACTCGGCGGTATTGGAAATGCTGTAGCGCATATAGCTCATACCGCCCTGATACATCAGATCGACGATGAGTTTAACTTCATGCATACATTCGAAGTAAGCGATTTCCGGCTGATAACCGGCTTCAACCAGGGTTTCAAAACCGGCCTTGATAAGTGCGGTCAATCCGCCGCATAAGACCACCTGTTCGCCAAACAAATCGGTTTCGGTCTCTTCTTTGAAGGTCGTCTCGATGATACCTGCACGGGCGCCGCCGATACCATTCGCCCAGGCCAGTGCGACTTTCTTGGCATTGCCGTCGCCGTCGGTATGCACCGCGATCAGACAGGGAACGCCGCCGCCTTTTTCGTATTCGCTGCGCACCAGGTGGCCGGGGCCTTTCGGGGCGATCATGACAACACTGACGCCCGGGATGGGCTTGATATACCCGAAATGAATGTTAAAGCCGTGGCAAAAGCCAAGCGTCTGGCCGGCCTTGAGATTGGGCTTGATGCTGGATTCATATATCTTGCCCTGCAGCTCGTCCGGCAGGGTGATAATGATCAACGACGCACCGTTCATCGCCTTGTCGATGGTCGTGGGAGCAAATCCATGTTCCTGAGCCAGCTTAAAATTATCAGTCCCTTCCAATTCGGCAATCGAGACCTCGATGCCGCTGTCGCGCAGGTTCTGACTGTGAGCATGTCCCTGACTGCCGTAACCGATTACGCAGACCTTCTTGCCCTTCAGTCCGTCGATCGGGGCGTCCTGTTCATAATACATTGTTGCCATATTGCTTACTCTCCGTTAAAAAAAAGTTCCACTTATTCCTCAGATTTTGACCGGTTCTGGCGAGCCATTGCCACCGTACCTGTGCGGACCATGCTTTTGATGCCGTAAGGTCGGCAGGCATCGATAAATGCCTCAATCTTACTTTCCGGGCCGGCAATCTCTACCATAACGATTTTTTGGGCAATGTCCACAACTTTTCCGTTAAACATCTCAATCAATGCCATCATTTCCGGGCGTTTATCCGGCGGACACGACACGCTGATCAGCATCAAATCGCGGGCGACTACGTCCTGGCCGGCGTAATCCTGAACCTTGACAATTGATACAATTTTGGCAAGCTGCTTGCGCACTTGCTCTACGACCTTGTCGTCCCCGACGACAACAATGGTCATTCGGCTCAACGTCGGGTCATCGGTACGACCCACCGCCAGCGAATCGATATTAAACGCCCGTGCCGCAAACATTCCCGCAACATGCGCCAAAACGCCCGGCTTATTCAACACTAATGCACTCAGTATATGCTTCATATCAATCTCCAGTCTACGTTGGATTACGCCATTTCAAAGATATCCAGTCCATCCATTTCATGCAGACTCTTGCCGGTCGGAACCATCGGCCAAACGTTCTCTTCCGGGTCCACACGGAAATCGACCACGATGGGGCGGGTTTCCTTGAGCATCTGCTCAATCGCTGCGGGCACCTGTTCTTTCTTGTCTACGGTCAGGCCGACAGCCCCAAAGGCCCGTGCCAGATTGGCAAAGTCCGGATTCAGCAGCGAGCTTTGGGAATACCGGCGGCCGTAGAACAACTCCTGCCACTGACGTACCATGCCCATAAAGCCGTTGTTGATCAGACAGACTTTGATCGGCAGTTCATACATCACTGCGGTCGAAAGCTCCGTCAGCGTCATATTGAAACTGCTGTCGCCGTCGATGTCGATAACCACTTTGTCCGGACAGGCAAGTTGGGCGCCGATAGCGGCTGGCAGGCCAAAGCCCATCGTACCCAATCCGCCGGAGGTGATGAACTGACGCGGACGACTGTATTTGTAGAACTGGGCCGACCACATCTGATGCTGGCCTACACCGGTACAGATAATGGCGTTGTCCTTGGTCTGGCGGTACAGTTCCTCGATGATGTATTGCGGCTTGATCACCGCCGCTTTGCGGTCATAGCGGAAGGGGTGTTTGGTCTTCCACGAAGCGATCTGTTCAAACCACTCCTTGCGCGGACGATACTCCACTTCCTCAAGCATCGCTTCCAGCACCATCCGGGCATCGCCGACGACAGGAATATCCACGGCTACATTCTTGGAAATGCTGGCCGGGTCCATATCCACGTGAACGATCTTGGCGTGCGGCGCAAATGTTTTAAGCTTGCCCGTGACGCGGTCGTCAAATCGTGCCCCGATGGAAATCAGCAGATCGCACTCCTGCACCGCGAAATTGGCATAAGCCGAGCCGTGCATTCCAAGCATATCCAGCGATTCCGGAAGGGTCTGGTCATACGATCCCAAACCCATCAGGGTCATCGTTACCGGAATGTTGGCTTTCTGGGCGACTTTACGGAGAACCTCTGCGGCGCCGGAAATGATAACACCGCCGCCGACATACAATACCGGTTTTTTGGATTCGTTAATTGCCTGAGCGGCCATGCTGATTTGGCGGCCATGGCCTTGCGGGCGAACCTTGTACCCGGCCAGTTCGATCTCACCTTTAGGCGGGATGGGACACTGCGCGATTTGAATATCCACCGGAATATCCACCAGCACCGGACCCGGACGCCCCGTCTGAGCGATATAAAATGCCTCGCGGATGGACTGGGCCAATTGATTGGGGTCTTTGACGATCACATTGTGCTTGGTGATCGGCCGGGTAATGCCTGTGGTATCCGCTTCCTGAAAGGCGTCATTGCCGATCAGGTCGGTACGGACCTGACCCGTAATCGCCACCAGCGGTATCGAATCCATCATTGCCGTGGCCAACCCTGTCGTCAGGTTTGTCGCGCCCGGCCCGGATGTGGCAACCACCACTCCGACTTTGCCTGTCGCCCGTGCATAAGCGTCGGCCATATGACAGCCGCCCTGTTCGTGCCGCGGGATGATAAATTTGATGGGAGCGTCATACAGCTTGTCAAAAAACGGCAGCACCACACCGCCCAAATAGCCGAACATGGTATCGACGCCCTGTTCCAGCAGCATATCCACCATTACCTGGCTGCCGGGTTTATGCACAAAGCCGTTGTCTGTCTGTGTCTTACTCATCTGATTCTCCTGTTTCAAGTTACATTTATTCTGACAAAGGCGTGTTGTTTGATCCTGCAATTTCCAGAATTGATCAAACAAAGGCATAACCCCTGCGCCAAGATAACCAAAAACCACTTCCACACCCTGCTCAAGCAAAGTATGAACAATGACCTGACTGCCGAGAAGGGGATGGGGGTTAGGCGCGCACACGCCTTTCGAGGAAAATAACGATGCCATAAATTGTCTCCGGTCCTGATAAACATTTTGTTATTCCAGTTTCCGCGGGGTAGTAGGTATTTTCCGGCCGGCCCGCTTATCCGCTCCGAGCGAATAAACCTGCCTGACCGGGTTCAAGTCCCTTACCGCAGAACCAAAACCACACTCTTTAATTGTCGTGTTTCAGGTCAACGCCTGCTTGCATTTCCCACAGCCGCGTTGATTTAAATTGCTACTGTATCATAGATCGGCAGTGCCTGTCAACCTTATTTAGATATTCGGAAAAAAAAGAGCAGTCTTTACAGCCATTTTTCGTCAATTATAATCGTCTTTTATTGTATAAACTGATAGAGATACTCAGACGTGGAGCGAATACACAAATACCGTTGGTTTCTTGTGGCACTCTGTATAGTCATTGGAGTGGGGGGGTGCAATACGCCAAGAGATAATCTGGCTGTATTTAATCGTCAATTTGAAAAAGGGCAGTTCCAGCCGGCAACCGCCTTCGCGGCTCAAAAAATCAGCAAAGGGGATACTCCGCGAGGCGAAGACCTGCTCTGGTCGCTTCAATTGGGGGTTGCCGAACGCATACAGGGACGATATGTCGAAAGCAACCAGTGGTTTGACAAGTCCGAACAGATGCTTCAATACTTTGCCACCCAAAATGCCGAAATGGCCCGCTCCATTGCCGCAGCGGCCGTTAATGATAATGTAATTCCTTATACAGGAAGCATTTATGATGGAATTATGGTCAATACCTACAAAGCGTTGAATTTTATGCAGTTGGGCAATTACGAACTGGCGCGCGTGGAATTCAATCGTGCCTTGGATCGCCAGCGTCGGGCCAAAGAAGATTTTAACAGCCAGATTCAGGCGGTTCAAAGCGAGCTGAATAAAAACCAAAGCACTAAAATGGCCCAAGATAGTATTGAAAACAAGGATTTACGGTCAAAATTGGAGCACACCTATCCTTCAATGTTTAACTTTGAAGCATATCCGGACTTCATAAATCCCTTTTCAACCTATTTGGCAGGCGTCTTTTTTGCAGCAACAAACGATTATCCCAAATCGTCTGACTTACTGAAAGAAAGTGCGGGAATGTTGCCCGGCAACCAGACCGTACTGCAAGATTTTGCCGCCGTCGAAGAGGCCTTAAATCAGAATACAACACTGAATCCGACCGTGTGGGTCTTCTTTGAAAATGGATTAGGTCCGGTCAAAGATGAAGTTCGCATTGACCTTCCGTTGTTTATTGCCACGGATAAAGTACGGTATTTCGGCATCGCTCTGCCGCAATTGGTATTCCGTCCTGCGGCGACGTCCTCACTGGATATCCGAAGCAATGGCCAATCCTATACAACCGAGATGTTGGCGGATATGGATCGCGTCATTCAGACGGAATTCAGGAAGGATTTTGACGGGATTCTGCTGCGAGCGATTATTGCCGCCACTGCCAAAGCCGCAGCCCAATATGCTCTTGAGGAAAACAATGCCTCGACCGCGGCGATTCTGGTGGCCCTGTACAACTTTGCAACAACAGCAGCGGATGTGCGGATTTGGTCGGCTCTGCCGAAGAATTTTCAGATTGCCCGCATCCCCCGTCCGGAGGATGGACAGCTTGTGATTTCTTCCGGGACCAGGCCGGAGGCTACGGTGCAACTTCCTCGTTGCACCCATGCAATAGTCTATGTTAAAATGGTGTCGTCGAATGCGACACAGACGGTTGATTTAATAACGTTTTAATTCAGCAGGAGAAGACAATGAAAATCATGGCAGTAGGTCTACTGGTAACAGCGGTGCTGTTTGCAGGCGGCTGCAATAAGCCTTCCTCGGACCCGCGAGTCAATGTCGCCGATTCGGTCGGCAGTGATACCCTCGGCAGTAACGTCATCATTCGTCCCATCGGACAGGCCTTCAGTGCCCTCTTGGGCGAAGGGATCGAGGTACAGGAAACAACGGTTCGCCGCACCCCTCAGGGATTTAAAGAAATCCAGGTACGCGGCTATAATCGTTCCCACAGCATCCGCCGATTCGATTATCTGGTCGAATGGCTCGATGCTGACGGCATGGTCATTCCCGCAAAAACCGCTGTTTGGCAGCCGGTCTCGGTTCAGCCTAAGTCCGTCTTTACCATTCGCTCGATTGCTCCGCGTGTGGAAGCGGTCGATTTCCGTATGAACACCCGTACATCCAACTAAACCTGCAATTATTTTTAGAATAGGAGATAAAAAAAATGAAGATACAATTGATTGCTGCCTGCCTGACCGTAGCAGTATTGGCTGGTTGTCAGCAGCCTACCGTGAATATCGACACCGTCAATGACGAAGGCAAACCCGTGATGGCGCTGGACTATCGTGATTTTGACCAGGCGGCTACCGCGATGATTGAATCGCTCCTGCGTTCCGGAGTTCTACGTAAACCCGATGGGGGACGCTATGTGGTGACTACCGGACGTATCATCAATGATACGATGCAGCGTATTGATACCGATCAATTGATGGCTAAGATCGAACAGGAAATGATGAACAGCGGCCAGGTGGTGATGACTTCGGCGGTTGGCGGCAAAGGCGCTACCGACACGATGATTGGGGAAATGCGTGAAATTCGCAATTCTGCCGCTTCCGAAGAATTCAACCAGCAGACGCTTCCGGCCAAGGGTCAGCTTATCGCTCCCGATCTGAGTATGGCCGGTAAAATCCTCCAGCGCAACATCGCCTATGATAAAAATACTCAGCAGATTGAATATTATTTCCAGCTTCAACTGACCGATTTGACCAGCGGCCTGCGATTCTGGCAGGAAGAAAAGATTCTCGGCAAGCGCGGTGACCGAAAAGCCGTATCGTGGTAAGTCAGACAGATTGATGGACAGTCGTTAAGACTGACCGAGAAATGACGCACAATGAGATCAGAAACACAATTTCAATCTACGCTTGGAATTGAGGTCAAAATGGTGTTTGATCGGTAAATTTTTTAGTGTTTGATAGGGGCCGGAAAAAACCGGCCCTTTTTTTGTTCTTTGCTGCTCTGAATGTATTTCATTGCAAACTGGAGTGTATAAGGATTCATTGAGTGCGGGTGTGTTGCCCGCATGTTTAGATAATCCGTAAACCATTGAAGATTGCGAGGGTTCGGACATGGCACATCAACACTCTCATTGTGCGGGGCATAGCTGCTCCTGCTGTACATCGAAAAATTGTCATCTGTTGAATCGGCGGGATTTTATGGGGGTTGCGGGAATGGGGTTGGCTGCGGCCGCCATAGGAGGGACGGCCCTGAATTCCATGGCCCGGGCGATGGGCGATGAAGAGTATCTGCCGCTGACCGGCCGCAAATTAGTCGTTCAGCCTGTTTTGACGGCGGGTCTTTCTCAGCGGCAGGAAAAGACGTCGTGGCGCAGTTGGGGCGGATTCCATACTCAACAGGATATCACAGATGAGCAGCAGCGCATCCGGAAAGAATTGGATGCCCTTACTGCCAAAGCTGAATTTGGTGTGGAGATACGCCCGCTCATTACCCTCAATGACAAAAACAAAGCCGCGGAGGTTGCCCGCGGGGATCACGATCTTCTTTTACTCTATGCCGCGACATCCTGGTTAGATGTGCTGGAGACGCTGACAAATCCGGCCAAATGGACGATAATGTTTGTCCGGCATAAATCCGGGCCGGTCTATTTGTGGTACGAGATCGCGCACAATCGCTACCTGCGAAAGACCGTCGATCAGTTCGGCCAGCGGGGAATGGACCATCAGGATGTGGTTGTTGACAGTCCGGAAGAAATGCTGTGGCGGATGCGGGCGCTCTACGGCCTGAAAAATACACTCGGCAAGAAAGTGGTTTGTATCGGCGGGGCCTCAGGCTGGGGTGATGGAGGACAAAAAGCCCCCGAGCTGGCAAAAAACGTGTGGAAGATGGACCTTCAGTCTGTTGAGTATCCCGCACTGCAAATGATGATTGACAAAGCCCGTCAGGACTCGGCGCTGGTCAAACGCTATAACAATGAGGCCGCCGGCCTGCTCAAGCAGAACGGTGTGACGATCGATACCAACCCCGAATTTCTCGGACGCTCATTTCTGCTGACCGGCGTGTTTAAGGAATTGATGCGGCAGGCCGGAACCGATGCGATCACGGTCAATAACTGCATGGGAACCATTATGGGAGCATCGGAAACCACGGCGTGTATGCCGCTGAGTCTGCTTAATGACGCAAACTTTTCGGCCTACTGCGAGTCGGATTTTGTGGCGATTCCCTCGGGATTACTGCTCCATTATATTTCATCCAGGCCGATATTTTTGAATGATCCCACATACCCTCACGATGGCGTCGTCACACTGGCCCATTGCACCGGCCCGCGAAAGATGGATGCAGAACACCTTGAGCCGGTGAAAATCTTGACGCATTTTGAGTCGGATTATGGGGCTGCACCCAAGGTTGAAATGAAACTGGGACAAAAGATCACCGTGGTCGATCCGGATTTTGACAACAAACAGCATCTTGGTTTTGAGGGTGAAATCATTGACAATCCCTTCCTGGATATCTGCCGCACCCAGATCGATGTTCAGATCAGCGGCAATGTCGATACGCTCAATGAGCAAACCCGCGGTTTCCACTGGAATGCCTGCTATGGCAATTACCTCAGAGAATACGGCTATGCCCTCCGTAAAATGGGGATCAACTGGCTGAATCTGAGCGTCTGAAATTTATTCAATAGCGGACGGATGAAGCATTAGACAAAGGGTTACGCAAATGGCCCTTTGTTTTTTTTCTGTTTTTTACAAAGAAAAGATAACGGTGCAGACAGGGTTGAAGTTCAAAGTGGCCGGACAATACACACAGAGGCAAATCTCGACGGCATAATCAGTTATCTTTATCGGAGGGAAACTTGCTTTTTTTAGGCGGAAAAATCCATCGGGAAAACCGGCCCTAAAAGACTTACACAAATGTTTGTCCATAGGTTATTTTTCATAATTTTTATTGACTTTATGGGGAAAAATTCAGATAATATAGGACGCATACGAGAATTACAGCGAAGAGGGTGTTACCTTAATCAGTCCGGAGAGTAAGTGTCTTCATATAAACTTTTTTGTTCTGATTGACGAAAGGAGAGCGGTATGAAACATCTTGCAGTAGTTCTGTCATTTCTTTTATTTTTAGCAATAAGCATGAATGTCCCTGCCGTTGTGATTGGTGACTTTGAAGGCACCAGTTTGGACGGCTGGGTACCCGCATGGGATGATTCCCCTGTTCTTGCCAATAGCCAAACCCCCGGCACGGTCACGCTGGGCGAATCGAGTTTGGCTGTAACCACCACTGGCGGCTATTGGTGTCTGCAATTAAATGCGCCGACCATACCGGCAAGTCTGGCCAATACAACGCTCAAATTTGACCTGACAATGATCCAGTCCGAATGGCCTTCTTCTCCCTGGACAAAAGTGGCCGACAAAGTTGCCCTTAACAGCAATGGTTCCAGTGGTTGGATGGAGTTCACAAACGCGACAGCGGAGTGGCGAAACGGCAGCGGTGCAGCCCCATTGGATTGGGGGGCATGGGCTTCGGATGCTGCCAAAACCTTCAGTGTAGATGTTTCCAGCTATGACATCACGGGCGCAACCTGGTTCCAGATAATTATCACCTTGCAGGGCGGAGACGGCACAGGCGCATTTTACTTTGACAATGTGCAGTTGTGGCAGCCCGAAGCGCCCTCACCCTGGGTCCGGTATGAATGCGAAGATGCAACCTTGATTGATACGACGTTTATTAATGAGGATGAGGATTGTTCCCAAGGCAAATACGTCTCTATCCAGAAGGTCGATAATGCCAAGAATGGCCAGATTGTGGTGACTGTCAATGCCCCCCGCGCAGGCACTTACAATATGCGGTACGGCCAGAATGCCTTTGACAAAGAACGCTACGAAAACATCTTTGTCAATGATGTGCTCGTCATGGAGCAGCAGTTTGCCGGAAATATCACATGGACGCCGGCTGAAGCGGTCGTCGCCCAAAATAATGGCTGGTCAGACGAGCAGCTCATCGCAGACCTGTTCAGTACCGTCGAGCTGTACGGCCAGGATGATGGCAACTGGCAGATATGGAGCCGCTGGGCGCCGGCCTGGAATGAAGCTTTGGTCAACACCCCGATGACGGTAGACCTGAAAGAAGGCCTAAATACCATCTCAATCGTCGCCGTCTGGGGATGGGACGATTGGGATTATATCGAAGTTGAACTCGGGTATATCCCGCAGAATCCCTTGCCCGCCGACGGCGGCATCGCGATTATCGGGACTGATACCGAATTGGCGTGGGATAATGCTGTCCCCGGTCTGGACAAGGTGGAAGTCTGGTTCGGCCAAACACCCGAACCCAATATTCTCGATCCCAACACCATTATTACCTCTGCCAATTACAAAGAAAAGCTGGCCTTGTTGGACACCATTGCCGCTCCTTCGAATCACTCAAGTGTACCAATGCCGACTCTGGAAAACGGCAAACGCTATACGTGGGTGGTAGATGGATTCAGCGGTGTCGAAGAAGGCGGTGATCCAAACTATCCCGGACCTTTCTGGACATTTTCAGCAACGGACAATGCACCGCCGACCGCCGATGCCGGCGAAGATCAGTATGTATGGCTGGCTCCAAACAGCGTCGTTGTAACACTGGACGGGACGGGTTCTGTTGACGATGGAAAGGATGCCCCGCTGACTTATCACTGGACGCAGATTGCAGGGCCTGCCGTAACACTGGACACGCCGGATGCGGCTGTGACCACGGTGACAATGACCGTATTGGGCAACACCACCGAAGCCGGAACGGCCGCACCCTATGAATTCCGGCTGGATGTTTATGACGGCCTGTGGACGCGCTCGGATACCGTCACAGTCCATGTCAACAGCAATTCCTGCACGGCCTCGATTGAAGCGGGCAGCTTCTACTATGCCGGTGATATCTCCGGTGAGCAACCCGGGGTATCCGATTGCAAGGTGGATCTGTATGATTTTGTCGAGTTCGCCGGCGACTGGCTGGCCTGCTCCAATATTTTTGAAGCCTGCAACTAACAAAACAGTTTTAAAATCCTGATTGCTAAGCTACAGTACAAGGGTTGCGTTTGGAGGTCCCGAACGCAGCCCTTGTTTATAGGGGGTGACGGAAAAGGGCCGCTTTCAAGCAGACTTTCAGTTGAATTTTTCCGGAAATCGGCTACAATAGTATCCTTTATGATATGGCGTCAAGAAACTCTAACTTTAGCGATGGGAAGTGGTTATGGCAAAATTGACCAAGCTGGACGATATCGTTTCGCTGTGCAAGCGGCGCGGATTCATCTTTCAATCAAGCGAAATTTACGGCGGACTGGCCTCCTGCTATGATTACGGCCCGCTTGGCTCCGAACTCAAACGCAATGTCCGTAATGCCTGGTGGAAGGCTGTCGTTCAGATGCGCGATGATGTTGTCGGCTTGGACTGCTCAATCCTGATGCACCCGATGGTCTGGAAGGCTTCCGGCCACGCCGACAAATTTGCCGACCTGGTGACCGTTTGCAAAAAGTGCAACACACGCACACGGGTCGACCATCTGAAGGAAAAAGACGGCAATCATACCCAGGAGCATACCGAGCATGTCAATATTGATGTCGAGGCGGGCAAGGATTTCCACCTGGCCAACAAGGTCTGCCCGTCCTGCGGCGCCGTCGGCCAATTTAATAAACCGATGGCCTTCCGCCTGATGTTCGAAACACAAATGGGCGCCAATGCCGACGACACAATGACCCTCTTCCTGAGGCCGGAAACCGCACAGGGCATCTTTGCCAACTTCCGTAACGTGCTGGATTCCTCGCGCGTCAAGATTCCCTTCGGCATCGCCCAGATCGGCAAGTCCTTCCGCAACGAAGTCACCACCAAGGCCTTCATCTTCCGCACACGCGAGTTTGAACAGGCCGAATTGGAATTCTTCTGCAAGCCCGGCACCGACGACGACTGGTACAACCACTGGAAACAGCAGCGGTTCAACTGGTACCTGAATCTGGGCATCAAAAAAGAAAATCTCCGCTTCCGCGACCACGACCCCGACGAACTGGCCCACTATGCCAAGGCCTGCGTCGATGTCGAATACAAATTCCCCTTCGGCTCCGGCGACTGGCAGGAGCTGGAAGGAATCGCCAACCGTACCGACTACGACCTGCGCCAGCATCAGCGGGGGATGCGCACAATGAACGACTGGTTCGAGCAGAAGGGCGATCTGAGCAAAATTACTCTTCGCGACGAAGACCCCGACTATATCAAAGGTCCGCTGGCCTACTTTGAAGAGGAAACGCGGGATCGCTATGTGGCGTATGTGATTGAGCCGTCCGCCGGTATCGACCGCAGTACGCTGGCGTTTCTGGTCGATGCCTATGACGAAGACGAGGTCAACGGCGAAACGCGTAATGTCCTGCGTTTTCATCCGCACCTGGCCCCCGTCAAGGCGGCTATCTTCCCGCTGGTCAAAAAAGACGGCCTCCCGGAGATCGGTATGAACCTCTACAACGACCTCAAGAAGTATTTCAACTGCTTCTATGATGAAAAAGGCGCTGTAGGCCGCCGCTACCGTCGACAGGACGAAGCCGGCACGCCGTACTGCCTGACCATCGACGGCCAGACCAAAGAAGACGGAACCGTCACCCTGCGCGAGCGTGATAGTATGGTCCAGACCCGCATCGCCCTCGACCAGGTCAAAAATTTCCTGCGCGATAAGCTGGATATGTAGGCGTACAATGCGAAATGGAAAAACAAAACATCTAATCAGATATAGTACTTGTTTGTTTTGTGTTTTCGCTTTTGCTGGTTGTTCGGGCAAATATATTATTGTAAAAGATGAAAAAGGGTTCCCGATTCAAAATGCTGAGGTGTATGCAACTTCTCTTTCTATGACAATAGGGCCAAATTTGACCAACAAGGAGGGCATTGCTTTTGTTCCTTCCAATGTCCAGGGAACACATTGGATTTCTATCAGCAAGGAAGGGTATGCGGGAACCTGTTTTGACGTACCGAGAGCCAATAAAATCGAGGTGATTTTAACGCAGGAGATCAACACCAAATGATGTGTTATGATTTGGGCCGTCAGTATCGGCAACTGGCGATGTAATTGACGTAGGGTAGACCGTGCCCGCCGTGCAATGACCGTATCCAATCTGTCATTCCCGCGCAGGCGGGAATCCAGACTGAACGAGGAAGCAGAGCGTGTGAGAGACAACTGTTATTACGTCTATATGCTTGCCAGCCAGAAAGACGGCGTTCTCTATACCGGCGTGACCAATAACCTCAAACGACGGGTGTGCGAACACAAGTGCGATGTAAAAGACGGCTTTACACGAAAATATCATGTACATAAACTGGTTTACTTCGAGCGGTATAGCAGTATTCTCTCGGCAATTGCTCGTGAAAAAAGAATCAAAAAATGGAATCGCGATTGGAAGATTCGGTTGATTGAAGAATATAATCCGGAATGGACGGATTTGGCGGAAGGGATTTTGGGATAGGAACAGGCAGTATGATTGCTGAGTCTGGATTCCCGCCTGCGCGGGAATGACAGGGTTGGTGACAGAATAATGATGTGGAGGTATTAAAATGGTTATTCGTGAAGACCGAGACAAGCTGGTCTCGATTATCAATGAATATCTTCATGATAATATCACGGCGTTTGAATTTGATGACAAACTTTCGACTTTGGATAATAGCCAAGATGCCACCGTTGTTCATCTTCGTTTGGAGCTTTGGTGCTACTATGATGACTGTAAAGATCACAAAATAGTCGCCTCTAAAGAACTGTGGGATTACTTTCAACGAATCTTATTGCTCTTACATACGGATGCCGAAATTAAAATCACCAAAAGAAGGCATTGGCATTATACGCAATGGTTTGCTATGATCTTGTTTGCAGTGGCGGTCTGTATTTATATCTTCAGCGTAAACTGGGTTTTGGCTGTTATTATTCATGCTGTACTGTGGCTATTCTCCTATTTGATCTTCAAGTCTCAAAGTTCCGATGAAATCAGAAGACGAGAAGGTATCCCTTGGAATTTTTGCTATCCATACAAGAACATTCAGCAGTTATTGACCTTTCGACGAAAAACGCCCTCTTTCAAAAAAGAGCCGTTTCCGCAAAAATTAAACCGGCGAACGATCCGACCCCGAATCCTTGAACTCAAATGTGAGATTCTGACATTTATTGCGTGGGTATGCTTTTGTCCTTTGGTGCTGTTATACCAAGCAATACCGTCTATGCTTGTTCAATCGATTTTGTTTGTGGAAAACGAGAAAGGTAACGGGTGTAATGGTTACTGAGTCTGGATTTCCGCCTGCGCGGAGATGACAAGAGGATATCTATGCTACTCGAACAAATTAACAGATCAGAATGCGGCCTCTGTACTCGGTGCGCAGGCTCTCTTTATACAGTAGAAATGGTTGGAGCTGAAAATGAATAAAGTGATCTTGGGCTGTTTTCTATTGGTTTCAGCATTGTTGCCGCTCACAATGTCGGCACAGGATGCACCTCCGAAGCAGATGCAAACTCCCGGCAAACTGACTGTCAGCTTTGAAACCACCGCTCCCGCCGGCGGCAAGTACGCCAACAAGAATATCCACGTGGTCTGGATTGAAAATGCCGACGGTAAATTCGTCAAGACGCTCAACCTCTGGGCCAATAAGCGTGCCAAACATCTTGCCCTGTGGGCTGCCGCCGCTGCCGACCGAGCCAAAGACATTCATGCTCGCACCGGCGCCACACAGACGGCGTATGGGGTCTATACCAGCACATGGGATGGTACGGATGCCTCAGGAAAGCTCGTGCCGGATGGCAATTATGTGATTCGTTTTGAGCTGACCAACGACAATGCCGATAGAAAGAAATTCCATCGTGCCTCCATACCATTTTGTAAAACATCCCAACCGAACGTAATCGGTGTTCCCGGCGAGGGCGGCTATAAACAGATTCTCTTGTCATGGCAGCCCGGTGAAACCAAAAATCCCACCTCAAAATCCAGCGACACCTCTATTCAAAAGGACCCCAATATGATTCTCGACCAGATCAGTAGTGCTCAAATGTACGGACAATTTACCAGGCGGATTACTCAGGGGCTTGCCCTGCTCAACGAAGAAAGTGTTCTCAATGCCCCGCTCGGCAAACATGAAGTCCAGGGACAGGACATTTTTTTCTCGGTCGATGAATATCAGACCAAGCCGTTTGAAGAAGGCCGCCCCGAAATCCATCAAAAATATCTCGACATCCAGTATATCGTTTCCGGCACCGAATGCATCGGTTTTTCTCCCCTTGAAGGTTTGCAAGTCGATCAGCCCTACGACAGCCAAAAAGATATCGCATTCTATAAGTACGCCCCCGGCATGAGCAAACTGGTTCTCAAGCCGGGGATGTTTGTGATCTTCTGGCCCAATGAACCGCATATGCCGTGCCGTGCAGTGGAATCTCCGACGGCAGTCAGAAAAATCGTTGTCAAGGTTCGTATGGAATAAAATGCTTCCCGGCCCGCCAAAAAATTTACACCCTCCTAAGCATATCGGCAGCCGTATTTATCTATGCTGGCGATGGATACTGTGGGGTCTGCGATGGCTGGCGATCATCGTATTCGGGTTGCTGTTTTGCATCGGGGTATTTTTTGCTTTACCGTGGAAAATTCTGGCTTGCATCGCAGTGATCCCGGTGGTTGGCATTTTTGTTCCCCTGCGCTTCCAGCCCTGGTGCTGGGCAATATTGACAATGATGGTGATCGGAGTTGCGGCCTGGCTCTATCTGCCCCGCCAGGACAGCGGACGCTGGCGCACCTATCGCTTTGACAGCGATCTGGCCCATGTCGTGCAGAATCGACGCATCGACGGAAGCCCCAATGCCGCCTCCCTCTATGACCGGGTACTCTCCCGTTATGATGAGACCATCTTCGATCTGGCCCAGCGCGACTTTGAGGGCGAACGGCAAACGTTTACCAATCCGTGGAGTCCGGAAGACTATCCCGAATTGAAGATAATTCTGGAGCCGTTTGAACCGGCGATTCCGGTGCTGATTGAAGCGGCAGCGCTGGAGCAGTGCCGTTTCCCGGTCGCTTACGATTTAATGTCGCTCCGTATCCAGCAGCGGCGCATCAACCAGCTCAAAGGCTGGGGACGCCTGCTGATACGCTCAGCCAATGCCGACATCCGTCAGGGACGATACGAAGAAGCTCTGCAAAAAGAACTGGCCGTACTCGGAATGGCCCGCCACCTCTACCAGCAGCAATCGCTGTTCGATCAGGCCGGCGGTTTCTTCCTTGAATTGGTGGCCGCCAGATCACTCAAGCGTCACGCCCTGGACTTTGCCGAAAAGCCCGACGATCTGGACCGTATCCAGAATGCCCTCCATACGGTCGATCCCGATTGGCCCGGCGCCTGGGAAGGTGTTCTTGCTCAGGAAAAGCTCATCGCCAAGAATATCGCCGCATTACTCTATCAGGTCGATGACAATGGTCGTGCCCGCATCAGCCGCAATGCGATTGCATCGGTTGGTGAAGGCATGGGCTATTCGATCCCTGCCATTTTACAGTATCAAACCATTTCTCGCGCCACGGTTCTGGCGCTGTGGCTGAGTATCCCGATTTCCCCACAAAGCTCCGGCAGCCTGATTGATCGGCGCTTTGACAAATATTCCGAGCTGGCCCGCCGCGGAACCCCGGCTCCGGTTTTTCCGATTCAATACATCTGGCGGCTGGGACTCAATCCGGCCAGCGCCGTCGATTGGCTGGCTCGTCATCAAACCAGTTTCTATGCGGCACTGGACGGCCAGTACAAAAATCATATGGCCCTGATGCGGGTAACATCGATTATGGTTCAACTCAAGCGATACTGGCTGGAACATACATCGTGGCCGGAGTCTCTCTCGCAAATTCAAATGCCGGTCGGTGTCGAGGTCATCATAGACCCCGTCAGCGGTACCGAATTTGTCTATGGCAAAACCGGAAACGGTTTTTACCTCTATAGCAAAGGCCCCAACGGGATTGACGACAAAGGCCAAAACGATTCCATAAAAGGCTTTGACGATATCGTCTTTTGGCCCCTCAACCCGTCTCCCTCCGGTTTTTGACCCTCTCACCCCTTTTTTTGGGGGTTTTCGTCTGCCTCTTGCTCTCACTGTAGCATTGCGGTAAAATGCCGCCTTTGTAGCGGAGTAGTCAAAGACAATGTTATTACGATGTTAAGGAGTCAACAGTCATGAAGACAACGCAATGGTTTCTCGCATGTACACTCTCCCTCTGTCTGACAGTGCTGACAGTCTCAGCCGATGTCAGGCTCCCGGCGATTTTTACCGACGAAATGGTGCTTCAGCAGCGCACGGCGGTTACCGTTTGGGGATGGGCTCAACCCGGTGAAAAGATTACCGTCAAAGGATCGTGGCAATGGCTCTTCGGCGCCACAGCGACCGCTGATAAAGACGGCAAATGGAGCGTCCGCGTCAATACCCCCAAAGCCGGCGGCCCGCATACCCTCTCTGTCAAAGGCAGCAATGAGATCGTTCTCAAAGACGTCCTCATCGGCGAAGTCTGGGTCTGCTCCGGCCAGTCGAATATGGAATATACGCTCGAAATGCTCAACACCGATGAGCATCGTCAGGCCATCGCCGAAGCTGACTATCCCCAAATCCGGCTGTTCAATGTGCCCCGCGTCTTCAGTGCTGTCCCGCTGTCGGACTGCAAGAGCCAATGGCGTATCTGCACCCCCGAAACAGCCAAACGGTTTTCCGCCGTAGGCTACTACTTTGGCCGTCAGCTTCACCAAAAACTCAATGTCCCCATCGGCCTGATTAATACGAGCTGGGGCGGCACACCTGCTGAATCCTGGGCTTGTGCCGAGGCGCTTCGCGCTCACGGCGGTTTCGATGCCGCTCTGGACCGTTTGGCCAATCCTGACCAGGCCGCAGAAGCAATAAAAGAACAATTGGCCAAAGAGGCTTCCGAATGGGAGAAAAAAATGGCCGATATCGATCCCGGCACACAGCAAGGCTGGTTTGCCGAAGCGATTGAGGAGGCCGATTGGAAGACCATGGAACAGCCCGCCAGATGGTCCGGCACCGACCTTGCCGAGGTTGATGGCATCGTATGGTTCCGCCGGGTCACCAATCTGCCCCCGTCCTGGGCACGCGGCGACCTGGAACTCCATTTAGGCCCTATCGACGACATCGATACCGTATGGGTCAACGGCGTCAAAATAGGAACAACCTTCGGCTATAATGTCCCCCGAACCTATCGTGTCCCCAAGTCTGCACTCCGCGTAGGTCCCAACATAATCGCAGTGCGGATCGTCGATACAGGCATCGAAGGTGGCTTTAACGGCGAAGAAGACGATATGCGGATTGGCCCGCCCGGCGCGGATATAAAGACCTGTGCGACTGTTGCCAAAACCTGGAAGTACAAGGTCAGCCATACCGGCGCAGTCCCCCCGGCACCGCAATCGTTTAGTGACAGAACGATGAACCAGAACACCCCCTCTGTACTTTACAATGCGATGCTCTGTCCCATTATTCCCTTCCGTATCGCCGGAGCCATCTGGTATCAGGGCGAGTCCAATCGTGACCGCTGGATGCAGTATCGTACCCTGTTCCCGGCTATGATTAAAGACTGGCGTAAACACTGGGGACAAGGCGATTTCCCGTTCTATTATGTCCAAATCGCACCGTACAGCTACGGCAATAACAATCATCCCCTTTCCGGCTACCTCCGGGAGGCCCAGATGCTGACGCTTAAAGCCTTGCCGAATGTCGGAATGGCCGTTACGATGGATATTGGCGAAGAAAACGATATTCATCCCAAAAACAAGATTGATGTCGGCAACCGCTTGGCGCTGTGGGCGTTAGCGAAAAATTATGGGCACAAAAATACCGTCTATTCAGGCCCGGTGTACAAATCCATGAAGGTCCAGCGCGACACGATTCGCCTTTCATTCGACTATGTCGGCTCCGGCCTTATCGCAAGGGGAGGCCCTCTGATCGCCTTTGAAATCGCTGGAATGGACAAAAAATTTGTCCCTGCCAAGGCCGAGATCGATGGAAAAACCATTGTCGTGTCAAGCAGCCAGGTTCCTAACCCTGTGGCCGTCCGGTATGCCTTCAGCAACTGGGTGCAACCTAACCTCTTTAACGCAGAGGGTTTACCGGCATCTTCATTCCGTACCGACGATTGGCCCCTGGAATAAAAAGAAAAAATTGCAAAAAATAAAGCCCAAGGCCCTATAATAGCCGGCCATAAAGCCCGAAACCAAAGTTTCGGGCTTTTTTTGTCCTGTTCTCAAGCTTTCCCCTTGACAAAATCGCTCTTATTGAGTAAAGTAAGCACCAATTGGAGTGTGATGGAAAGCGCATACGTGAAAAGGAGCTTCACTTTTAGAATTGTGTCTGTGCACTTTCCCTTTCAATAAGAATGAATATATAAAATTGGATAGTCTAAGGCCTACAAGCCGATAGACTCGCCATTGTCGGGAACGGGAGAAAGCAAAAGACCTTTGTCCTCCCTTCCCCCTTGTATTACGCGATGATTCCGTCACCTGTGTGGGGGGGCGGTTACCTTTAGAGTATGAATGTTAATTATTTGTTGAAGGGAGAATGTCTATGCGTCAAACACTCTGTACTTGTATTGTAGCAGTGGCACTGCTGGCTGCACCGGCTTGGGCCGCCGAATCGTTCCAGGTAACGATGTCAGATCCTTCCGCCCCGGCGCAATACCGTGCCATCGAAATCAACGGCTCATTCCCGTCCAATCTCGTCACACAAGGCCAGATTAACGGCAACGCTTACGTTAACACCTTCTGTCTGGAACCCGGCGATGGTTTTGAGAATAAGACCTATTGGGCCACCATCGACGAAGTCGTTATGTTCCCGGACAATGACACCAATGCCGGCAATAACACCAGCGATAATCTGAAAATGAGCCTCACCAACAATGCCAAGAAGATTTACGCTGCGTATTTGGCCGGTGCCCTGAGCAGCTATACATTAAACCAAACCGGTCTCGATAAAATCCAGAAGTCGATCTGGGCTGTTCAAAAGGCTGGTCAGGATGATCCTTCTCTGTGGAGCACATGGAACTATACCCTCGATTCAGGGATCGCCTCCATCATCAACGCGATGACCGACAACCAGTACAACTGGGACTGCGTTAAAGTGATGAACCTGTGGAAAAATGCAGATGGTACCGGCGATATCCAGTCGCAGATCGTAATGACTTCGCCCGTCCCTGCTCCGGGAGCTATTCTCCTGACCGGCATCGGCACAAGCCTCGTCGGTTGGCTCCGCCGCCGCCGTGCGATCTAAATCCCCATAGTGTTTATGTCATTCCGTACCTCACGCCGCACAGCATAGCCACGCGGCGTGGGGTACGAGCTTTTTTAACGGCCCTTTGTTCAGCTTATTAAGCCGCATACAAAAAAATACCGGCAAAATAAATCGCGTATTAATCGATTAGTAATGTCCTATAATGGCCGACAGTTACCCCTTTTCCGCAGTTTTCATTTGACATCCCGTTGCTGATTTTATACGATAACATCATCGGAGAGATATTTCGGGAGAACGGTATTCCCCTAAAAGGAGATTTCAGAGCAAAGGTATCATGGATTCTGTGCCGTTGTTTATACGGCCCGGAACAGGAGAAGGATGTCTTGTTTGTTGTCAAGGTGGTGCAAACGTTTGAACACAACGCCGTGTCCATCGTGGCCTCGGCATAGTAAACGATTATTTTTAAAGGGAGAGATGATGAAAAAGTTAACATTCCTTGTAATGCTTGCCGCACTCGTCGTGCCGGCAATGGCCGCCGAAGACGTACAATTGTTCCTCGATACAGCTCCCAACGGAGGTTCGGCTTATACGGCATTTCGTGCTGCGGCCGAAGCGGCCATTTACAACGGTACATTTATCAATCAGGCACATAGTAACGATGCCGGCAATGTGGGAACCCTGAATTACTGTGTCCAGGACTATATGGTTTATAGTTTTGGCGACAAGGGCAGCAGATTGCACGCTTTCTATTACATCCCCGGCGAAACGACAGCCTCTTTAAACGGCAGATTCCAGGTAAGCATTCTGTACGATTACGATGGTGTCTGGTACAACCCGTACCAAGAGTACGGCTGGGGCGAATGGGTTACCCCGGGCTCTTGGATTAACTATGACGGCAATGGTGACGGCATCACCGATGGCGTTATGGGTTCAATGGGAAATGCCTTATGGGGAGCTTACGGCTATACAACCGATACCCCGGAAGCCCAGGCCTTGCTGGCGGCTGACTTGCAGGATGCCGAACTCTATCTTGGCAATACGCGATTTTTAGCCCGCTTGGACAATACCACGTACGAATTAACTGCGCTGCATACCCCGGCATCGCCCGTTCCCGCCCCCGGCGCTGTCCTGCTGGCCGGCTTGGGCTCGATGATGGTCGGCTGGCTCCGCCGTCGTCGTGCGCTCTAATACGGCAGATACTATAGTTTCCCCAAACAAGGCCGACGGTAGGGATATCCTCCGTTCGGCCTGTTTGGCTTGATAGAAAAGAAAAAAATTTCTTGTGAAGAGGAAAGGTGCAGATGATGAAAAAGTTAACGATCCTTGCTATGCTTGCCGCACTCGTCGTACCGGCAATGGCCGCAGAAGTAACCGGATGGAATGCGTTTGTGATCAAACCTGACACGGCCATCAATGACATCGTGTACGGCGGAGTGGATGCCAAGGAATTCGTAATTAGCAGCTCAAGCACAAAAGCTGCGTGGGGCACAAACGCCTTGGATGGCCGGACGGTTGGAGATATCATGCAGTTGGCGATTACTCGTCTGGACGATACCTCGCGGTTTAATGCGGGAAGCGGCCCTGCGGTTGCCCCGTATTTCAATATCTGGATTACGGATGGCTCGGGACATTATGCAGTGATTGCCAATGAACCTTCTAATCCGGACTTCCAGCCGCTTTATAACAATGGCTACGATTTGAGCTGGGAGGATATCGACGACAAAGTTGCCAAGGTTTATGAAAATACCGATAAGAGCTGGCTGCCCAATAACGGCGTGGGATTGACGTTTGCCGATTTGGCAGGCTTTACAATCCAGGCCCCGACAATTGCCGAATTGAGTCTTGGATGGACAGGACTCGGAGCGGGTGCCCCGCGTGAATGGGGGACGAACATAGCCTATGGATTCAACTGGGTCTTCGGAGACACGTTGAGCAATTACGTTTCAGGTGATCTTGGGTACGTAGTGACCGACCCGATTGCATTGGGAACCCCGTCGGTCGTTCCCGCCCCCGGCGCTGTCCTGCTGGCCGGTCTGGGTACTACAATGGTCACCTGGCTCCGCCGCCGTCGTGCGATCTGAAAGTGTATAAATGACAAGTAAAGAGAGTTTCTTTATATACGCAGTATAAAAGTTCATTTTAAAATTCGAACCCTGCGGTTTTTAGCCCTGAAAAGGCGTGTTTTCTCGGACTGCACGCCGCTAAACATAAGGGCGTAAGATAAAATTTTTTAAAAATGTAAAAAAATCAACC
>CAZYQN010000040.1:0-8727 GCA_964649955.1 uncultured Pirellulales bacterium
TGCGGTTGAATTAAAATGCAGATTTTGATATAATCAGTTTTGTCGTTTGGGGATATAACAGTATTGTATTAGGGTAAATTTGGGAGAACGTTTATGAAACGCACGATTTGGCTGTTACTGTTTTGTGTCTTGTCCAGCTTTTCGATGGCAGAATTCTGGACAAGTGTAGAATTGTACAAAGACCATTTGCCGACGCTTGATGAGATGGACTATTTGAAAGTCATCAAGCCCGCGTGGAAAACCTGGCTCAATGAAACGGCATGGGCGGTGCGCCAGGGTAAATTGTTTGAGTATGGAGTCGAGGTAAACGTCTGGATTGAGGATCCCGCTCTTGTTGAGTCCGTTATACTCATTAAACCCGACAGCAGTGAAGTCCCATTCTATTTGGACGATGACGAATTTGAAATGGAAATGTATTTTTATTCATTTGATGAATTAAACGCGGCCTTTCCCGACGGGGATTATACAGTCCGCGTAACCTACCTCGATACGACCACCGAAGATCAGGAATTTGCAATGCCGGCCTATCTTGAAACGGACTTTCCGGAACTGGTGGACGGGGAACTGGTATGGGAAAACAACATTTTAAAACTGAACTGGTCAACCGTCGAGAATGTCGATGATTATGAAATAGAAGCGGAAGACCTTCTGAAAGAAGATGAGATTTGGGAAGATGACGTTATTCTTGCACATCCTAATACCGCGACTGAAGATTTTGACTCTCTGATCAGAAAAGGCAAGTATCATTGTGAAATTGATATAGAAGCAGTTAACATGATTGCGGATGTGGATGGTGTTACCATCGATATGATCTCCTGTATGAACTGGTGGAGTTTCAAAAAAGATATTCCGCAGTATGAAGATAAAATCACCAAAGCGACAGTCACCGCCGGCATCAACAATCTGGACACCATCTCGCTGACCGGCCAGTTGACCGCGGTGGAGGCGGACTTCCTGAATTCCGTCGAAGCGGTCGTTACGCTTTCAGCCGCCGCAATGCCGGCCCCGCTTGATTTTACATTCCCGATAGACGCAGCCTCTTTCAAGGCCGGCAAATACAACTATGCCCGCACTGAAAATGGCTCACAGATGATGATGAAGTACGATACAAAAACCCATGCCTTTATCTTCAGCGCCAAAAAGTTTGACCTGACAGGTATGGCCTGCCCGATTACGGTGGATGTGGCTGTCGGCGGTCAGTTCACCGCACAGATCATTCTGGACGAAACGCTTGTCAACGGGCCGAAAAAAGACTGCCCGCCGCAACTGATGATGGGAGTCGAAGACGCCCTGACCGTCACGAAATCCGTGATGAAAGCCGGCAAAAAACCGGATACCGATACCCTGACGGTACAGGGGTGGTTCACGGTCAATGGAGATTTCAATTATCCTGCTGACCCGTTTATTGTTTATTTAAACGCCCAGACCTTTACAGTGGATGCCAATTTATTCAAACCGGTTAAAAACGGCATTTATACCTGCACGAATATTGCGGCAGCTGAAGGCGGCATTGTCAGCGTCAAATTGGACACCAACAAATGCTTATACACGGTGTCAATTAAGAAGACGACGTTTGATGATTTTACTGCGGCAGATTTCAGGCTTTCCATTTTTGGTTGTCCGCTGACGAGTGTTGATCTTACTTATTGGCAAGTTACACAGCATGATCAGTTAGGAACCACATGGAACTACAAAGTCGGCAAAGGTTCGACCAATGTCGAAGTACTTGACGGCGGGGCCGGCACATTTGAGGTCGCCGAGGACGATGCTCATCGTGAAGCAGACTTCATTTACGCAAAAGAGATGGACAACGCCGCTCGTTTAACCACCTTTACGATAAATACCTCGTCTGAAGCTCTGTTAGGCGGAAGTGTTGCCCTGAATTTTGACGACCTTGAAACATGGCCTGCCTTACTGCGGCCGGGCCAGACCCATACCGCCAACTCGGCAATGACCGGAACGTGCGAAGACGGGTCCACAATTGTCGCTGGAACCGCTTCGGTAACCACAAGCGTAGGCTTGGCATCAGTAAATGTCAGAGTTCCCGCCGGCACTTTCAACACCGTGTTATATACTGAAACGTTCACCATGGAAGGTGAGTTATGGAACTCAGGCGAGCAAATTGGTACTGTTGAAATCGAACTCACACAAACCAATAATGCTTTGACGGATTACGGTATCGTAAAGCGTATCCGCACGGGAGACATTGTTGTACATATTACCTTAGGTCCCGGAGTCACCATTACCGATAAAATCTCGGATACTTTCCTGTTGACTCAGCAATAAACGCAAGCTATAAACAACAGCAGGAGTTCCGACGGTAAGACTTTGATAGAAAAACCATCAAAGTAAACTGAACGCGAATATGCGGGGAAGTTAGATGATAAGTCTTTCTTCCCCGTTTCTTTTAATGAAGCGGACCGTTACCATAACAGCAGGTGAACTTATGCTACCCAAAAAAGCGGTTGTCATTACGGCGTGTTGCCTTATTCCGGTTGCCGCCGGATACATTGTCCACTTAAAAAACAGCAGCGCTCTGCACAGTAAGAATACCGCTATCCAGTCGCTTGAGGCGGAGTGTGCAGCGCTGCAGGCGGAACTCTCAGAGATGAAAGCGACGTTGACCGCGCAGGGCAAAGAAACTCCCGACCGGATGAAAGTGCTGCTGGATCAGATCGAGGCGCTTCAAAAAGACAACGACCGCTTCTTAAAAATGATGTCAAAAAACCAGGGCACACCGGAATCCGGCACAACGGCCCCCTCTCCGAACGAGATCGCTCTCGAGAAGGACTCCGCCGCTGCACCGGCCGATCAAGCTTCTGCGGCATCAGACCGCCGCCAAATCGCCCGGTTGCAGGAAGAAAACCAACGTCTGCAAACGGAGTTGGAAAGTCTTAAAGCCCAACTGACGCAAAAAGCCGCCGCAGAGATTGCTTCGGCCCTTCCGGAAGGCGCTCCTGCATTTCGCAACACCGAGCTGTTATCGGCCTACCGGGATGTGTTGACCTCGACCAGCAAAGTCCGAACGCTTGATCTTCTTGTGTCACTTTCAGGATATTCGGCCCAGCAGGAAATGGAACTGATACCGATCATTCAGCAGGCGATGGCCGGAGGGGATCCCGAGGTTTGCCGGACAGCTTTGGAACTTTTGGAACCTTATGAAAACGCCGCCATTCTGCCGCTGCTCGAACAGGGCTTTGGTATGGCGGATGAGGATACACGACTGGCGGCCTTGGCTCCCCTTGCCAAACTTAACGACCCCGGAGCCGTTGAACTGATGGGACTGGCAATGAACGACGCTGTCGAGGCAGTGCGGTCCCGTGCGATGGAAGTCGCTGAACAGCAAACCGGGGATACGCAACTGGCATCGCTGGCGAAAGGATTGACCTCTGCATACCAGGAGACTCAATCCCAGGCACTGTCACTGCTGGAATTGCGCGGCGATAAGGCGGTGATCGATGTTGTCCTTCTCGGTCTTGAGACATCCAATCCCGAATTTAAGCAGGAAGTCAATTCTGCCCTGCAATTCCTTGTAGACCGCGAATTTGAGACCTATCAACAGGGTATTCAGTGGTGGCAGGCAAACAAAAACCGCTATGACGACGATCTGATTGAAATCAAGCAGGCCGATCAGTAACTGGTATAAGCCACTCCCTCAGGATCATTACCGCTCTTGTTGAGGCGAATTTCGGCGGTTTCCCTCTTGTACAGCCAGCCGGTGGTGTTATCGGCGGCGGCGGAAAATTCCGTCCCGCTGGGGACATCCTTGAAGGTGGACAGCGTGTTAAAGGGGTTGACGGGCATTTTGTTTAAGTAAGGGCCGCAGACATAAGAGCCGGCGGGGGTGCGCGAGATAGTTGATATTCCTGTAAGTGTTGACGTGCCGACAAATTGATAGGTAAAGGACAAAGTATTCGCACTCACTAATGATGTACCCGTTGGCCCGCCATACCCCGGCGCACGTCCGTTGTGTTGAAGCTTATACAACTCGATTTGACCTCGCACCGTTTTCAGAACATCCTTGGCTGCAGTCTGCCGAGCCTGCTGCTGATGGTTCTGAAATTCCGGCAACACAATAGCCGCCAAAATTCCCAGAATTGAGACCACAATCATCAACTCGATTAGAGTAAAGCCTCGACGCATTTTTTAACCCTTCAGGTTAAGACGCATCTTGCATACGGCCGGGCGACGCCCTATGCGAGACACTCTTTATCACACTGTAACCAACACTCTTTGAAGGTCATCTATATAATCTATATTTTAAAGATGTCATACATCGCCTGAATAGACATCAACAACTCTAATTAAAGAATAATAATTATTCGATATTTCGACTGTTTTTTTGCCCGACTTCACAGACTTTTAAACTTGTTTTATAACGTTCTTTTACACAAAAAAGCCTTACTATAGGTCCGTCCTATAACATTCAATGATCCACTTGATTTTCCGGCGATTTGCATTTTTTGATTTTCGTGCTATTATATATTAAGCTATTATTAAGCAATTGTGTAATAATGTAAAAATCTCACTTTTTGCTATGGGGGCATGTATGAGAACGTTGATGAACACTTTGCGAGGACGTCTGGCCGCGGCACTGGTGTGTCTGCTGGCTTGTACGACGGGCGGGGTTCAAGCCGATGAATCCTATTCAGGCGGCGTAACCATCGATATTGACCGGGAAGTACTCGGATACCTGTATGTTGCCGATGCGACGGTCAACCTGTATGAAAATGCCTGGATCAAGAACGTCTATAATGCCGGGGGACAGTTGATCTCAGCCGGCGACGTCTGGGCCGACAGCGGCTCGGTACTGAATATCTACGGCGGCAAGATCGACAACCTCATGATCATTACTACCTCGTATAACCCTGCGCTCCCTGAGGCGAATGTAACGGTTTATGGCGGCGATTTTGCGGTAAACGGTGTTCCCGTCGAACCCGGTACACCTGAATTGTTCTTACAGAACGAAACACTCAGCGGCGTCTATGAAAACGGAACTCCCTTTGCCTTTAACGTGGAATGTTTCTGGGAAGGAAGTTTCGTTCTGACTGTTAAACTCGGCTGGGTCGCCAGTGCTCCCGAAATTTCAGTAGAACCCGCAGCGGTTGATTTCGGCCAAGTCGAGGTCGGCAGCACCTCGCAGTCCTCGCTGGTAACCATCAGAAATAACGGTAACGCCGGCCTGCAGTTGGAATCGCTTAATATCGTGCAGGATGAAAATGCCGGATTCGGATTTATACCTCTGGAACAACTGCCTACAACATTAGAACCCAACAGTGTCATTGACATTGAAGTCGTCTTTGCACCCGCAACCGAAGGCTCTGTCGGAGCAGTTCTCCAGATCGTCAGCAACGATCCTGTCAATCCTCTGGTTGAGATAATGCTCAGCGGCGCCGGCTACATTCCCGCCCTGACACCCGCAGAACAGATCGATGCCATTATTGACTTCTATCTGGCCGGCCTTGAAGACAACACAATTGTCGGTATCGGCTGGGGAAGAACTGCATTTTCAAAAGAAATTATGCTTGGGCAGATGCTGGCCTCGTCTAAAAATCTGATTAAGTCCGGCTACAAAAAGTGGGCACTGATCCCTCTGTCTGCCATCAATGGACATACAGACGGTAAAGGACGGCCTGCAGATCTGGTAGAAGGCCCCGGAACAGCCCTGATGAATGAAATGGTCGTCGCATTAATCGCCGACATTAAAGAAGAAGGCTGCGGCCAATCCCACTTCAAAAATATCTATCACAAATGGATGCTGTGGAAATGGCATAAATGCAGGAAATAAACACGTCCTGGAAGACTAAACAACAAAGGCGGCGTCTCACTTGAGAACCGCCTTTTTTTATTTCCGCCCCCCTGAGAAAACTCCGTCGTACCGACGCATTTACCGTTAAACCAGTTTTTTAATTGTTTCTATCAATTCCCCGGTTTTTCAATAATTCCTTTTTATAAAGACACTTATGTATAGCTTTTTATGGCGTCGGCTCCCTATTTTTTTCATCTTTTTTAATTTTTTTTGGTTTTTGAACAATGGATTGTATATGATAATTTGTGTTATGTGTGTGGCTAAGCAGAAACCTAAATTATGGAGGCGCGTATGACAAAGGCAAAACAATCACTCGTAAAGTATGGATCCGCAATTCTTATCTGTCTGTTAACCCTTTGCGCAGGAGGAGTCTACGCCGATGAATCCTATTCGGGCGGCGTAACCGTCGATATTGACCGGGAAGTACTCGGATACCTGTATGTTGCCGATGCGACGGTCAACCTGTATGAAAATGCCTGGATCAAGAACGTCTATAATGCCGGGGGACAGTTGATCTCAGCCGGCGACGTCTGGGCCGACAGCGGCTCGGTACTGAATATCTACGGCGGCAAGATCGACAACCTCATGATCATTACTACCTCGTATAACCCTGCGCTCCCTGAGGCGAATGTAACGGTTTATGGCGGCGATTTTGCGGTAAACGGTGTTCCCGTCGAACCCGGTACACCTGAATTGTTCTTACAGAACGAAACACTCAGCGGCGTCTATGAAAACGGAACTCCCTTTGCCTTTAACGTGGAATGTTTCTGGGAAGGAAGTTTCGTTCTGACTGTTAAACTCGGCTGGGTCGCCAGTGCTCCCGAAATTTCAGTAGAACCCGCAGCGGTTGATTTCGGCCAAGTCGAGGTCGGCAGCACCTCGCAGTCCTCGCTGGTAACCATCAGAAATAACGGTAACGCCGGCTTGAACCTTCAGGACCTAAGCATTGTTCAGGTCGAAGGCTCAGGTTTCAGCTATACACCTCTGCCCCAAATCCCTTTGACAATGGACCCCGGCAGTGTCGTTACCGTTGAAGTCCAGTTCACTCCTTCGGCGGAAGGAGCGGCGGTAGCGCTTCTTCATATCCAAAGCGACGATCCGGAAAATCCCCAAATCGATGTAGCCCTCAGTGGCACAGGCTTTGTGACGGCATTGACGGCCAAGCAGCAGATCGCCGCGATCATCGACTTCTACCGGGCGTGCCTGACAGACGGCACCATTTACGGTGTCGGCCCGGGAAGATCAGCGGCAAATAAAGCAAAGGCACTGGAACACCTGCTGATCGGCGCCCAGAAACTGATCGAATGCAATTATGAGCAAGTGGCGCTGATTCCCCTGTACACCGTCAAATTCAAAACGGATGCACATAACCGCCCCTGCGATTTTGTAGAAGGCCCTTCTGTTCCAACTCTGAATGCAATGGTCAGCAACCTTATCGTTTACATTGAAAACTAAAATTCCACAGCTTGGCACACATAACAGAAAAGGCGGCGTCTGATCTATGACGTCGCCTTCTTTTTTTGATGTTGAAATATCGTTATTTAATCTTTGATGCCTAAATCCTCTTTGGTCATCAGGCTGTCAAAAACATATCCCGCCTGCTCGATATTTTCGCGGGCGCCCTGTTTGCGGTCGATCACAGCCACGATCTTCTTAACCGTCGCACCGGCGGCTGTGATGATCTTGGCCGCCTCCAGCACCTGCCCGCCGGTGGTGGCAATATCTTCCACCAGCAGCACCACATCTCCGGCTTTCAGCACGCCTTCCACCATTTTGCTCGTACCATAGTCCTTTTTGCTGTTACGCACGATGATCCACGGCTTATTGGCCTCCATTGCCGTTGCCGCCGCCAGCGCCACACCGCCCAGCTCCGCCCCGGCGATCAGCGTTACATCCGGCGTGATATGCCCGCTGAATGCCTGACCCAGTGCCCGCAACACATCCGGCTGCGTCTCGAACAGATACTTATCCATATAGTATTTGCTGCGTTTGCCGCTGCGCAGTACAAAATCGCCTTCCAGATACGACGTCTCTTTCACTCGCTTAACTAACTGTGCCTTATCCACAATATTCTCCTGTTAATAGAATTGTTCCGCAACCGGCGGATCCCATACTTTACAATAGTCTTATTGTGCCCCGCGAACATTCATCTCCAGCGTATAAACACCTGTACCGGCGGTGATAAACAGCGTCTTGCGGTCTTTACCGCCAAAGGTAACATTGGCCGTCCAGCGCTGCGGCACCTTGATATGTTCGATTTTCTCGCCGGCCGGATTAAATACCATCACGCCGTCACCGGTTAAATACACATTCCCGCAGACATCCAGCGTCATCCCGTCCGACCCCGGCTCACAGAACAGCCGTTTGTTCGTCAGCGCCCCATCCGGAGCAATATCATACGCATAGGTCTTTCGAGCATCAATATCGGCCACATACAGCGTCTTGCCGTCAGGCGTACCGATCAGCCCGTTGGGCCGGACCAGATCATCGATCACACGCACCAGCCCCGTCCCGTCGGCGTTTACCCGATAGACACCTTCACAGGACTGCGGCTTGGCTGTATGTTCCCACCACGACCGTTTATAAAACGGGTCGCTGAAATAAATCCACCCCTTTTTCGGATGCACCCATGCATCGTTCGGGGCATTGAGCAGATTGCCGTCATACTCCTGAACCAGCACGATATGCTGTTTGGTCTTGACATTGATCCGCCACAGCTCATTCTTTTCATCGGCACAGGCAATCAGCGAGCCGTCATCGTCAAAATACAAGCCGTTGCTCCGGCCCGACGGCTGCATAAACGTCACCAGCTTCTCCTCGGTCGTATAGATCATAATCCGGTCATTCGGCTGATCGGTAAAATACACATTGCCCGCCGCATCCGCCGACGGCCCTTCGGTAAACGAAAATTCCGTCGA
>CAZYQN010000040.1:8827-33491 GCA_964649955.1 uncultured Pirellulales bacterium
ACACATTGCCCGCCGCATCCGCCGACGGCCCTTCGGTAAACGAAAATTCCGTCGAAACCTCCACCAGCGTTGCCCCGTCCGCAATAATCCCGCTTGTCTTGACGCCATCCTCACAATTACACGGCGAGGTACAACCGACACATCCTGCAAGAATCCCGACAAGAAACAAACAGAAAATCGACAATTTGATATTTGAAATCTTCATACTTTCAGCTCCACGTTTTTATTCAATGCGTTTCGATATTTCCGCCGGATGGGGGCGACAACTTCAGCGATAAATTCATCGACCTGCTGGGGCGCACGGCCGACATAGTCTTTCGGATTCATCACACTCGCAAAATCCACCTTCGCAAATGCCGCATCCGCCTTGAGCCGCTCGATAAGGTCATTCTGCAGGCCGTGCTGTTTGACCTGAGCCGCCGCCGCATGAGAATGTACACGAATCGCCTCATGAAGCTCCTGTCGGCTGCCGCCCGCCTGAACACCCGCCATCAAAATGTTTTCCGTCGCCATAAACGGCAGCTCGCTCTTGACCCGTGCCGCAATCACCTTCGGATACACCACCAGTCCCGACGCAACGTTAATCATGATTTCCAAAATGCCGTCCGTCGCCAAAAACGCCTCGGCAATGCTCACCCGCCGATTCGACGAATCATCCAGCGTCCGCTCCAGCCACTGCTCAGCCGCCGTCATTGCCGGGCTTGTCGCCAGGCTCATCACCAGACGGGCCAGCCCCGTCGTGCGTTCGCACCGCATCGGGTTGCGTTTATACGCCATCGCCGAAGATCCGATCTGCGATTTTTCAAACGGCTCTTCCATCTCTTTCAGGTTGGCCAGCAGCCGGATATCATTGCACATCTTATGGGCCGACCCCGCTACCGACGCCAGCGCATCAATCACCAGCTTGTCAATCTTGCGGGAGTAGGTCTGCCCTGTCACCATACACCGCCGCGAAAAGCCAAACGCCTTGCACACCATCTCATCCAGCCGGCGCACCTTGGAATGATTGCCCTCAAACAATGCCAGAAACGACGCCTGCGTGCCGGTCGTTCCCTTAACCCCGCGAAACGGAAGCGTCTCGATCCGTCGCTCCATCTCTTCCATATCCGTCACAAAATCATACGCCCACAGCGTCGCACGCTTGCCCACCGTCGTAAGCTGGGCCGGCTGAAAATGCGTAAAGCCCAATGTCGGCATCGCCCGGTACTGTTTGGCAAACCGACCCAGCCGGTCGATCAGGCACGCCAGTTTTTTCGCCAGAAGCTGCATCCCCTCACGCATAATGATCAGATCGGCATTGTCGCCCACATAACAGCTCGTCGCGCCAAGGTGTATGATCGCAGCCGCCTTCGGTGCCGCATCGCCGAACGTATGCACATGCGCCATCACATCGTGACGAAATTTCTTTTCATAGGCCGCTGCCTTGCCGTAATCAATATCCGTCAGATGCTTTTCCATCTCTTTAAGCTGCGCATCGGTGATTTTCAGCCCAAGCTTCTTTTCGGCTCTCGCCAGTTCCAGCCATAGCTTTCGCCACGTTGTAAACTTTTTATCCGCTCCGAACAGCTCGGCCATTTCCTTCGACGCATTTCGCTCGACAAGAGGGCTGGTGTAAATGCTTGTATCTTTTGCCATAGTGTTTCCTTGTTTAGATCAAAGATTATAATGCAAAAAGACAATGCAAAATAAAAAGCTCTCTCTCCCTGCCAAGGGCCGGTACCGCACGGCGGCCAGGGGGTATAAAATCGTCGCCGGAGACATCGCTGTTTTTGAATTTTGATTTGTCATTTTTATCTTTACTATTTGATTTTTAAATGCTCTTCCAATGCCCGGTCAATCTCTGCAATCATCTCACTGTCCAGCTTCCAATCGCCGGCCGCCAGCGTTTCCTGTATTTGCTTTGGCTTACGCGCCCCGACAATCGCCGACGTCACTTCCTTTCGCCGCAATACCCAGGCAATGGCCAGTTGGGCAAGGGTCTTTCCGTTTTGCCGGGCAATGGGCTGTAAGGCCTCGATAAGCTTTAGATTTCGCTCAAAAGCGGGACCGCGAAAATTCGGGTCCTGCCGTCGATGGTCATCGACGGCCAGCGTCGCCAGATAGTCTTTGGTAAACGTGCCGCTGAGCAGTCCCTTTTGCATCGGGCTATAGCACACCACACCGATTCCATTGATGCCGCAATAGTCCAGCAGTTCGTCTTCGATGTTCCGCCGCAGCATACTGTACGGCGGCTGCACCGCCCCGACCGGATAGACTCTTCCAAGCCGCTCAAGCTGTTCGACCGTGGCATTGGACGCCCCCAAATACCGCACCTTGCCCTGCTTAACGCATCGGGCCATCGCCTCCCACGCCTCTTCGATCTGCGCATCCGGCTGCGGCCAGTGCATCTGGTACAGATCGATCGTCTCAACACCAAGCCGGCGCAGACTGTCTTCACACTCCCGCACAATGCTGTCCGCATCCAGACAGTTAAGTTTTTCGCGTTTCTCATTCCACAACAGACCGCACTTGGTTGCCACCAGCGGTTTTTGTTTCAACTCCCGCAGCGCCCGTCCCACAACCTCCTCCGAATGCCCGCATCCATAAATCGGAGCCGTATCGATCCAGTTAATCCCCCCCTCAATTGCTGCAATAATCGTCCGTATCGAGTCGTCGTCATCCTGCGGCCCCCAGCCGTATTGCCACGGCCCGCCGATGGCCCACGTCCCAAGCCCGATCGTCGTCAATTCCAGCTTCGTATTGCCAAGTTTTCGCGTCCGCATCACTGTCTCCGGTTCCTGAAATCGCCATATTCGACTTGGACAGTGTACCAGAAAATCCCCGTTCCGGCAACACATAGCTTTTTACAAACGACCCTGTTTATCCGTAACTGACGCCGTAAGGAAGAAACAGCAGATTGATGGTTGCCAGCCGGATCGGCCAGTAAATCTCACCCATGATGTACCACGCAACAAACAGCCCGATGAACCGCACATTCGGATGTGCCATAAGTGCCCGGTATTGATACAAAGTCTGCCCCTTGAGAATAAACTCCGCCAGAGCTGTGCCGTCCAGCGGCGCAATTGGAATCAGATTAAACACCAGCAGCAAAGTATTGAGCGAAAATAAAACACTTATCATCACCGCCACGCCCGCCGGCAGCCCGTCGCGGTACCCTTCCACCACGGTATCCATGCGTATCGTCTCCGGCAGATTAAAAAAACCGATCTTGATCCCCAGATGGATCAATGCTCCCGCCAGTATCGCCAGCGCCAAATTCGCCCCCGGCCCGGCCAGAGCCATCCATGCCGCCCGTCGCGGATACTGCTGTGCCCAATACGGATCATACGGCGCACTGGCCCAGCCGATCATCCACCCGTTGCCGGCAAAGCTCATCAGCGGTATCAGCAGCATCCCCAGCGGTGATCGCTGAATATGCGGAATCGGATTGAGCGTGACCAGCCCATGCTGCCAGGCTGTCCTGTCGCCGAATCGCAGCGCCGCCAGCGAATGGGCCGCTTCATGACAGACAATCGAAAACACAAACACCGCATACCATATGATGCACAATTCAATGCGTTCCAAACCGGACTCCTGTTTAAGGTTAATATATATAGGATACAGATCAAAAGAAAACAGCGATCGCCGCCATCAGCCAGAGGACCGCTCCGATAGCGATTTTGGATGCCGTACCGATAAATACACCAACTCCGGCCCCGACTCCGGAGCGAACGGATTCGTCACGTTCTTTTCCTCCGGCCCGCTCAAAACTCCACGTCACCAGCCCGGCTCCGATACACGCTCCCAACAATGTGCCGGCAAAAGGGATCGGAATCAAGAACGTCCCCGCCACCGCTCCGACCAACGCTCCGCCAACCGCCGATATCGATGCCAGCCATCCCGCACCGGCCTTCTTGGCCCCGCCCATCCCGGCCATAAATTCTATCACCTCGCCGATCAGCGCCAAAAATGCCATCACACCGACCGTCCAGAACGAAATGGCCTGCACATCACGCTGCCACCACGCCAACGCCCCTGTCGTCAGCACGATCAGCCAGTTGCCGGGCAAATAGAAAAATACCAACGCCAGCCATACAGCGTTTAACAGACACATAGATGTCGCATAGACATAGAGCATAATTCAGATATCGATTTTTAAAATACAGGTTGATTTTATAATCAAAAAAGCATCCTGGCCGTTGCATCAGCCTCCGCAATCACGACATTACCCCCGCCCTGCAGAAACCGCGATGCGATACACAATCCTATACCGCGTCCTGCGCCCGTAATAATCGCACACTTACCCTGTAAATCCGCGTCCTGCATTATCAGTCTCATATAAAGTTCCGGAATTTCATTGATTTTCACGTAATTTCGCCCAAATTGCAATAAAATCTGTAACAAATCCAAATCCCGAAAGTCTTCCTCAATCAGAGTCCAAGCAATCATGGAATCTTTAGATATATAAACTTTAGGGTATATTTAGGCCTGTTTGTTGGAAATGGGCAATATAACGGGTTCTCGCCTGAATCTTCCCTGAAAAGTTCGTTTGCACGCCGTCAAAAAATGGGTATAATACACGTTTAATTAACTGGTAGGTATAATTAAGACAGGCCCTCAAACAGGATAGTCCGAATGAAAACACAGTTCCTCTACAGGTGGCTGATGGTGGTGAGTGTGTTGCTGCCCGTGACTGCAATCGCGGACACGTGGCACCTGGATTCCCAGACCGGCTGGCAGAATGTCGCCGATTTGCCGCAAGGTGAATACCTGCTGGCAATCTCCAAACTCAAACAGCAGCTTGTCGCCGGAGACGTTGACGATGTGCTGGCCGCATTGGAGACGCTGAAAAAAGACTATCCGGACCTGGCCGGCGGCGATTTGGACGCCTTCATTGAAGCCGAACAACTCTACGCCAAAGGGAAACTCGCCAAGGCGGGAAAACTCTACAAGGGATTCCTGGAAACCTGGCCCGACAGCCCCTTTCAGCCCATCGCAATGGAGCGGTATTTTTCGATCGGTGCCGCCTATCTGCAGGGCCAGAAAAGAACCTTTCTCGGAATTCTCAAGCTGCCCGCATTCGATGACGGCGTCACGATTATGCGAGTCATTGCTGACAAGGCCGGCAATTCGCCGATAGCCCTGCGGGCGCTGCAGGTCACCGCCGAAAATCAGGAACGACGCAAAAAATTCATCGACGCTTACCATTCCTGGGCCGAGATATCCATCCGCTGGCCCACTGGCGCCGAAGGACGCGACGCCCTCCTGCGGATGGGCCGGGCGCTGCATGCGTCCTATGGCGGAGCGGATTATGATGCGACGGTGCTCAACGGTGCGCGAAGTTATTTTGAAGACTTCATTGCACGCTATCCCCAGATTGCAGAAGAACTCAAACTGGCCGATACCTTGACCCTGATCACCGAACAGCTTGCCTATAAGCATTACGAAGTGGGCTTCTATTACGAAAAATCCGGCAATGTAAACACCGCACATAAGCACTATCGCGAAACTATCGCACAATGGCCCGGCACCAGCGCCGCACAGATGGCGGCCTCGCGCCTGGCCCCGAACCCCGCCCCGGCCGTAAAGGCAACCGTACGACGCAAGGCGTTTGATGCGGCAGGCGGTTTTCTGGATAATTGGTTTGGGTTGAAATTGCTTTTTGATCTCGGCAAAAAAACGCCTCAAACAGAACAATCATAAACAATGGTATAATGGATTAAGGATACAAAGCGTGATAACCAAATTGATCGGTACAGTGCTGGCAGCCGCCGCAGTCCTGGTGCTGACCGGCTGCGGGCAGGGTGGATTGTCGGGCTACCAGAATAGCTGGCTCCACCCCCAGGATATCTCAAGTGTCTATGTCGAAATGTTCGATGCGGGCGGCTTTCGGCGCGGCTATGAATTCACTCTGACCGACGCCGTCTGCAAACGCATTGAGGCCCAGTCGCCTTACAAAATCGTCTCAGACCGGACGCTGGCTGATTCCATCCTCTCCGGAACCATAACCACCGGGGCAGGCGTCATCGCCGGAGAACGCTACACCGGAACTCCCCTTGAACAGGAAGCTTTCGTACAGGTGCGCGTCACCTGGAAAAATCTCAAAACCGGACGCTTGATGCTGGACAACGAAAAAGTCTATGCCTCTGCCGGTTATTCAGACCGGCTGGGGCAGACTTTTGAACAATCCGCTCAAGCCGCAGTGAACAAAGCCGCACAAAAAGTAGTAGAGCTGATGGAACAACCCTGGTAATCTTAAAGCCGGGTTGCTCTGATGTATTTAAAATAAAAACTAAAGACGGAAATTTTTTCGAGCGCCAATGACAAACAAACAGATTCCTTCGAAACGCAAACCCGCCGCACCGACTCCGGGCGGCCCATTGCCTCGCTATAACCGCGGTCCTTTCACCTGGCTGTTGATCGGTCTGATTATTATGACCCTTTTTATGTCGCTCAGCCAAATCCGCCGCAGCGCCGAGCTGACGTTCTCTGAATACGAAAGCAGCGTAGAAAGAGGATTCGTCAAAAAAGTCACCATGAATGAATCCAGCCGGGAGATCACCGGCGAATTCAACGATATCGGCATTTCCCAGCGGCCCCAGGGAACTCCCAGGACATTTCGCGTCAAATATATCCCCGAATTTCTCCGCGAAGGCTATTCCAAATGGCTTGAATCAAAAGGAGTCGAAGTCGTGGATGCCTCCGGCGACAGCCTGTGGCTGCCGATTATTATGAATCTCCTGCCGATTCTTCTGATCATCGGCTTGATCTACTTTTTCTTCATCCGCAATCTCAAAGGCGGAGGTGGAATGCTGATGAGCTTCGGACGCAGTCGGCATAAACTCCGCGGCAAAGATACCAAGATCACCTTCGACAACGTTGCAGGCATCGAAGAATCCAAAGAGGAAGTCTCCGAGATTATCGAATTCCTCAAGAATCCTAAAAAGTTTAAAAAAATCGGCGGACGTATTCCGCGAGGTGTCCTGCTGGCGGGCCCTCCCGGCTGCGGTAAAACCCTTCTGGCCAAAGCCATCGCCGGCGAAGCCGATGTCCCGTTTTTCAGCATCGCCGGAAGTGATTTCGTCGAAATGTTCGTCGGTGTCGGTGCCAGTCGTGTCCGCGACCTGTTCAAGCAGGCCAAGGAAAATTCCCCCTGCATCATTTTCCTCGATGAAATAGACGCCATCGGCAAAAAACGAGGCCCCGGCTTTGTCAGCGGCGGCCACGATGAACGCGAACAGACACTCAACGCCATCTTGGTCGAAATGGACGGCTTTGACACCAACGACCAGGTCATCGTTATCGCAGCAACCAACCGCGGCGACATCCTCGACCCGGCCCTGACACGGCCCGGCCGCTTTGACCGTCAGGTCGTCGTCCCGTTGCCCGACCTGAAGGGACGCACACAGATACTTCAAATTCACGCCCGCAAAATAAAATACGATCCGTTGGTGGACTTTGAACGCCTGGCTCGCGGCACATCGATGTTTAGCGGTGCCGAGTTGGAAGCACTTATCAACGAAGCCGCCATCAGTGCCAGTATGCAGAACAAAGACTATGTCGAGATGAGCGACTTCGAAGAAGCCCGCGACAAAGTCCGCTGGGGTCGCGCCAAACGCAGCCGTGTCGTGGATGAAAATGACAAACGCCTGACCGCCTATCACGAGGCCGGCCACGCCCTTGTTCAGGCTATGCTCAAAGACGCTGACCCCCTGCACAAAGTCAGTATTATTCCGCGCGGGCCGATGGGCGGCGCTACATTCGCCCTGCCGGAAAAAGACCGTTTGTTTTATTCGAAAAAATACTGCCTGGCCGAACTGCAAATCTTCTTTGGCGGGCGCATCGCCGAAGAATTGTTCTGTGACGACATCACCAGCGGTGCCCAGTCCGATATCAAACAGGCAACAATGCTGGCCCGTGGTATGATTATGGAATGGGGTATGGGCGAAGAAGTAGGCCCGATCAGCTACGCACCCGACTGGGGAAATGATTCCTACTTCGGACGTACAACTCCAGACTACTCGCAAAGAACCGCCGAGATAATTGACAACGAAGTCAAAAAACTCATCGACTCTGCATACGTCAAGGTAAAAGACCTTCTCGAAGCCAATCGAGAAAAACTCGAAGCCCTTGCGCAAGCTTTAATTAAATACGAAACACTCGACGCCGACGATGTTCGGACGATCATCGAAGGCGGACATCTTGAAAAGCCCACCGTCTCGGATTTACTGGCCGCAGAACAAAAGAAAACGGCTAAAGCAAACGATTCCGATTGGCTTCTCGACGATAACGACCAGACTGATGAGAATAAGGAAAGCTAAAACAAAAAAAACAGCCGCGTGTAAACCGTTGGCTGTTTTTACTGAAACCCGTAAATCAAAAACCGCTGCCGACTCTCGGCGGCGGTTTTTTTATGCTCATTCGTTGCGTTAAGACAGGACCTCGACCGACTGCGGCCCCAGCCGTTCAAGCTGGCCAAGATGGTTTCGCCCCAGCGTCACCTCGAACTGCACAAGATCGCCGTCATAACTTTCCTCCAGATCCTCACCGACCGTATGCAGAAAATGATGCAGTTTGCCGTTACCGGCCCTGCTGACAACCCGCACGCGCACCTTGCCGCCGCGCACCTTCTCCGCCACCGCCGCAGCGATCTTATCAAGCTGATAACCCGTCCGCGCTGAGATGCTGACTGCCCCCGGATACACCGTCTGCACCGCATCAAACAGCTCACGATTAGCGATTCGGTCGGACTTATTCAGCGCCACAAGCATATCCTTGTCCTTGCAGCCGATTTCCTCCAGCACCGTTTCCACACTCTTGATTTGCTCAAATACCTCCGCACTCGACGCATCGACGACATGCAGCAGCAGGTCAGCATTGACCGCTTCTTCAAGCGTCGCCTTAAACGACGCCACCAGATGATGCGGCAGCTTGCTGACAAATCCCACCGTATCGCTCAGCAGCGCCTCAACGCCCCCCTCCACGGCCCACTTTCGCGTCCGCGTATCCAGCGTCGCAAACAACTGGTCTTCCACATACACATCCGCCGCCGTCAGCGCATTCATCAGCGTACTTTTCCCGGCGTTGGTATAACCGACCAGACAGATTTTGTAGAATCCCTTCCGCCCGTCGATCTCACGCATCTTCCGTTTGTCAATACCCGCGATCTCACGTTTCAACTCCGTAATACGCTTATTGACCAGCCGCCGGTCGATTTCAAGTTGTTTTTCACCCGTGCCGCGCGTCCCGATACCGCCGACAGCCCCCGCCGCCGTACCGCCCCCCGCCCCGGCCACACTGTCCAAATGCCCCCACATCCGCGTCAGCCGAGGATACGTATATTCAAGCTGAGCCAGTTCCACCTGAAGCTTGGCCTGCTTGGTCCGGGCGCGCGTCGCAAAAATATCAAGGATCAACTCGCTGCGATCCAGCACCTTGCACCCGACGATCTTTTCCAGCTCGCGGATCTGCGCCGGCGACAAGTCATTGTCGAAGATCACAACATTCGCCTCATGCTGCTCAACCTTTTCACGAAGCTGCTCGGCCTTGCCCGAACCGATATACGTCGGCGCATGGAGTTTGCGCACCTTCTGAATCGACCGGTACACCACCACCGCCCCGGCGCTTTCCGCCAGTGCCTGCAGCTCCCCCAGCCAGTCATCCTGAAGTGTTCTGCGATCTTCCGGCAGGATCGCCCCCACCAAAATCGCCCGCTCCTGCTCAACTTTTATCTGCTCGTGCCGATTACCCAAATTCGTCAATCTCCTTAAAAGAAATAGATTTTAAAGGTTTATTGTACCACAGACTTACCCCCAATTCAAGCCTCTGTCCCGTCAGATACACCTTACGCCAATTCAAGCCCCTCAACCGGCCTGTCCGGATTCAGCCACGCATAATACATCGGATTCTCCCACAGCCGCCCCAGCAAAAATGCCGTTCGCTCAACCCCCGGCCCCATTCTGCGCCGTTTGCCGTACCGATCCAGCAGCCGCTGCATCGCGTTTTCCACCTCCTGGCGCTGCTGCCCCGTCAACCTCTCCACGCACGCATTCACCGCCGCCGCATCATCCCAAAGCGGCTCCTCGATCCCCGCCGCCGTTAGCGCCTGCCGCAATCGCTCTCGGGCTGCATCAGGGCCGGGCGCATACGCCCGCATCCCGGCCCGCTCAAAAAAAGGATGCAAATACCCCATCATCGCCGTCGTCTCAACCATCGCCGTCCCGACAAGCCCCAGCGTCTCCCGCACCAATCGCACACCCAGCCCAAGCCCCCGATAACGAGGCTCAACGATCACCCGGCTGATTCGCCGAACATACATATTCAGCAAAGCCAGCTTTTGTACCTTGCTGCATCCGGCAAAATATCGGCTCGTCGCCGCGTCCCGCGCTGCACTGTTCAGCACCGCAGGCCCATACACGATCACACCCGCATAATCTGCCGTCTTCCGCCGACGCAAACACCGTTCTGCCAGCGCATAAATCGCACAAGTCGGCCCCAATCCTCCCCCGCGATAATGAAATCGCTCCAGTGACCGATACGCCGTAATATCCGCCCGCACAAACTCCAACTGTGATGTGATACTGCACTCAGTCACAAACGCCTCACGTAGGGACAAACCTATGTGTTCACCCATAAAATCATCAAAAATTCCACTTCAATAGTCAATCATCAATAATCCATCGTCAATTGAAAAAGCTCTCTCCCTGCTAAGAGCCAGTACCCGCGATAGCGGGGGAGGGGGTAAAAAAGCCCCCTCCATACTTTCGCCCTTTTACCTTTTAACTTTTATTTTTAATTTCCGTCACCAGCCCCTTCGTCGTCGCCGACTGATTCGCTTGCGCCTTCTTAAAGTCACTCTCCGCCGTTGGGCAAAGCTCCTTGAACAATTCATTCCCCTCAACGATCTCCTTCAACGCTTGGCTCTTTGCCTTCGCCTGCTTCAGAAACGTCGCAATCCGCAACCCATACACTCAGCCCAAAAGGCCCGCCAGGCCTACCCCCAATTCCATCGCCGCATCCGTTATCACCCACACGTCCGGCCGCCGCTGCGCATCAACACTCGCCTCCGCCGCCAATGCCGGCCCCTCCGCCAGCACCGCCTCAACCGTCTCCATCGCCGGCTTCTCCGCAGGCAGCCCGTAATCCAGCACAAACGCCTCACTCTGCTGCGTCGCCAGACGTGTCAGTCCCGCCAGCGGCGCCGACACCGCCTCCTCCTTCGCCGTCTGCTGCACCACTTCACACGTCCGCAGATGCGCCCACGCATTCTGCCGCTGTGCCTCCGTCGCCGCAAACCGAAGCCCCCCGCACCCGCTTAAACACACAACCGCCACCGCTGCCATCAATACCTTTTTCATACTCTTCCCCTTCTTAAAAAATAGGTTACATTAAGTTGTTGTCTTTATTTGTCAGCACTGATATATTTACGTCAACAAAAACTGGTGAGGAAAATTTCAAATGGATAGCGTAATGAAAGTTGGAGTAATTGCTATAGCAGTAGCATCTTGCCTTATTACAACACTCCTGTTGATATCCATGTACTTACGTGATCCTCTTTATAACAGACTTGACAAACCAAATTCTCTAAAGTACCTTCGGCTTCTGGGCAAGATGCAGCTGGTACTTATTGTTCTGTTTATTATCGTTAACTTGATCCATGCTTGCGGGGTATTGATTGATGATCGAATCTTCAAATCTCCTTCTATTTTTATGGTTATCATGTTTTGTGTATTTGTCTTCTTCAATGCTATGGACTACATTAAATTCTACCGATATTACCTCAAACATCGTGACGATAAGGCTATCATTGCTGGTTGGTATATGCAGAAATATTTCGCTGCAGATAATAAAGACGACATCAACTATGCTTATGAATACTTGTACAAGGCCTCGGAATATAAATCCGACTCGGTCTATATTTGGTCAAGATTGGCTGCGATGAACGAGCGATACTTCAATAAACCCGATTTGACTGATGAATATCTGGCCAAAGCTCATCAAGTGTTAAATACGATAGACAACCCCTCTGTCAAAGACCGATCTATTCTTGAAGTAGCAACGGGAGACATCTTACTTTGTCGAGATAATATTGAAGAGGGATTAGCCCATCTCAAAAATGCATGTACTATTGATCCATGTGAATTTACCAAAAAATTTTATGATAATGCATTAGAATGGGCTGCCAAAGAAGAGGAAGAATCAACCCCGGATTCAGAATCCGTATAATCTTCTCTTTCACTTTTTTTCCAGTCGCTGCAACCGATACTCCTGCGAAAACGTCTTTTCCTGCAACCCCTCCAGCTTGCCGCAGAATTTCTCCTGTGCCGTCAAGAGCTGCTGCACATCGCGCTGCACAATATCCAGCTGCCGCTGCAAATTCGCCCAGCTTCCCACAATCAACCCCGCCAGCGTAATCAACTGCACCACCGCCGACACATTCACCCGCCGCTCAAACTGCCATCTATTTTCCATCCCTTCCTCCATTCTTGAGTTCCTGGGTTCTTGAGTTCTTATGTTCTTATTACTCCCGTTCCATCTGTACCGCGCCCCCGCGCAGCGTATGGTCCGTATCCCCGTCACCATCCACATCAAACTCCAGCCGCAGTTGCACCAATGCCGCCTCAGCCGCCCGTCGATAAACATCCTTCTTTCGTCCCAACACCGCGACATCGTCCTCCAACTGAATCAGCGATTCAAACACCATCACCAGCGCCGCCGAAACAATCACCATCCGCAGCCGCCGCAAACTCGCCTCATCCAGCGCAGCCGCCGCCGTATCATCAAGCCCCACCCGATCCAGCATCATCCGCTCCGCCGCAGCCCGCTGCGGCCCGAAACTGCTGATCCGCCAAATCAGACTCGTCCCCGTCCCGACCGGCACCGCCCCCTGCGTCTCATCCCCCCGCACCACCGACACCGTAAGCTGCGTCGCCGACACCACCGCAACAACCTCAAAGCACCCGTCGATCATCCCGTCAACACTTGTCAGCGTCACCACATCACCCGCTTCAACACCCGCCGCAACAAAATTCCCCCCCGCCGCGCTGAACGCCGTCCCGCTCATCACCCCGTCACCGCCCTTGCCCTTCGACTGATGCTCAATCCGCCACGTCTTAAACAGCCCCGGCTCATAAATCAACAAGTCCACATCTTTCGTCATCATCACAATTTCTCCTCAATCAAAAAAGACGGGCCGAATCCGTCCCCCTCCGAACCACCTTCGGATCCGGCCCGATATACTCGTGCAAAACTTACGTCGTCGCCAGCCCGCGAATCACCCCGTGTGCCGCCTCGTTCCGCAGTTCCAGCGTATATTCGCCGATCAGCTCCCCGCATTCATAATCGCCCGTACTTGCCAGCGGCTTAAAATGAAAGCTCCGCCCCGATAGCGGCATCACACTGATCCGCGACGAATCCAGCAGCAGCACCGCATCCTTTGGCATCCACCGCGTCGTCACAATCCGGCACACGCCGAAATCGCTCTCATACAGACTCACCATATCGCGGTACGCTGTATCCTTGGCCGTGTAGCCCCGCAGCGCCGACAAAAACGCATTGATCCGCCGCTTCTGTGCCCCGCCGACCACGATTAGATCGACATTGCCGTTGCTGTTTTCCCAGATGCGCCGCAGCACAAAATTGATCTTCTCTTCATCGAGCGTACTGCCCGCCGGAAACCCCGAATCATTCACGCCGAACACATTCGACGTCAAATGCGAAAGGATCCCCCGCATCGTCCGACGCACTGCCGCGGCCCCCTGCGGATTAGCCGTCGCCGTCCCGCCGTTGATAACCGTATTCTCCAGATCGCGCAGCAATTCGCGCAGCCGTTCCTGCTTCTGATAATCCATCTCATCCGCCAGCCCGAGCTGATTAGCCGCCATATCCGTCCCGCTCACCTCAACCGCCGCCGTAAAAATCTGCGTCCAGTTGCCCTTGCGCGCCCGGCTGGTAAACCGCGCCGCAGGCCGGTCTCCCCCTTCCAGCGCTGCATTGCCCAGAATATTCAGCGCCTTGCCGTTCTCAATATCTTCCGCCGTCGTCCCTGCATACCCGCGCACCACCGTCAGCGCATTGCCCGACACCGCCGTCACAAGCATCAGCTCTTTGGAACCCTCCGCCTGGATTTGATCTCCCGCACGAAACCGCTCCCCGTGCGCAACATCAAACTGCGTCTCACCCGCCGGATCGCTGATCGAACCGTCGCTGACGGCATCCTTGTTCGGCAGCAGCTCATCCTCCAGCCACTCGTGATGTGTACTCGTTGCCGCCCGCAGCCCGTCTCCCAGCACATCCAAAAGCGGCGTCTCATACGGCGACACAATTGAGATAAGATCCGACACGTCCTCCGCGATCTCCGGCAGTGTCGCCCCCGCACTGTACGTTGCTTTCCCTGTAAAACTCATAACCATACTCCTTTCTTAAAATCGTCATTTGTCATTCGTCAATAGTCAATCCCTACACGTACCTTCGTCGCGCCCGCAAATACTCCTGGATATCCGCACGGCTGCCGCTCTCCGCTGCGCGCCTGGCAGCACCCTCCAGCATCGCCCGTGAACCTCCCGCTCGCGATTCCTTAACCCCCTGCGTCTTGCAGTTGGCATTGACAGCAGGCGTCAAATCGCCGCTTGACTCAATCTGCCCCTTCAACTCCGCCAACTCCTGCCCCTGCTTTTCATACAGCTCTTTCAACTCCGAAAGCTCCTTCTCCGCCGCCTGCGCCCGCACACGATACCCGATAACCTCCCCCGTCGGCACCGGCTTGTCGGCTTGACCTTCTCCCGTACCGCCACCATCTCCCCGGTCTTCTTCCCCGCTAACAACTGTTGCTTCTTCGCTCATAAAATTCCCCTTTCGATTTTTAAATGTTGACTTTTTTCACAATTTAAATACGATAAAACCATGCTGATCCTAAAAACAAATACAACAAGAAAGGATTCTCACTTCAGGAATTAATTGGGGTTATCTTGTCTATTTTCTTTTTTTCTCTTGGTTTTCTATTGGCTCAAAAACTTCCTCAATGGCAGGAACAATGGGACCCTCTTGTTAGGTTTTATGTCAGAATTGCTTGCGGTATTATATTATTTTTTATTTTTGTGTTCTCATGTATGGCTATCGGCGCATTCCTGCAAAAAAGAAAAAAGATAAATAAAAATGGCTAATATTTGGTTTCCAAAATATTTTGCTTTGATATTAATTTTCATAGGCCTCTTTTTTTCGGCAATAAATTGGATTTGCATGTTCCAATCATGGAGACAGAAACATTTTATTTCGGTCGTTCCTTTTGTCGGTACTATACCACTTTGGATTGGTCTTTTAGGATTTGAGAGTACAAGGCCCTTTGCCTTTGTTTCAATTTTTGCTGATTGGGGAACTCTCGTCTTCTTATGTGCAATCCCTAAACTTGCCAAACATGCCTGGCAAATAAGCAGATTTTGTTTAATTCGCCAACTCAAATCTCAATCCAATCATGCTACATATACTCTAAAATTATTTAAGGGTGGCATTTTCGTATTAAAAATCGACTTTGATCCACCGCAGGTTTGTAATGAACACGCCGCCAAAATCATCTCCTCAGGTATGCAAGGACACTGGCAGCAAGACAACTCCTCCATTCTTCTAACAGAATATCGAGACAGCTGGAAAACAGTTTTAACAAAAATTAATGATTCAATTTATCTCTCAAAAGAATCGGCCTATCCTGAAGATAAAGAATGCAAATATGACTCTTTGGACAATCTTGAATTCCAGCTTTTGTAGCTTGAGCCATTCTTTTAGCCGCCATAAAGCGACCTCCATAATTTGATGTTTTTGATTTTCATTCTCATCTGCATTCTTTCTTCGTGCTCTTCGTGTTCTTCGTGGTAAAACTCTCTTAATCCGCCTCCCCTCCAGAAACCGACTTCTCCCCCGCCCCGCCGACATCCTCTCGGCCTTCCTCCGCACTCACAACCGTCTCCTGCTCACTCATAAAAACTCCTTTCTAAAAATAGTCATTGATTTAAATCCGATATTTATTACAATTCAAATATCCATTCAAAAAGGGAGTATTTTTAATGATAAAAGCAAAACTGCGTAAGACAGCCATCGTTACATCTGTCATATTATGCTCAATCGCATTTTTGGCTTTTGTTCTCCCTTATTTTATTAATGTTTGCACCAATCATCGTTTCCATTATTCAATCGAACAAATGGGGGTCCTGACCCAGACACATTATCAAAATCTCGGCTTAACACCTGATAAAAAATACTCGCTTCACCTCCTTGTAGACTCGTGGCTGGGTACTGTATACCGGATTGAAGCAACGACACGATTTTCAGTTGAATACAACACAGTTTTGCTTTTCGCCGAGGAACACTTCAAGGTTCCCCCCGGCCCTCTTCAGAATAGACAAAGCCCTGTTGTCAGCTCAAAAGATTCCCGCTATATCGCACTGATTGCTTCGGGCTGGTATGTGGATTGTTACGACTTTCATGACGTCACCGGCATTTCACCAAACCCCCGTTTTTTTATGGGCGACTACAGCCTGAAAGAGAACGAGGAATACTTTCAAAAACTCAAAAACTATCACGAAAAAATAGCGAATATAATCGGAGAAGACCCGATCTCAATCATTGAATACAACACAAAATGAAGAATTCCACAAACAATAATTCCGAAACCTATACTTGGAAACGGCCTAACGTCGTCGCAGATGACATCGCCAGTAAACTTATTCAGCAAGTAAAAAAAATCCTTGGACTTTTTCCGCTGGCCGTAATCTTATGTTACTTGACCTACCTCTATCTAAAAATCGTTCTCCCCGATGAATTCTTGTCTAAAGACAAACTGTTCCCGTGTTTTATGATCATGCTATCAATTTTTTTTTATCCCTTGTTCATCGTTTTACTGATACGCTGGTACAAAGGAAGCTATACTGTAAACAATGAAAAAATTTCGTCACTATGCCCTGAAAAAAATAGTCGTATTTATTCATGGAAACATATCAAAGGTTACTGGATTGAAAACAGCAAGCAATTTCCCGATCTAAAGTGCATTCATATTAAAACACGATCTCGAATTTCAAAAGTCTGGCTTCCGGAAGATATCCAGGAACATCCGAAAATCCTGGAGTTTTTCGAAAAATACTCTGTCATAATTGAACCCTGTTACCAAGAAGATGTTTTCTCTTTTACAAAAAAACAATTATGGTTTTGTTGGAGTTTCACTATCGTTATTACTGTAATTTTAGCCGCACTTTTCGAACTGCTCCCGCTTCAAAAACATTTCAGGACGTTTCTGTTAATAGTGATGTTAGTTCCAGCAATTCCAATGATGTTAATACTTGGAAAAAAATTCTATAAAGATAAACGTTTTCTCTATGCATTCATATTGAGTATGGCGTCTTTCATGCTATTTATGTCAATAGTTGTCATTGCCGAGCTCTACAAATACCATAAAATCATCGAAAAAAATTGAGTTTCCCCGCCATAAAGTCGCCGCCTTACTTTTTTTAATTTTTCCTCTGTCATTTTGCATTTTGATCTTTGATTTTTTATTTCTTTCCCCTGCATACCTTAATCTTCATGTTCATAGTAATTTTTTTCTCTCTGTGTTCTCTGTGCCCTCTATGACAAAAATTGATCCGCCCCCATCCGCGGTTGGTTTTATTCTTCAATCTCCAGCGGATTGGCAAACACCACATCCACCGCCCGCTCGTCCTCACTCGTCGCATACACCCCCGCCAGATCCAGTATCCTCAGCGCCATCTGCGCGATCGCCTTCAGCCCTTGCCCGTAGGTCGTCTGCTTCCGCGCTGTCTTGGTCATCATCCCCATAAACGTCATCTTCAGTGCCACCCCGCTGGTCAGATTCCCCAGCTTGTTCTTCAGCACCCCCGCCACCACCGGCGTTACCCCGCTGATCTTGTCCATCGCCTCGCGCACCTCCGCAATATGCAGCGCCTCGCTCGGACAATCCCCGTCCCCGCCGAACGCCTCGATCGATGCCTCCATATTATTCGTAAACCACAGTCGCCCCGGCGAGATTGTCTTGTCCGAAAAATGATCCAGCCCCTTGGCCAGGTACATCTTGAACGCCTGCATCGTGATCCGGCTCGCCCTGTCGCTTAGCCGTGTATTCAGCTCATCCTGCAGCGCCGCAAGCTGCTCGACATCGCTGACCCCTTCGTAATAGTACGGCTGGGCCATATTCTGAATATGCACCACCGGCACAAATCCCAGCGCATTTTCCCCTTCCGCCGCCAATACCCCGTTCTCGTACCGCTGCTGTGCGTTTGCCCCCAGCACCTCCGTCACCGTAATGATCCGCCGCTGCCGCGACGACGACCTGCCGCCGACAACGCTCACGATCCCCGCCCCGCCCCTCTCAACCGAATTGCACGCCTGCTGAAAATGCTGCACATAATACCGCAGCGTATGATAGTCCGATTCTTCCAGGATCGGCAGTGCCCGGGGAGCCTCGATCAGCTCAAGGGCGATGCTCTCGGCGTGTTGAACCACGGCATGAAACTGCGATGCAGTGAAAGAGGAGGCCGCAACGTCCCGCCGCCTTGTACGGCCAAGACGTGACATTATCAGCTCGCCCGGACGCACAAGGCAGTCCGCAAATCCATACACACTCCCCAGCACAGCCATATCCTGAAAAAAGCCCGCGCCGCCGTTGGCATCGAACACCGCTTTAAGAATACTCTCGATCTCTTGGCGTCGTGTCGCATCGGCAGCGCAGCTTACAAATCTCACTCCCTTCCCGAATAGAAAATCCACCATCGCCCCGATACGCCAGGCAATGTCATTCTCGATCACAACCTCCTTCCGCTGAATATCCCCCACCTTCTTGCCGAACGCCGTCTCGCGCGTCGATGCATACCGCCGTCCCGTGATCCGCGCCGGAAGCCCCGCCTCCTGCGCCTGCACCAGCCCGCTGCCGTTGGCCTCATCCCCCGCCATACGAAACGCCCGCACCGCCGGATTCTGATAATAATCCCACAGCCGACCGAAATGCTCCTGCTGCTCGACCCACTGCTCCCCCGTCAGCCATTCCAGGTACGCCGCTTCCAGCCCCGCATCCTCAAAAAGTTCCAGTTCAAACGCCATCATTCAGTCCTGCCTTCCGCTTCAACTCGTCAATCGCAAATCGTCAATTGTCAATCCTTACACCCTTGCCCCCAATCACCGCCCGCGATGCGAAAAATCCCCGCCGCGCCGCCCCCGCCGTCAACACAACCCCCTAATATCACACCAATTAAAAAAATTCCCGAAATCGCCCCCATAGCAAAATAAGAACACACGAATCAATGCGAACCCTCCGAATATCCCCCCGCCCGCCCGGTGCCGAACCTGCATTTTCGCCCTTCTTGATATTCTATAGGGAATGGGATTGGAAATTTCTGTCCCATCGGGGCATAGCCACGTATAATAGGGCCGTAAGTATTAACGCAATAGCCCAGGATAAAGGACTGATGTATGACGTCGACACAACCCAAAACCCCGGCGCAGAGTGCGGTTCTCACGCGCTATATGGTAATGCCGCAGGATGCCAACCCGTTCGGCACGGCCTTCGGCGGAGTGATTATGAGCTGGATGGATATGGTCGGCTCAATGGCCGCTCAGCGCCACTGCGGCACCGAAGTCGTAACGGCCGGTATCGATTCGCTGTCATTCGAGCAGCCCGTTCGCATCGGCGACCAGGTCGTCCTGATGGCAATGGTCAACTATGTGGGCAGAACATCGCTGGAAGTGGGAGTCCGCGTAATGCAGGAAGATTTGACCACAGGAAAGCAAATCCCGGCAACACGCGGCTATCTGACCTTTGTAGCAGTGGATAAACAGCACCGTCCGATTCAGGCCCCCCCGATAGCCCCCCAAACCGAAGATGAAAAACGACGCTGGCAGAATGCCGCCCTCCGTGTGAAAGCTCGCAAGGAACTGCGAAGAAAGGTCAAATTGGCATCGGGCACAGAACCGGCATAACAAAAACCGCCGCTACTCCTTGATCGCCTCGGCCAGATACCGGATCAGCTCCTCCGTCTCATTCCACCCCATGCATGCATCCGTCAGCGACGTACCGTATTTCAAAACCCCCGCCGCCCCGATGCTCTGCTTGCCCTCGTTGATAAAGCTCTCCAGCATAACCCCCGAAATACTGCGATTGCCCGACCGGATCTGATCGGCAATATCAAATAAAGCCTCGCGCTGCCGCTTGTGATTCTTGTGCGAGTTGGCATGACTGCAATCGATCACCATCCCCGTCGGTACGTGTGCCTTCTTCAGCAGCACCTCCGCAAACGCCACATACTCGCTGCCGTAGTTCGGCCCGCCTGTCCCCCCGCGCATCACCAAATGCCCGTACCGGTTGCCCTTGGTCTCCGCGATAATCACCTGCCCGTTGCGGTCGATCCCCAAAAACGAATGAGGACTCTGCGCCGCCTTGATGGCATCCATCGATACGCCCAGATTCCCGTCCGTCGCATTCTTAAACCCGATAGGCATGGACAACCCGCTGGCCATCTGCCGATGAATTTGCGACTCCGTCGTCCGCGCCCCGATCGCGGCCCAGCTCACCAGATCCGCCAGATACTGCGGCACGATCGGATCCAGAAATTCCGTCGCCGTCGCCAGTCCGATTTTGGCGATCTCCAGCAGCAGCTTCCGGCTGACACTCAACCCCTTCTCAATATCATACGACCCGTCCAGATGCGGATCATACAGCATCCCCTTCCACCCCAGCGTCGTTCGCGGCTTCTCAAAATACGCCCGCATCACGATCACCACCTGCCCGGCCAAGTCCTGCTGCACCTTCTGCAAACGCTGGGCATAATCCAGCGTCGCCTCCTCATCATGCAGACTGCAAGGCCCGGCAATTACGATCCGCCGTCGGTCCTGACCGACCAGAATTTCTTCGATCTGACGACGCGACTGGGCCACGACCCGTGCCGCACCTTCCGTCTCCGGATACGCCTGCTTAAGCTGGTCCGGCGTGATCAGTGACCGGAACTGCCGTATATTGAGATTGTCTGTAAGTTCCATATTCACAATAACTTATAAAAATACTGAAGCGGCCGCCAAAAAACGGCCACTCGCCGCCTCCACGCGCCACTGTACATAGAAACGTTTATTATACCAAATCCGCCTCCAAAATGCAACTGCCCTATGGTTTCACGACAACTTCAGCCCCGGAAAGCGAAGGCGGCGCAAAGGCCGGAGCCTTACCCCACTCCGGATTCGGCTGGTCACTCATCTCAAATTCCAAGACACCCCCCTGCTGAATCGTCTTAAAATCAATCCAGCTCTTGTCATACCGCTTGCCGTTCAGCGTCGCCGATTGAATGTACCGGTTGGCAAGCGTGGAGTGATTTGCCCTGATCGCAAACCGCTTGTTCTTGCCGATATTCAGCACCACTTCAGGAAACAGCGGCGACCCGATCACATAATAGGAATCTCCCATGCACGCCGGATAAAGCCCCAGCGCCGAAAAAATAAAATGGCTGGACATTGCACCCGTATCGTCATCCATCGTCGGCAGCCACCCTTCGGGCTTCTTTTCATACACCCGACGCACCACCGGCGAAGGAAACAGCCCGTGATTGTGATACAGATTCGTCACCACATCCGTAATATACGCCCGCGACCAGTATTGAGTCCGATCCGCCCGCCCGCAATACGCAAACAAAAACGGATACGCCAGCGGCGGCTCATTCAACGGCGTATGCATCCCTTTGGAAAAGTAATACTCCAGATCGTCCGCCAGCAAATCCCGCCCGCCCCTCAGATTTATCAGCCCCTGAACATCGTGCGGCACAAAAAACCGATAATGCCACAAATTCCCCTCATAAAAACCGCCCGCCTTAAAAGTATCCACATTGGCCTGCGGAATCACACTGCCGTCGCCGGTAAAGAATCCGCGCAGCGTCCCCTCTCCATCCACTTGCGACGCACACCAGTAATCGCGATACTTCAGCGCCAGCCCCTTATAGACCTTGGCTTCTTCCGTTTTACCCAAAAGCTCCGCCATCTTCATAACAACATAGTTCTGGTATGGCTTTTCGACCTGCTCATTGCCGTGAACCGTAGTCTTCATCCCCTGATAAGCCGCCTCAACATCATAATCCCGAAGCCCCTTCTGATAGGCATCCAGAACAATCGCATTAATAAACTCATTACGCACCGTAGGCGTTGGCCAATACCCATCCCCCCATTGCGGCATAGCCCCGCCCTCAAACCATTCCACAATCGACCGCGTAATATTCAGCGCAATCTCCGGCTCCATCAGCGAAATCAAACTGAACTTCCGAAAATCATCCCACGTACTCCAGCCGGAATAATTGACATAGCCCAAAGCCGCATCGCGTACATGTCGGACAGTATCCTCATCACCCGCCATCCTATAAGTCCCCGCACTGCTGGTCATATTGTGCGGCAGCAGATAACTACGATACAGACAGGTATAGAACAAACCGCGGAACTCTTCCAGCTCTTGGGGGACCGCACCAATCGTTATTTTCCCAAGCTTTTCTGCCCAGGCCGCTTTTGCCTTTTTGCAGACCGCCTCAAAATCCCAACCCGCAATATCCTGACGGCATTCTTCAATGGCCTGCTCAACACTGACCGCTGACAAACCCACTTTGATCTGGATTATCCGATCCGCCCCCGCAGGCTTAAATTGGCACCAGAGCTTTTTTTCATCCGCCTGCGTTTGTACAAAATCCTGATCAAACAGCACGGCATAATAAAGCTTATAATACTTATGCCCGCATACATTTTCACCCTTCACAAATCCCGTTACGAGATGATTGTTTTCAACAGTAATATCACAGTCAAGCGTCTTGCCATACCCATACGTCGGATCCAGATGGAGATAAACATCCTCGGACGATTCCGGAAAAAAATACCGATGAAATCCCACACGCTCAGACACGGTCAACTCCGTCTGAATGCCGTTTTCAAAACAAACCGTATAATAGCCCGGCGTCCCCCGTTCAGTGGATTTATCCATACGATCGCGGTCCGTCTTGCCGAAAGCAGGCTTGATTTTCAAGGTCCCCCCGGCCCCGCTACATCCGACCCCGCCCAACCGCGTATGCGAAAAACCCGTGCACATCGCATCGGCATAATCATAGCCCGCATGCCCCTTCCGGCTGGTATCCGGACTCAGCTTCACCAACCCGAACGGCACCGTCGCACCCGGATAAAGCTGCCCGTGATCCCCCTGCGTCCCCACAAACACATCCACATAATCCGTCGCCAAACCCACCGAAGCCGCCCCCGTGCCTCCCTCTGCGGCCAAACCCACACCGCCAAAAACAAAAACCGACATAAGCAAAAATAACGATGCAAATTTCCGCATTCTAAGAAAGCCGCTCATGTTATTCATCCCTATCATTCCTTTCGTTCTCTCATCCTGAGCCGGCAAACGCTCATTCATTCAAATCCACCTTCCACTGTCATCTGAATATCTTCAGCATTCCCGATTTCTTGCCAGTCTTCTTGATGTAGAAGGCTTTCAAGTCGATTCACATTTCCTGAGTAAAATGTACTCCACAGACTCATTATCTTAGATACTCCTGTTCAATCCTCTTTCGGCAGGTGACCTCTACAACAGCAAAAACGATGACCATAGACAAATACCCGCCTATTCTCCGCGCAATTTTTTACTGGTTTTCGGCGGCAGATAATTCCCTTCGGAAACAACCCGTTTACCTGTTTTTTCTTCCAGCTCAAGCCGTGCTTTTTTGGCAATCCCGCCGCCTTTTTTTCCGGCTGCTTCGTTTTCCCGCATACCTCTGGCATCGGTACTTTCGGCGATCTGACGGGTTGAAAGTTCCGCAAGAGCGGTAAAGATCAGCTCCGCCTCACTCATATGATCGCGTAAATTCTGAGTTTTCAGGCCCTTGATGCGTTTATGTTCTTTAACGGACACCCCGGCCCACTCCTGATGAATAATAGTGGTGAGAATCGCAAACTCTTCGTCTTTGGTAACATCGTGGTCTTTCCAGTAGTCGGTGAGCTTATTGCGGGTCTCCTGCCCCATCATTCGCTGCTGAATCCACTTTTCGCTCCGGCCGTGCTTTCGCCAGTTTTCCCGTGCCCTGTCCAGCGATCTCGCCGGATCGGCCATGTCCTGCATTCGCTCATACCCGACCTTTGCCAACCACAATTTGATCGGTTCGGCCTTGGGACTTGGCACGGACTGAATAAGCCGCAAAAGTGTCTCTATATTGGCTACATCTGTCAGGTATTTCTTCCCGTCAGCCGCTTCCAATTTCAGTCGGTGACAATTTGTCACCGACTCAGTGCCTTCTTTTCCCAATCGTTCCTTCAGCTTGTTCCAATACTTTCTGGCCGTCTGGAAATCAGGCTGCTGGATAAGAACCTGGATAATGTCAACCACCGAAAAATACCACGTCTCGGTGTCTTCATCATAAAGACGACGGATTTTGTAATCTTCAAAAATGGCCAACTTGCTCTTCATAATAAAAGCTCCCTGTGTGCATTCACGATTTCTTCGCCCGCGTCATTCTTCATTTTCACCAATCGAATAAAAAAATAATCAACACGCAATACTCATTAATCAATCCCCTCACTCACTCCCCCTTCTCAATCCTCACAACCCGGCTGCTGCACCCCATCCCGTGCCGCCCCGACTCGCGTTTGACGATAAAAAAGATCACCGTCTCTTCCGCCTCAA
>CAZYQN010000041.1:0-8506 GCA_964649955.1 uncultured Pirellulales bacterium
GCAGACGATTTCCGGGGGGGGATACCATTAGTCATAGCCTTGCTAATTATTACAGCTGGTGGGTGGAAGGTTACCCGTATTATTTTTATGATGAAAATAGTTACAGCGGTTTTCATCTGACGTGGAATGATGAAATATTTCCTTATACGTCCCCCGTCGGCAGTTTTGCGGCCAATGGATACGGGCTTTATGATATGGATGGAAACATAAGTGAGTGGTGCAATGACTGGTATTCCGACACGTATTACAATGAGAGCCCGGAAACAAATCCAGCCGGACCTGCGACAGGAAGTTATCGAGTGCTTCGCGGCGGCAGTTGGTACTTTTTGCCTATTGACTGCCGTGCTGCAAGCCGGAATGGCACTTCCCCTGTAACTTTAGGCAGTAGCGGCTTTGTCGGATTTCGGGTTTCTCTGGGTTTGTAATCACCTCTGTTCTTTTACTCTATTTCTTTACCAAAGAGATAGTTCTGGTTGCATAGAAAACTAAAAAAATCAACGACTGACATCCTTTGATAATTCCCTGACTATAAACCAATCGAATATAGATAGTCATTTGCGGATCCAGCTGAGACAATCTCTCGTAAGAGTCAGCAATTTTAATATATTCAACTCTTGAAGGATATGGTAGAGTGTGAAAAGTGGATTGTTATAGCTTAGATCGAAACAAAGGAGATTGGCATGAAAGCACGGAGTAATCCTTTGCTCACCCGCCGAGATGCCATCAAGGCAATGGCCGGAACGGCAGGTGTGTTATCTATAGGAGGGCGTTTGCCTGCTCAGCCTGCCGAACCGGCAGCCTCTTCTATTCAGGTAGACCCGACTTTGCTGCATGAGCTGTCGCCCTATCTGTTTATGCAGTTTATGGAGCCGCTGGGGGCAACGGACAGCTCCGTCGAGGCAGCATGGGATCATTGGGAAAACGCCTGGCGTTCGGATGTGGTTCAGGTTACACGCGACCTGGCCCCGCCGCTGCTCCGGTGGGGCGGATGTTTTAGTTCCTATTACCGCTGGAAGGAGGCCGTCGGGCCGCGGGACCAGCGCAAGCCCATGTACAATCTGCTGTGGGGCGGGATGGAATCGAACCAAATCGGAACATCTGAATTTGTGGACTTCTGCCGGCGGACTGGTGCTGAACCGCTGATGTGTGTCAATTTTGAGTCAGATGGGAGGCGGCCATGGATGAAGGATCCGGTCGAGCAAAGCCGTTTTGCCGATGCCGAGGAGGCCGCCGAATGGGTTCGATATTGCAATGACCCGGACAATCCGTTGCGTATACGGCATGGCCGTCAACAGCCGCATCCGATCAATATGTGGCAAATCGGAAACGAAACATCCTATGACACTAACGGCTACGACTGTGAAACGGCGGCTGCAAAAACCGTTGCGTTTGCCCAAGCGATGCGAAAGGCCGATCCGGCCATTACCCTGATCGGATGGGGCGACAGCGGCTGGGCACCGCGGATGCTGGATATAGCCGGGGATCACCTCCAGTATATCGCGTTCCACCATATGTTTGATCCGGATAATTCCTCTGCCCCTGTCTTGAGGGGGGAATTATATCGTCAGGATCCGGACCGGACGTGGGCGCAGTTGATGGATGCCTGGAAGATCAGCGACCGTAAGATCCGTCGTATCCGAAATGACATAGCAAATCATAAAATTCCATTGGCCATGACCGAATGCCATTTTACCATTCCGGGCCGCAATCGCTGTGATGTGTTAAGTACATGGGCGGCCGGGGTGTCTTATGCCCGAATGTTCAATAATTTCCAGAGACACGGTGATGTACTTAAGATCGCCACGGCCGCCGATTTCTGTGGCAATCGCTGGCAGGTTAATGCGGTAATGATTCCCACGCCGAAATCGGGCGACAGGGCCTACCTGATGCCGGTGGCGCGAGTAATGCGGCTTTACCGCCATCATATCGGCCGGTATGCCGTAGCCGTTAAGACTTCAAACAGCGAATTGGATGTCGTCGCCAGCCGCACGGATAACACTGTCTATCTACATGTGGTCAATACGAATCGAACCCGAGCAATAAGAGTATCCGCCGCATTGGCGGATTCGTTCCGTATTCGGGAGGCCAGGAGATTTGCCATCGCGGACTCTACGATGGCGGAATTGTCGCATTTGAACAGCAGCAGGATTATGCAGGTTTCCGAACAGCCTCTTAGGCCCGATGAGGTATGGGAATTTCCTCCCGCCTCGGTGTGTGCCGTTGAGGTGGTGTTGGCGTGAAGTGGGATAACTTGGATAGAAAGAATTATGATAATGATACGGTTTAGCTTACTGTTGTTGTTGTGTTTTCCGGGCAATCCCGCAATCAGCAGTGGTCCTTCTGCAATCGCATCATCCAAAGATTCAAAGGCACTGATCGGCAAAATACTTTTTCCTCAACTGACAGAGGGTATCTACAACGCATCCGGTCGTTTGACGATGAATTGCCAAATCGCCTCAGACGGTTTAACTGTAACGGATGCTGCTTGGTTTAAATACCCCCCACCAGAAGGGAAAGGTAAACGATGGTGTTTTAATCAGACACCTTATTCCGATGAGCCTTTGGTTAACTATCGATTTGACGATACATTTGTAGGATTACAGGTCACGATAAACGTTGAGATATATAATTTATCAAATCCCTGGCAAGTCTCGGAAAGCTACCAGGAGATCCTGCAGCTTGGCGGTAAAGTCAGGGTGGATATTCCGGATTGGTTCAAGGTTCCGCAAGACCGCCTTTCGTATGATTTTGATGAAGGGACGTGGTTTCCATCAGGCTGGACCTTACCAAAAGGGAAATTCGCCTGCTGGGAAGGAGCGGCAAAATACAAGCAGAAAGACCGAAACGGCAAGCACCCAATGCTGGATTTCGGCTTTACCCATGTTGCGGAAAATACGATCTCTGCGGGTGGACATATTCCGGATAAAAAACACCAGTGTAGGGTCTTCGGCGATGCCGAATGGCTCGATATGTCCAGAGGAGGAGACCACCGTCTCTGGCACAATGACGGCTGGAAGCACCGGGGCGAACGAATGGAGATCGTTATTCCTGATTTTGAAAACGCCGATCATTGGAAGTGGAACCAACAGCAGTTCGACAAGTTCCGTGATTTGGCCACTGATTTCAAACGTGCAAGACCGGATTGCTTGCTGGGCTGTTGGGGGATTGGGGTGATCAATCATTCTTTGAGGATTTTTGATTACATCGATGCGAACGGGAAACCGACAGGCGTCATCAATCTTGACGCGGCGGAGCAATGGGCTGGAAAGTATGATAATCCTGAGCCGGAGTTGAACCGGATATTGGATTACTGCGGCTTGAACTTCGGCAATCCAAGTGTTTACTGGCTCAATGGAGGAAATCCGGCACATTTATATGCGGTCGTTCAGGAATGGGAAGTGGGCAAGCTCGCCCGTCCCGATATCCCCAATGTGATATCAACATGGATTCAGACGGAATTCGTTGACGGCTATCCCCTCTCGACCTATCAACTCAAGACACCCGATGGCGAATTTCAATGGAGAGGTATCAAGCATCAGGCGCCTCCCTCTTTGGTGTATGCCTTGTCTTTATTTGCTCATTGCCGAATGGATGGAGCCTACTGTTGGGAAACGGGGAATATCTATTCGGAAGATGCTGCCGATGCAGGAGAATTGGGAGAAGGCGGTATGCAGATTCCGGTACGCCGGACTTTCAATGGGGTTGAAAAGGACGTTTACTACTACATTAAATACTTTGGTTTCTACAACTATCACGTTCTTGGGATGTGGCAGGCAAGTCAAAACAAAGACATCATCGAAGCGGACACCGAGTGGTTTATGCCGGAGATCTTTAGTTCACAGGGAAAAGTGTGGAGGACGGATAAATACCGATACCCAAGCTGCTGTAACTATTACAAAGAACCATTGGTCAGAGCGAAATATAATGCCAACAAGAGCGAACTGCTCGTCATTGCATGCAATCCCTATAATCGGGGTATCCAGAAAGTCAGCGTCCGCGAACCACAGTCAGATAGGGAAGTCAGCATTGAGTTGGCAGGAGATTATCCTGTTATCAAGCGTTTTGTGGTCAGCAAAGAGTAGCCCCTATACCTTTTCCGAAATATTGAATGGCCTGTAGGGTGTATTTCTGAATGGCAAAAATGCAATGATTCGGAACGTCAAGCATTTATTCGGATAACAGGAAACCCGGCAAGAGGTTGCATCGTAGAAGTATTTCGGGTACAATAAGCCTTGATTAGATTAATGACAACTGTTGTTGGAAGAAGGAATTATGCGAAAACTGAACGCCGTGGTGATGACACTGGCCGGGTCGCTGCTGATTGCGGCGTCCATTCTGAAGGCCCATGAAGTTTTTACTGTTTATATTCCATCCTGGCAGGAAAAAGGGGTCTGGGAATCATGGGAAATGATGTTAGTCCAGATTCCGGCCGAGTTTGCCTTGGGGGTGTGGATGGTCAGCGGGGTGTTTCGCAAGGCTGGCTGGCTGGCAGGAACGGCGTCATACGGTTTTTTTATCGGAGTAACGATTTATAAGGTATTATCTGGGGCGGCATCATGCGGGTGCTTTGGACGGGTGGAGGTTGATCCTAAAATCACGCTTTTTACTATTGATATTCCTTTTTTTGTGCTGCTGGCACTCTTTAGGCCTAAAGGATTGAAGCTGCTGCCGCCGCCGTGGCCGAATGTCTGGCATGCAATTGGAACAGCAATCCCTGTCTTTGCGGCGTTGGTCTTTATGGCTCCGGTCTTGGTTGCATTTCGGCCGGAGTTTAAAAAGCCTGAGAATTGGACATCCGGCACGCCAATTCAGCGTCCGCCACAAAATCCGCAACTCATTGAACCAAAAAATGTTACAACACCCGTAACCCCTGATCCGAATCCGACAACACCGATTCATGTGGAGCCAGTCAAGCCGGTAGACCCAGACCCTGTTGCCAATCCTACTGAGCCAGTCACCGAGCCGGTTGCCCCCCAGCCGGAACCGAAACCCGACCCCGGCCAAACTACTTCCGTGACGGAGCCGCCAAAAGTCGAACCGGAAGCGCCAAAACTGTGGCCGTGGCTGGAGCACATTGATATAGCTAAACAGATGAAAGAGGGGCTTGTTATTGCCTATATGTACCATCATGACTGCTCGACATGTGCTAAAAGTGTACCGAAATATGAGGAATACATAAAAAAAATGAAGGAAATCGACGCAGTGGAATTCCAACTTGCGTATCTTGCGATTCCGCCTTACAGCACGGATGGATCAGGGCCGGTGCCTGCCGATACGACGACACTGCACGGGAAATTGACGGATAAGGAGAAATGGGCGATAACGAGTCCGTTTGTAGTAGCTTTGTTGGACGGCTCAGTGGTCAAACAGTGGCCACAGGGCAGCGCACCGGAGCCGGACATGATTCTGGATGAAATTTTTGCCCCGTAAATTACAATTTTGTAATTAATTAATTCGCAGAAAAACCTCCTTTTTTAAGCTAAAAAGGGGGGTTTCTTATTAAAATCGACTTGTTGTGCCGTTTTGCTGTAAATTTTTCTTTTGGATTTCCACACTTGGTGTGGTAGGGTGTGGGCCAGTGAGGTTTATTCTTTCATCTCTCAAGAGTATACTTCCTTTAAACTAACAGTTGAGAGATACCAGTTTAATGGTCTATTCCAGGCCAAGGAGTAACAGTAGTGAGTACAGGTAAAGTAAAGTGGTTCAACGCAAGCAAGGGATTCGGTTTTATTTGTCCGGACGACGGCGGCCCCGATCTGTTCGTACATCATTCCGAGATTAAAGTCGGCGGTTATGCGACTCTCGATGAGAACCAGAAGGTTAACTTCGAAGTCGGCCAGGGCAAAAAAGGCCCGTGCGCGAACAATGTAACGCCGGTCTAACCGAGTAACATTGTAAGAATCAAAAGGCCCTGCCAAACGGCGGGGCCTTTTTTTATTTGTTCATTTTCAAAACTCCTGGACAGGCTTTCAGCGATTATTCTTTCTTGTGCCGGATGTCTGTCGGAGCCGGTTTTGTCGGCGGTGTCGTCTGTTCGGACTTTTTGCTGTTCTCGGCCATGCGGCCCAGATACTCGGGCAGTTCAACACCCGCCATCTGCGCGACGTCCTGAAGCGGCGGCAGCACTTTGATCATACTGGACAGAAAGTTGGCGGTGGAAGAACCGTTCTTATCGCCGGAACCGCTGTCCCAAACGGTGATCTTGTCGATCTTGAGGTTGCTGATGGCTTCGACCTGACGGCCAACGATCTCTTCGAGCTTTTCAATCATCAGCAATGTTGAAGCGGCCTTGGCATCGCCGTTGCAGCTTTTGACCAGCGATTCATAACCGGCAGCTTTACTGTCCAGCACCTGGCGAATACCCTTGGCTTCAGCTTCGTACTTGGCCAGTATCGCATCGGCCTGACCTTTGGCCTCGCGGCGCATCCGTTCGGCAACGGCTTCGGCATCAATCTCGACTTTTCGTTTTTCGATTTCCTGCTGAACGATAACTTCGGCGTTGAGCCGCTGCTGCTCGGCCAGGTATTGGGCTTTCTGGATTTCCACTTCGGCCTGTCGTTTGGCGACTTCGCCTTTTTTGAGGGCCTCGGCACGCTTGATGGCCAACTGAGCCTCGGCATCGGCGATGTCGGCCTTGGCTTTATTTTCGCCGCCAACGGCCAACGCTTCCTGTTCCTGCACATAAATACGCTGTTCGGCAACGGCCTGCTTTTCTCCCTTGATGGCTTCGGCTTCCTGCTGCTGGATATAGACGCGTTTGTCGGCTTCGGCCTTCTTTTGGCCTTTATCCGACTGCGCAATGTTTTCGGCAATCCGAATGGTCTTTTCGCGATCGGCTTCCGCCTCCCCGACCGAGGCCGTCGTTTCCTGCTGACGCACAAAGACACGTTTGTCAGCCTCGGCCTTCTTCTGGCCTTTTTCCGATTCGGCAAAGTTTTCAGCGACGCGGATGGTACGTTCACGAACTGCAGCCGCTTCGCCAATGGCACCAATCTTTTCCTGCTCGGCGACATCGACCTTGGCGGCGTTGATGGCTTCGGCGGCGGCTTTTTTGCCGATGCTTTCAATATAATTGGAGCCGTCGGTGATATCCGTAATGTTGACGTTAATCAGATAGAGACCAATCTTGTTGAGTTCCGGTTCGACATTCTTACGAATCGACTCAAGGAAACTTTCGCGATCCTGGTTGATCTGTTCAATGGTCAGCGAGGCGACCGTCAAACGCAACTGGCCGAAGATGATTTCTTTGGCCATTTCCTCAATCTGATGAGGGCTGATGCGCAAGAGACGTTCGGCGGCATTGTTCATAATGGCCGGTTCGGTGCTGATACCGACGGTGAAAGTGCTGGGCACGTTGATGCGGATGTTCTGGAGGGACAGCGCGTTTTCCAGCGGGATGGTAATCGTCATCGGCGTTAAGCTCATATAGGCATAATCCTGAATGAGCGGCCAGACAAATGTACCTCCGCCATGGATACAGCGAGCCGACTGATTTTTTCCGACCTTACCGAAGATCACAAGAATCTGGTCCGATGAGCAACGTCGATACCGCGACGCCAAAAACATCAACGTCGAAAGCAGCAGTACAACAAGCGCAATAATAGCAAATACAATAATTACTGTAGACGTCGGCATAGTCAATTCTCCCTTGGTATTGAATTATGATTCGAGTTTTTCGACAATCAGAGTACCGGCGCTGACGCGGACGACCCAGACGCGTTGCCCGGTTTTAATCTCTTCATTCCCCTCTGCGATAGCATTAAGAACCATCAAGCGGTCCTGAACCGTAATCTGTACTTTTCCGGTCTGGCCGGGATGGATGGTCAGATAGACGTGCCCCTCCTGACCCACGGCATTGTTCAGGTCTATTGTCCCGCTGGACTGGAGCGAGCCGGCCATCTGGAAAATCTTTTTCATTATCCAGACGGTTGCAAGCCCTGCGGCGGTTCCCGCAGCAATTGAGATTATTGCCGGTATACTGCCCTGCCGCTCCAATGCCCAACCGACCAGGCCGAACATCATAAAGAATGCGGTGATGCCCTGCAGTGAGAGGGCCTTGAAACTGAGGTCGGAATCGGCAACGCCGTGATGGGCAATATCATGGACATCGGGAGTATCGAGGCCGTCCGCACCGTCCAGACCGCTGACGTCACCATCGGCTGCGCCTTCTTCACCGCCGCCGCCTAAGAACATCAGGATCAGGCGAACGACAAACAGGGTTGTTCCGAACGCTGCACAGATCACAAACAGCAGTTCCAAGCCGCTCAGCTCGTTTAAATATGCTATCATTGGGATTCTCCTATGCAATTGGTTGAATTGTAGTGCCAATCTCCGCAATTGCAATGTTTTTTCACAGATTCACCTGTTAAGATGTACTTTAGGGGGTCTCTGTTGCAGAAATAAACCATTTTACAGAACACAAGCGAGCATAATGATGCATGCAACATTGCGCAACTGAGCGCAACTGAACACAACTGAGCGCAACTGAACACAACTGAGCGCAACT
>CAZYQN010000041.1:8606-32749 GCA_964649955.1 uncultured Pirellulales bacterium
CAACTGAGCGCAACTGAACACAACTGAGCGCAACTGAACACAACTGAGCGCAACTAAGCGCAACATAATGTCAACCTATACCATCTTTGGGCATTTTTCCTTGTTATCAGGCGAATAGTACGGTTTTTACGGAAATTCTATAAATCTATTCGCTGTATATTGGACATCCCAATTCGCTTATTATGAAGCGGGTGAGTTTTTGCCCTTCCTTCATGTTGGTGCTATTATACCTGAAAGTTTGGTAAATATCAAATTAAAACCCGGCCACTTTAGAATGAATGGGATAGTCGCGGCTGGTTATCTTGTCGATTCTCTATTCAGGATTTTGGCTTAGGGTTAAGACCGATATTCTATAATCTTTCCGGAGGCAGGTTATATTTCTTGTATGATACGATTGAAATTCCTATAATACTATCTTGCTATAGTATTATGGTATTTTAGTCGGGAAACAATAAATGAGATTCCATACGAGCCAGACCATTCAGATTAAGGACCTGCTGACACGGGAACAGTTCAGGGGTATTGAATCCGCCTTTAAACGGAATTTCAGTTTGCCATTAGAGATTACCGACATCAATGGGCGAGATATACGCTCACTTTCTTCCGAGGGATGCCATCCTGCGTTCTGCCGACTTGTCCGTGAGTCAAAAATCGGGGCGGGGCGATGTCATCAAGACCGCTTGCGGAGTTTGAATATTGCCATTGAAACCGGACAGCCCTATACTTCGTTATGCCATGCGGGGATTGCGCTGGTGTGTGTTCCAATTATGGAAGGAAGCCTGCCGTTGGGCGGGGTGTTTTTCGGAAAGTGCATCTGGGAGCCACCGGATGAGTCCCTATTGCAGGATGTCGCCAAACGACTGCGGGGGCTTCGGTTCGGCACAGCGGTCCTGACGGAACGGCTGCATGAATTGGCGGTGGTATCGGCACGGCATATTCATGAGGCTGCGGAGTTTCTGTATGTGCTGCTGTACCAGATGACAGACCTTGATCCGCAGGTGATACAATGGCGGCGGCAGCGGTCTTTGCAACAGGCCAAGATCAGTGAGGTGATTCAGGACAGCAAACTGTTCGGATCGGAGGAAACATATCCCTATGAGCTGGAGTGTCAGTTAATTGCAAAAGTCAAGCTGGGCGACCGGACGGGGGCCAAGGAAATCCTCAATCTGCTGCTGGGTAAAATCATGTTTCATAATCCCGGCAATGTCAATCTGCTCAAGGCCCGGCTAGTAGAGCTATTGAGCGTATTGAGCCGAGCGGCGGCCCAGAGCGGCGTTGATATCAATCTTCTATTGAGCAAGAATCTGGACTATATCAATAAAGTGCTGACGCTGGATACACAGGAGGATTTGTGTATCTGGATCAGCCGGGCGCTGGATGATTTTATTGAAATCGTTTACAATTCGCAGGATGCCAAGAAAATTTCGCAACTCAAGCCGGCAATGGAGTATATGCAGTACAGTTATGACCAGCCGATAACATTGGAAGATGTCGCCAAACAGGCCCATTTGAGTGTCTCGCGGCTGGCGCACTTATTTAAAGAACAGGTCGGCATTACAGTGATCGAATACCTGACGAATATCCGTATCAATCAGGCCAAACAACGGCTTTTGGCCAGCGACAGCAACTGCACGCAAATCTGTTTTGAGGTGGGATATAATAACCAGAGCTACTTTACCCGGATTTTTAAACAAGTGGTCGGGATGACGCCGCGTCAGTTCCGAATGGAAAACAAACGAGAATAAATTTTTGTAATCGACGTATAAAACGGATATGATGTATTTTAGTACGGCAAACGAACATTGTTGACCTTCTGTCTAAGGAGTCAGACATGGATATCTTTAAATTTGCCATTCAGATGGAAAAAGATGGAGAAAAGTTTTATCGTGACTTGGCCGGACAAGTACATGAAAAAGGGGTAAAAGACATCCTGAAAATGCTGGCGGATGATGAAGTCAAACATGCCAAAGCCATCGAGCAGATACGCTCCCGAACGACCGAGATGGCAAATACAGAAATACTTAAGAAGGCCAAAAATATCTTCCGACAGATGAAGGATTTCGGAGAGCCCTTTGATTTTGATCACGGACATGAGGGGTTGTACCGACAGGCGATGAAGCTGGAACAGAATAGTATCGATTTTTACCTCGATCGCGCCGATCAAGTCCAGGATCCCCAACAGAAAACCCTCTTCGAGCAATTGGCTCAGGAAGAAAGAAAACATCTGCGTTTGTTAAGCGGTCTGGCGGATTTTGTGAGCCGTCCCAAAACATGGCTGGAAGATGCCGAGTTTTATCATATAGAAGAGTACTAACCTGCACGGTCAGCAGGCATAATTACGAAGACAGAATCATCCCAGAGGGCAGATGATGGCATCCTTTAATCCAACACACAGCACCGATGTTTCGATTGTACTGTGCGGACAGGCAGGAGCAGGGGTACAAACAGTTGAACATCTGCTGGTACATTTATTGAAAGCGGCGGGTTATTATGTTTATGCAACAAAGGAGTATATGTCGAGGGTCCGCGGAGGGCTGAATTCCACAACGCTTCGCATCGGGTCTGCTGCCGTACGGGGGAATATCGAACGAATCGACTTATTGATTGCGCTGAATAAAGGCGCCGTTCGGCATGTTCACAAGCGGTTGAGCGACAAGACGATCCTTCTGCGCGATACCGCGATTCTCGACAAAGATGAGTCCCCTTCAACTCTCCGTTGCATTGATACACCGCTGACGCAGCTTGCCCAGAAAATCGGGAATAAAATATACTCCAACATTGTTGCTGTCGGACTGGTCGGCAGCCTGTTTGGGGTAGATAAAGCTCTTATGGCGGCATTCATTCAAAAACGATTTGCCACAAAAGACAAAACCATTCTCGCTGAGAATCTTCGTGCCCTGGATGCCGGAGTAAAGCTCGGCGGGGAGCTGGCTGAGGCGGGGACACTTCGTTTTGAGCTTACCCCGGAGCCAGCGGCGGCCGGGCAAATGCTGGTCAGCGGAGCTGAGGCCGTCGGACTGGGAGCAATTGCGGGCGGATGTAATTTTATCGGAGCGTATCCAATGTCGCCTTCGACGGGATTGCTGGCGTTTTTGGCCAAACAGAGCAAGTCATTCGGGATTGTAGTCGAACAGGCCGAGGATGAAATTGCGGGAATCAATATGGCGCTGGGAGCATGGTACGCGGGGGCGCGAGCAATCGCGAGCACCTCGGGCGGGGGTTTTGCACTGATGACAGAGGGGTTGAGTTTGTGCGGAATGATCGAAAGTCCACTGGTGGTGCATATCGCTCAGCGGCCGGGACCGGCGACAGGATTGCCGACGCGAACTGAACAGGGAGATATTGATCTTGCTTTATATGCAGGGCATGGTGAATTTCCCCGGGCGATATTGGCACCGGGAACACTTCAGGAGGCATTTGAGCTGACGGCACACGCCTTTAATCTGGCCGACCGAACACAATGCCCGGTCTTCATACTGACCGATCAGTATTTCATCGATACTTACTACACCACAGAGTCTTTTGACGTTTCGTCGGTCAAAGCGGACCATCAGTTTGTCAAGACAGACAAGGACTATCGGCGATTTGAAATTACCGCTACGGGCCTTTCTCCTCGCGGGATACCGGGTTACGGCAAAGGCCTGGTGGTTGTTGACAGCGATGAACATGATGAGGCGGGGCACATTACGGAAGACCTTGAGCTTCGCGTGCGAATGGTTGACAAACGGCTGGCCAAGCGGTATCTGCTGGAGAAAGAAGCAATCGCTCCGACATTGAAGGGAAACCGGAATTATGCGAATTTAATCGTATGCTGGGGATCGACACTGCCGACGGTCCAAGAGGCTGTTGAGCGGCTGGGGCGTGACGATACCAGTGTGCTGCATTTTGCCCAGCTTTATCCGATGCATCCGTCAGCGGGAGAGATGCTGAGGCAAGCGGAGCGGGTTGTCTTTGCGGAAGGCAACGCGGGGGGACAGTTGGCAGCACTGGTCAAACGCGAAACGGGATTTGAAACGCCGCATCACCTCCGGCGTTATGACGGCCTACAGTTCACGGTTGAGGGTGTTAGTGAGTCACTGAACGATTTGCTTTAACAAGGAACGGAATGATGGAAGCATCGGATTTTGATATGGGAGAGATCGATATCGCATGGTGTCCGGGGTGCGGGGACCATTTGATATTAAAGGTCCTTAAACAGGCCGTAGCGGAACTTTCGATTTTGCCGGAGAACCTGATGATGGTATCGGGAATCGGGCAGGCTGCCAAGATCCCGCATTATCTTCGATGTCATGCGTTTAACGGCCTGCACGGGCGTGCGCTGCCGGCGGCGTTTGCGATACAGGTGTGCAACCCGCAGTTGACGGTCATTGCCGAGAGCGGAGACGGGGATATGTACGGCGAAGGGGGAAACCACTGGACACATACAATCCGACGGAATCCGAATATCACCAACATCGTACATAACAATATGGTGTATGGGCTGACCAAGGGGCAGGCGTCACCGACCAGCCGGCGGGGATTTGTAACGTCGGTCCAGACGGGAGGCGTGATTAATGAGCCGTTTAATCCGCTGGCCGCGGCAATTGCTCTGGATGCGTCCTTTGCGGCTCGCACCTTTATCGGGAATCAGGAACAGACCAAGGAAATCCTCAAGAAGGCCATTACCCACAACGGTTATGCGCTGGTGGATATTCTGCAACCCTGTGTCACGTTTAATAAAATCAATACCTTCCAATGGTTTAAAGAAAATACTTACCCCTTACCGAATTCTCATGATCCGACAGACCGTCAAGCCGCTTTTACGTTTGCCTGTGAATCTGAGAAACTTCCGCTGGGTATTTTCTATATTAATCCGAATAAAAAGCCCTATCATGAGATGATCGACACCTACAAGAATGACAAACGTCCGCTGTATGAACGAACGATCAATAATGACTCATTGAGGGAGCTGGTAAAAATATTTTAACAGAGGGGCGGCACCATCACTATTCGTGTTTGTGCAGACAATCCATAAAAAAGGCCCTGTTCCGTTTGGCAGAACAAGGCCCGAGTAAAAAGCTTCCGAGGTGTTATTCTATTGAATTTCCGAGTTTGGGCTTCGGCAGGCGCGGGGTTGGTATTTCCGTGCTGTCGTAGTACTGCTGTTCACGCGTTGTCAGCGTTGGATTAATCATTACGTGGGGGGTAATGAAAATCACCAGTTCACTATTGACGGTGCTCTCGCCTTCAAAGCGGAACAATCCGCCCAGCAGCGGCAAATCGCCCAACAGCGGAATCTTGTTGATCTGCTGGCGTGAATCCTGTTTCTTAAGCCCACCGATCACAACGGTTTGTTTGTCCTGAATAAGGGCTGTGGTCGTTGTTTCGCGTGTTGCGATAATCGGCGGGGAATAGGCACCGGATTTTCCTGTATCAATCAGAACATCTCCGGTCCGGACACTGAATTTCGGATTTAACTGGAGACGAATCAATCCGTCTCGGGTCAGATGGGGGGTCACGCGCAATTCAACCCCGGCATCCCTGAATTGGGTTGTCCCGATGCTGCCGCCAGCGCTGGTTTCGGTCAGTTCCTGATAAGGGATCTCTTCGACGATCTTGATCTCTGCCTGCTGATTGTCCAGCACAAGAATGCGCGGGTTGGCCAACAGCTTGGCACGAATGTCTTCCTGAGAAGCCCGCAGAGCGGCATCGATGTTGATATTGTCGTTAAGAATACCAAATCGAAATATAGATGAAGTGGAGGTATTGGTTGTATTTCCGGAAAAGCCGCCAGTCATATGCGGGGTTGTCGCAGGACCCTGCAATACATTGCCCAGGGTTCCGATCTGATCGCCAAGGGTGGCTCCCGTCGGGACCTCGCCGAAACTGGTAGCGGTTCCGGCCTGCCACTGTACACCGATATCCAATTTATCCTGAGAAGTAATGTCGTAAATCCGGGCCTCGACCATTATCTGGGGCGTTACGCGGTCTATCTCTTCAATGAAAGAGTTGATGGCTTTGATCTTGCTTTCCATATCGGTAACAATGATGTTGCTGGTGCCGGGGTTGGCAGAGATAGATCCCTGCTCGGACAGAAAGCTGCGCAGGGCTTTTTCAACCTCCACCACATCGGCATACGTGACCCGATAGACATGGCTGACCAGCCGTTCGCGGACTTCAAAAATATCCTCTTTGGGAACGACACGGATCATATTATCCGTGGCTACAAAGCCGTACCCCTGAACATCAAGAATGTTCGTCAGTGCTTCACTGAGAGGGATATCCTTGAGGACAGCGGTGACTTTTCCCTGGACCTTCGGACTTTTAATGATATCCACTTCGGCCTGCCGGGCAAGAATCATCAGTACATCATCAATGGAGGTTTCCTTAAAATCCACACTGACGACCTGCTGCATTCGCTGCTGGACGGGCGTTAGCAATGCGGGGTGTGCAATGATCCCGCTGTTCTCTGCACTCCACAGCGGGGCTGCAATGCTCATCAGCAGCACCATCAGGGTCCATGTTATATTCCGTCGTGTTTGATCGCTGTTCATTGTGTATCCTCTCAAATATGTCTTTTCCTGTCAACGGCCGGATCCTCATGACCGGCCTGTATTTGTCACTGTACGCCCTGCGTCCAGTGTTTTCCGTCCTTCTCAAATTCCACCTCGGAACGCGTCACCCTGACCACCTTAACGCCGTTTATCGTGTGACCTTCCATCACCACCTTGTCGTCAATGATCGCGGAAGGTTTTGTGTCGCTATAGACAATACCGCGAACAATCAATTCTACGGATTGGGCGACTTCATCCTGGCCGGAGGCTACCACGGGAGTGGGTTTTGGAATGACCAGAGGGTTTCGCATTTGGGCCGGCAGGGGTTCAGGGAATATCCATGACTCGGGATTAAACCGCGACTCTGTTTTTGCCGGAGCCGCGGATGCGGAAGCAGACGGCTGTGCGGGGGCTATCTGAGTCTGGCCAAGTCCTCCGAACGAAACAAACATCACCGCTACAAATACAAGGCTAAGAACACCCACAAGGACGGTCATAAGTTTTTGCCGGCCTTTGGCTGAGGCGTTTTCCGCAGTATTTTTCCTGCCGGCAGAACGTGTTGTTTTTTTCAAGCGGGCGGGCGCTTCTGTTATTTGAGCCTTTGGAGCCGGTTTGGGACGCGCTACTCTGCAGGCCGGCTGACTTGTTTGGCCTTGCGGGGCAAGAACGGGAGCAGGCTGAACCGATATGTCGTCTTCCGCCATTCGCCGCATTACCGAGCGGGACGTATCCACTGTCTTTTCCGGCGCCGGGGCGCCCTCAAATATGGACGAAATCTGTTTGTGTAAGCCCGATTTCCTCATGACAAATCTCTTTCGCTAACTGTGAGTATTCAATCGCTCCCGAACAGGCGGGATCATACGTTATTACGGATTGGCCTGCGCTGGGGGCTTCGGCCAGTCGGATGTTTCTATGAATAACCGTTTGGAATACCAGAGTACCGAAGTATTCTCGCATTTGCTGTTCGACCTGCTGGCAAAGGAGCGTTCTTCGCTCGGCCAATGTCAGCAGAATGCCGCCGACCTGAAGCTCAGGATGAAACCGCTGCTTTACGACCTCAACGGTCTCAAGCATCTGGCGGAGTCCTTCGATTGCATAATAATGCGTCTGTACGGGAATGACCACTTCGGCTGCTGCGACCACGGCATTGAGCGTCAGCAGGCTCAGCGACGGCGAGCAATCAATCAGGCAAAAATCATATTGATGCTGCACTGCAGCAAGACGTTCACGCAGGACATATTCCCGGTCGTACATTCGCGTCAGATGCGATTCGGCACCGCTGAGCAGTACATTACTCGGCGAGAGTTCAAGCGCCGGGATGCGTGTTTGACAGAGTGTTTGTGCAACGGGAATGTTCGGATTGACGATAACGTCATAGATCGTTCGCTGGCAGTTTTCAGGGATCGTTCCCATTGCCAGAGTCGCGTGGCCCTGCGGATCAAGGTCAACCAGAAGGGTTCGATAGCCCTGCCGTGCCAACGACGCTGCCAGATTTACGGCCGTCGTCGTCTTTCCGCATCCGCCTTTTTGATTGGTTATCGCTATGGTTCGCACGTTTATTCTCTCTGCAATTAATTAAGTCCTGAAGGTGCTGCCTCTGCACTGGCAACGGTTTTTGTCGATCCGTCTTTTCGAATTAAATAAGAAAGATTCATTCGAATCGTCGCTTCGTGTTCGTCATCTTCGCCGGGCCGGAGCTGAATTGATTCCACAAACAGAACCGGGGTATGACGTTCGATACTATTGACAAATGCCGAAAGTGCCAGATAATCGGCCACAAATTCCACTGTCAGCCAGCCCTCTGATATGCGGTCTGTTTTATCCAGTGTTTGTTCCGGTTTGTTTTCAGGAAATCGGCTGGTAAATTTTTTCAGGCTGAGAGTATGAGCCAACTGCCCGATATCAAAAATCAGTTCCGACTCTTTCGATGCCGCACAACTGAACGTATCAAGCGAATTTTTGGCAATTTCCAGACGTTCTTTTGTCCGCTGCTTTGTTTCTTCTTTTTGAGCACTTTGGGCAAACGCGAGTTTTTCCTGACTTTCCTGAAGGTCCCGTCGGGCTTGTTCAACGGCTGCGCTACTCTGCCCGTCGAAGAACATCATCCTGACGAAAAAGAATCCAATGCAGGCCGCCCAGACAGCGCCGGTCACCAGCGTATAGGTTGACAGTTTCGACTTCATCGGATATTACCTTTGTTCTTGTAAATATAATTCAATTTCATAGAGTGTTGCGTTCTTGTCGTTGATGACCCTCTGTTCGCGTGCGGCCGGACGAATCTCACGTACCTGTTCAGACAGAGCCGGCGAGGCTCCAAGATCGGCCAGATACGCCTGCACCGCCGCATCACTGTCAGCGCCTTCATAGCCGCACAGCGACAATTTCAACGTACGCTGCACCACCGATTCATACCGTGCGTTACCGCCGTCCTGATCGGCCTTACGTTCCCGCAGACCTATCCGTTTCCAGTCGATCTCACGGATAAATATCTCCGGAGGCAATAACTCCGACAGCTCGACCAGCACCGCCGAAACCACCAACCGATAACGGAGACCCTTGCCGATATCGGCTATAGAAAGCGACAAAGCATTGATCTGCGTTCTTAAGTCCGTCAGAAACTGGAGATCCTCAGAGCACTGGCCAAGCTTGGTTTCATTGGCAGCAATCGCTCGCTGGATCGCGGCAAGCTGAATCCTGTCCTGCTGAAGACCCGCGGCATAGACCATTGCCGCACCCAACGGGATCAACAGCAGCATCACTCTGAAGGTCAGTTGTTTCAGATTGGCCCGCTGAGGCCTTCCTTTTCCTTTAAGTAAATCTATCTCAAACATTATTACACCGTCCTCATTGCCAGACCCGCAGCTACTACAAATGCCGGGCCATTGGTTTTCAGCACATCTGCACCTGTGATTGCGGCGTCCACATGGATCGTTTGAAAAGGATTAAAGACTGAAACGTCGGTGGGAAGCGCTTCGCTGAGCAACTCGACAAGCGGGCGCACCGTTGCCATCCCGCCGCACAGAAAAACTTTTTCTGCGAACGCACCTTTTTCATGGTTGGCGTAAAATTTCAATGTTTCATTGATACTCATAATAAGCGGGCGGGCAGCTTGATAGACCGCGGTCAAGACATCACCCGGGATAGGCTCGCCCGAATTTGCCCAGAGTATTTCCCGGAGAGTTTTTTCATCACGGCCGGAGGTTTGGCAGACCTGTTGTATCAATGTCTGGCTGCCTGCAGTCAAATCACGCACAAAAGGCAACCCGTTTGCGCCAAGGACGATCACATTTGTAAAGAGACGGCCTATATCAATCAATGCTACTGTCCGATAATTGTCTATGTTTTCAAGTCCAGACAAGCAGTTCAGCGCCGCCAGCCCCGCAGCGTCCATCAACACCGTTTTTCCGCCAGCCTCTTTGACCAGCCGGCACCGTTCCCCGATTGCCTGCTCGGTTCCGGCGACAAGAATCCCACTTTGTTTTTTTTGCGATTCCTCAACCTCCCCGTGTGACTGTATCAACTGATAATCCAGCACGCTGTGCCGCATATCCATCGGACAGACCTGCTGGGCTTCAAAACGCACGGCTTTTTCGGTTTCATGTTCAGGCATTTTCGGAAAAGAAAAGCTCCGCACGGCGGCATCCGGGCCTGAAAGGCCGCAAACGGCATAGTGCGAAAAGTGCGCCGGAACCTCAGAAAAACAGTTCTGAACAGCTTTGAGTGTATAGGCGTAACGCTGTGCCTTGTCTTCGGTCGGTTCAATCTGCGACCAAGCGGCACAGGTTGCAGACCACCCCGATGATGAGGTACGAAGCCCCAGCAGCTTGACCGAGCCGGACCCGATATCAAGTCCTACCAGTCCGTTTTGCACCGGATTGATCCATTTTTCCAATAATTGCATACCCTACCCTTTCCAAGCGGCGTTTTACTCCGCCAACACCTATCTGTATCGGGGTGAATAGAATCGGACTTAACCGACAACAACGGCCGAGTACAGTTTTTTTTAGGATACTTCTTGTCGCATATCCTAATTCTCTCTCATCGTGGATGTTTCCGTCCACCCTCCGGGAATCAGGAGATATTTTCCCTTAAGCCATACATTGCCCGGCAAAATACCGGTCATCACCCGTTCATCATAATAGTACTGCTTGAGATACCCATTGGTACCCGAGCCGACGATGCCGCGCATTGCTTCGGTTAATGAACCGCGAATAACCAGTTTATCATTTTTACTGCCGTTATAATTTTCCCGCCCCGGGTAGGACGAGGTGCGATAGACGTTTTCAGCGCCCCAGCCGCCGCCGCCGACCGTCATTGCCGCTTCGACGATCACGGTGCCCGGTAATACACGGTCATAAGTTTTTGTTCCATCCTTAAGGCCGATGGGCATATATCCCGCTACCTTGGTTGCATCAAAATTGGTAGTATTATACAACAGGTTGTTGGTTGTCATTCCCGGGTCAACTACTTTTATAACACCCTGTGAAATCAAACCGATGATATTGGGGTTATCTAAATCAGGCAGTCCGCTGTCCTGATGTTCACCCTCTACCTGCAATGAATTGGTCATCCAGATGTTACCGCTGGCCACGACCGCCAATCTTCCCTTGACCGTATTAAGGGATGCACCCAAGACCGCCGCATCTTCCTGACTGCATCCAACAATGACATTGCCGTCCACATAAATTTGAGCGCCGGGATCACTTTTGATGCCGCCGAATTCCTGACAGACATAAAGCGATGATGCCGGATCATCTATCCGAATGTCGGTGTAATCACCGGGACTGAAATGACAGCCGTAAATGGGATATTTCCAGTATGATGTGCCGCCCTCTTTAGCGATGCAATAATCGTATGAATTGGCACTGGTTCCGTCACGGGTATATACTGCAACCGTACAGTCGTTGTAAATACGAACATAGCCCTGGCCATCTTTGACATAAAACTTCATATGAACGGCAGGTGTTTCGGTAACCACCATCTTATAGAAGCCTGTTTTCCCCAGGCTGTCCTTGGGAATGGAATTGATGATGCGCGGTGTAAACCGATAGGACGGGTTTGTCGTATCCCGAAAGCGATCGACTTTTATGCTGACCGAATCGGGGTTGACGATCCGGCTGGACGGCTGATTAAACGAAATGCCATTGGGGAAAAGATTCATTACCGTTGAATACTTATCGGTTCCGCCCGAGGTATAACGCGACTCTCCCATCGAGACATGGGCGCGGAAATCCGGTTTTCCGGAGATGTAAATATCCCGGTTGTCGGGTTTATCGCCAAGATCATTGATGTGCATGGGGAAATCGATGATTTCGCCGTCTACAAAATTCAGTGCAGTCGTGGCACTCGGGCCTGAAGGTGAACGGCACATCCCCAGTTCCCATCCGCTTACCGCCTGAATTACATAGGCCGTAATCGTTCTTTGATAAATGCCGGCATAGCCATTGGCAACAATCTGATAGACCGGACGAGCGCCCATAAAGGTGGAAAAACGGACACTGTAATCTGAATGGCCCTGATCGAAATCCAGCGTTCCTGAGGCTTCGGCGCTTTCGAGGGCATCAAGCATATCAATCTGCTTGCTCATCCAGAAGACAGCCTTTTCATAGGCAGCTTCAGCGGCCGAAAACGCTGATTCCTGGCTTTTGGTCCGAATCGCCTGATGCAATCTGCCTTCGGCGACGGTCAAGAGCGCCATTCCGGTCATCGTCAGCACCACGACCAATATAACTATCAGCGGCAATACCGCACCGCTTTGTCGTCTCATCTTATTTATCTGTCGTATCTGCATACGTTCTCCCTGATTCCGTCATCGGGGCCAGGCGGGACGAATCAATGTAGAAAATTTGACTTCCACGGAAATCCCCTGCTCATCCGTCAGCGTCAGGTCGGTATTTACACAGCCGCTACCCTGGCCGCCAAGCATCACATGATTAAAAATATTGATATTTCTTGAAGTATCGATGTTTTCCGAGAGAACCTGTGTTTCTGTCAAATTACCGGTCTGTCGCGCATTGTTCCGAACAGCTCCTACGCCGTTCACGACCCGCCCGAAATCCACTTTGAGTTTATTGCCGTCCAGATAATATAATACGTAATGAGTTCCTGTATTGGAAACTTCGATGGCCTCATCATCCGGATCAGCCGGATTGAATGGATCCTGCCAATAGCGAAACTCTACTGCCTGACCTACTGCAAGGTCCTGACCGGACGCGGGGATTGCCGCCGAAAATGTATTATTGGTAATTCGATAGACCGTATAATTGGCCTGATTGGATTGCCTCCCGAACCGCTGGAGGGAAGCCATTATCGCATACGCATCCTGACGGGACTGGCTGCGGCTGTCATCATAAATCCGCTGCCAGGAGCGAGATGCGCCGCTCAGCAGGATTCCGACCGCAATCATCGGAATTGCAGCGATCAGTACCACGACGACGACTTCTATCAGGGTAAAGCCCTGTCGCCTGCATTGAATAGACGGGGATGTCGACATCTCCTTATCCTCCGGCCTCATCTTTTCGCACATAGGTGCTGATGACATAGCTGGGATCCGTATCCCGTACGGTATTCTGCATATAATCCGAGCGCCATTGAATCCGGGCTTCGATCTGCCGCAGCGTTACCATCGCCATATCATCCTCTTCAATGTCCTGCCAGTTCAGCGTGACCTGCATTTGCAACCCATCCACGGAAACGGTATAACGATCGGCGATTTTGGCCTGTTTTACAAAGCCCATCTCAAGGTCTTCAAGGTCAAAGTTTTCATCGCCGCCGTTTTTTTTCCAATTGTCGAGAATCATCCGACCTGTTCGAGCAGCGGTAATCTCGGCATTGGCTCTGAGCGCCATCCGCCGGGCATGATACTGGTAGCCTATGGCACCGATGGAAACAACACTGAGAATCAACGAGGCAATGATCAGTTCAAGCAGTGTAAAACCGCGTTTAATGGATTGTCTGTTGCGTTCTCTCACAGCATTCCTCATCACACTGAATCCGAAGCCTTCCCGGCAAAAAGCCGCCTGAGGCGGCTGTCAATATAAAAAGAAAGCGGAGAAGAGACCCCCCTCCTCCGCCTTCAGATGTATCTTTGTGAAGACAATTATTGCCAGGTTTTTCCGTCTTGGCTAAGCGTCTTTGTGGTCCCAGCAGTCGGAGCATTCGGCTGGCTGGCGGTCACCGTCACTGCTACGTTTCCATTAGCATCCGCAGCACCGATGGAGAAATCGCCGGGTACAAAGTAGGTGCCTGTCAGATCACCGGCGGTAAAGCCCAGAGCAGTCATGGCTGCATCATTGATGGTTCCGGAAGGAACTGCACCGGTTTCGGCAAAACGTACACGAGCCGCAGCCCGAATGGTGCCGGCCATTGCGTTGGCCTCCGACCACTTGGCCGATTCGACGCGTCCGCGCATCAGCGGAACCGAGGCCGCCGCGAGAATGCCGACGATCAGTATCACAACCATCAGTTCGATCAACGTAAACGCCTTTGTGTTTCTCATACTGTTCTCCTAAGGAAAAATGTTTCACTTTATTTGCATGTCGCTGTCTGATATGAATTTCGTTCAGTCAGGCGAACGACTTAACCACAAAATCTAAATTCCAATTCTCAATCGACCATTTCAGGTTTTTCCTGTCCGAGATTTGTTTAGTCTATGCGGACATGGAGAAGATCGGCAGGTACATCGCCAAAAGCACGATAAGGACGATGGCTCCGACCGTAACAATCAGAATCGGCTCAAGCAGTCCGAGCAACGAAGATATCAACAGTTCAACCTTGCGGGCGTAATATTCGCTTGTTTTCTCCAGCACGCTGGACAATGAACCGCTTTCTTCGCCGATACGCACCATTTTGACGGCGACACCCGGGAAAAAACCGGCCGTTTCCATGCTTTGTGAGATGCTGATGCCTTTCATCAGGCGATCACGAGTATCCATAACTCCCTGTGTCAGTACATCATTATTGGTCATTCCCGCCAGTATTGCAAAGGCATCAATGACCGAAACTCCCGAGCCGATCAACGTACCCAGCGTCTTGCAGAATGTCGCCACAAACGCCATCAGGATAATCTTACCGAACATCGGGATTTTCAGAATTATCCGACAAAGGTTTTTATGTCCCGTCGCTGTTTTAGAATAGGCAATCAGACCGATGACCACCGCCGTTATCACCACGAGAATGATCGGAAGGTTGTGCATCAAAGTTGAATATACTCCCATAAATATGCGCGTAAAAGCCGGCAGCTTATCACCCAGTTCTTCAAACATCATTGAAAACCTCGGTATAATCAGCGTCATCATCACCGCGATAATCACGATAATAAAACCCAACACAAACAGGGGATAAGCCAGCGCTCCGCGCACCTTGCGGACAAGCTTGTCGCGATTTTCATAATACTCTGCCAGCCGCTGGAGCGCGTTTGTCAATGACCCGCCGGTTTCGCCGGCCATAATCATCGCACACCCAAGCCGACCAAATACTTTTTCGTGAGAGGCAACGCTGTCGGCCAGAGATTCGCCCCGCTCGAGCTGTCCGGCAATATCTTTGCAGACCCGCTCAAACGAACGGTTTGGCATCTCGTCTGCAATGGTCATAATCGCTGACGTAATTGGAAGCCCGCCGCCCACCATCGTGCCGAGCTGCCAGCAGAATGCCGACAAATCTTGAGATTTAATACGGCGTCCCCTTACGGCGCTTTTTCCGCTTTTATTCTGCACGATGACTTCAGAGACCGACACAGGCGTCAACTGCTCATCCCGCAGCATCGCCAGTATCTGCTCTTCGCTGTCGGCGGACTTGACGCCCTGCTTACAGCCGCCCGTTTGATCCCAGGCTACATATTCATAGGTATTCATATAATCCGCCTGCTATAATCCCAAAAAATAATCTGTGTAACCGGATGATTTGTCGTCTTTTCTGAGGGTCGGGATTTGCGTCCGAAAACATTTTCTGTCCGTTTTCGTTCCCAGACACTTAGCTTCCGATAAAAACACTGGAAAATCCTGAAAAAACAAGCCGGATGCAAACCCTCTTAACAGAGACTTAACTCCCTATTATGTTTTTTTTTTACAGCGGCTCCTGTCGTCCGATAACACTTGCCGCTGTTTCCCTGCACTTGAAAAAGAACAAGAAATATGGTATATTCATATCAACACCGGATCGTCATTAATGGGGAGACATTATTCAACCGAAGAAAGTGTAAGACCCATGGAACATACAGATAAGCATTATGGTTCGACACAGACCGTCGAGAACGACAGCCCCAAACTGCTGCAGTGCAGCGAATCGGGACAAACCAAACCCGGTTCATTTTCGGGATGGGAATGGCTCAGGACGCCGGCAGTGCTGCTGGTCCTGGTCGGTGCAACCGGATTGCTGCGCGGGTATTATGAAGACGGGACTGCTTGGCTGTCATGGCTGAAATTCCCTCCTCTCTGGGCCTGTTATGTGGTCATCGTCGGCGGTGTAATCCTGGGGGCTATTTCGGCGGCGGGGTATTATACCCAACACTGCCATTCTATCCTGGTACGTCCGCGCAAAGGCTGGCGCTCACTGTAACTCGTACCCCGATAACACTCGCTACGCCTACGAATCCTCGGAGAATGTAACCCGAAGGACTTCTTCGGCAGTGGTCAGCCCCTTGAGCATCTGTGACACTCCGTATGAAAAGAGATCGCCGTAACCTTTCGCACGGGCAGCACTGCGAACCTGGTTTTCCCTTGCGCCGGAGGCAATGGCATCACGAATTTCCGTATCCATCATCAGAAACTCAAATATCGGCATACGCCCGCGATAGCCGGTATTACTGCACTGCGAGCAGCCTTTGCCGGCATAGAAAACTGCGGAGGCCATTTGTTCGGGGGTAAGCCGAAGCCGGCGAATAATATCATCGCTTAATGTAATCGGCTGGCGGCATTTGTCACACACCCGCCGGACCAGTCTCTGTGCTACAATCAGATTCAGCGTGGAAGCCAGCAGATACGGCTCCAGTCCCATATAGACAAAACGGCTGATAGCGCTGGGGGCATCGTTGGTATGAAATGTGCTGAGTACCAAATGTCCCGTCAGTGAGGCTTTGATGGCAATTTCCATTGTTTCTTTGTCGCGGATTTCACCAATCAGAATAATATCAGGGTCCTGACGAAGGATCGACCGCAGACATGATGCAAACGTCAGACCGATTTCCGATTTGACCTGGGTTTGATTAATGCCGCGCTGCCTGTATTCAACGGGATCCTCGACCGTTGTAATATTCTTTCGAGGATCTTTAAGGGCATTAAGTGCCGAATACAGGGTTGTACTTTTTCCGCTGCCGGTCGGGCCGGTAACGATAATAATTCCGTGCGGCAGTTGAAGAGTCTTTTTGAATCGTTCCAGCATCTGCGGTTCCAAACCGAGATTGGCCAGATCGTGATTGACCGCGGATTTGTCGAGAATACGCATAACGATCTTTTCGCCGTAGAGGGTCGGCAGCGATGAAACGCGGACATCGATATCATCCCCCGGGCCGCGACGAATCTTGAATCGTCCATCCTGAGGGAGGCGCCGCTCGGCAATATCCATCCGGGAAAGAATTTTGATGCGTGCCAGTACCGCCGGCTGCATTTTCCGCGGAGGCGGAACCATTTCCGTCAGTATTCCATCGACCCGCATCCGGATAATCATATCCTTTTCCTGCGGCTCAATATGAATATCGCTGGCACGGCTTTTGGATGCGTGACTAAGCATCAGATCGACAAATCGCACCACGGGTGCATCATCGGCGCTAATGGACTCTTCAGCCCCCATTTCGAGGGATTCTTCTATCGACACCTCGCCGACCGTCTCCATCTCATTTTCGGTCTGTACAAGGTCTTTTAACTTCTGGACTTCCAGATCCGTACCCTGATAGACATATTCGATGGCCCGCTTGACAGCGCTTTCGGCCGCTATAGCCGTGCGAATCGGGCGTTTCAGCTTGACCGACACCGTATCAACCGCCACAACATTGAGAGGGTCGGCCATCGCTACGAGCACTTTATCGTCACGCTGTCCGACTATAACCAATCCGAACCGCTTGGCAATATTTTCGGGCACCAGACGCGCCAGTTCCCTGTCAATTACAGACAAATCATCCAGAGCAACGTTCTCGATTGCCAGATAAGCCGACAAGGCCTCCGTCAGTTGACTTTCAGTCATATACTTAAGCTGAATCAGCGCCTTACCCAGCCGGTCGCCGGAGCGTTTTTGCTCGGCCAGAGCCGATTGAAGCAAATCGGCCTTAATCAGGCCTTGTTCGACGAGCCAATCACCCAGCATCAGGCTGCTGCGAACTTTTTCACTTGATTCCGAATTAATCAGTTCCGTCAACATTCGTTTCTCTATTGTGTAAATCGGAATTATAATCTCTTAGGAAATGCCTGCGGTATTTTTATCGGCTACGGGAGTAATCGCATAATTACGAACCGCAGACGACAACTGCTCGCTGTCTATCGGTTTGGTCAAAAAACCGTCAAACATATCTGAAAGATTTTTGCTTTCTTCGCCATTCAGTACCATTGCCGACAAAGCCACAATCGGCACGTGATTCTGTTTGTCCCGGATGCATCGCGTCGCTTCGCAACCGTCCATTCGCGGCATTTTCAGATCCATAAAAATCAGGCTGTACTGCCGTGACATCGCCATGTCCACCGCTTCAACTCCATCGTGAGCTGTTTCCACCTCATACCCCATAGCCTCAAGCATCAGGCGTACTACCACACGATTGGACTCCTGATCTTCCACCAGCAAAATGGGCAGACAGTTGCCCTGTCCTGCGGGTACAGAAAGCTTATCTGAAGAATCCTCCTTTGGCTGCTCAGGATTCTGACACGACGACATATCCGTCCCGGCCGGCAGTAATAATGAGAATGTTGACCCGCTTCCCGGCTGACTCTGAACTTCAATCGTTCCGCCCAGCAATTCAGCAAGCTGTCGGGTCAGCGGCAATCCTGCAGCCGCAGAGAGTTTTCGTCCGAGCATCATCACAACTTTGGCATTGGCATCTTCATCTTCAATATGCGGATCGAACAGCTTTTCAATTTTTTCAGGCGGAATCCCCCGTCCGCTGTCTGCAACATCGAACCTTACATACAGCAGCCGGTCGCGAACTTCGGTGCGAACACAAACTCTGACAAACCCCTGCTCTGTATATTGAATCGCATTAGCGACCAGATTGACCAGACATTTTAACAGACGTTCAGAATCTGTGATGATCGTTGCAGGCAACGTTGAATTGGAGTTCATCTCAAAGGCAAGTCCTTTTTCCGCGGCAACCGGCCGGGTAATACGGTCCAATTCGCTGACAATGACTCCCAATTCACATCGGCTCCGGACGAGTTGAAGCCTCCCGGATTCAAGGCGTGCCCAGTCCAGAACTTCGTTAACCAGCTCGGAAAGCCCTTTTCCTGCCTGGTTGATCTCACGAGCAAAGTCCAACTGATCTGCGGACAATTCTTCGGACAGTAAAAGGTCACTAAAACCGATAATTGCATTTGTCAGGGTTCTGATTTGATAAGCCATGTTATCAATCATTCGGCTTTTGACCTGAAGCGCAGCCTGTTGGCGACGGTTTGTTTGGCGCAGCGAATCTATCGACTCCAGAGTCTCCTGCGACCCGAAACCTGTGTGTCTGTCAGCGATATCCTTTTTGTCATTCACCATAATATCTTCCATATCAGTAATTTAAGTGCTCCTTCGTCACCACGAAGATCATCTTTGACAGTGTCTGTTCACACTCTTTTCGTCATTCTTATAAGTCCAATTAACCAAAAAAAGATATCTCTGGGATTATGGTATAGAACTGGATATTATAAATATTATATGGCGTGGTAAATAAAAACTAAGATGCTATTCTTTGGAGGCGTTTTTTTGTGCCTGTCGGATGAGTTCGACTAAGGTTGCCATTTTAGGTTTTTGCGGTACATTAATATCTTTTATCTGATTTTCTGTATAATAAGCCTGCATATACTGATCGATGTCAAAAACTTCAAACCAGCAGTCAAATATCCTCCGGCAAGGCTGCATTAGAGCACCTTGTCGACAGTAGCTGAAAGGCACTTCATGACCCAATAATCGGCAGTAAATTCTATTTTCATCGTACTGATCAATACCCATTGTCGTGCCTTGTGGGAAAAAACTGCTACAGCAGGAGGATTAAAAATCCCGCCAGTTTCTTATTTAATGACATCACAATACCCATTTCTATTGATTAACAGCAGACTGTTGTTCATAATTATATTTTACCGTTATTATCTTAAAAAGTTGCTTCTTAAGTTTAAAAATAGAACTTTATTTTTAAACGTACTCTCATTTTAATGATCTTATTCTTTAAAAGTACATACCCAATAGGTGATATAGTGAAGCTGTATTTACTTTTTTGTATATTTCTATTTGTTCTGGTAAATGTTTGGGCCAAAGAAACCCATTATGTGGATGTATTTGTCGTAACAGACGGCGAGTACGGCCAGCTTGATCCGGCAGCAGCATTGTTTTGGAATTTGAGATGGGGCCGGCCCCGAACTTTGACTGGGCAAGTACATCTGAGTTCGCTCCTCCCTCATTGTCAAGGGCAAAGTAATCCGACTATAGTGTTTTCGTAAAAAACCGGTTAACCTATTTCTGCAAAGTCTGGAGGCGATGTAAAATGTCATTAAAAAGCATATTTTGGGGTTTATTGTTTGCGGGGGCATTTATTGTTGCTGAACAGGTCTATGCGTCTACGCTGTATATTTCTGCCGATGGCAATGATATGTGGTCGGGCCGCTTATCCAAACCCAACACCGAGAAAACCGACGGACCCTTGGCTTCTCTGGCCGGCGCCCGGGACTCCATTCGTCAGATAAAAAGCCACACACCGATCGCTGAGCCTCTTCGGGTAGTTATCCTGGAGGGGACCTACACACTGACGGAGCCGTTTGTCTTAACCCCTGAGGACAGCGGAACCAAAGAATGCCCCATCTATTATGAGGCCCAGGCAGGGACAAAGCCAATTTTTACGGGCGGACGGGTACTTTCGGGATTTCGGCAAAGTGACAGCGGATTATGGGAGACTCATATCCCGGAAGCTACCGCGGGAAAATGGCACTTTGAGCAGTTATTTGTAAATGGGCGGCGGGCTGTTCGTGCACGTGAGCCGCACAAGTCCTTCTTTCGGATGGGAGCAACAAGTGAAGTCCCCCTGGAGCAGGGAAAAGACGTCTATCAGAGGACCACGTCAGTACAATCGGATGCTATAGAGGTTTTAAAAAAAATAAGCGACCAGGACCTTGGAGATGTAACCTTAGTGGCCTATCATAAGTGGTGCATATCGAGGCGGTTCCTCAACAGTATTGATCCTGGAGCGAACTCAATCATTACCGTAGGAGAGAAATTAAAAGACTATTCCGGCTGGGATCCTGATACACGATTTCATTTGGAAAATTTTAAGGCCGCTCTGGACTCGCCGGGAGAATGGTTTCTCTCCCGCAATGGGACGCTGTATTATATGCCGATGCCCGGAGAAGATATTTCTACTGCCGTGGTTGTGGCGCCTGTGATTGAGAAATTCGTTGTATTTGACGGTAAACCGGAAGAGAAAAAGTTCGTCGAACATGTTCATCTAAAAGGACTGACATTCAGTTACAATCAAACGACACTGCCGCGAACGGGGTACCCGCCCTACCAGGCAGCGTTTCCTATTGAGGCGGCTATTATGGCCAATGGAGCTTACTGTATTACAATAGAAGATTGTGAAATCAGCCATACGGGAACATACAGTATCTGGTTTCGGCATGGCTGCCGGGATTGTCGTATTGAACGATGCTATCTCTATGATCTTGGGGCAGGCGGCATACGAATCGGCGAAGAGAGAATCCGCCCAGATGAACCATCGCGGACCAGCCATCTATCGGTTGATAATACTATTATCCGTTCGGGCGGGCGAATTTATACGGATGCCGTCGGAGTGTGGATCGGACACAGCGGCGATAACACTATAACTCATAATGATATCGGGGATTTATTCTATACCGGAATTTCAGTCGGGTGGCAATGGGGATATGCAGAGAGTTTAGCAAAGCGCAATAATATAAGTTTTAATCATGTGCATCATATCGGCTGGGGAGTACTCTGCGATATGGGAGGCATTTATATGCTGGGTCCTTCCGAAGGCACTGTGGTAAGGAATAATGTATTTCATGATATTTCCTGCTACAACTACGGCGGGTGGGGAATCTATACCGATGAAGGCAGTACCGGTGTTATCATCGAAAACAACCTGGTCTACAACACTACAACAGGGGGGTTCCATCAGCACTACGGCAAAGAAAATATCATTCGCAACAATATATTCGCCTTCAGCAAACAACACCAGCTTCAGGCAAGCCGCGTAGAAGATCATCTGTCTTTTATCTTCCAGAAGAACATTGTCTATTGGAAGACAGGGCCGCTGTTGGCAGGATCGTGGGATAGAGTTAAAATTAATATGGATACCAATTGTTATTGGAATGCAAAGGACCAGAATGTTGACTTTGTCGGTATGAGTTTGCAGCAGTGGCAAGAAAAAGGGCATGATGTTCATTCAATTGTAGCAGATCCGCTTTTTATCGATGCCGACAATCTTGACTTTCAACTAAAGCCCGATTCGCCTGCCTTTAAAATCGGATTTAAGCCGTTTGATTACAGCAAAGCCGGCGTATACGGCAGCACTGCCTGGATCGACAAAGCCAGACAGGCGATATTGCCGCCACTCGAGATAGCGTCCGATCTGCCGTAGAGTGGGGTTTATGAACTGATTGTCCGGCGGAAGCGGAATTTCCGCAAGAAAATCTAATTGTGATAGGCCATACCCTCTGTGCCCGGTATAGATGGGTAATCTTTTCCGGAATCGTTAAAATACAGTGTCGCTGCTGCTGTCTATCCCGGCAGCATCGCCGCTATTATCCCATATCCAAGCCGGCATATTTTTTTTAAAAGACGAGTTTATTCGGTACACTGCGTTATCACTTTCATCGATTTGATGATTCCCTGCGCATGGGTACCGACCTGTTCAGTCGTCTCTTCCTTCATAGCCTGGAGCAATTGCTTTGGACTGGCTGACCAGCTGCAGGAGAGGGTGCCTATTAGTTTTTCGGTTCGGGTTTTCTCCGCATATTTCAAAAAAGCAGATGTAACATTCGGATCGTTCCAGACACTGGGAAGAACTCTGAATCCTTTTTCCTGAAAGACTTCGATCGATGGATAAGATTCCCCCAGGCTATAATGCCAGTCGCAAATGATGATATCTTTGGAAATCATATCGATGGCCTTATGTGAACCGGTTTTACTTGCTTCGGTCAGATGGTAAGACATTTTGCTTCCATCAAGAAGACGGTCGCCCCACATCAGCATTTCAAGGCCCTTGTCTTCAACAATATGCCTGTGAAAATCGGTGACGGCTTTAGCGATTAATTCTGCCTGATTTTTTCCCTTACATCGTGGGCACGGGGGGCCGTCAGGGAACGGTTCTGTTTTACCATCCCCTCCGGGTTTCCAGTCGGTATGCAATTCCCATGGAGTTTGATCTTCAGGGGGATAACCGCACAGAAATATTTCATCCATACCGATATGAACCGCATCCGCCTCGAACGCGTCGATTATTTCGTCAATAAGCGCAAAGACCACTTTATTTACTTCAGGATGGAGGGGGCACCATTCCCGGCAATATATCCCTTTGTTATCATAGCCGACATGGGGAGTTTCATCAAATTGAGGAAATTCCAAAAGCAGCGGATGGTTGTGACCAAGCCAGGATTGATGGCCGACACAATTGAATAAAGGTATGAGGCGAATCCCCTTTTCTCTGCAGAAAACAGCAAGGTCACGGGCCTGATTTTTGTTTATTTTGCGGTAAGAAAGCTGCGGATAAGATTTGAAATCGAATGCATAACCCACCGATAAAACAATCACATTATATTTCATCGGCACCAGTACATGATTTATGTATTCTTTAAAAGCATCGATATCATCATACACGTTATCCCCTAAATGCATAACGCGCCATGATTTGTTTTGCTTCTCCCACTTTTCAAGCCAGTCCCTTTGGCTGAATTCAGTTTGAGTGGATTCGGCATGCACAGAGAGAAATGAAAACAAAAAGACAATGACGAGGCTGACCGTGGGAAGTTTAACGCTCATAGGTGCACTCCTGAAAGATAAGTCTTATTCCGCATAATTTATCTGCCTGCGACGGCACTATTCCAAGGCTTATTCCAGACCGGCAGGCCGCTGCCGGCCCAAGAATTATCACCCTTTGCACCGGTGAAATCCCATCGCCTTGATAGAATAAGATAATTCCAATAAGGCAATACCCATCCAATAAATCTATATTTCTCTATACATTGTTGTTACTGTTATTATGATAAACTGCGTTACTCTTGTAAACATTCTTCCTGAGTCTTTTAGGGATTGCAAGGAACTTTATACCCTTATCACGAAAATACGATGTTTTTTGCCCGTCCCGCATTAAGCATGAAATTCTCTTGACAAATGCCTCGTTTTCATTTATATAGCCTCGTTCCAATGACTTATGTTATTATTGGGCGGTTAGCTCAGTTGGCTAGAGCGCCTGCCTTACAA
>CAZYQN010000042.1:0-31447 GCA_964649955.1 uncultured Pirellulales bacterium
TCGTAGTCATAGCTGCTGGTATCCGGTTTGAACGGCTGATCGGCCCCGGCCCAATGGCCGAAGGAGGTGCCGCCGTGCGCCATATACATACTGAAGGAGCCGTTCATATCGAGCATGATCTCGAGGTCGCGAACCAGCGTTTCAGCACTGCCCAGACGGTGTGCGCTTCCCCAGACATCGAACCAGGCCGGATAAAACTCGCCGCACATCAGCGGGGCGTTCGGCTGGATCTTGTGCAGTGCCTCAAAGCCTTCCTTGGGATTGCTGCCAAAATTGGCCACCAAGTACAGATCTTTGCGAAAGCCCTTTTGCAGTGCCCATGTCGGATTGCAGGCAAACAACGGCACATCAAATCCGCCGTCAATCAATGCCTGACGCAGCAGGCCCATATACTCGGCATCGTCGGCGTAGTAGCCGTATTCGTTTTCCACCTGCACCATCAGAATCGGCCCGCCGTGTGTAACCTGAAAGGGGCCAAGCACCCGTCCGACTTCCTTGAGCCATCGCTGTGCGTGTTTAATATAGAACTCATCACGGGTGCGGAGCTTTACCTCCTCATTTTTTAGCAGCCACCAGGGAAATCCTCCCATCTCCCACTCGGCGCAGGAATACGGCCCCGGCCGCAGCATTACCCAGAGTCCTTCTTCTTGAGCAATCCGGCAAAATTCGGCGGCATCGCGGTTGCCCGACCAGTCGTAGACGCCTTCTTTCCATTCGTGATAGTTCCAGAAAAGGTATGCACAGACGGTGTTTAGGCCCATGGCCTTACACATTTGCAGACGATGCCGCCAATAATCTCTCGGCACGCGGGCAAAATGAATCTCACCGCAGCGGATTTGAAGCCGATGCCCGTCCAGCAGGAAATCCTTCCGGCCAATCTCAAATACCGGCGGTTTCGGAGCGGCGGGCGCTGCTGTCGCAGATGACCCCGCCAAGCCGCACATAAATCCGGCCAGCAGAAGTAAAGAGACATCAACAACGGGAATGTGTCGTTTTGTAGGCATTGGTATAGGTCCTCAGTTTAATCGAATTAGTCGTCTTAAATCCGGGGACTATCCTACCCAATGAACGCAAAATGGTCAAGATATTTTGCTTTTACGACACCGATATCCTGTACAGGCAAAACTCCTTCGTTAATTTAGTGCCTCGTGAATCTTGGTCTTAAGAAAGATGCACTGCTGCTGAAGGATATCTTCGGTATGGGACGGGCTGGTTGCTCGAAGTGTAATCCGGCATCCCTCTGTGGCCTGCTTAAGAACCTGAAGGTTAAGGGTAATTCCCGCAACCGTTCGCGTGGAGATGTCCGCCGACAGCCCATCAGAAAAAGCCCTGACTCTGCGATCGAAATGTATATTGGTACGCTGATCGAGAGCGTCTTCCATTAAATCCAATTCATCGAAGACAGATTCGCACACATCAAATATCTCTTCCACGGAACCGCGATGGCTCCACGCCAGTTCATATTTTTGTACTTGTAAAGGGGCTTTGGGTTGTTTGACTTCTGCCGAAACAGTTTGATTTTCTGTCTGCACCGCAGGCTGCTGACAGCCCGAAATAAGAACCGCGGAACATACCGCAAATAACATACGACCGATATTTCTCTTCATTGTGAATCTCCTTTTTTAAAAACCTTCTTTTTTCAAGTATCCACTCTGTCTTCGGTACCACAGACCCACTAATCATTGGCAGGGGAAGAGGGTACAAAATACACGACAAAACGGGTCTTGCTGATGTCCCCGCATAGAAGCTGAAAATCTGCATCATCAAGGGGCAAGATCTCATCAAACAATTCTCCGGCGTTCAACTGCATTGTCTTAATCATCTTTTTCTGAGTTTCTTCCACCCAATAAAGGTGGCCTTCCACGGGTGCCTTGAACGTGACACTCACCCCGCCGCCCACCATATACTTCTTTTGGGGAATCCCTTCTACAGTGAAAACATCGTTGACAAGCGGCATAGGTTTGAACGCATCATCGGAAAGAACTGATTCCTTATGTGTGTCATTTACTTTCACGCATCCACTGATCATCATCACCAATACCGCTCCAACTATCCATATTACACCTGTCTTTTTCATAAAAGCTTTCTCCTTTGTAAATCGAATTCAGGATTCACTATGACTCCTGCTTTGTTTTAGACACCTGGCAACCCGAAATGTTACAGAGTTTTTTTAAAAAAAGAACTCTTTAGTCCGCAGGCACACAGCGGCCGTTGGCCCAGGCGTAGAGGGCACGGATTTCCTCAGCCATCGTTACCGTAATCGGCGGCGAGGACCGCAGGGCCTTTTCCAACAGGGCCGTATCCAGTGGAATATCCTTATCGAACGCCTCGTGAAGGGCCGACAGCACAGCCTGTTCGATCTCGGCGCCGCTGTATCCTTCGGCCACCTCGGCCAGATGCGCAATGTCGATTGATTCGACAGAGCGGCCGCGTTTTGTCAGGTGGATACGGACTATTGCCTGCCGTGCTTCGGTGCCCGGCAACCCCACAAAAAAGATTTCGTCAAACCGCCCCTTACGAAGCAGTTCCGGCGGCAGGGCGTGTATATCATTGGCCGTAGCTACCAAAAACACCGGTTCATCATGTTCCTGCATCCACGTCAGCAGTGTTGCAAACATCCGCTTGCTCAGGCCGCCGTCAGTGCTCTGGCTGGCCGCCGAGGCAAACGCCTTTTCGATCTCGTCGATCCACAGCACAGCCGGCGCCATTGCCTCGATCTGCCGAAGGGCCTTGCGCAGATTCCGTTCCGATTCGCCGATGTAGCTGTTATACAGCGTGCCGCAATCCAGCCGGTACAGCGGCTGCTGCCATGCAGTGGCGATAGCTTTGGCACACAGGCTTTTGCCGGCCCCCTGCACCCCGAGCATCAGTACGCCCCGCGGAGGTGTCAGGCCGAATTGAACGGCTTTTTCGCTAAAGGCGTTTTTACGGAGCCGCAGCCACTCTTTCAGATGATTCATCCCGCCGATCTCTTCCATCGTCAGCGGGGCTTCGACATACTCAAGCAGTCCGTCGGATTGCAGCAGGCGCCGTTTGCCGGCGATAATCTTATTGACATCACTGTCTTCCAGCCGCTTGTCGGTAACGGTGATATCATAAATCAACTGCCGGGCCTGGCGGCTTGACAAGCCCCGCAGATTGCGGATCATTGCCGCCAGTCCGTCCTTGGTAATCCCGATCTCCAGCGGGGTAACGTTATAAATCTCCCGCACGGTTGAACGCACCAGCAGGTCCAGTTCCATCTCTGTCGGCAGCGACAGCTCATAACTGCGGGCATACGACTTGATGACATCGGGCAGTTTATCTTCGGTGTCCAGCAGAACCAGAACGCTTTTGTTCATCGTGACCCGATGGATGGTATCACGCAGCGCCCGCAATGCCAGTGTCGAGCTTAACAGCGGGGCCAGGTCCAGCGCTACACAAACCGTCTTTCGCGGGGCCAGCGAAAAATCCAGGAGGCCCGCTTCTACGGTTCTCAGTTTGGTGTTCGGGGGAATGATGGGGTTGTGTCCGTCGCGCATCCCCAGCCCCAGCGACCAGATGCGCATTTCATATTCGAGTTTTTTTGCCGCCCGGCGGATCACGTCGAGAGCTTCAAATTCCTCGTGCGTTACGATTGAAATGCACGAATATCCGCCCTCGATCAGCTTGCTAAAAGCACTTACGTCGTCCATAGTTCTCCCGTCTGATTGATTGAACTATAGAATATCGACTTCGTGCTAAAATGCAACTGTATTTCAGGTCAAGCAGATTACAGCCACGCGGCGGTATTGTTCGGCTTATAGGTTTTCAATTCCGTCGAAGCGGCCAATACCTGACGGGCCCCGTCCAGCGAGGGGATTTGGCCGGTCGCTATTGCCTGCACGAGAATGTTGCCGCAGGCGGTTGCTTCCACCGGCCCGGCTACAACTGTACAGCCTGTTGCATCCGCGGTCAATTGGTTGAGCAGCTCGTTCTGTATGCCCCCGCCGACAATATGCAGAACATCAATCGGTCCGCCCTTCATCTGCTCGAGCTGCTTGAGCACCTGTCGATACCGACGCCCAAGACTTTCCAAAATCGCCCGCACAAGCTGTCCTTTGTCGTCGATGCGTTTCTGGCCGGTACCTTCAAGATAACGATTGATCTTGTCGGGCATATCGCCCGGGGCCAAAAAATCGCCGTAGTCCGGATCGATCTTGGCGGCAAACGGTTTGGCCTTTTGGGCCATTTCGGTGATTTGAGCGTAATCCAGCGTGCAGCCTTCCCGTTCCCACTGCCGGCGGCATTCCTGTACCAGCCATAGGCCCATAATATTTTTCAGCAGCCGAATGGTATGACCAACGCCGCCTTCATTGGTGAACATAAATTCGAAGGTCGTGTCGTTGATGACCGCTTTGGGTGTTTCGATACCCATCAGGCTCCATGTGCCGCTGGATAAATACGCCCAGTTTGTGTTCTTTTGAGCCGGCACCCCTACGACTGCACAGGCCGTATCGTGTGAGCCTGTCGCAATGACTGGAATGGGCTTGCACCCCAGTTCTTTGGCTGCCGCATCGGTCAGTTTGCCTACAACTGTCCCTGTCGGGACGACCTTCGGCAAAAGCCGTCCGGGCAGTTCTAAACCTTTCAGGATTGCCTGTGACCATTGGCCGGTACGCATATCCATCATTTGCGAAGTGCTGGCCAGACTGTATTCGGCAAATACCTGTCCGCACAGTTCATAGGATACCAAGTCGGCAATAAAAATCAGTTTGTCGGCCTTGTCCAGCACCGGCGATTTGGCCAGCCGCATTGCCAACAGTTGATAGACGCTGTTAAACGGCATAAACTGGATACCGCTGTTGTCATAGAGCGCCCGCTTACCCATCAGGTCGCAAGCCTTTTCAATCATTCCCTGTGTGCGGCCGTCGCGATAGTGATACGGCTTTTCCAGAAGCTTGCCGTCTTTGCCGATCAGACCGAAGTCCACGCCCCAGCTATCGACTCCGATGCCTGCAACATCCCCGCCGCACTCGGCAACGGCCTTTTTTAGTCCTGTTTTGATTTCGGCCATCAGCTTGGTGAAATCCCATTTCAGCGATCCGGCTTCTTCGACCGGCCCGTTTGAAAACCGGTGTGCCTGACGCAGGCTGAGCTTATTATTGATGATACTGCCGATCATAATCCGACCGCTTTCGGCCCCCAGATCAACCGCAAGATAGTGCATACCGATTCTCCTTGTGCTGCATAGACATTGAAAAATGAGTTCGATAATCCCGTATCGTTTGAAACCACTATACCCGGAATGGTGTTAAACTCAACCAAAAATTCCTGAATCAATCCAAATCGAACACAAACGAACAGCGATACAAAGAAAAAAAATACGGGCCGGAAGCGTGAAACGCCTACAGCCCGCTGAGGGAATAGGTTGGCAGTTTTAATGTGTTTCCAGACAGAACGCCGCCATCGATGAATTATTGCAGAAATTCAGAAAAATCCTGAAGGCCTTGCATAAAATATCGTTTTCCGATACAGTTTATCACGCGACCAACACATTTTTGTCTATTCACTCGGGAAAGGACACTAATGCCAAAGTACAGCGTATTCTATGTTCTCGTACTACACTTCATTGTCGGCTTTTCAGTGCGCGCAGCAGAGGGTTTAGCCCTTGAAGACTTCCGGGCACACGACCCGTTTATTCTGGCCGATGCAAAGAGTCAAACGTATTACCTATATACAAGCATTACCTCCGGCGCATTGCCGCGCGAGCAGGCGGGGGTGGTGGCCTACACCAGTAAAGACCTCAAAACATGGCACGGGCCAAAGGTTGTTTTTGAAGTTCCCAAAGACGGCTGGGCCAATCCCGCTCACGGAGCCTGGGCGCCGGAAGTTCATCTCTACAACGGCAAGTATTATCTATTCGTGACGCTGCATAATCGGGATAAAGCCTTAGCGTCACCATCGCCGACTCCGCGCCCTGTGCATATGCGGGGCACGCAGGTTTTTGTCAGCGACGTGCCTGACGGGCCGTTTAAGGCGATGGCCGACCGACCGACAACGCCTGAAACAATGATGACCCTGGATGGTACATTATTTATCGAAGACGGTCAGCCCTGGATCGTCTATTGTCATGAATGGATACAGGTCACTGACGGCACATTCGAGGCCATGCGACTGTCGCCTGATCTATCTGTTGCCACGGGCCAGCCGGTGTTGCTCTTTCGCGCTTCCGAGGCACCGTGGATCTCTCCGTGGCAGGCCAAACCCGAGGATGCACCGCGAACGTTTGTCAGTGACGGGGCATTTCTGGTTCGCACCAAAAGCGGAAAACTGCTGATGCTCTGGTCAAGCTGGCAGGAAAACGGAAAGTATCTGCAAACAGTTGCGTATTCGCTGTCGGGCAGACTTGCCGGGCCGTGGCGGCAGGCCGAGCCGCTGCTGACAGATGACAGCGGACATGGGATGGTTTTTAAGGCGTTTGACGGGCGGCTGATGCTGGTGTGCCATCAGCCTACGATGAGTCCGCAGTCCCGCGCCCGCCTGCATGAACTGGAAGACACCGGCAATACCCTTCGTCTAAAAAAGGCGGCGGACAATACGCCTTCGTAACAAGCATAGAAAGAAAGCAAAAGGCTTTACTCCGTATTAAAGAAAAAAGGGTGCGACGGAAAACCTTGCCGGTATGGATGAACAAAAGGGAATCTTAAATACAAAAATCCTGCCATCACCAAAAGGACGCACCAAAAAATGACTTTGGGAGATATGGGTTTTTCCGACTTCTTCTTTTCTTCCATCGTTTGCCCCTTTTAATCTGATTTCTCCGCTTCTCCAATTAGCCGATTAAGGGCAGCTTCAATATCCAGTTCTTTGGCCCATTTTTTCAAATATGCAAAATCCAGCTTGTCTTTTTGCACGGTCATTACGCCGAGGGCATCCTTGAATTGGGTTTGTGAATGACGGCCTTTGCTCCATTCGAGTTTGCTTAAAATGGAGTCTTCCGGCGAGAGCACATAAGCAGGAACACCGAATAAGTCGGATTGTATTTTTCGCTGGAACTCCAGTTGGCTGTAAGGTCTTTTTTTGCGGATAATCAAATCCGCTTTATAGCCGGACTGAATTCCGATGACATTGAACATCGCGTTGTGTTCGAGCGCATCCAGTGCGGCCTGACGGCTGACATAAAAATCCGACCCCAGCGACTCCACATACGCCAGCAGTTGTTTTTGTGTCGGATCAATGACAATATCGGCATCATTGGTCGCTCGCGGCTGCCCGTGAAAACTGCTGCCGATAGAGCCGGAAATCATATAGGGGATATTTGCCTGCTCCAGCAAAGAGACGATTTTTCGCAGAAATTCATTTTGGTCGGTCATGGCTGAATCTCGCACCCGGGGAAGACCTGCTGAAAAAGGTCTTTGTCGAGGATCAGGCGAAGATAGGCCTGTGTGACCTGCTGTTCGTTGTAGTCGGGGTGGCGGTGGCGGATGCCCGCACGGGTGATACTGCGGATCGCATCGCACAGTTGGAAGGTCAGCTTTGCCCGGCCTTCCATCCCCATTTGCCGGAGAATCTCGATGTGCTTTGCCGCCGCCTGGCTGGAGGTGTCGGCTGAGGCTGTGTCCGCATTTTGTATCATCCCGTTATTATACGGCTTTCATGTTCGGGCTGTCCAATAAAAAAGGGTGCGACGGAGAACCATCACACCCTTGGGATGTTACTGTACTGTCAGGCAAACGTTATTTTCTTTTGCCCTTAGCTGCGGTTTTTTTCTTGGCCTTGCCGGCGGTCTTGCAGGTGCCTTTGCAGCAGCACTTTTCGGCGATGACTGCCTGGGCGGCGGCCAGGCGTGCGATGGGCACGCGGAACGGCGAGCAGGATACGTAGTTCATGCCGACCTTATGGCAGAACTTGACAGAAGTTGCTTCGCCGCCGTGTTCGCCGCAGATACCGACCTTGAGGTCCTTGCGGGTCATACGGCCTTTTTCGATGGCCATCTTAACCAGCATACCCACGCCGTCCTGATCGAGGCTCTGGAAGGGGTCGGCTTTAAAGATGCCCTTGCCGCCTTCTTTCTCGTTGGCCACATAGACCGGCAGGAACCGGCCGGCGTCGTCGCGCGACAGACCGAGGGTCATCTGCGTCAGATCGTTGGTGCCGCAGGAGAAGAACTCGGCGACTTCGGCAATCTGGTCGGCCAGCAGGGCAGCACGCGGAATCTCGATCATCGTGCCGACCATATACTTGACCTTGGACTTGGCTTCCTTGATGAGACCGTCGGCCAGCGCCTTGGTCTGAGCAACCTGAATGGCCAGTTCTTTCTTGTCGATGGTCAGAGGAATCATAATTTCCGGCAAAACCTTAATGCCCTTCTTGGTGCAGGCAATGGCGGCCTTGATGATGGCGGTTACCTGCATATCCAGGATTTCCGGATAGGTAATGCACAGACGGCAGCCGCGATGGCCGAGCATCGGGTTGGACTCGTGGAGCTGCTCGCAGCGGTGCTTGATCTTTTCCACCGAAATGCCGGTGACCTTGCTGAGCTTGGCAAAGCCTTCTTCGTCCTTCGGCGTAAACTCATGTAGCGGCGGATCGATCAGGCGGATCGTCACGGGCTTGTTGTTCATCGCGGTAAAGATGCCTTCGAAGTCGCCCTGCTGGAACGGCAGCAGCTTGTTCAGTGCGGCCTTGCGGACGTCCTGCGATTCGGCGACGATCATTTCCTGGATCGCCAGACGGCGTTCTTCGGTCTCAAAGAACATATGCTCAGTACGGCACAGGCCGATGCCTTCGGCGCCCATCTTGATGGCGTTGAGTGCATCGGCAGGCGTGTCGGCGTTGGTGCGGACCTTCAGGCTGCGGATCTCGTCGGCGTACTTCATAATCGTCTGGTACGCAGCGGGCTGTTCGGGCAATTGCAGCGGAAGCTTATCCATATAGACATCGCCGGTGTTGCCGTCGATGGTGATAAAGTCACCCTGCTTGATGACCTTGTCACCGACCTTCATCAGCTTGGCGGCATAATCAATATTCAGCGCCTCGCAGCCAACGACACAGCACTTGCCCCAGCCGCGGGCAACCACCGCCGCGTGGCTGGTCTTGCCGCCGGTAGCCGTGAGGATGCCAGCCGCGGCATGCATGCCACCGACGTCTTCGGGGCTGGTTTCTTTGCGGACCAGAATCAGTTTGTCGCCCAAATCGGCCATCTCTTCGGCCTCAGCGGCGGTGAAGACGACCTTACCGAAAGCGGCACCCGGAACAGCATTAATTCCAGTTGCGATCTTGGTCGCGGCCTTGGCAGCCTTGGCGTCAAGCTGCGGGTAGAACAGCCGTTCGATATCTTCCGGCGTGATGCGGGCGACGGCCTCTTCCTTGGTCAGGAGTTTTTCCTTGACCATATCGGCGGCAATCTTAAAGACCGCAGCGGCGGTGCGCTTGCCGGTACGGCACTGAAGCATAAATAATTTTTCTTCCTGCACAGTGAATTCCAGGTCCTGCATATCCTTGTAATGCTTTTCAAGCTGCAAACGCACCTGGCAGAGCTGCTTGTAGGCCTTGGGCAGCAGTTTGCCAAGCTCAGACAACTTCAGCGGTGTGCGGATACCCGCCACCACGTCTTCGCCCTGAGCGTTGATCAGGCAGTCGCCGTAAAAGACGTTCTCGCCGGTATTCGGGTCGCGGGTAAAACACACGCCCGTACCGCTGTGGTCGCCCATATTGCCGAACACCATCGTCTGAACGTTGACGGCGGTCCCCTTGAGGTCGGTGATCTTTTCGACGCGGCGGTAGGTTACGGCCTTGTCAGCTTCCCAGCTTCCGAACACCGCACCGATCGCGCCCCAGAGCTGCTCATACGGATCCTGCGGGAACGACTGGCCTTTCATATTGTCCGCATAGAACTTCTTGAACTGGCCGCACAGCTCTTTGAGGGCGTCGGCGCTCAGCTCGGGATCGGTCTTGACGCCGGCCTTGGCCTTGGCGTGATGCAGCATTTCTTCCATCGGCTCTTTGGACAGGCCCATAGCGGTGGTGCTGTACATTTGGATGAAGCGGCGGTAGGCGTCATAGGCAAACCGCGGATTGTTGGTCTTCTTGGCCAGACCTTCGACCGATTTGTCGTTGAGGCCGAGGTTGAGAATCGTTTCCATCATACCGGGCATCGAACGTGCCGCACCCGAACGTACCGAAAACAGCAGGGGGTCATTGACATCGCCGAATTTCTTGCCCATGGCCTTTTCGACCTTGGCCATATTCTCGCGAACCTGCTTTTGGAGAGCGGAAGAAATTTTTCTGCCCTGCTTGTAGTAATCTTCGCAGTTGGGGATTGAAATGGTAAAGCCGGGAGGAACCGGCAGTCCGGCGGCGGTCATATCAGCTAACCCTGCGCCTTTGCCGCCGAGAATCATTTTTCGTTCGCTTTCCGTTTTGGCAACCGTCATTCCTTCGGCTTTTCCGTTGCCGAAGAAATATACTGATTTTGCCGTCTTTTTGTCGCTTGCTTTAGCCATAATTTTGACTTCTCCTAAGTTTAGACCGCAGTTACTGCTATTTCATTATTACGAACGTTTCGCCTTGGCCCCACACAGGCCCCGAAGTGCGTCCCGGTGTTCTTACGCAGAGATTAAAGGTAAATAACTATAGTAGAGAACTTCGATGCTGTCAATAATGAAAAGTGTGTCCGCAGCGATTATTTGCCGAAGTTTGTATTACAGAAGCGGAGCTGCCAGACGTGCAATGCTTTCAGTCAGACTGCGAATCAAGCCTGCATGGCCGATGCCTACGCGGCAATGCGCCGTCAATTGATCGATCCAGGCAGCAGTAGCAACAATTTCTTCAGGGCTATAAACAAACATCGCCGATTCGTAATTGAATAAAAGGCTTCGTATGTCCATATTCGCAGAGCCGAGAACGGCGGCATCTTCATCCATCAGCAGGATTTTAGCATGCATCATCCCCTCGGTATAAAACATGATAAGTCCTCCTGCCTGCTGGATTTGCCGAAGCCATATCCCCCGGACAATATCCGGCAGACGATGATTGGAACGTCTGGGCAGCAGTACACGGACATCGACGCCTCGGCGCGCAGCCAGCATTAAGGCCTGACACAGCGGCTCATCGGGTACAAAATAGGGCGTTACTACCCACAGCCGCCGTTTGGCCGCATAAATCATCGACAATATCGCGTCATACAGCGCATCCCCTTCCATATCCGGCCCGGACGGCACAAACTGCACAACGGCCTGACCGGCCGGAGGCGGCGGAGTAAATGTCTCCGGAGGCATTGAAGGCGTTTGGCCGCTGGCAAATTCCCAGTCACGACAGAAGACTTCGTCCCAGTGGCGAACGGTCGGGCCTTCAAGCACAAAAGCCAGATCACGCCATCGGCCTGACAGAAGAGTAGGCCCGATGTACTCAGCCCCGATGTTCGTCCCGCCGGCCAGCAGCGTTTTATGGTCCACCACGACGATCTTGCGATGATTGCGCAGATTGCTGCGGCCGCGGAAGGGACGATGCAGCACAGGCATAAACCAGGCGACTTTGCCCCCGGCTCGGGTAAGCTTACGCAGGTGACGGGGACGGGTATGCAGGGAACCGACACCGTCCATCAGAAGACGAACAGAAACCCCGGCGGCGGCTTTCTCGGCCAATTTAGTGAGAATCAATCGCCCGACCGCATCGGGACGAAAAATAAACGTTGAGATATGGATGCTTTTTTGCGCCTCTTCAATCAGCCGTACCAGTTCATTGTATGTCTGCTGGCCGTTTTCACATAAAAACAGACGATGACCAACCTGAGCACCTGGGATGTTGTAGGAACGCAAGATGCGATCGGTGACACAGGCTTCCTCCTCGGGAATGGCCATCGAGGTATCCAGGCCGAGGCGGACTTTTTTTTCCGCACGACGCTGGACCTTGCGCCCGCCGAACAAAAGATAGAGAGGCACGCCTACGTAAGGCAGCAGCACGATTACCAATACCCACGCCAGCGTTCCGGAAGGGGAATGTTTTTGCAGGAGGATGTGAGCAATCAGCACGATGCCCAATAGAAACCCGCCAATCAGAAACAGATGTGTCTGAATCGGCGTAACCACCAGACTGTCAAGTTCCTGCGGCGTCATAAAAATCCGAATTAAATCAATACCTGAAAATCAGCACTCATGATACGTTACAGCATTTTTAGTAGATCGTCCCTCCTCCTACAGCATAGGTACGGAGGACGGCGGCGGCAAGGTCTTGAAGGATGTTTTGTTTGACGGCAATGCCGCGTTTTTCGAGTTCGCCGGCCCAATCGGCGGGTTTTGCGCCTTCGTCAAAGCCGATTGCGCGGGCGTCTTCGTCGCGGGCGCCGCAGACCAGCGAGCAGACGCCCGACCACGGGATAGCCCCAAGGCACATCGCACAAGGCGCACAGTTTGAGACCAGCTCAAATTGCCCTTTGGCGGCCAGATTCCACGTGTTTAGCCGCTGCTGGGCGCGGGCGATTGCCACCATCTCGGCGTGTGCCAGCGAGCAGTTGGAGCTGGTCACCAAATTGACCCCCGCCGCGACCAGGTGACCGGCTGCAAGGTCAAAGATCGCCGCCCCGAACGGCCCGCCGGTGCCTTCGATGATATTCTGTCGGGACAACTCTATCGCAAGGGTCATTCGTGCCTGAGGAGTCGAAAATGTACCCCTTTGAGCCGCCTCGTATGAGATCAGCCACTTGGGAACCGTAATGGTGATATCCGAAGAACCCACTTTATGCCTCTCTGTTCGGTTAGTACTGATGTCTATGTTAAAGGAAGGAGGGGAAATGTCAATAAAAGAATACCGAACCCGAAAGTCAGGTATCAGGGACTGCCGGCCGTTGTGCGGCGGCGAGGCGGGGAGCCGTAAAAGATGAAGGTGAGCATCACCAGCACAGCACCGGCCAGAAACAAGGAGCGGCGAATGTTGGGCTGGATGCAGCGTGATAACCAGACGGGCAAAGGACGCGGAGCATTCTGCTTGGCCTGAAGCATCTCAAAGAGGGCCTGAGTCTTCTGGCGAAGCTCCTGATTGTCGCCGCGGGGAAAAATGGTGTCCTCCCGTCGGGGCGGCTGATTAAAGGCCAACACGCGAATCCGCTCCAGCACGTTTGGTTCCTGTTCGATGAGGTTAATCTGGGCGTTGTATTGGTCGGTCAGTTCTTTGATTTTTTCGTTCTGAGCATAGACCTCATCCAGGGCACGGCGGCTCATATAGTAATTCAAGAGTTCCGGCTCGGCCAGTATTGCCAGCGTCATCGCACCGGCGCCGGCCGTAAAAAACAGGCAAAACAACAGGAATCGGATTGTAAGGGCTAATCTACTCAATAAAAAATCATCAATACGCCGTCACAGCGGGCTATACCCGCAGTATTAAAACTAAAAAAGGCACAGACGCTTGTAAAAACGCCTGTGCCTTAGTTGTATCGGGCTGATTAACGTTTGTACTTGAAGATTTCACCGCCGTAACGGACCGCTGTGCCCAGCTCTTCGTGAATCCGCAGGAGCTGGTTGTACTTGGCGATGCGGTCGGTGCGGCAGGGAGCGCCGGTCTTGATCTGGCCGACACCGGTGGCAACCGCCAAATCGGCAATCGTGCTGTCCTCGGTCTCGCCGGAGCGGTGACTCATCACGGCAGTGTAGCCGTTTCGGCGAGCCAGATCGATGGCATCAAGAGTTTCGGTGAGCGTACCGATCTGGTTGACCTTAATGAGGATCGAGTTGCCGCAGCCTTTTTCGATACCCATGGCAAGACGCTTGCTGTTGGTCACGAACAAATCATCACCGACAAGCTGGCACTTGTCGCCGACGGCTTCCGTCAGAAGCTTCCAGCTTGCCCAGTCATCCTCAGCCAGGCCGTCTTCAAGGCTGACGATAGGATAGTTCTTAATCCACTTGGTCCAATGCTCAACCATCGCCTTGCCGGCAACCTTATCCTTAGGAGCGGACTTGAAGAACGAGTACTTCTTGTCGCTGGTGAACATCTCGGTGGCCGCCGGGTCCAGAGCGATGGCAACTTCCGTACCGGCCTTGTAACCGGCCTTCTTGATGGCTTCCATAATCACATCCAGCGCCTCTTCGTTGCTTTTCAGCGACGGAGCAAAGCCGCCTTCATCGCCGACGGCGGTGTTGTAACCCTTGGCTTTCAGCACGCCTTTGAGGGTGTGATAAACCTCGGCACCCATCTGCAGAGCCGTCGGAAAGTCCGGTGCCCCGATAGGCATAGCCATAAATTCCTGGAAATCGACGTTGTTGTCAGCGTGTTTGCCGCCGTTGAGGATGTTCATCATCGGCACCGGCAGGATGTTGGCGTTGCATCCGCCGACATAGCGATAGAACGGTTGATCCACCGAGGCCGCGGCAGCCTTGGCCACAGCCAGCGAGACGCCGAGAATGGCGTTGGCGCCAAGCTTGGTCTTGTTGGCGGTGCCGTCCAGATCGCAAAGGAACTTGTCCAGCTCTTCCTGAGCCGTTGCGTCCATACCCAGCACTTCGGGGGCGATGACTTCGTTGACGTTCTTGACCGCGGTCAAAACGCCCTTGCCCATATAGCGTTTTTTCTTGGTATCGCGCAATTCACAGGCTTCGTACGCGCCGGTGCTGGCGCCGGAGGGCACTGCAAACCGACCGAATGAACCATCGTCCAGCAATACATCTACCTCCACGGTCGGATTGCCGCGGGAGTCCAGAATTTCTCTTGCTGTTACATCCACAATCGTCGTGTACATCGTTCTATCCTTTCTAAAATCGCGTTCATTGCCTGCTGCACCGTCGCTGCGGCTGCGTACAGACTCTCTGATTCTATAAAACTACGGTTGGACAAGCGTACCGCAAACGACAGCTCCCGTCAAGAATAGTTTTCATCAATCCGGCTTAAGAACGCACGATTTTGATGGTTATTATCGTGCCGCATCTATTTCTTTTCGGTTGAGAGCCGGGGATATCTCTGCTATGATATCCGGCCTGATGAATACAAAAATGATACATTCAATAGTGATTACCATTGACGGCCCGGCGGGGGTCGGCAAGAGTACTGCCGCACGAGGGCTTGCCCAACGGTTGGGCGCAGTGTTTCTGGACACTGGCGCAATGTATCGGGCGGTCACGCTGACGGCGGTCGAACGCGGCATCGATCCGGCCAAAACCGACGATGTCGCGGCCCTGATGGATAAATCCGCCTTCGCATTTCGCCCGGAGGCTGACACCATGCGGGTGTTTGTCAACGGCATCGAAAAAACGACCGCTATACGCGATCTTAAAATCACCGAGCAGGTTCGTTATATCGCTTCCGCCCCCGCGCTGCGTGCCCGACTTGTGGCAATGCAGCAGGCCTTTGCCGCAGAGCAGGACAACGTCGTTACCGAAGGCCGAGACCAGGGAACGGTGGCATTTCCCGACGCACCGGTAAAGTTCTTTTTAACCGCCGATCCGGTGGAACGCGCTCGCCGCAGACACAAAGAGCTTGTCGATGCCGGTAAAGACATTGAACTGGAGACGATACTAACCCAACAGCAGCAGCGAGATGCCTCGGACGAAGGCCGTACCGTCGGCCCGCTCAAACCGGCACCGGATGCAATACTGCTGGACACAACACGCCTGACCGCCGAGCAGGTTATCGATCAAATGGAAACTATCGTTCGCAGGAAGCTTAATGGCTGAATCCAAACTTAAAGACAGTTGGCTGCGTTTTATCTGGTATCTTTTCTGCCGGTTTATAGCGGTCGGAACCGTTTCTTTGCTGTACCGGCTCAGAGTTTACGGCAAAGAAAATGTCCCCAAAGACGGCCCCGTGCTGGTCGTCTGCAACCATCAAAGTTTTCTGGATCCGATGCTCTCCCAGACGTGGATTTGGCGGCCGTTTTATTTTGTGCCCCGCGATACCTTGCTGAACGTCAAATTCTGGGGACGGCTGATCGCATCCTTATATGTTATCTTCATCCGTCAGGGGCAGGCCGATATCGCCGCGATGAAAACCATCATTGAATCCCTCAAAGAAGGCAAAGCCGTTTGTCTCTATCCCGAAGGCACACGCACTCACGACGGCCGTATCGACAATATCAAGCCGGGGTTTGGCCTGATGAGCCGGCGAAGCGGGGCACCGGTGCTGCCGGTCGTAATTGACGGGATGTTTGAAGCCTGGCCGCGAACCCGAAAATACCCTAAACTCGGAAGAGTCGGCGTAATGTACGGCACACCCTTTTCCGCTGAACAGATTAAAACTCTCGGCGATGAGGCCTTCGCCCAGGAACTGACCCGCACCCTTCGCACGATGCAGAACGAACTCCGGCTGAAAATGGGCCGTACGACGTTTGATTACCCCCCGGCTTTGAAGGAATCGCAGGAGTAGTCCTTCTCCATCGCCCGGTTATAACATGCCCGCAGTATAGGGGCCAGTGCAGTGTTCCATTTAGCATACCCCTTTTCGCTCAGATGTAATTGGTCAGCCACGAACAGCTCCGGATCCGGCAAGCCATCCGCTCCCAAAAACACCGCCGACACATCCAGAAACGTCACAAAAGCCTCCTTTGCCGCATAAGCCTTGTTAAGCGCATTGACCTGCTGCATCCGGTCCTGCAGGTGCCATCGACTGCGGGTCGGCGTAATCGACAGGCAGATTATTTCCGTTTGAGGCAGGGCGGTGTGGATGACCTCGACCAGCCGCACAAAATCCCGATGCACCAGTGCCGTCGGGATATTTCCGGCCACATCGTTGGTCCCGGCAAAAATCACCACCACTTTCGGCTTATACTGCAAAATCAGCGTCTGGCTGTAATGCACCGAGTCCGCAAGATACGACCCGCCAAAGCCCCGATTGATTACAGGGTACTCAGCTCCGAAGGCCTTGGCCGTCGCCCACAGGCGTATGCTCGAACTGCCCACAAACAACACTGCATCCGTGGGAAATGAATTCTTACTATCCCACTGGGCAAACGCCTCCATATCCTTGGCCCATCGCCCCGGGTCGGGGTACTGGACAGTGTTTGGATCATTACTGTTCTCTGCTCCAAATGCCGCCGCCGCCATAAAGAACGACAGTACAAAAGTCAAACCTCTTGTCTGTAACATAGTAGTAAGCCTTTCCGGTAATAAAATGAATCATTCTGTCGATGTTTCTTTCTTCACTTCGGAGATTGTGGGTGAAAAGAGAGATTATTTCAACAACAAACATAACTCTCAAGGCTAAAAAACAGCCTATTACTCAAGTATATGAATCCATGAAAACGCTTTTCCCCCTCGGCTTTCTCACATTTTAGTGTACCGGAACCCGGCTCAATAAAGGATTTTCTTGACCATATCAATAGAATTTTGTAATATTGGGCTGTTGGTTAGGAATACCGGTGTTTTGCAGCCGGCAAAAGGAAAATCAAATAAGGAGTGTCAACATGATGAATACAGTGATTCGACTTCTGACTCTTATCGTCGCCGCTTGTTTTTTGGCAGGGTGCACGATTAATACGTAGTTGCTCCCCTACCTGAAACCGACACGGCTGGCCGAATCCGGCACTGAACACAGGTCATCTGAAATCGCCGGCTGTACAAGTGCCCTCTGGCCCTGCCAGAATCATTTGCACACTCAGTCCCAAAGCCTCGCAGACTGCACTCTCGTTATTAGTCTTTCCCTCCCGGGTTTGACTTTTTACCCTCTTTTTTGTCAGGGCTTGGCTCAATGAAAGGATTTTCTTGACCATAACATTTAGGTGATGTAATATTGAGCCGTTAGATAGGAAATAGGCTTGTTAAGCCGGGAATAGAAAACTGTCAAATAAAGGAGTGTACACATGTCAAATATAGTAATTCGCCTTCTGATTCTTATCGCCGCTGCCTGCTTTGTGGCAGGGTGTACGGTTAACGTTTAACTGCTCCCCCTCCCTGAAAACGATACGGCCTGTCCGGAATAAAAACCCGCTCAGGCTTCTCCATTTCGAGGAGCTTCTGAACATAAATAACAATCAGAATTAAACATCCTCTTTGTCCACATTGCGTCAATTCCGATAGCACTATCTTGTTATTTACAAAATTCTAAAACTTTATTACCACTTTAATTATAATGACTTATCAATTTTAGACATCAGAGTATTCGCATCCTCCGCGACATATTTACACCTCTATAGTGGGCCGCTTTCCGAACGTATTTGACAAGTTCATAGGGCAGCAAACATGTAAAATAGGACCTCTTGTGTTTTTAACCTTTGGCTATTGTGTCGATCGTATTTGTTTAGGCATCCGACCTCAGCGTTAACGTTACACCGCTGTTTGAACAAACAAACCCAATTTTCACCCGTTCTTTAACAACTCAAAACTTAAAATACTCGTCGTTTTCGGCAAATCCATCGATATCAGCCTGAAAACGCACTTTCACCCGAAAACAGCAGGTCGTTACGGGTCGTCTGCAGGCTGTTAAGGGGCTGTTAGACGGTCGTTTGGTGGTCACTTAGGAGTCGTTTGATGTCGGTTTTTTCGTATTCATATCGACCAAACAAAGCCAATGGATCGTCACGACTGCAATAACCGACTTGTTTGTCAAATGTTCCGAAAACCAATACAGTTTCTTACGCCGAGTCGATATAATATGTCAATGTTGTTTATGGATTTGTACCCTCTTATGAGATGTTAACTTGTTTAGGATTCACAGCCCATGAAAGTACTCGTGGCGGAAAAGTGCGGATTTTGTCCGGGAGTTCGCAATGCAATTACCCTGGCGAAAAAGACATTAGAGAAACAGAAAATCGTCTATAGTCTGGGACCCATCATCCATAATGAGGACGTGGTTAAGCAGTTGGCCGAGTCTGGCCTGCACACGGTCCCGGAAATCGACAATATCCCCGGCGGAACAGTTCTGATTCGTTCTCATGGTGCCACCTCGGCAGAGCTGGATGAAATCAGGAAAAAGGGGCTCAATATCGTCGATGCCACTTGTGTATTGGTCAAACGGGTGCAGAAAATCGCCCGTCAGCTTCACGAAGAAGGATATCACATTGTTATCATCGGCGACAAAAACCACCCGGAAGTCAAGGCTGTCGTAGGCTCCGCTCCGGATGTAGATGTGATCGGAACCGAAGAAGATTTAGATAAAATAAGCAATAATAAGAAGTTAGGTATCATCTGCCAAACCACTCAAAGCCCGGATTTTTTTGCGCAAATGCTGGCGGCAGTAGCACGGCGTGGATTTTCAGAAATGAAGGTCATAAATACCCTGTGTCGGGAAACAATGGAACGTCAGCAGGCGGCCGTCAAGCTGTGCCGCCAGGTAGACGTGATGTTTGTCCTCGGCGGGCTGCACAGCGCCAACACCCGAAAACTGGCCGAATTATGCAAAAAACACAATCCACAAACGTTTCACTTGCAAAATTGGCAGGAACTTGATACAAAAGTACTTTCTGGAAAAACCACCGCCGGTGTAACCGCCGGGGCGTCCACCCCGGACGCCGTGATAGATGCCTTTGTTCAGAACCTTAAGGCGTATCAATCGGATTAGATTTCCGGACAGGAATGGGCAACGCCCGTTTCTTGATGCAGGAAAACGTCATTGACTGCGTGAGTCGATGCGTCTTTTTTTATAAACCATTTTTTAAAAAAGTGGTCTTGCCTGACGGCGTAAATGTGGGGCGCCGAAAGGTTCTATAACAGACTCCACAGGAGAAGTATTACAATGGTAGATCGCAACATCATCAACAAACTGGGGTTGTCCGAAGAGCAAGTCGAGCAGGAAATTCAAACGCTGTTCACCGACGAACACAAACAGCTTCTGGACAAGGTATTGGAAACAAAAGTCGAAGCGCTGATTCCCGGCACGATTGTCAAAGGCAAGATCGTTACGCAGTTCGGTAACGACGTCATCGTGGAACTGGGTCTTAAGAGCGAAGGGATCGTCGAGGCCTCGGAATTCGACTCGCCGGATGAAATCGTTTCAGGCAGAGAGATCGAAGTCCTGCTTGAAGAGATGGACGCCGAGAGCGGCATCCTGCTGAGCAAGCGCAAAGCCGACCGCATCCGCGGTTGGGAACACGTCATCACCAATCACAAAGAAGGCGATGTCATCAAGGGTATGGTCAGCCGCCGCATCAAGGGCGGTTTGCTGGTCGATATCGGCGTGCCGGTGTTCCTGCCTGCCTCACAGGTGGATATCCGCAAGCCCGGCGACATCAGCCGCTTTATCGGTACAGAGATCGACTGCAAAATCCTCAAGATTGACACCGAGAATCACAATATCGTCGTCTCCCGCCGCAAACTCATCGAAGAAGAACGCCAGCAGAGCAAAGAACGCATCCTGCAGGAAATCAACGTCGGTCAGGTTCGCAAGGGTATCGTCAAGAACATCGCCGATTTCGGCGTGTTCGTCGATCTGGGCGGCCTGGACGGCCTGCTGCACATTTCCGATATGAGTTGGGGCCGTATCTCGCACCCGTCTGAAATGGTCGAGCTGGATCAGGAAATCGAATGCATGGTCATCGGCGTGGACAAAACCACCGAGAAGATCAGCCTGGGCCTCAAACAAAAGAGCGCCAGCCCGTGGGAAAGCGTCGAAACCCGTTACCCGGTTGGCAAGCGCGTCAAGGGTACCGTGGTCAACATTATGAACTACGGCGCGTTCGTACGTCTGGAAGACGGCATCGAAGGCCTGGTCCATATCAGCGAAATGAGCTGGACCAAGCGCATCGGTCATCCCAGTGATGTGATCAACATCGGCGATGAAATCGAAGTGATGGTATTGGACGTCAATAAAGAAAAACAGGAAATCTCGCTGGGTCTCAAGCAGCTTGAAACCAACCCGTGGAGCATTGCCGGCCAGAAGTATCCGCCCGGAACAATCGTCGAGGCCAAAGTGACCAGCCTGACCAACTACGGCGCATTCGTTGAGATCGAACCGGGCATTGACGGCCTGATTCACATCTCCGACCTGAGCTGGACCAAGAAGTTCAATCATCCCGGCGAAGCCCTGCAGAAAGGTCAGGACATCCGTTGTGTCGTTCTGGAAGTTGACGAAGAAAAACATCGCATCTCGCTGGGCATCAAACAGTTATCCGAGGATCCGTGGGTCCGGGCCATTCCCGAAAAATACATCCCCGGCCAGATTGTCCGCGGAAAGATCACCAAGCTGACCAACTTCGGCGTATTTGTCGAGCTGGAAGAAGACTTGGAAGGTCTGCTCCATATTTCCGAACTGGCTGACCACAAGATCGAAACCCCGCAGGATGTGGTCAAGATCGGCGATGACGTGGAAGTTAAAATTCTTCGCGTCGACAACGATTCGCGCAAGATCGGCCTGAGCCTGCGTCGCGCCCAGTGGGCCGCCGAAGATAAGGCCGCCGAAGAAAGCCACGGCCAACCTCAGCCGCAGCAGCCGGCCGTTGAAGAACCGCGCGAAACAACGCAGCGTCGCGGCGGTCTGGACGGCGCTCTGATGCCCGATTCGCTGAAATTCGGAAAAGAATAACCAAAAAATATAGTATGTATTTTATTATCGGTCCTTAGCGGCTGATAAAGCAGTATCGGGTCAGCAATTGACCTTTGAATCCGGCAATTGGGATTAAACCCCCTGTCGGATTGTGCCGATACACTCAGCAGGACGCATAGTCTTCGGACTGTGCGTTCTGCGACCCGGCTTATAAAATCGGGTCTGTTGTGAAGAAAATGAAACATTAAACGGCTTCAAATCGATTTGAAGCAGCACAACAGGAGTGAAAGAATGGCATTTGATGTAACCATTAAAGAATATCTCAAAGAAATAGACGATGCGCCGCTGTTGACCTGGGAAGAAGAAAAGGCCCTGTCGTTGGCGGTCCTCGAAGACAATGATCCTTTCGCACGCGAGCAGCTGATCCGCAGCAACCTCCGCCTTGTGGTCAATATTGCCAAGAAATATTCCGGACGTGGTATGAGTCTGGGCGATCTGATCGAGGAAGGCAATCTCGGCCTGATGCGGGCCGTTGACACTTTCGATCCCGATCACGGCGTACGGTTCAGCACATACTCAGCCTGGTGGATCAAACAGTCCATCAAACGCTCCATCCTGAACAATGCACAGCCCATCCACATTCCGACCTATATGGTCGAATTGATTAATCAGTGGCGACAGACGTATGCCGAACTCGAATCCAAACTCGCACGCACCGTCAGCCTCGAAGAAATGGCCCATGCCATGAAGGTCCCGGTGCGCAAGGCCCGCGCTATTCGCGATATCGTCAGTGTAGTCGATTCAGGTTTTCAGCACGATTCTCACGAAGAAAACGCCGGTCTTGACGAAGCCATTGAAGATGATAGAATAGCAACGCCGGAAGAACATCTCGGCTCCAACGAAGAACTGACGCGTGCGCTGGAATTGCTCGAAGAGATCGATTCACGCGAAGCAGAAGTTTTGAAACTCCGGTTTGGACTGGATGGACGGGAAACACTGACATTAAAACAGATCGGCAAAAAACTCGGTTTGACACGCGAACGTGTCCGACAGATTCAGCGAAACGCCTTAACACGGCTCAACGAACTGATGAATGTCTGATTGTCAGCCTGCCCCGACAAATGACTCATACGGCGGAGTTTTCTTATGAAACTCCGCTTTTTTATTGGCTTTAAAACAGGGAGAATTGAAATGACGGACAAAATCGCGGATTTGAAACAATACATTCGTGATATCCCGGACTTTCCACGGCCGGGGATTCTTTTCCGCGACATTACTCCGCTGCTGGCCGACAAAACAGCGCTGGAACGGGCGATTCTGGCGCTGTCTGAACCGTTCCAAAAAGACAGTATCGATCTGGTCGCGGCAGTAGAGGCCCGGGGTTTTATCTTCGGCTCGGCGGTTGCACGGGCATTGCACGCCGGCTTTGTGCCGATACGTAAAAAAGGCAAGCTTCCCTGGCACACTGCACAGGTCCGCTACGACCTGGAATACGGACAGGATACCATTGAGGTGCATCGTGATGCGGTACAGCCGGGATCGCGTGTGCTGATGATTGATGACCTGCTGGCAACAGGCGGGACAATGGTTGCCGCCTGTGAATTAATGGCAAAACTGAATGCCGAAATCGCAGGCCTGACATTCCTGGTTGAATTGACAGCACTGGAAGGACGTAAAAAATTGTCATCACACCGTATTCACAGTGTGATTCAATATGAATAAATTAAATTTAACAAGATACGTGAAAACGATTAAGAATGAATGACCGTATAAAAAAAAGCTTGAGTGTTCCTATCCCCGGTACACCGGAAAGCAGCTATTCGATTCATATCGGATCGGGCTTTCTGTCATCCCTGTTGACACAGATTGAAATGCAGTGGCCGGACAGTAAGCTTTTTCTGATTACCGACGGCAATCTCGTCAGGGCCGGATTGGTTGTAAAACTGCTCGGTGAACGCAGTGTTCCGATGTATTCCATTGAACCTCCGGGGGAAGGCTCCAAACACATCCAGACGGTTACTGCTATCGTCGAAGCGATGGAGCAGGCTTTTCTCGGGCGCGACAGCCTGATCGTCGCATTGGGCGGCGGTACCGTCGGTGACATCGCCGGATTCGCCGCAGCCATCTATAAACGCGGCATTCCCGTCGTGCAGATTCCCACCACCACCGTCGCGCAGGCGGATTCCTCCGTCGGCGGCAAAACCGGAGTGGACAGTTCACTCAGTAAAAACGCCTTCGGATGTTTTTGGCAACCGGCGGCGGTCTATATCGATACCGAGACACTGACCACACTTGACGATCGGCAATTCCGCGCCGGATTGGTCGAATCGGTCAAACACGCTGCCATCGCCGACGCTGCCTATTTTGATTTTCTCCAAGCAAATATAGATGCCGTGTTATCGCGCGATAAGACAGTGCTGGAGCATATCGCATTCGAAAACTGCCGCATCAAGGCCGCGGTTGTCGCTGAAGACCCAACCGAGAAAAACAAACGCCGTATCCTGAACTACGGCCACACCCTCGGCCACGCCGTCGAATCGGCCAGCGGATTTTCATTGCTGCACGGGGAGGCAGTGGCCGTCGGAATGATCGCCGCAGGCCTGCTGGAACAAACAATGGGACTGGTCGCCGATGACCGTCTCGGCCGCATTCGTCGCCTGCTGACAAAGCTCGAACAGCCGATCCGTATTCCGAAGAAGATATCCAAAGATACACTCATCGACCTGCTCAAACGCGACAAAAAGGCCGTAGCCCAGTGGCCTCGCTTTGTGCTCCTTGAAAAACTCGGACAGGCCCTGTGCAAGAACGGCCAGTGGGCACACGAGGTAACCACAGAACACGTAACAGCAGTTATTACACAACTGATCGACTGATATATTCATACACAATGGATTCAAGAACATCACAACTTATTAATCTTGACAAGCAGTACCTCTGGCATCCGTTCACACAGATGGCCGACTGGCTGGAGGGTGAACCGGTCATTATCGACCGCGGCGAAGGCTTTTACCTGATTGACACCGACGGCCGCCGCTATATCGACGGCGTCAGCAGTCTGTGGTGCAATGTCCACGGACACCGCGTCGGCGCCATCGACAACGCCATTCGCACACAATTGGACAACATCTCGCACAGCACACTGCTGGGGCTGGGGCAGACCCGTGCGGCCGAACTGGCCGAACGCCTGGTGCACATCGCACCGCAGGGGCTGCAAAAGGTCTTCTACTCCGACAGCGGCGCAACGGCCGTGGAGATCGCTTTAAAGATTGCTTATCAGTACTGGCAGAACACCGGGCAAAAAGAACGCACGCGTTTCATCGCTGTCCGCCAGGCTTATCACGGCGATACTGTCGGTTCGGTCAGCGTCGGCGGAATGGAGCTGTTTCACAGTATCTTCAAATCACTGCTCTTTGAAACATACTTTGTCCCCAGCCCGCACCCCTACCGCTTTGACGGCACGCCCCAACAGTGTGCCGCATACAGTCTTGAGGCGCTGGAGTCACAGCTTAAAAGACATAGCGGACATATCGCGGCGATCGTTTTGGAGCCGATGGTTCAGGGCGCCGCCGGGATTATCGTCCACCCCAAAGGCTTTTTGAAAAGCGTCGAGACGCTTGCCCGAAAATACAATGTCCTGCTGATAGTCGATGAAGTGGCCACCGGATTTGGCCGTACAGGAAAAATGTTCGCCTGTGAACATGAAGATGTACAGCCGGATGTAATGTGCGTCGCCAAAGGCATCACCGGCGGCTATCTGCCGCTGGCGGCTACACTAACAACACAGATGATCTTTGATGCTTTCCTCGGCAAAGGCGACTTGTACAAGACCTTCTACCACGGCCACACCTACACCGGCAATGCTCTGGGCTGTGCGGCGGCTATCGCCAGTCTTGACCTATTTGAGCAAAACAAGATTTTTGCCTCGATGCCGGAAAAAATTGACCGTATCGCCGCCGCATTCAAACGCTTGGCGAAGCTGCCGTTTGTCGGTAACGTCCGCCAGTGCGGCTTGATGTGCGGCATCGAACTGGTGCGAGACAAACTCACCAAAGAATCTTTCCCGCCGCAAAATACACTCGGCGCAAAAGTCTGCGCTGCAATGCGGCCCAAAGGCGCGATGATGCGGCCTCTGGGTAATGTCATTGTTCTTATGCCGCCGCCGGCGATTGATCTGTCCACCCTGAATTCCCTTCTGGAAATACTCGAAGACACCCTGAAAAATGACTTGCCCGCCATTGTGCGGCGCTTACCCGCAGAGTAAGGACCTCGATTTCTATGCAACACAAACAACTTGAACAGCTCAAAGAATGGTTTGCCAATTATGTACGCACCTTTTATACAGCCGATGATGAATTTCTAAATAACAATCTGCACCTGAAAGAATGTCATACGCGGCGTGTCTGTGCCGAGATGCGGTCGCTGGCCGAATCTCTGACGATGAATCCCGCAGATGCTATACTGGCTGAAAGCATTGCACTGCTGCATGACGTAGGCCGATTTGAACAGTTCAAAAAATACCGCACCTACAAAGACACCATCAGTGAAAATCATTGTCTTTTAGGACTGCGGATCATTCATGAAAATAACCTGACCGCCGCATTCCCGGACGGGGAACGCTCGATAATTGAAAAGGCAGTTAAGTTTCACGGCGCCAAAGAGCTGCCGGCGATGGATGAGCGCACGCTGCGATTTGCACAGATGATTCGCGACACCGACAAACTGGATATTTTCCGTTTGTGTGTGGAAAATTATAAACAGTTTCACGAGAATAAAAAAGCCTTCACCTTCGAAGTGGAGTTTCCCGACAGTCCTGAGGTATCTCCTGCAATTCTGGAATCTATATTGAAAAACCAACTGATCGATTACTGTTTGATTAAAACCCTGACCGATGCAAAACTGCTCCAGCTCGGCTGGGTATTTGATACCTATTTCGACTGGACACTCCGGCAGATGCGCGATCGCGGCTATATCGACGGCATCATATGCTGGCTGCCGCAAACCGCCCCGGTTCAGCATGCGATAAGCCACATTCGCAATTATGTTACAGCCCGGCTGAGCGTCTGAAAACATCCGGCAAACAAAAAAGGCCGGCGTAAAAAACCGGCCTTATGAACAATTCTCTTCCTGTGGATTATTTGATCGTCTCATCCTCGGGAGTACCGCTGACGATGTCCTGGATCGGACCTAAAATGCCCATCGTTTTTCGCGGAGGGACCTGCACCTTGACTCCCATCCGCCCCAAATCAGATGCGACATCCGGCTGGTCCGGATTCAGCTCAAAACTGCGCCGCAGGTTGCTTTCGCCGCGAACTTTATCCCCTTTGCCCAGATAAAAATACCCGAGCTGTTTATAAATCGGCGCCGAATTGGGAGAAAGAGTCTGAGCCTGTTGATAGCAACGCAGTGCATAGTCATCCAACCTCTCCCGCTGAAACCCCCGCCCCAGCGCCATCAGCGAATTGGAATTGACCGCCGCTTGGTTGATATACATATCCGCGGCGACTTGGGCCTTCTGGGGCTCCTGGCGATCCTTCATTAACCGAACCATCGCCGCTTGTGCCCGATGATGCATAGGATCAAAACCCATTGCAACATTGTAGTGAAATTCAGCCCGTTGCATCGAGCCTTCCCGGTGATAAATTTTTCCGAGTTCGTAGTGGGCTTCCGGATTTTCATACTTGGCGGCAATAGTGGTAAGCAGCTCAGACTTACGGGTCTGTGCCTCTGTGCGTGTCAGGCTATCGGTGCTGACTTGTGACTTATTGTTGCACCCAGCCAAAATCACCGCTGCCGTTAATACTGCTATCAATCCTGTCCGTGTCATGGTCGCCTCCGTTCTCACATTAGGGTTTTCGGGCACTTTTGCGCTCATTTTTCCCTGTCCGGCATCTATTCTTAACACCGGCGGCTTTTTTTGCAAGCAAAAAACCGCAACCGTTTACCCATCCCGGTCAACGGCTGCACCCCGGCACTATCATAACATCAAATATCTAAATTCTGCACTTCCAGTGCATGATCCTGAATAAAACTGCGCCGTTTTTCCACATCATCCCCCATCAGGATACTAAACAAACGGTCCGCATCCCCGGCATCCTCCATCCGCACCTTCAGGAGTGTTCGCCGTTCCGGATCCATCGTAGTCTCCCAAAGCTGCTCGGCATTCATCTCACCGAGACCTTTGAATCGCTTGATCTCCATATCCTTGGCCCCGATCTGACGAATCGTGCCGGATATCTGGTCCAGCGAAGCTACGGCATGCTTGTCTTGCCCATTGATGATCTCAAACCGCGTCGGCAGATCCTCACCGGATACTGTTTTTTGAGCTTTCAATAAATAATCCCGCAAGTCAAGAGCGTAATCTCGACTAAGCAAGTCTGATATTTCATTAATTCGCATCACCTCATGCAGTTCTTCGGAAAGGAATGTATCGTCGCTTCGTTCTTCCCCGCTCGATTCGCTCAATTGCGGAATTTCAGCCAACCGTTTTTCATACGATTCTTTGTCATAGAAAAATTCATTTTGACCTTGCGTGCGCACCTGATAAACAGGCAGCCGCCGACTGTCAAAATATTGCTCGACAAATTCTTTAAAGACGATACCCCGCCGCTGAAGGATATGAATACTCCGCTCGGCATCGTTAAGGATTTTGACAAGAAGCGCCAGTTTGCCCTGGTCGTATTGACGAATACTGCCGTCCGCTTCACGAATTTTCAGGATCGTACCTTCAAGGCCTCGGTTTTCAGTGCTCTTCCGCATTTGACTTTCATTGAGAACATATTCCGAATCACGTACGCCTTTGCGTTTCACCTCATACAACGGCGGCTGGGCAATATAGATACGTTCATGTTCGATAAGCTGAGGCATTTGACGGAAAAAGAATGTCAGCAGCAGAGTCCGAATATGGGCGCCGTCCACATCAGCGTCAGTCATCAGGACTATCTTGCCGTAACGGCACTTGCTCAGGTCAAATTCATCGGTTCCGATGCCTGTCCCCAAAGCGCTGATGATTGTGCGAATTTCTTCGTGTCCGAGCATTTTCTCAAGTCGGGCTTTTTCGACATTAAGGATCTTGCCTTTCAGGGGAAGAATCGCCTGAATATTGCGGTCACGGCCCGATTTCGCCGACCCGCCCGCCGAATCACCCTCAACCACAAATATTTCCGTACTCACGGTGTCCTTGCTGGAGCAATCCCAAAGCTTGCCCGGAAGATTGCCGCTGCTTAAAGCTCCCTTTCGCCGCGTGAGTTCGCGGGCTTTACGGGCGGCTTCTCGGGCCTGAGCGGCCTGGATCGCCTTATTCAGAATTCGCTTGGCCTCGGCTGGATTTTCTTCCAGATAGGTCGCAAGCTGCTCATTGACCATCGTCTCGACAAAACTGGCCACTTCAGGATTGGACAGACGCACCTTGGTCTGAGCTTCAAAATGCGGTTCCCGTAATTTGACGGAGACCACGGCGGTCAGCCCTTCACGTAAGTCCTCCCCGGTCGGTGTCAGATTGCCCTTCAGTAGATTGGCGTTACGGGCATAGTTGTTCATTGTTCGTGTCATCGCGGTGCGAAAACCCGACAAATGCGTACCGCCGTCGATATTTCGAATATTATTGGCAAACGCCAGCACGGTTTCGGTATAACTGTCATTGTACTGAAACGCCAGATCACAGGACATTCCGGTTTCTTCGTCTTCCCTGTAAAAACGTATTACATTCGAGAGGGCCGTCTTGCCTTCGTTAAGGTATTCAACAAACGCATGAATGCCCTTTTCGTAATGATAGATTTCCTTTTTTTCAACACGGTCATCCTGATATGTAATATGCACACCGGCATTCAGATAGGCAAGTTCCCGGATGCGTTTTTGCAGAATGTCATATTTAAATTCTATATCCGGAAAAATCTCGCTGTCCGGCAGAAATGTGATGCGCGTGCCGCGTTTATTGGTCTCGCCGACCTCTCGGGTGGGGCCTTTGGGAACGCCGCGCTCGCATTCAAAATGATAGTGTTTCCCGTTGCGCCAGACATCGGCTTCAAGTCGTTCGCTCAGCGCATTGACTACACTGACACCCACCCCATGCAGACCGCCGGAGACTTTATACGCTTTGTTGTCAAATTTCCCGCCGGCGTGAAGTACGGTTAGAACCACTTCCAGCGCACTCTTTTTGGCCTCGGCATGCATTTCCGTCGGGATACCGTATCCATTGTCCTCGACGGAACAGCTTCCATCCATATGAATATGCAATAAGATTTGGTCGCATCGGCCCGCCAGCGCTTCGTCGATCGAATTATCCAGCACCTCATAGACCAGGTGATGCAGCCCGCTTTCCTGACGGTTTCCAATATACATATCGGGACGCTTGCGAACCGCCTGCAGGCCCTCGAGAATTTTAATATTATCGGCATTGTATTCTTGTTGCTCTGTTGCCATGTACTACTCCTGACTTTCATCTTTCAACGGAATGATCCGCAATTTTTGTATTCCGGCTCCCGGACAGCGACGATGCAGTTCTTCCAGTAATTCACACTGCATCAACTGAACCTGATGCATATAAGGTCCCGGAGCCGCTTGAATCGTCAATACATTTCCTGCCCGCCGATCAAGTCTGCAATACGGTTTCAATCCCTGGGGGATAAGAGCATCCCACACATCCACCAGGGCGGCATTTTTGTTGTATTCCTTCTGATTTCGCCGAAGGAAAAGGGCGGCTTCCTCGCCGATTCGTTGACAGCGGGAATACGGTTTCTTCTGCCACTGCGTTGCAGACTGTAACAGTTTTTCCTGTTTTTCGTTATTTCTCACAGCAGCATCCCTGAACCGCTGTCAGAGATTGACCGGCATAATGATATAAATAAAGGTTGTACCGCTTTTAATAAGCCCCGGGCGGTCCGGTTGACCCAAATGCAGTTCAAAATCGTTTGCCTTTATCACACGAAGAACATCAACGAGAAATTGCGGATTGAACCCGATTTCAATCGGTTCATCATTATAGTCTACCGCCATATCAATCTGGGCATCGCCGGTCTCGGGAGCACGGCTTGAAAATACCAATGCATGTTTGGTAAGACTCAATTTAATGCCTTTGCTGTCTTCGCTTGCAAGCAGGGCGGCACGTTTTACCGCACTAAGCGTTTGCGCAGTGGACAGCGTTAGTTTCTTTTGATAATCCGTCGGGATGATATCTTCGTATTTCGGGAAATTGCCTTCCACCAGATTCGAACTGACGACTACGTTGCCGCTGGCCAAAACGATCTGATTATTCACAAACCGCACCCCGACCGGAGAAGAATCATCAACCGGGATCTTATGCAGAATAGACATCGTCTTGGCCGGCACAATGATACGTCCCTCCGGCAGCGTTGCGGTTTTTTCAAGAAGAACGGTTGACTTGGACAACCGCCGGCCGTCGGTGGCCACCAGCGACAATTTTTTATTGTGAACTTCCCAAAGAATACCGTTCAGTGCATAACGCGTGCTTTCCTTGGCCGCTGCAAACACCGTCTGTTCGATTCCCTCCTGAAGTTTATCAAGCTTGACCTCCAGATCGGCCTGCCCCTCAAAACCCGGCACATTCGGATATTGCGACGCATCATGGCTGTAGATGGTAAAACGGCTGTCCGAACCCACCAGGTAAACCGCCGATTCGGCCGCTTGAAGTTCAATCACTTCATCAAAACTTTCGCGAACAATCGAGCTGAGCTTATCGGCGGGAATCACAATGTCTCCCGTCTCCGCTACCTCAACCTGACTAACCAGCACTGTTATTCCCACCTCAAGGTCAGTCGCACTGAGCCGTACGGCGTCCTTTTCCGTCGTAACGCGAAGACACTGGAGAATCGGCTTGGGAGTACGGCTCGGAATAATACTCATTACCAAACCCAGCGCTTCCTGCAATGCTGCTCGATTAAATTTCACCTTCATGGCGTCCCTCGTGTTTTGATATCGCTTTCGTTTGCCAAAACCTTTATTTTCTTCTAAAAATCAAACCCATAATGTACTCTAAAAGACCGCATTTGAAAAGAAATTTTAAGCGTTTAGCGGTATATTTTTAAACATCTTCCTAAGTGGCAAAGACCTGTAACAAACACAAGCTTTTAAA
>CAZYQN010000043.1:0-31349 GCA_964649955.1 uncultured Pirellulales bacterium
CCGCCGTAAGCGGTTTCCAGTACGCCTTCCGTCCCGTAGATCCGGCACCAGTACCCCTCCGGCTTTGTCCCCTGGGCGTTGAACTGCCGTCCGCTGTAGGGGATGCCGACCTTGTTGGGATACTCAAACAGCACCGTGAAATAATCCCAGCAGTCGCCGATCTGCGTGCGCACCTTACGGCCGCCGGTCCCTGTGGCGCATACCGGCTCAGCGTCCATCACCCAGCTCATCACATCCAGCGTATGAATCTGCTGCTCGGTGATGATGTCGCCGGACAAACAAATATCAAAGACCCAGTTGCGAAGCCGCGCCTCGGGGGTTCCCGGTTCTGCCTGTCTCCCTAATTCCCCCGTATGCGTGATTGCCTCGCCGAACACCACGTCTCCGATAGCTCCCTTGTGAACGCGCCGTACGGCCTCGATAAAATGTTCATTGGTCCGCGTCTGAAAATCCACCAGGAAGCAAAGCTTTTTATCCGTCGCCGTCCTGCCGCTGGCCTCAATCGTACGGCACCCGGGCACATCCACCGCAATCGGCTTGGCCAGGTACACATGCTTGCCCGCCTCGACTGCCGCCTGTGCCTGCTGCGGATGGAAGTAGGGCGGCGACTCAATGACGACTGCGTCTACATCTTTGCACTCCAACAATTTTTTATATCCCGACAATGTTGTAAATCGTCGCTGGGCCGGGATGTTCAGCCGGTCACCCGTAGCATCGACCTTGTCCTGAAAATAATCCGCTGCTGCCGTCAGGGTATAGCCCCCGTGCTTAAGAAACAAGTCGATGATCCAGTTGCCCCGTCCGCCGCAGCCGATCAGGCCAAGGTTGATTTTGGAATTGGCAGGGCCGGTCTCGGCGTTCAGCGTCCCCAGACCCGCGGCCAGAACACCGCTTGCCACCATAAACTCACGCCGATTGAGGGATTCAGCCTTAGTGTTCATCGTCCACTCTCCAACAAAGGTTATCTTTTTTGTCAGAACGACACCACAAGATGCCAAATGTAGGTATAGGCCATTGCGTCCACATCTTCCCACACCTGTCGAAACACCGCTTCATCTCCCTGAATCGGCGGCAGTTCCTTTTTCTTTTCCTCCCACGGAATACACACTCCCGGCGTCGGTGTGGACGGGTTTGATTCAGGCATAGCATTTGTCCTTTCTGCGATCAATACTGTCCATACTCGCGTACAAAATACGTCATCGCCCGCATATTCTCAATCGTTACCTCATTCTGCATGATTGCACTGGCGTCAAGAATATACCCGCCGTCCGGTGCAACCTCATCAATGACGCGCTTGCAGAACTGGCGGACAGCCTGCGGAGTTTCATACGCCAGCAGATAATTCGGAACCCCGCCGCTGATGCAGAACTTGTGTCCGATTTTCTTATGGACCTCAAATACATCGTCCTGGTCAACATGAAAGACAATGCTTTGTTCCGGCAGCTCAAGAAATGCATCCAGATGGGCAAACCATTTTCCCTCAGCGTAAAAGAGCGTCTGATGACCCTGCCGCCAAAGCTCTTCGATGATCGGCTTGAGCGTCGGCCACTGTAGTGTCGCAAACTGCTCTTTGCTGATAAACGGTACACATCCCCGGTGCATCCAGAATCCGATGGGCACCTGCCGGTTGGGGTCCGCCCCGGACAGCGCAATATGCAATAAATGCGGCATCAACGCCTCGCACGCCCGCTTGACGTCGTTGGGCCGTTCGTGCAGGTCCATCGCCAGACCCAGATACCCGCGCAGCTTGTCGGCCAGTATATCAAACGGCGCCTTCAATATCCCTGAAATCGCCGACGGCATTCCGCATTCTCTTCGTAATCGTTCCACCTGCGGGCCAAACGCCTGAAAATAGCTCATCATTGCCATTCCGCCCTTCAGGAACGACAGATTATTGCGAAAGGTCGCAGGCTGCCCCGGCCGGCATACATCCCCCGAAACGCGCGGCAGCCACACATTAAACAGAAATCCCGTCGGGTCGGCGATGAGCTGCTCATACTCATCGGCCCGCATGAACGCATTCTCCTCCGGCGGCTCGCGATATTGAAATCCGGTGTTCGCTGGCACATCGATACCCGGCACGCCGTAGTACCTTAGCCCCGCCGCATGGGTCAGCCCCGTCCACACATACACCATACTGGCAACCGTTGCGTCCCAGTCAAAGTCCGCCGCACACCGCAGCGCCGCCTCAAACGCCTTGCGGTAATCATAGCTGACCTCCTGGCAGGTAAAGCCCGCATACTTGGCGGTAAACTCCGCCACAAACGGCCGGATCGGTACGCAGTCCGGCTTGCCCTTACGCAGTGCGGTGGTGTAGCGTTTCAATCGCTGCTGATACAGCACTTCCATGTCCGGCATCGTCAGGCCCCGCTTTCTGTCTAAATTCGTGTCGCCCTATTATACCGTCATGGTGAGCGTTTGCGAGTCAAATCCGATGGTCTTTCGCGTCAGGAACGACTGCATCGCCATATGCAGTACCGTCTGCGTCCGGAAGGCCAGTTCCATCGGGCTGAACGTCTGTTTGTCCCGCGTTCGGCAGCACTCCAGCAGCTTCCGCCAGTGGGTGACATTATTCTCACCGCCCTCAATCGCAAACCGCTGCGGTGCCTTGGCTCCCTTCTCACGAATCGGAATAAACTCAATTTCTTTATTGTCGCGGATAATCAGTGAGCCGTCCCACCCGCGAATGACCGGACACCGCTGCCCGGCGCCGCGATTGAGTCCGCCGTTATAATCATTGCCTTGGGTTCCCATTACGGCAATCGTCGCTTTCTCGGGGTACTGTGCAATCAGTGTAAAGGTATCCGGTACATCCCGCAATTCATACGGATGCCGATGTGTGCCTCCCAGTGCCGCAACACTTTCCGGAAAACTCACTCCCATGATATCAATGACTTGGGTTAGACTATGCGGATACAAGTCGGTCACCGGCCCGCCTGCATAATCCATAAACAGACGCCATCGGAAAAACCGATCCGCGTTGAATTCACGCTTCGGAGCGTCGCCCAGAAACGCCTCCCAGTTCAAGTCCGGCCCGGCCTTGGCATTCGGATCATCCACCGGCATGTCGCGTTCTCCCCAGTCGCCGGTACGGAAAAATCCGGTCTCCGCGTAGAGCGGCTGGCCGATCAGCCCATCCTGCACCAGCTTTTTCATCTGCCGCCACACCGGATCGCTCATCGCCTGCGTGCCCAGTTGGAACACACGGTCAGACGCTGCAACCGTCTCGGCCAGTTTCTTCGTTGTCTCAAACTGCCGCCAGTGAGTCACCGGCTTTTCGCAGTACACGTCTTTGCCCGCCAGAATCGCGTCAATAGCCTGCGGTCCGTGAAGATGATCCGGCGTTGCAATGCACACCACATCGACATTCTTATCGGCCAGCAGCTCATGATAGTCCGTATAGGCCTTGGCGCCGACCCGCTGTGCCGTCCTTTCACGTCGCGGCTTATAGATGTCACAGACCGCCGTGATTGCGATATTGTCTCCTTCGCCTTTCATCCAGCTCAGCATATCGATATGATTGTTACCCCGTCCGCCGCCCCCAATCAGTCCGATGTTGATTCGTTCATTGGGACTCTTCGACTCCGCTGCGTGGGTGCGTCCTGACACATACAATGCCGATCCCAGAGCAATCGCCGCCCCACTGGTTTTCAAAAATCCCCGACGGGTCAATCCTTGCCGTGTACTTGTTTTTTCGATAGTCATAACAATCTCCTATAAGGTTTATTTTGAAGATGTTTTTATTTTCCGCAACCAGTCTTGATAGAGTGTTTCAATATCGCTGTCGGATCGATGTCCATCCCACAGAGCAATGCCGTAGCGAAGTGTCGCCGGTTTATCCACCGTCACCTCCAGGGGCATCTCATGCAGCCGCATCGTCGCCGACAGATACGCAAAATGCTCTTTCATCGTAAACCATGTCACCGGCCGCGGATTGCCCGGGTCATCAAACATCGCCACTGTCACCGGCTTTCCCTCCACCGCGGACCGATACGCACACCATGCTCCCTCCGTCAATCGCTCATCCCCGCGAAAGATCGGCCCCGGCTGCCCGTCGGCATACACAAACTCGCCGTTATTGTCCATCGATTGGACAAACCGCATCCCCAGCCCGTAATAATGCTGCCCGGCGATACGCATCGACGGCTGCCCGGCCGGAACACTGCACACCGACGTCCACGTCGTCAGCACCGCCTCATATTGGGGCACCAGTCGTGTATCGATCCATCGCTGCTCGGTTAGCATCTCGGTCGATTTAGCGGTATCCACCCATCGGCTCTCATGAGACAAACGGCTGCTTCGGTCGCCGAAAAAAGTACTGAAGGCCATTGCCGAGGCAGGCAAGGGCAACTGATAACCACACGCGGCGGTCTCTTCCCAGAAGTTAACCCCGTTGACGCTCCACCCCAGCATTAACCCATGATGATGTAAGTGATCGGCGACTTGATCACGCAGTACATTGATGCCCAATGGAGTATACAGTTTTACAACATAAGGCTTGTAGGTCATCGCGATGTGATTATACACCAGCAGGGGGTGTTGGTTTTCGGAAAAAGTCCAGAGTCCCTTGTCATGGCTGACCTGTGGACGGCTGTGACAGCCGCTGAAAATTACCGCTAAAAATATCAGTAAAACTAAAACATTTCGCATAGGTCCAGTGTCTCCGGCTGTTATTATAACAGCTTTTTCAAATAGTCATAACTTTTCTGTGCCTGTTCCACCGTTCCGCACTCCACCGAAAACACAATATCCCTGCCGGCACGTTTACAAATCTGTACCACTTTTTGCCAATCGATGACTCCTTCACCGCAGGCACATCCCACCGGCGTGCCGGAAACTTTTCCGCGTTCTGCATTGGATTGCTGAAGTGTGATGTCTTTAGCGTGAAGATGAACCAGTCGATCCAGTACATGCTCCAGCCAGGCATAAGGATCTTGCCCGCCCAGATAACTGTTGCCCATGTCAAAGTTGATCCCGATGGCCGGAGATTTGACCAATGAATGAATTTTATCAAGCCCCGCCGGCGTCTTGCTGTATTGTTGGTGGGGTTCAAGTCCGATCCATATCCCCCGGGCTTCTGCCGCCGCGGAGGCTTCTTTAAGAACATAACGCATCAAGACGTGATCTTCTTCCTCGGTCGTCCAGGCCGGCTTTGGCCCTTCATCGGTGTTGACCACCGGTACGCAGCATTCGGCGGCAAACCGAATCGCCTGCTTGAGATATTCGCAACTGATCTCAGGTTTACACAGAGGGCAATGTGCCGACAGCCCCGATACCCGCACCCCGGCCTTCTTGCAGGCCCGTGTGATACGATAAGGATCATCCAGCATCGAAACACTGTGAAAATACCCTGCCTCGCTAAGCAATTCGCGTCCCCAATGGACCATGGGTTCTACATAATCGTAGCCGATTTGTGCTGCCTTCTCGACGCCCCATTCAAACGATTTGTCGCTGTGCCGTACAAACTCAAGGTTGATGCCGAGCCGAATCTGTCCCATACGCGTCTTTCCTTCCCCAAAGTGATCGTTTCTGTTGACAATACCGCAATTGACTTACGGCCGTTATCATAGTAAAATAACGCCCAAGAGTCTTTTAATATTCGACAGTGAAAAATATTATACAAATTGCAGCGGCTGTAAGATGCCTCAATCCCGGACTAAAACGTATGTGGCAGATCGATGCGAACCCCTTGTTCAGGCGGTTGGCGCTGGCAAAGTGGATTTGCACGCCCTGACTCATAACGGCTATCCGGGGACACCATTGCCCGCTGCGCAGTTGCCGGGCGTGTTGTCGGTAGGTTTTTGGGATGCCAAAGGCCGGCAGGATTGGGGGTTGGCTCAACATTGCAATGAGGGCATCGAGATTACCTACCTGGAAACCGGCACCCTTGCTTTTACAGTATCCGGCACCACTGCAAAACTCAATCCGGGCAGCCTGACCATCACCCGACCCTGGCAGCCTCATGCCCTCGGCAATCCGCAGGTTGGGCCGGGGAGACTGCATTGGCTGATTCTGGATGTTGGTATCCGTAAACCCCATCAGCGATGGCAATGGCCGAAGTGGCTTTTGCTGACCACTGAAGACCTAAAGCATCTTACAGAATTGCTCAGCCACAACGAAACGCCGGTCTGGCCAGTGGATTCCCGTACCGCTTCATATTTTATAAGCATTGCCGAATTGATACAGAATCCAGACAAGACAGCTCGTGTATCTTCCTTGGCAGTACTTATTAACGGTCTTATTTTATCGATATATAAGATGTTGATAGGCCGAAATATTCCGCTCAATCCGGAATTGACTACCTCGCAACGCTCGGCTCAGTTGTTCCTTGAATCTGTCAAAGGCAACCAGGCATTGTTGATACAGAATTGGACAGCCGCTGCGATGGCGGAACAGTGCGGCTTAGGGGTCACCCATTTTACGAAGTTGTGCAAACAAATTACTAATATGACACCTCTTGAATACATGAATTATCACCGCATTGAAATTGCTGCCCGACTTCTTTCCAAAAATCCAAACCAATCAATTACCGAAATCGGGTTGCAGACGGGCTTCAATACCAGCCAGTATTTTGCTACGGTTTTTAACCGCTATAAAAAGTGTTCCCCCAAGCAGTACCGTCAGCGTTAAGGAAACAGGAAAAAGTGTATCCGGTAGAGATGGATTATCTATGCGCGCCAACAATTTTATCTGTTCTTATGATATGTCTTGACAAGTCATGCGCTGGGGCTATAATAAACCCTTTATGAATGGGTCAACACGTGACAGAAAGGTGTTTTAATGTGTGATGCGGGAACAGCAAGTCGTGCATAAGCATGGAGTTACAGTATGCTGTGCTGAGGCGTGGCCGTCACGCCGCCGACTGTTTGATGATAAGCAAGGCTCTTCAGGGACAGTGCGAAATGCGATGTATATCGCGGAGGTCCAAATGGCCGATTAATGGGAAAACCTGAATCGGCCGCTGGGTTTTTATAACCCCGGGCCTCGGAGTGTTGTGCACCGGCGTAAAGTGGTGACCTGAAGGTTTCCACTTTTTTATTTTTCTGAGAGGGAAAAAGACAAGATGAATCAGGAATTAGTAAGAATCGTTGACAATATTGCTCGGGACAAGAACATCGACAAGGAATCCATCTATCAGGATCTTGAAGCTGCGATGGTCTCGGCGGCACGCAAACACTTCGGCCTTCAGCATGGTACCGAAGGCGATGTTGTTGTGCATATTGACCGTGTGACCGGCAACATCACGGCCTTTAAAGACGATGTTCAGATCGATGTCCGTCAATTGGGCCGCATTCCCGCTCAGACCGCTAAACAGGTGATGATCCAGAAGATCAAAGCCGATGAGCGGGACAGCATTTATGCCGAGTACGCCCAGCGTAAAGGTGAAATTATCAACGGTATCGCAGGCCGTTATGAGGGCGGAGTTCTTGTGGTCAATCTCAGCAGCCGCGTCGAGGCCATTATGCCCAAATCCGAGCAGATCTCCGGCGAAACGCATCATCCCAATGAGCGCATCCGCTGTATGATCCTCGAAGTGCGGGATATGTCCAACCAGGTTAAGATTATCCTCTCGCGCACCCATCCGGATTTTATCCGGCGTCTGTTCGAACTGGAAGTTCCCGAGGTGGCCGAAGGCATTATTGAGATTAAATCGTTGGCCCGCGAGGCCGGCTATCGCACCAAGATCGCCGTCGATACCACCGACGACAAAGTTGATCCCGTCGGCGCCTGTGTCGGCGTGCGCGGCAGCCGTATCCGCAACATCGTTGATGAGCTGGGCGGCGAAAAGATTGACATCGTTAAATGGAGTGATTCGTCGCAGAATTTAATCTCCAATGCCCTGGCGCCCGCCAAGGTCAGCGAGATCGCGATTTGTTTCGAACTCGGACGGGCCACGGTCGTTGTCACCGAAGATCAGTTAAGTCTGGCTATCGGCAAACACGGCCAGAATGTTCGTCTGGCGGCGCGATTGACCGGCTGGGATATCGATATCCTTACGCCGGATGAATATAATAGGGAAGTCGAGCGGCTCTCCGAGACGCTTAAAGTGGTCGAAGGATTAGACGGCAACTTCGTCGATAAGCTCCTGGCGCTGGGCATTATCTCAGTACTGGACCTCGAAGAAGTCGGCGCCGGACCGCTGGTTGAAGAGTTGGGCGTTGAACCCCAGAAGGCTGAAAAAATTATTGCAGCCGCCGGTGAAGCCGCCAAGAAAGCCGCCGCCGAGAACGCCCAAACACAGGCTCAGGCCCTGCTCCGGCAGGAAAAGAGCAAAAAGAAAAAACGTAAATAAGAGCCTTTGTCAGGCTTGACAGGTTCAGTACGGAGAAACGGTTTTGGCGAAAACAACGCGTGTTTATCTATTGGCCAAAGAACTTGGCGTACAAAGCCAGGCGATTGTGGACAAATGCCAGGCCGAAGGCTTGGGCGACATCAAAAATCATATGGCGGTTATCTCCATCGGGTTGGCCGCAACGATCCGTGAGTGGTTCAGCGAAGGCGAACATACCACGGCCATTGAGAAAGCTGCCCCGGTTGACCTCAAGAAGGTTCGCGTCAAACGCAAGAAGAAAGACGCCGCCGAACCCGTTCAGGAACTTGAATCGGCAATTGAAGCAGCCCAGTCTGAGGCCCTGACCTCGGATATTGAGGATATCGCCGTTGCAGTGGCAGCTGAAAATCCCCCGGTCGAGACGATAGAACTGCCGGTTGAACCTGTAGCGCCGCCGCAGGCTCCTGCCGCAATTACCCGGACGCCTGCACCGGTTGCAGAACTTCCTGTTCTCGAACAAGAGCAGCCTCCGCAGGCACAGACGATAGAAGTTCCCCTTGCTCAGCCGGAGCCGGAACTCCAACTGCCGCCTGAGCCGGAACCTGTCCCGGAGCCGGAAATCATTCGGCCTGCCGGACCGATGCTCGAAAAACCAAAACCGGCCAAACTGTCCGGCCCGACGATAGTCCGTGTTGAGGCGGCTGACGAAGATGCCCGCCATCGGCCGGGCGGTCGCGGCCGCCCGCAGCGTCCGTCCTTTACCCCGCGTCCGGGACGGGGACAATCCGCGCCGGCAGCCCCCATAGTTCCTTTTCCGGAGGCTGTGCCGGCGCCCGATAAAGGCAAGAAAGCCAGCAAAGTGAAAACGCACGGCCGCCGAAAGGAATCCGAGCAGGAAGAATCCCGGCGGGGACGCGGAGTTGATATTAAACGCGTACGCTCACGCGATATGGAAGAGCGGCAGGCACGTTTGGCTGCGGCCGGCGGTATGAGTCTGAGAGCCAAACCCTCGCGCCGCATCGAGGCCAGAACCGCCGAAGATGTCAGTATTCCTGTGGAGCGTCCAGAAAAGGCCGTTGTCCACGAACCGATTACCGTAAAAGATCTATCGGCCGCACTGGCGGTCAAGACTGCCGATATCATTACCAAATTGATGGCTCAGGGCGTTCTGGCCACGGCCAATCAGGCTATCTCCACCGATGCCGCGGAGTTGGTTGCATTGGAATTCGGTACCGAATTGATTGTCGAACGCAAACGCACGATTCTTGAACAAATCGAAAACAGCTACGAGAACCGTTCCCGTGAGCATCTTGAAAAGCGTCCGCCTGTCGTAACTATGCTGGGCCACGTTGACCACGGCAAAACAAGCCTGCTGGACCGCATCCGGAAAACCAGCGTCGCCTCCGGTGAGGCGGGGGGGATTACCCAGCACATCGGTGCCTATCAAATTGAGATTCACGGCAAGCGGATTACCTTCCTCGATACACCCGGCCACGAGGCATTCACGGCCATGCGCGCCCGCGGGGCCAATATGACCGATATCGTCGTGCTGGTTGTCGCCGCGGATGACGGATTGATGCCGCAGACCATCGAAGCCATTCATCACGCCAAGGCCGCCGGAGTGACGATTATTGTCGCCCTCAACAAGATCGACCTGCCGGGCGTGGATATTAACCGTATCTATGGCCAGCTTGCCGAGCATGAACTAACTCCATCCGAATGGAGCGGCAATACCGAGATCATTAAAACCAGCGCTATAACCGGCCAGGGGATTGAAGACCTGCTCGAATACATTGACTTTGTTGCAGAAGACAAAGACTATCGCGCAGACGCTACCATTCCGGCACGCGGCTGGGTTGTCGAGGCCAATATGTCTCCGACCAAAGGACCGGTTGCGACAGTTCTGATTAAAGAAGGCCATCTGGATAAAGGAGAGGTTCTTCTGGCGGGCGGTGTTTACGGCCGCATTCGCACTATCACTGACAGCCGAGGACGAAGTCTCAAGACTGCTGGACCGGCCACCCCTGTTGTTATTACGGGGCTGGACGGCGTCCCTCAGGCCGGCGATAAATTTTATTGTCTGCCCGATGTCAACCAGGCCAAACAGGCAGCCGAAGAGATCATACATCTCAGCCGCGAGCGGACTCTGGCCAAACGTTCACAGATCACGCTGGACAATCTGTTTACGCATATCGCTGCCGGTTCCATCAAGGAGCTTAACCTCATCGTTAAAGCGGATGTGCAGGGGTCTGTGGATGTACTCAACAAATATCTGACTGACCTGAGCACCGGCGAGGTACGTGTTCGCATCATCCATTCCGGCGTCGGCGGCATTAACGAAGGCGATGCTGTGCTGGCGGAGGCCTCTGGAGCTATTATTATCGGCTTTAATGTCGTGCCTGAAGACCGCATTCGGCAGATGGCCGAAGCCAAGGGGGTCGATATTCGCCTGTACAATATCATCTATCGGATTACCGAAGACCTTAAGGCGGCCATGATTGGAATGCTCGAACCGGAAACCGAAGAAAAAGTCCTTGGACGTCTTGTCGTTCGAAATACCTTCAAAGTCTCTAACCTGGGGACGATTGCCGGCTGCTATGTCACCAGCGGTGTCATCCAGAAAAATGCCAAACTCCGGTTGATCCGAAGCAACATCGTTATTAAAGACAAGTGCACCATCGAATCCCTCAAGCACTTTAAAGACGACGTTCGCGAAGTTCGGGCGGGTCTTGAGTGCGGTGTCAAGATTGCAGGCTTTGATGATATCAAACTCGAAGATGTGTTCGAGGCGTTTGAGATAGTTCAGATTAAACGGACCTCGCTGTAAGGCGCACAGACATAAAAAACGGCAGAGTCGAACACTATGGAATCAAGACGACAGTTAAAAATGGCCAGGGTGATACGGGATTCGGTCAGCAGCACGATCAGCAACCGGCTCAGTGACCCCCGCATAACCGGTCTGGTTAGTATTACCGAGGTGGACATCTCCCCCGACGGCAAAAATGCCACGGTTTTCCTCAGCATTTTTGCAGTGGATGAACCTGCTGCCAAAAAAACATTTCAGGCGATTCAGCACGCCATCGGGCCGATTCAGGCCGCCCTCGGCAGAGATATCCCCGGCCGCAACTGCCCCCATTTGCGTTTTGAGCTGGATACCAAAATGAAAAAAACCATAGAAACGCTCCAGTTGATCGAAGAAGCCAATCGGATCGACGAAGACTCTGAACCTGATCAAACGGAGGATCAGCAAAATGACACGCCGTTCGAGACGGATCCGGACCGGGACGTGCAGTAACCTGTGCAAAAGGCGATGGAAATATGAAAAACAGCAAAGACTACAGCCCCAGGATTGAAAAGCTGTTCAAAACGCTCAAGAAAGACGCTCCCGCGATCGCTCCGGTCACTTACAATGAACCGATTGAGGCGATTGTCTATGCGTTTATCAGTGCGTTTACGACCGAGGCGAATGTAGGCAAAATCCAGAAGCGCATTACAGGTCATTTCGTCGATATCAACGACCTGAGGGTTTCCCGCCCTGAAGAGATCGCGGAAGTATTCGGCGATATGTCTGAACCGGCGATAGCCTCGGCCCAGGCAATGACCACAGTGCTCAATGCCATCTTTGAAAAATTTGACAGGGTCAGCCTTGCCGGACTGACCGACGAGGGGAAACGGCAGGCCCGCAAAGACCTTCAGGATATACCGGGAATGACTCCATTTACGGTAGCCTATACATTCCTGACCGCCCTGGACGGACATGCGATCCCCCTGACCGATGCAATGGTCAGCTATCTTAAACAGAACGAGATGGTGCATCCGGAGTCGACTCCGCAGGAGATAGAAAGTTTCCTCGAACGGCAGATCAGCGCTGCCGATGCCTATGCATTTTATGCCCTCCTGCGCGCGGAGGCCGAAGGGTCAAGGATGTCCTCCAAAGCAGGAAAAAATGCGGCTCCGAAAAAAGCAGCTAAAGTGAAAACAAAACAAACGGTTAAAAAAACATCGCCGAAAAAGAAAACTGGAAAAAAGTAAAACACGGATTTTAAGAGGATAGAACGTTGCCGGACAATGTATTAAAACTGGGCATTCCCAAGGGAAGCCTTCAAAATGCGACTTTCGAATTGTTTGAAAAGGCCGGGTTCAACATCAGCGGCTTTGAGCGAAGCTATTTTCCGCGTATCGATGACCCCGAAATTCAACTGATTATGCTCCGCGCTCAGGAAATGAGCCGGTATGTCGAAGACGGCGTGCTTGATGCGGGCTTTACGGGCTATGACTGGATTATGGAAAACGCTTCGAATGTGCACGAGGTCTGCGAATTACAGTACAGCAAGGCCACATCCAATCCGGCTCGCTGGGTACTGGCCGTCCCCAACGAATCGGACATCCAGAAACCCGAAGACCTGGCCGGAGGCATCATTGCTACGGAGCTGGTCAATGCCACTCGCCGCTACTTCGAGCAGAAAAATGTCAACGTGCGGGTCGAATTCAGTTGGGGCGCCACCGAAGTCAAAGCCCGCCTGGTCAACGGCATTGTAGAATTGACCGAGACCGGCTCTTCGCTGAAGGCCAATAACCTGCGCATTCTGGATACGATTCTCGTTTCGACCACGCGGTTTATTGCCAATCGCAGTGCATGGCAGGACGATTTCAAGCGGCAAAAAATTGAAAACATTTCTATTTTGCTCAACGCCGCTATTGATGCTCGAACGCTGGTGGGCCTAAAACTCAATGTCAGGAAAACCGATCTTCAGGCGATTCTGAATATTCTCCCGGCCGCCAAAAGTCCAACCGTCTCTTCACTGGCCGATTCCGACTATGTGGCCGTCGAGATCCTTGTCGAAGAGAAGGTCGAACGCGAACTGATTCCGCAGTTGAAGCGCGCCGGAGCATCAGGGATCTTTACGTATCCGTTAAATAAAGTGATTCATTAACGACCAATAACCAACAGAAAAAATAATTTCAGTCATAAGGATTCCATATGTCCGGACATTCGCACTGGGCGGGGATTAAACATAAAAAAGCCGCCAACGACGCCAAACGCGGAAAACTGTGGAGCAAAATCGCCCGTATGATCATCGTAGCCGCCAAAAACGGCGGCGGAGACCCGGCGGCCAACTTGACGCTCCGTTACGCTATCGATAAGGCCAAAGCCGCCAATATGCCCAAAGACACCATTGAAAAGGCGATCAAAAAGGGCACCGGCGAACTGGGGGTGATTGACTATGTAGAAGTACTCTACGAAGGCTATGCCCCCGGCGGCGTTGCTATTATGGTCGAAGGCCTGACCGACAACCGAAACCGTACCGCACCGGAGATCAAGAAGATATTCGAACGTCGCGGCGGGGCATTGGGGGCCAGCGGATGTGTCGGCTGGATGTTCAAAAAACGCGGCATCATCACCGTCAAGGCCAACGCCATCGGCGAAGATGAACTGATGGACGTTGCCCTCTCTTCCGGAGCTGACGATATGCAAAACACCGGCGAGGTCTTCGAGATCACCTGTTCTCCCGAGGCGTATAACGAGCTGAAGGCGGCTCTGGAAGCCAAAAAAATACCGATGGAAAGCGCTGAGATTTCGATGATTCCCGATACGACAGTTGAGGTCGCCGATCAGGAAGTTGCACAGCGCATTCTTGCTCTGATTGATGAATTTGAAGACCATGACGACGTTCAGGAAGTGTATGCCAACTTTGACATTCCTGAAGAAATTCTAAACAAAATCCAGTAAATTCAAAATTTCCTTCTCCGCTGTGAACGACCGGAGGGGTGTAAGAGTGCCGCCGAAGGCGCTGAACAGTGAAAATGGTTTCAGTGCTTTTGGCGGTTTATTTTTTATCGTTAGACAGCTTTTCGTGTATAGGGTCTGTTATCTTTTGCCGGTCTTGCCCCAGTCGTTCCAGCCGGTCAAGAAGGTCTGCATACACCTTGGGTCCCAACCGACTGACAACATCTGCCTTGTTCGGATACATTACCCTGAATTGTGCCCGGTACGCCGTCTCAATTGACAGAGCTTTTTCCAGGTGCTCTTTGGCCTGGTCAGGTTTTGCCAATTCCTCCGCCAGAACACCCAGTTTATAATGAATTACATCCGAACCCGGGTACAGCCTCACCGCTTCCTGCAGCGTACGATAGGCCTCCTCTTGCAGTGTCTTCTTTTCGTCATCATCCCCCGCATTCTCCGCGGTCGCCAGCAATATCTCTCCCCGCAGCCTCCGCGGTCGCGGATCCTCCGGCGTCCGTGCTATACCGGTCTCTGCAAATGCGCGGGCCTTTGACAGCAATTCGGGATGTTTGACTACCGAATGCTGACCGGATCGGTACATCAAAAGACGTGCCGCATAAATTGCCGCATCCGGCGACAGCGGATCGACGGCCACCGCCTGTTCCAAATACGCCTCGGTATGCCCCGGCGGTACAGAAAGGGCTTCATAGCTTATTGCTCCTCGACGTACCGGCGGAATGACGACCCACAACAAAACCGCTCCCGCCGCAACCATCGGACCCGCTATGAATGTTGCGCGGCCCGCTGCCGTACCGACTGCGGTAAACCGAAATCCCCCGTCTGCTTTCGTATTGTCGACCAGTGCCAGCCCTGCGCCTGCCATCAGCCAGAACATAGTCCACACTCCCGGCTCAAACAGCGCAAAGTCCACCATATTATGCAGCAGTACGGCCCCCAGCCCGCATGCAATTGCGGTGATTAGCCCCGTGCCGGACCGATGCAGCGATGCATCCCCCGCACCGGAAAACCGCAGTAATCCCAGGACCAGTGCAATGATCCCTGCCGGAATGATAATCAGCAGCAAGAACGCTGCTGAGTGTTCCATTGCGGACTGTCCCGGGCCGTCCAGAGTGAAAAGCTTTGGCCTTATGATCAGCATTGCCCCCATCACGCCCCCGAGAAGTCCCAGCCACAGGAAACGCTCACGCCATCCTGAAACCTCCCCTGTCGTCATTGCCTCAACCGGCCGAACCGCCGCGGCAAACAGCCGCCCTGCAGGCCGTATCATGGCCCATCCCATCGCAGCAAGCCCCGCAATCCCGAACCGGCACAATAGCGAAAAGACCCAGTTGTGCGGGTCGCTGATTGTCTCGCTGGCGGCCGGATTTTTATGCCGCATATAGGCCGTGACGAAATTGCCGCCGCCTGCTCCCAGCACAGGATGGTCTTGGACGATCTGTCCCGACGACGCCCAGTACTGCCACCGCACCAGCATCGAGTTGCCTCCCGGTAGCCGCTCGTGTCGAACGCCGTATAGCGTCAGCGCCGCCGCTGCCGCCAGTGCCAGCACTGCTGCTGTTGCGCACACCGCATAGCGATACCGCCATATTTTTGTACGCAGCAGCACACATCCCGCCAGTATCACCGCAAACACCCCGAACGCTCCGAGTGCCCCTTTGCTTTGTGTCATCAAAAGCCCCGCCAGCACGAATAGGGTTGCCAGCAGCACACAGATCAAGGCCACAAGTGTTTCTTCGTTTCCTCGTGCCCTGAATGCTTCGATGCATAGTCCTATCCCGGCAAACACTGCCAGCAGAAAAAATGACCCCGCCGAATTGCTTGTCGTCAAAAAGCCCGATACATCCTGCGAGTAGAGCCGGTGTTCGTACTGCCAATGGTCAAGACTCCCTGCCTCAATGCCGAAATTTTTCAAAAAGGCATCGGGATTTTTCTCATATTCAGCAATGAGCTGCGCATTCGACGACGTCATCTTGTCATAACACGCATAGGTCGCTGCTGCCCCGACCCCCAGCAGCAGCCACAAAAACAGCCGCACCGTCTCTCGCCGGTCCATAAGCTGTATCGCCATAAGCCCCGCCGCCGGCCCGGACATCAGCACCGTCAGATCCGTCAGTGCTGCCCGCTTGTCCGAGGCAAAAAATACCCCGGCCAGCCCCGCTCCGCAAAACACCATACACGCTGCTGTAAAATACGTACTGCGCCGCCGAATGCCGCCTGACAATCCGCAGAGGATTACCCACACCGCCGGCGCCGCCAGCAGGACCGATGAAAGCAGCAGACTGATTGCCTCATTGCTCAGCGATCCTGTTTGTCCGAAGGATTCGACATGCGGCGTTTCAATAAATGTTGCCCTCAGCGCCGCCGCCGACAATACCAAAATCAGCAGCGCCTGTTCCGCCCCCCGAAGCCATCTGGGCCTTGCTGATTCAGTGGTTTGTGTTGACGTGTTCTTTTGCTGCATAATCTGTTCGTAGAAAGGTCTTAGCCGCAAACCGGCGTCTTTAAAACTCACAATTGAGAATTGGCATTCCCCGTTGCTTCCAGTATTCCGATGATCACCAGTATCATCACCGTCTGAGCAAACACGATTCCCGCTCCGACCGGACTGACCTGTTGCAAAATCACGCCCCCCAGCCCCGTACACACTGTCGCCAGATACAGCGTCAGCGCTACTTGCCTGTCCGAGAGTCCTCGCCGTTTGAGCCGGTGCGAAAAATGCTGCGTATCTCCCACAAACGGACTTTTGCCCTGCCTGAGCCGCAAAAACGTCACCGTTACAAAATCATACAGCGGCACCGCCATCACCACTGCCGGCATAAATACCGAATACAGTGGCGTCCCTGCAGCGGCGTCATAATATGTCGTCCGCAGCGTCAGCAATCCCACAAAAAAGCCCACCACCATCGACCCCGCATCTCCCATGAAGATGGTCGCCGGCGGAAAATTGAACGCTAAAAACCCCATCAGTGTCCCCAGGAACACCAGTCCCAATGCCCCCACAAACACTTGTCCGCTTCGGAACGCCGCCGCCATCAGCACTGCCGTTGCAATTGCTGCAATCCCTGCGCTCAACCCGTCCATATTATCCAGAAAATTAAACACATTGATAATCAGCACGATCCACACCACTGACATCGCCGTCGTGATTATCTTGTTCTCGATGAACATCTCCACGCGTACGTCCGCCCACACCGTTGCGACAATTGCCGCCGCAAACTGAACCGCCAGCTTAAAGAAAGGCCCCAGCCGCCGCTTGTCATCCCATAATCCCAAAAGATGCAGCGTCAGGGCTGCTCCCAGCACGACCATCAAATCCGGCAGTCTTTCCATAAACCCTGCGGCATGTTGACTGATATGATGCGACAGCCACAGGGCATGACCCGGTGCCGCGACAAATTTTACAAACGCCGCTCCGGCAAGAATAAACAAGGCCACGGTCCAGAAGATGGCCGTCCCGCCCCCCAGTGCAATGATCGACCGGTGATATCGATCCTGCTGCGGCCGCGCCACAAATGATGTTCGCACTGCCCATCGCCGTACCACTGCCGTCAATACCGCACACACACACAACGCCGCCGCCGGCAGCATCATCGTCAAAAAAAGCAACTGTGACATTGTTCGTCTGACTCCTCTATTCTGGATTCATTCCCTTTTGCTGCTCCACCAGCCGCTCACGTACAAGACTCAAAAAACGGTCGTATCGCCCGCTCTTAAAATCCGGAAATGTAAACGGAAAGCTCTCCCATTTGCCCCGCACGTAGGTCATTGTAACCTCTGCATACATCATCTGGCCTATATACACCCGGTGCGCAAAATTCTTTGTCGATGCCAGCACCAGCTTGCTCGGCTCGATCAGCCCCGGATCAAAATTCACCGGCCGCGGCCATGGCCGTCCCAGCTCCGCCGCCAGCTCCCGCTCCAGCCGGTTGGTAATATGCTTGATCTCCGCCAGCCGTCCCGGATCGACCAGTTCCGCAAACGCCGCAAACTGCCGCACTATCTCCGGCCCGGCCTGCTGGGCATAATACCCTGTCATATCAAAAGCCCATGCTTCGCTGACCATATCTGCGGTTCCCAGTTCCGCACACAGACGCCCGCGCGCAGCCTCCAGTGCCGGCGCATCGCACGCCAGTATCCCGCAAATCAATTTTACCGGTTTGGGCCAGGCCAAATCCCACATAATGCACACTTTCAAAGAAAACCCGACATCCGCCGTATTCTACCAAATCCTTCCGCATCGGTCTATCCCGAAACAAAAATCTCATAAAGAGGTATAGCCCGGCCGGTTCAGGTGCCTGGTTTATGCCTTAACGGTATTAGGATTGGTTTGAATGTCTCTGGCAAAAGAAGGGCAAAAAAAACCTGCCGTAGGTATTTCTACCTAAGGCAGGAATGGTCACAAGGGTAATAATCTCGGACAGCTCAAAGCCGTCCTTTGGTTCATTCACGTCAAAGGGATGTTCATCATCTGAAGGTTCGCAGTACCGCCTGCTGGATTAATACGCACGTTCTTTAGAGGAGTCTTCACGATAACTGTTCAACTGAGCATACGCCTGATGAGCCGCCTGGATCTGCGCCATCAGTTTTTCAGCGTCATCGTGTTTCTCCGCCGAGTTCATACAGGGTTCCAGCACACGCTGGGCATATTCAAACCGCCCGTTCGCAAGCGACTGACGGGCGGTCTCAAGACGGACTTGTTCCATCTTGTGCTCCCATCGCGCTGCGGCACTCTGTTTACGGCTGCTGCTTACATCGCATCCCGACGCTGCCGTCAACACAACGACCGCTCCAGCAAGCATAATAATAGTAGTCATCTTTTTCATTGTTTTTCCCTCCGGAATCTGTCTGTTTTTTCGAAACAGTCTTTCCGAATAAAACGCCACATCTAAACAATACGAAATGATTGACAAGGATGCGTCAATTTTCATTATTTTTTTTAAAACCCGTGCTTTCTTATGCTGCTCTGATAACGCTATTGTCGGTTAGCGGTATTGCGATTCTTTGAGCTTTTTTATGTATTTTTAAGGAAAAAAAACAATTTTTTAAGCGGGCTTAAAGTCGATTTTCAATCCGTGTTATCAGTACAGAAAGCGTGTTTTTTATAGGCCGGCGCAACCCTGCAAAACCTCCTGACCCCGACTAAAATACCTCGCTCTCCTGTCCCATTCATAACGGATTCCTTTTGCCGAATTTAAGAGATAGACGATGCGGGGAAAGAAATTATTGCATAATTTTTTTGTGCTATGCGCCGGGCAGGGTAATGGATATGGTTGTACCTGTTCCGGGCTGTGAATCAAGCTGGATTTGACCATCTTGACGGTCCAGAATGCGGTTAACGATTGTCAGCCCCAATCCCTCTCCTCCCGCGTTGGGATTGAGTTGGTGAAATATTTCAAATACCTTTTCTTTGTGTTCCGGAGCGATCCCGATTCCGTTGTCTTCAACCTGATAAATACTTTGCCCGTTTTTTTGAGTGCCGCGAATACGGATCCTGCACGGCCGGTCGGGATGACGATACTTGATTGCATTGTCGACGAGATTCACAAAGACTTGATTGATCAGCATCAGATCACCGCGGCAGGCAGGAAGTGTTCCGTCAATCGCAATGTCGATATTGTTTTCACGTATTTTGAATCGTAGCCCGCTGATGATTCCGCCGATCAGCGTTTCCATATTAATAGACGTCGGATTGATCTGTGCTGTTCCGATTCGGCTCAACCGCAGCAGGCCGTTCAGGAGTATTTCCATTTTCTGGTTGCCGCTCTTGATAAAATGCAGCGATTCCGGAATATCCATATTCAGCGGTATCTCAAGCCGACGTCGAATCTCATCGCTCATCGCCGCATCATCAAGAATCCCCTTGATTTCATGAAGACTTTTCTCCAGCTCTCCCGCAAAGCCGCGGATATTAACCAGCGGACTGCGCAAGTCATGCGAAGCGATGAACACAATGCTTTCGAGTTCTTCATTCTTGCTGCGGAGTTCCCTTAATAGTTTCTCGCGTAGCTCTTCCGCCTGCTTGCGCTCCGTAATGTCGTTGACCAGCGCCAGAATGTAGGGCTTGTCTTTGATCACCAGTTTCCCGGCCCGTATCTCCGCCCAGTAAGTGGTCCCGTTCTTTCGGCGATGCCGAACTTCAAATTGTGTTGAGTTTTCCGGCGGCAGGGTTTCCCAGATTTTCGTCTTGTCGTCGCGCACATTCGCATCGGGATCAATATCATAAACCGTCATACACAGCAATTCATCTCGGCTGTACCCTGTGGAGCTGATGGCCGCCTGATTGACGTCGATCAGCTTCCCTTCCATATCAAGAAGGAAAAGCATCTCCGAGGCCTGATCGACCAGGGAGCGATATTTTTCCTCGCTTTCTTTCAGCCGCTGCTCGGCGGTCTTGCGCTCCGTGATATCCCGGATGATCGATTGATACGACCCGTCCGGCATCATCTTGGTGCGCATCTCGATTGTAATGCCCGTACCGTCCGGACGCACCATCATACGTTCATTGACAACCGTCTGGCCTTTGTGCAGAAGGTCAAAACGAAATGGCTTGTTTTCCAGTTCAAAGGCCTCGAACAATTCGCTGATATGACGGCCCAGAAGTCTTTCCCGGGGAAGACCGGTTATCGTGGAGATAAAGGAATTGGCTTCAATGATGATTCCGTCGTGATTCCCAAGCAGGATTCCGTCCACCGCAAGCTCGATCAGTTCCCGGTATCGGTTTTCACTGGCGGCAAGCGCATCTTCGATTCGTTTTCGAGTGGTAATATCAGTAATGAAACCTTCCAGCGCTGCCACGCTGCCGTCTTCATTGAAGACGCCGCACCCCTGCTCCCAAAGCCACTTGAGCTGGCCCGACCTGTCACAACACCGGTATTCGATTTGGAATGGTTCACGGCGGTTGACGTGTTCGGAAATAGTTTTCCAGATGCGGGTATTGTCCTCCGGCAAGATCAACTGTCCCCACGAAATTGCGCCGTCATAAAACTCCTGCTCCGTGTAGCCGACCAGTTCCTCGCATCCTTTACTGATAAATTCCATCGGCCACTTCGGGGTCATCCCGCATCGATAAACAATTCCTCGCAGATTCCCGATCAGACGGCCCATCGACTGTCGGCTCTCTTCAAGGGCTTTTTCGGCGATTTTACGGTCCGTGATATCCATCACCGTAAACGAAGTGCCTTTATCCCGGTGTCGCATATCCAGCGGAGCCGAACTGAGCAGTACATCGATTATATGCCCGTCTTTCCGTTGCCAACGGCTTTCTACGGTTCCAATGCCGTATTTCTCGATTTGACGGTATTTTTCTGTCCCCACATACTCGTATTCTGCGTCATTCAGGTACAGCATCCGGGAATTTCTCCCGATTAATTCTTCCCGGCTGTAACCGGTGATCTCGCAGATCCGTTCGTTGATACTCATCATCACACGGTTTTTGGTAAGACCGATACCGACCGGAGAGGCCAGAAACAAACTCCGCAATTGCTCTTCGCTGTCTTGGATGGCCTGCCGCGCAAGCTGAATATCGGTAATATCATGTATAACCAGAACGATTCCCTCAATGACACCTTTTGTATTGCTGTGAGGATGATAAATGCCCTGAAGATAGCGTTTTCCATGGTGCTCAAGAGAGACCCATAGTTCGAAATTAACGGTTTTTCCGGTAAATGCTTCATCAAGCCGCTGTTGCACATAATTGTCAAAAAAAGTCTGTCCCAGAACAGCCCCTATTGTCCGGCCGATAACTTCCTCTCGTGTCTTGTTGATGGCTTTCAGGTAAGCATCGTTAACTGCGCGATAGACATAATGAGAATCTACAAAAACCATTTGATCTTCTGTTAGAGAGATAATGGTTTCGTAGCGTCTCAGTGCTGATAAATCTTTCTGATGCAATTCCAGTTCTTGTTGCAGCTCTGACGTTCTCTGGTGGACGCGAAGGCTCAGCATCCGGTTCCAGACAAACACCCCCAGCAGAGCAAATCCGGACACCGCCAGGGCCGCAAACAGAAAACGAAGATTCGGATGCTGCCGTTCCATCGGCAGGATCCAGTGGTTAATGATAGCGGTGCGTTGGTGCGGACTGATCGCGGCAAGTCCGGCGTCAAGGATGGCTCTCAATTGCGGCTCATCGCTCCGCACTGCAAACCCAAGCTCATAAAGATACTCGGTGTCCCCTGCAATATGAAGATTGGTGAATTTCTTTTGCTGAATGTACCAACTGGCCCGGGCGATTTCGATTACCATCGCGTCGGCTTGATTGAAAGATACGCGCGTCAGCCCTACCAGTTCGTCATCGACGCCCAGCAGTTCAATGGCCGGGTAGTTGGTTTTCAGGTACTCCTCGATTGCGGCGCCGGTAACGACAGCCACTGTTTTACCGGCAAGGTCGTTCAGGGTCAAAGGCCCCGGAACATCTTCTGTGGTTACGATCTTATTGTCGAAAGTTAGATAGGGTTTGGTAAATAGAAAGGACTCCATTCGTGAAGGTGTTTTTTGGGCTGCGTAAATAACATCAATATCGCGGGCAAACGCCGCCTGCATCATGGCATTCCAGGTCGCAAAATAAACAACCTCAAAGCGATAAGATAAAACTCTTGCAAGGTCATCAATAAAATCAATGCAAAGACCGGACAGTTCCCCTGTTTCAGGATCGTGGAAAACCTGTGGCGGAATGGAAGTGACCCCGATGCGGACCACCGGCCTCCGGGAAGTAAGCCACTGACGCTGTTCAGCCGTCAGTGCATCATGGGCAGCATTCAACCCTCCCCCCGAAGAACCGTCGCTGCTTCCGTAAAGACAACACGCCGCCTTCAACAGAATCAGCAAAACCAGGCTGATTCTGCTTCTCCCCCGAAATTGATGACTCCATAAACGCATAACAAAAAATCCGGCGGTGTTGTCGATACAAGCACTCCTTCACAGCATATTGTCCTGATTCGGACACAAGACGTCAACTAAAAACCGGATAGTCTGTCAGAATACAACATCTTTTGGGACAAACGGGCGTAAAGTGTGTCTTGCCTGGAAAGAGTGAAAAAAAAGCCAGAATCGCGACTCTTTCGCGACATCTGGCTTCGGAGGAGGGTGATGAAAAGTTTGGTCAACGACAGTCCTTAACAGTGGTCCGTCTATATATATGACGTATAAAAGGGCGGGAGTGTTTAAAAAAAAATATAAATCTGATAAAATTGTATTCAAATTTGAATAATATCGGACCATGAGTTGTTTTTGACTCGAATGAAGGGGTGTTAAGTATCAGATAAATAAGGAAATAAATGACGATTTAAAAACAAAAGAGAAATAGGTCTACATTGTCACATATACGCATTTTGAACAATTTAATATCTTCTTTGATCTGTCACAATCTCACATTCGGGTGTTTTTTTTATTTTTCTCTTGCCGCGGAAAAGATAAAAAGTAAAATCTCAGTGAAGTTAGATATATATACAACATACAAGAGGATTTGTATTGTAATTGAAAAACAAAACGGAGGAGCATCCATGTCGCACATTAAAAAAGACACATCCTGGTTGGACGGCCGATGGGAACAAACCGATAGACGCCGGGACCTCAGAAGACAATGGGACCAATTGGTCAATCTTTCAAAATATCTGGACGATAAAGAAAGAGTTTTCGTGGAGGCGGTCGCCGAGCAGGGTGGACGCATTACCCGACTGGCACGTCTGACCCGGCGCAGTCCCACAAGCCTCAGACGTCAGCTTCACGATATCACCCGTCGCCTCTTAAGCCGGGAATTGCGCGTATTGATCGATCACCCGCACGTTTTCAGCGGCTTTGAAAAGGCCTGCCTGCGCGAACATCACATCCGCAAACACTCACTGCCTCATATCGCCCAAGAGCTGGGCGCTACTGTCTATCAAGTCCGCAAAGGTCTCACGTCCGCCCGGGCAAAAGTAACCGCATCGTTCATATCGCCAAACCCTGTTCGCTGAACATATCGGAAGGAGGAGAAGAAATGTACACTTTTAATGTCAGCAGTCAACTGAATCCATTCTCTGTGCCCCTTGGACCGCGGGCACGCGAACTGATACGGTTCTTCGGCATCACACGTGACGCGATGGATCGTAAAGCACTGTACTGCCGTCTTTCACTGACCTTGTATCCCGGCTGGATTTGCTGTATTACAGGCCCCAGCGGAGCAGGCAAAAGCATTCTGCTCAACGCCCTCTGCGGGCAAACACCCCCCGACGAACGAATCCGTATCGAGAACATCCCGTTGGAATCAACACATTCGGTCATCGATTGTATCGATAGCCCTCCTGCCCAAAGCCTGCCAATCCTAACGCGGGCCGGATTAAGTGATGTTTGGTGTCTTTTACAGTCTCCGACATCGCTTTCCGAGGGACAAAAGTGGCGGTATCGGCTGGCCAAAGCGCTGATGACCCCCGCAAAATTTCTCTTTGCAGACGAATTTTGCGCCGCACTGGATACCACCACCGCATTGGTCATTGCCTGTCAGCTTCGTCGTACCATCCGCCGCACCGGACGTATATTGATCCTTGCCGGCTGCCGAGAAGATGTTCTGGCCGAACTGCAACCTGATGTTCTCGTTACCGTCAGCAGCCTCGCATGCATCCGGGTTTTGTATGCCGATGCAAAAAAAGCCCCGACATCACCTCAGAATCGTTCAGTTGCATCGCAGTAGTGTCATGTTGCATCAATGTTGTGTTCAGTTGCGCGCAGTTGCGCTCGGTTGCGCGCGGTTATATCCACACAGACACCGCACAAAACCGTTTTTTCAGTGCTGAAAATCAAGGTTTCTTTGAAAATCAAAAACAAGTAGAATAACACTATAAATAGTAGACAGGAGAGGGATAAAATGGTGAGAAACAAACAAAAACGAACAACACCAAGAATCACCCACCGGCAAAATCAAGTCTTGCACGCATTGGCCGAAGGACAAACCGCATCCGAAATCTGCCGCAAAATGGGCGTTAAACCCGGAAATCTCAAACGCTGGATGAAAACCGACATTTTTCGCGCAGAACTGGCTGGCCGTATCGAAGCCTCTCGGCAGATGGGCAATGTTCTGCTGACCCGCTGTATGCCCGAGGCCGCTGTAAAACTTGCCGGCCTGATGGAGGCCGAAAACCCCGAAACCGCCCGCAAAGCCTGTGTCGATGTCTTGAAACTTCAAACGCTTCTGACACACCGCCAAAAGCACCACCGCGAAAAAACATCATCGGAAATAGATTCCAAACTGGCCGAACGCCTCCTTAAAATTCTGACGGCTGACCCGGTTGATGAATCTGGAGGTGTCGATTCTGAAAAGATAAATAATGTACATCCATCGAATAATAATGTACTTTCTTGAAAAATTAAGGTTGTCAAAATGCCTTAAAAATGAATTACTTAACGTAAATCTGAAAAAACCGATGCAGGCTCTGATATGGATAAAAAAGAGGATTTAACGAGGCTTACGGACTCAAAGCGCTTTATGAGTCTCTTGATGCAAAACCAGACCAGGATCCACACCTATATCCTTTGCCATATCCCCAACAGAGCCGATGCCGAAGATATTCTTCAGGATACGATTGTGGTGATGCTTGACAAATTCTCGGACTATCAGGAAGGCACCAACTTTCTGGCGTGGGCGATTGCTATTGCCCGCTTCAAGATTAAATCTTTCAAGATTAAAAACAGAAGTGCCAGACTGATTTTCGATGATTCGATGATGGATACGATTGAAAAAGAAACCGTGACCAAAATGGAGTCGTTTCAGGAAGAAGCCGAAGTGCTCAGAGGCTGTATCGGAAAACTGTCCCCCAAACACAAACAGTACCTGAGGCTTCGCTATGAGCAGGGCCTCAGTTATCGCGAAATAGGACGGCAGATAGCCGTCTCAATGCAAGCCGTATATAAAACAATGACCCGTATTCAGGTCGTTCTTTTGAATTGTGTGCGGTTGAATTTACATGAGGATGTACGGGTATGAGTCGCAATGATACTGCATTGCTTAATGAAGTCGCCGAACTTCTCTCGCTGACGCTGGAAGGAGATATTCCGGCCGAACGTTTCGACTATTTTAAGGAACTGCTTCGCACAAACTCCCGCGCACGAGAGCACTATTATCGCCTGCTGGCAATGCACGCAGCGCTTCAGGAAACCGAAAACATCCTGATGCTGCAGGAAAGCTCGCAGGAGGCCCTGTGCAGCCGCCAGGTCTGGGATGCGTTGTCCATCGAAGAAAAAACGGCTCCCGCTCTTGCACTCCCTCCGCAAAAAGAAGTCCGTCAGATCGTTCAGAAAATCCACTACGACAAAGAGCCTTTCAGGATCAGCCGGTTTTCGCTGGTAACATTTGTTTTGACCACGGCTGCGGTTCTGGTTATTGCATTGATTTTGCATTTCGGGCCGGATCCCAGCATCCAGGTTGCCACCTTGTCCAGCAGCATCGACGCCGTTTTTGCAGACGCAAAGTCTTATCCTGTCGGCAGTCGGTTGTCCAATCATACAGACTCCCTCTGGCTTCAAAAAGGCGTCATCAAAATCGAGTTTGATTATGGCGCCAGAGTTGTCATTGAAGCCCCCGCCCAATTTCAGCTCAAGTCTGCTGAAGATATGGTCCTCTATTCCGGTCGTTTGTATGCACACGTTCCCGACCGCTCAAAAGGCTTTACTGTCGAAACACCCAATTCCCGCGTGATTGACTTGGGAACCGAATTTGCCGTAAGGGTGGATTTCAATGGTACCAGTGATGTCCATATGCTCAAAGGAAGCGCCTCGCTGATTCCCGGCACAAAAGGCCAGACTGGCCAGGGACAAATCCTCTCCGCCGGACAGGCCCGGCATGTGGATGCCAAGAACTCTGTCCAGGAAATTCCGCTGCAGGATAAAGAATTTGTACGCGATTTTCTGCCTGATCGGAAATCCGTCTGGAGAGGGCAAAGCCTTGATTTGGCGGATATCGTCAATGGCGGCTGCGGCCTCGGTACAGGTATAAAGGGAACCGGGATCGATCCGCTGACCGGTAAACAAATTGAATGGGCTACCGGCCAGGACCGCTATGGACAAGGCGTCTATGCCCCTGTATCGGCCAGTCCGTTCATTGACGGTGTTTTCATTCCGGACGGTGGAAACGGCGCTATGACTGTTTCAACGGCAGGCCATCGTTACTATGATTGTCCGGACACCCAGGCATTTTTCCGCTATGAGATAGTCGGCTCTCCCTCTGTGATTATTGATCCGAATCAGTATCCGGACGATACCCTATTGGCCAGAGAAGAGCAGTTGATGGTTACGGCGGTTAAAAAAGGATATGCATCCCGGCTGATGGGCCTGTATGCCGCCAAAGAAAAACCCGGCCCCGATGACTCTTCGATGTTATTACATGCAAATGTCGGAATCACGTTTGATTTGCAGTCGTTGCGGACCTTGTTGCCCGGCGAAAAGATTGTTCGTTTTACAACGGTTTTCGGAATTGCCGAAGTATGCCCCCATCCCTCGGATGTGGATGTCACCATCCTCGTCGATGGCCAGCTCCGGTACAGCAGAACAGATGTTACTCACCCCGATAGTGTGGATATTCAGATCGACCTGTCCGAAACGGATCGTTTTCTGACCTTAATGGTCACGGAAAGCGGAGACAATTCCTGGGCGACGGTAAACGCCACCTACGATTGGGGTTTGTTTATGAATCCGAGACTGGAAATCGAGTAAACTTTAAACAGCCCACGCAAGGCTGTGCAACGTAGAAAACCAAACAGTATGTCAGGAGGTTACGGGAATGAGAAGTGATCATTTTAAACAAGCCGGGCAGATGTCTGTGCTGGCAAGGGTTTGTGTTTTGCAAACGTGTCTTTGTCACAGCCTCAATCCGAACGCAGGATAGAGAGGATTTGTAAGTGTAAGGGAATCGTCAATGAGCGGAATAGGGATTAAAAAAATCAATCAATTGTTAAAGGAGAGCTGAAATGAAAGTGGCAATGAAATGTCTTGGAATTGTGGTAATGTTGTTGGCTATCCAGTGCATGATCTCCGCGGCCGTTTGGACCGTCTCGCCGTGGACCGATGACGCCTCATCAGGTATCGACTCATCGAAAACCTATACCCATGCGATCAATATTTCAAACGACAACACCCTCGTCCCGACCGTCAACGGGGTTTTGTTTACCAATGAAGTATGGAACGGTGCGAACTGGTCGTTAGACGGCCCAAATTTCCTTGACTGGGACAGCGGCAACAACATCAGCGGCGAAAGCTACGGAATAAGCACGCGCTTTCGTTATACGAACACGTTACTGACCCTGACCGGCCTGACCCCGGGTCAGGTATATGAACTGACGCTGTTCAGTGTGGCTTGGGAAGACGGCACCCGTACGGTGACGTTGAAGGATAAATACGGCTCGTTCGTATTTAATCAGGATATGTATGGCAACAACAATGGTATCAAGATCGTCGGTCTTTATACCGCTGACGAAAACGGTCAACTGAAGCTCGGAGTGGTCAATGATTTTCATATTTATGGATTTGCCAACTGTGTTTACACCGGCGATCTGCCGATAGTCGTTTCTCCGCTTTCTCCCGCTAATTTTGATGGCGGGACCTCGGTTGGGCTGGATACGGTTCTGACATGGGCAGAGGAATTTGCCGGAAGCCTGCCGTCTCCGATGTTCGATGTCTATATGGACCCCAATAAAACCAAGGTGGAGACATGGGATCCGTCAGTTCGCGTCAGTGAAGGCCAGACCGCGTTCAGCTTCGATCCGGAACTGAACTGGGAAACGCTTTACTACTGGACAGTGGTGACCTACATTAACGGCGAACCGAACATAATGACACCTGTTCGCAGCTTTAGAACAGCCTTTGAAGTTGAGCATTGGTCCGATTCACCGTGGACGAACGATGCCGACTCAGGCATCAGCGTCGGCAAGACATATACTCACAAAGTGAATTTCCGTGCAACCGAAGGCGTTTCGACAATGGTCAACGGGGTTGCATTCGAAAATGACAGTACGCACGGCGGCACCAATTGGAATCTTACTGCCGCTTCGGGTGATACGGGCAATGGCAATTATACGGTGACCGGTGATGGCGGCGAACTGATTCGGAATTTCTTCTATGGCGCTTCCCCGATTCCGGTATTGACGCTCACGGGGCTAACGGCCGGACAGGACTATGTCCTGACATTTTACACTCGCGCATGGGGCAATCCCGGCGGGCGTATGATCAATGTTACTACCAGTGCCGATGGTCGCACCGTTGCCCTGGATCAGAATATTGGTGGCGAAACAGGCGGCAAAGGCAATGGCCATTTGTTCAAGTATGCCTATACGGCACCGGCCTCTGGTAGTCTGGCAGTGACATTTACTCCCCAAACCGCCGACTCATGGCACCACTATGCATTCAGCAACGAAATAGCTGTGCCGGTTTATCTGGACCCGATGCCAATGCCGGGTGCCAGTACGGATGCCGACGTGATATTAAGCTGGGTCCTCAACGGCGATGCGGCGGATCCGTTATACAACCTGAAGATCGCTAAAAATGCAAATATGACGAATGTGGTGTCTGAAATAAGCGGTTTGGATGTTACTTCATTCGACCCGATTCTTGAATCGGATATGACCTATTACTGGCAGGTACAGGTTGTCGAGGCCGGGTATGTGATTTATACCAGTCCTGTTTGGAATTTCCAGACAACCCCGCCGCCGGATGCAGCGTTGGTGATTGAGTGGAAGCTGGATGAGACCACGGGTGTTATTGCCGCCCAAACCGGTCCTTCCGAGGACGCTGTTGGCATTCTAAAGGGCTTCAAAGACCCGAACACCCCCGGCGTATGCCATGTTCCCGGCCTGGTCAACAACGGCCTATATCTGGATGGCACCGAAGAATTTGTGGATGTTAGCAATGCCAGCCCCTATATGCCGACAGGCTTGGATCAGGATTTCTCGGTATCCTTATATTTCCGCACTTTTAAGGCCTTTGGCCCGCTGTTCTCAATGCGGCACTCCGAACTGGATAACCCGCTGGTCGATTTCACCATTGGACGGGATGGGGCTGTTTATGAGCCTGGAAAAGTTTGCATGATTGTCCGCGATGACACCACGTTGACCCCCAGCTATGCCAATTCCGGAATCACGGTCAATGACGGCCGCTGGCACAACCTCATCGTAACACGAGCCGGCGGAAACTGGACGATGTACATCGACGGCGTCAAACGCGCAAGCCTCAACGGCGTTGCTGCCGGTGCAGTAACACTGGACTGGCTGGCTCTTGGAAGCTCGCTTCGCTGGATTAACACCAATTGGTCGCCTCAATTGTACTATTCTCGCTATTTCCAGGGTATTCTGGATGAGTACACGATCTGGGAAGGCGAATTGTCGCCCAAGCAGATTAAGGCGCTGGCGTCGATCATACCTCCGCAGGGCGATATCGATTTTGATATGGATACCGATATCGATGATTTCACCGCTCTGGCGACCGACTGGCTTGATGATTCGTCGACCCCGGTTTTGTCAACGGCGGTGCTGGAAGATATGGAAGGCTACACCAATGATCCGAATACCTATCAGGACTACCTGGCGTACGCCGACGAACCCGGCAGCTTCGGCTTGCTTGATCTGTCGTTTGAAGCGGATGCCGAATACGGTCAGGTATTGCGTATCGATTATGATTTCGCCGGCAGACCTCATGCTCATATCCCGGTGCGTCTGTTGGAAAAGCGCCTCAACTCGAGTTTATACGACACATTCATAACGCGCGTTAAGAAGCCGACGGGGTGTGATATCAATGCGTTGATCATAGATTTCTATGATGGTGTCGGTCGCGTAGATCCCGTCGCGGAAGGAATGTTTTCCAGAGGTCGCATCACGATTGACGTTGCAGGTATTGCTCTGGATGAATGGGTAACACTCGAGGTGCCGATTGTTGATAACGCAGACTTTGCATTCTCAAGCACTACCGATCTGTACCAGGTTATGTTCTCGATTCAGGATGGCGGTGCTGACACCGGAACCCTCTATGTTGACAGTATTGAACTGGCCGATACAGCGACCAATTGTGTTCCTATGGTCGGTCAAGTCGTACCCGATATGAATGGTGATTGTATTGTAAATCTGTTGGACTTTGCAAAACTGGCCGAAAACTGGATGGCCGGGCTGTAAGCCGAATCAAAATGGAAAGTTTAGGGGGCAGGGATGGCGTTCATCCCTGCCCGTTTTTAAAAAGTGAGATCAATCCCGATTCCGGATGTGCTGGACAAAGTATAAATCCGGCTAATGTAGCCAATTTGAAAGGTCATTAAAATGAATACGGTTCGACCACGGAAGGCATTTACGCTCATCGAGCTGCTGGTGGTGATTGCGATTATAGCGT
>CAZYQN010000044.1:0-30953 GCA_964649955.1 uncultured Pirellulales bacterium
ACTGGGCGATACAGGACTTGAACCTGTGACCCGCTGATTAAGAGTCAGCTGCTCTACCAACTGAGCTAATCGCCCTTATGGAAAGCGACAAAACTAATCATTCCGGATTAAACTTTCAAGTTTTTTTTAATAATTTTCTAAAAAACATTTAAAAGAGCACAGTTTAGTTGAATTTCCAGATATATAACAGTTTATAACTCCACATGTACGGGCTTCTTTTTGAACTCTCTTAGGGTTGGAAGTATCTGATATTCTGCAATATCATAACTTTGGCAAAATGACTGAACAAAATTCGTAATTCGTTCAAGGGTATCTGCATGACACATCGCATAAAGGTTATAAAACCAATCCTTATATGGGGACCGATTGTAGCAATGGGTCACAGCCGGAATTCGTGCCAATACTGCACCGAGTTCATCGATACGTTCTTCACTTACAGTCATACATACCATTGCATTGGCTTTAAAGCCAAGACGGGAATAATCCACTATTGCATTAATTTTATTCAGTACGCCCTTTTGAGCCAGTGTTTTCAATACAATCAGTGGCTCGGCGATCGACAAGTCATCTAACATAACCTTAAATGGACAGGACTCAAGCGGCAGTTCCCGCTGGATAGCTTCAAGTACTTTTTTTTCATCGGGGGGCAGGCTAATTTGTTTTATCGAAGGCATCAAAGAGATCGTCTCATTCGGCTCAAACCACCCGGGACCCGGACCAGCCGGATCGAACTTCACATCGAGTTTATAAGTTCTCTTCGCAGGGAAACTATAAAAGACAAATCCTGTATCTTGAATCAAGCGATCCTTGGTCGCCTCGATTGCCTGAAGGGAAATATCTTGCAGTGTAAACCAGAGATTTAACCGCCCTTTTCGATGATAATTATGTGAAACGCCAGCCATCGCACTGATTACTGCCGCCGTTTGTTCCAGTTTTTCATCCGGAACTGCCGCCGCAGCTAAAATGGCTGACCGCCCCAAAGCCGCATAACGAATTTGCGGACGAAACCGACGAATCCAACCAGTTTCCTTAAGTTGTCGAATTTCATCAAGCAGTTTCTGTTCCGTACAATTCAACTGTAGTGCAAGCATTTCAAACGGTTGTTCAGAAATCGGTAAAGGCTCCTGAATAGCAGAAAGCACAATACGCTGAAATGATGTAAGATCGTTCACACATCCTCCCGCTGTGTAAGGCTACAAATCGGGTCTTCTGCATACACATTGCCCCGCACTGCCAGCGCACGTGCTCGACACCCCCGACAGACCGGCAGATACCCGCATGTACTGCATGCTCCTTCATAATTGCCCCGGTCTCGCAGTCCGCATAACAGCAGGGAATTTTTCCAGATATGCTCAAAGTTAAAGCTCTCCTCCACGAGATTGCCTGCGGAACGTTCGAGAAAACCGCATGTCTGCACATTTCCCGTTCGGCTGATAAATACAAACTCTGTCGCTGCAAGACATCCTGAAACCTTCTCAGCGTGCAGGATTTTCTTCTGACGCACAATACGTGCAAACTGAGGCCCGCATGTGAGCCGTATATCAATCGGTAAAGTTGCCTTCATTACAGCAATTCGTTCCAAAACCGTTTCATATTCTGCCGGCTCAAACATCAATTCCCGGAGGGCTTCGCCCCGTCCGACCGGAACCAGTATGAACGGATTCCAACATGCCGCCCCGAGGGAAATAGCCAATTCTGCAATCGCGTCTATTGATTCCGCATTGAGCCGCGTCAGTGTCGTATTGATTTGAAAACGGACTCCGGCTGCTTTCGCTTCCCGTACAGCATTCATCACGAGTGCAAATGCCCCGTTGCTCTGTCGAAATGCATCATGTCTTGCTGCATTCGGTCCATCCAGCGAAAAAGAAAATGATAACAGACCCGCTTCCTTGAGCCGCCCAACCGCCTCGGCATTCAGGTGTTCGCCGCAACTGGCCATTACCGGACGAAGCCCAAGTGCCCGCGAATAGGACACAAGTTCAAAAATATCTTCCCGCAGCATCGGCTCACCGCCGGTAAAAATCAGGACACACCGCGTATAATCCGCTATCCCCTTAAGGATAGCTTTACATGCTTCAGTATTGAGCGGGTCAGTACCCTCTTTGACTGCCGCCGCCCGACAATGCCGGCATTTTAGTGAACACCGCCCTGTGACCTCAAATGCTGCTACCTTGGGTTTAACGATTGCATTTGCCATAGCCGAATTTAATCCCTTAGATCACTTGTCACTCTGTCATCATCATAGAGCTTTTATCGCTTTCGCTGCATCCTGTGCAAAGTATGTGATAATAATATCAGCTCCTGCACGTTTGATCGCAGTAAGCATCTCAAGCATTGTCTGCTTTAGATCCGCCAGCCCCTTTTCCGCGGCCGCATGAATCATCATATATTCCCCGGAAACATTGTAAGCTGCAATCGGCACATCGAAACGGTCTTTTGCCTGCCGAATAATATCCAGATATGCCAGAGCGGGCTTGACCATCACTATATCAGCCCCTTCTTCAATATCCAGAGCAATCTCATGCATTGCCTGTCTGCCGCAGGCCGGATCCATTTGATAGCTCATGCGATCTCCGCAGCTTGGCGCACTATGTGCCGCATCACGAAACGGCCCATAAAATGCCGACGCAAATTTAGCTGCATAAGACATAATGGCCGTATTCGTAAAGCCTGCTTCATCCAGTGCCCGTCGAATCCAGAGTACTCGGCCGTCCATCATATCCGAGGGAGCAATAACATCTGCACCCGCTCTTGCGTGCGCCAGGGCCATCTTACTTAGCACTTCCAGCGATGCATCGTTATCAATCCGCCCTTCATTCAGGACGCCGCAGTGCCCATGATCCGTATAAGCACACAGACATACATCCGTCATCACGACCAACTCCGGCACAGCCTGTTTAATTGCCTCAATCGCACGGCACACCGTTGAACTCTGCGACCATGCTTCTGATCCGGCGGCATCTTTCTTTTCGGGCAGACCGAACAACAGCACCGCCGGAATCCCCAGAGACGAAATTTTCCTGGCTTCTTCTACAATCCGATCAGACGAGAAATGGAAACAATCTGTCATCGAAGCAATCGGTTCTTTGATCCCTTTGCCCGGACATACAAATACAGGATACACAAAATCCGAAGCTGTAAGCGTAACTTCTCCGACCAGTCGCCTCATCTGTGCACTGGCCCGAAGTCGCCTCATCCGAGTATATGGGAAGCCCATTGGTCTATCTCCTAAAAACTCAACCCGTTTTCGCTAATCTGTTAGTGTACAAGTTACTATCATATCTCCTCCTCGCTCAGATAACAGGCCGGTTCATTCTGCCAATCTGCAAGGTCTGCCCGCCCTGTCAATGAACGGAAATTGCCCAAACATAAATCGAACCATCGGCATCGCGCACATTTAGGGTCTTTATGCTCCCTCTTGTTGCGTAAAATTCTTAAGACAGGATCGTTTACATCTTCCCAAATAGATCCGAACGGTCGTTTAAAAATATTTCCTAAGCTGTAATTCCGCCAAAACTGGTCACAAAAGACTTCCCCATCCCAATTGATCGACGCAATATTTTGTCCAATACGATTACCACTGGACAATTTTAAAAGCTCTTCTGCGATGTCACGTTGCGCGTGCCCTTGGGATTGCATTTGCATTAACAGATACGGCCCATCCGCATGATTGCCTACCGTCAGCACTTCCTCAACTTGCCCCCGCTCAACTCGCAGTGATGTCTGTGCCAGAATTGTATCCATGGCCTGTCGTATCTGTTCCGGATCAGGAACGCTCTCTTCCAGTTCTTTGGCTCGTCCAGTACGGATAAGATGATAAAAACAGATACGACGAACATTGGCAGCCGCCGCAATATCAAAAAGAGTTTCGATATGAGCAATATTGCCGCGCGTCATTGTAAACCGAAGTCCTGTTCGGATACCCGCCCTGCGGCAGTTGGCAATACCGTTAAGTGTCTCCAAAAACGCACCATCGACCTTACGGAAACGGTCATGAACATCCTGCGGGCCATCCAGCGATATCCCCGCATATGACAACCCCAACTCCGCCAACTGCCTTGCAACACTCTCTGTGATTCGCGTGCCATTTGTCGAAAGCACCGTTCGCAGCCCTTTCTGTCGGGCATAGTCCAGTAATTCGAACAGGTCCCTTCGCAGAAGCGGCTCTCCTCCCGAAAAGAGAAGCACTGGACAACCGAAAGCGGCAATCTGATCGATCAGTATCTTAGCCTGCTCTGTCGAAAGTTCCGGATGCACACAGGCGGCATCAGAACTGCTGTAGCAATGCATACACCGCAGATTGCACCTGGGAGTACAGTTAAATACCACTATCGGCTTGTTGTTACGCCGTTCAGGATAGCGAAGTTCATCTGACAGTCCCGCTAATCCGCAATATAACTTTGAGATGTTTATCATTAATTTATATTCCAGATAAAAACAATATATGCCCTTATATTTTACCTGTTACCTTCCACACATGACATCTCTTCGACTAATCCTTCTACCGTGTGGATACGAGCCTGGCATGTAACTGTCAACCCGAGGCTTTTTAAATACATCGTTGTAGCCGGCCCGATGGATGCAATCTTTATCTTGCATGCTTTCACACAGTCAATCGTTACCGTATCTAAAAATGCTCGAACAGTAGAAGAACTGGTAAATGTCAGCCAATCAATTCTGTCGGCGATAAGCTGCTCTTTCAATTCTTCCGCTTCATGGGCGTCGGCCTTGCGAGATTGGACGGTATAGACTGCCGTGTCTGTCACTTGTGCTCTCATTGATATCAGCCGTTCCGGAAAATCTTTTGGAGCAATCTTTGATCTTAAGAGTAAAATTCTTTTTCCATTTAGATCATCGACAATATTCAGCTCCTCCGCTAATGCCGCTGAAGTAAACGCCGATGGAACAAAATCAGCCGTAATACCATAGACGCGCAATCGCTGAGCCGTCTGCTCTCCAATACATGCGATTCGTCCCCCCCCAAACGCACGGGCATCTAACTTCATTACCGCCAGTCCTTCAAATGCCGCCGATACGCCGTTAGCACTGGTAAATACCACCCAGTCATACGACCCAAGCCGTTCAAGCGTTTGTTGAACCTGAGGTGTTTCAGCCAGACTGATAAGCTCAATCCCTTCAAATGCAACCGGCTGTGCTCCGCACCTTGTCAGTACCTGAGCAAATTTCCGGTTCCCCTCCACATCACGCGTTACCAGAACTCGTTTGCCAAACAGCGGCTGCTGCATAAACCAGTTTGCATTTGCATCAGTCTTCGCTCCCGGTCCGATGATAACAATTGACGGGGCCGCAACTTTTGCAATTTCGCATTGACCGGCAATATTTTCCAAATCCCCCTCAATAATCCGCTGCTGCGGCAGAGTCGCATGATGTATAACGGAAACCTGTGTTTTTTTATCCTTACCGTGCTCAATCAGCCGTTGTGCAATCTCCTGCAATGTTCCCATTGCCATATAAAATACCAGTGCTCCTCGAAATGCTGACAGGCTGTACCAATCAATACCGCTATCGGTCTTACCTTCCGCCTGTCGGCCCGTAATAAACGCTACAGCCGAGGCATTGTCTCGATTAGTCAGAAATATTCCTGCGTATTCTGCCGCGGCCATTCCCGACGTCACACCCGGCACAATCTCAAAAGCTACTCCTGCAGCTACACACGCTCTGACCTCCTCTGCGGCCCGTCCGAACAAACATGGATCACCCCCTTTAAGACGTACCACACATTTTCCCTGTTGAGCTTTCTCAATCAACAAGATATTAATCTGATCCTGTTTAACCGGATGATCGCCGGTACGTTTCTGGACATTGATAGTTTCCGCCTCCGGCCGTACATGTTCCAGCAATATTGAATTTGCCAGTCCATCATAAATAACACAATCCGCTCGACCGAGCAATTCAAGTCCCCTCACAGTAATCAGCCCCACATCACCCGGTCCGGCTCCGACAAGATAGACCTTCCCTGTTTTCATTGATGATCCTCGAACGGCTTTAAAATTGCCTCAACTCCGTCCCGTCGTAATTGCTCCACTAATTCATTGACTAATCGTTTACCCTCGTCTTTTCCTCCGCTCACCTTTCGCCGCAAAATCGGGTACCCCTCTAAACTCGCCGCCAATGCAAAAATTTCAAGCACCTCTTCCCTCAAACGAGCATATACCCCCAATGGTGCATGACAACCCGGATGTAAAGCTGATAATACTCCTCGCTCGGCCCGCACTGATATCGCTGTCGGTTCATGGTGGAGACACGCTGCCAACTCCCGCATAACAGTATCATCCTTCCGGATTTGAACAGCCAATGCTCCCTGTGCCGGCGCCGGAATAAATTCTGCCGGATTAAAATAAAACGCGACTTGCCCGCTCAATCCCAATCGTTCCAGACCCGCTCTTGCTAAAACCACTGCATTATACTCCCCTTCCTGCACTTTTCTAAGCCGCGTCTCGACATTGCCCCGCAATGGTAACAGCTCAAAATCCGGCCGCATTGCCTTAAGCTGGGCAATTCGCCGTGGACTGCTGGTACCCACTTTTGCCCCCTTCGGGATGTCCGCTATGCTACCGATTCTGTCTGCTGCTACGACAGCATCTTCCGGAAAGTGCCGCTCAAAAATCGCCGCCACCATTAACCGTTCATCCATCTGTGTCGGCATATCCTTAAAACTGTGCACGGCTATATCGGCTCGCCCATCCAGTAATGTCTCCTCGACCTGAGTCGTAAAAAAACCGTATCCTTCCAATTTCCATAGCGGTGAATGACACTCCTGATCGCCCCTTGTCTGCACAGTCACCACATCCAGCATCACATCGGGGTGTTCCGCCGTCAGCCGCTCAGCCACAAGACGCGTTTGAGCTCTCGCCAGAACTGAACCGCGTGTGGCAATACGGACTTTTCGCCCGTTCATGAATGCCCCTTTCGTTCTGCCTGCAGCAGCATATTACGAACCAATTCAGCCGCCTGAAGCTGGTCCCAGACCCGTTCATCTTCTGCTGATTGCTTTAGATACTGAATCGGTCCATGCAGAACTTTCTTGACCAGCGACACCGCAAAACGTTCAAGCTGTTCACGTCCGGCAGCATCATATTGTCCACCGTAACGCTGAGCCTCAGCCGTTGCCAGTTTTGTATAATTGTCCATCAGATCGCTGACAACATCTTTAATATTCAGGCTCTCCAGCCACTGACTGTACCGCCGAACATGATCGGCAATGATTCGCTCTGCCTCAGGAATTTGTGCACTTCTCTGCAAGAGATTTGTCTTGACCTGCTGGTCAAGGTCTTCAATGTTGTAAAGTTTCACATAATCCAGCTGTCCAAGCTGCGGCTCGACATCCCGGGGTACCGCAATATCAATAATCACTACAGGCCGTGTCCGCTGACTGAGCAGATAGGCACATTCAGGCACAGTAAGTACAGGTTTTTCCGATGCCGTTGAACACAGAATCAAATCGGCTTTGCCCACCAATTCCGGAATATCACTAAGTATATGCGGACACCCCGTTTTAAGGCGGGCGCAAAGTTCGACGGCACTTTCCATTGTTCGGCTGACCACCTCAAGCTGACCGATCCCCCGCTTGACTAAATGTGCCGCCGCCAATGCCGAATTTTCGCCAGCCCCCACCAGCATTACATTCGCTCCTGGCAAATTCAACTGTTTGGCGGCAAGCTCAATCGCCGCTGCGCTGATTGACACCGCACCTGTATTAATATCCGTCTCTGTTCTGACGCTTTTGGCGGTACGAAATGCACTGTGTAGTAATCTATGCAGAAAAAAACGACTCGTTCCTTCCTCAATCGAAGCGGAATAAGCATCCTTGATCTGGCTAAGAATCTGATTTTCTCCAATCATTTGAGAATCCAGACCTGCCCCGACTCGAAACAAATGTTCAACGGCTTCAAGACCCTCATACGCCACCCTATGGCGTCGCCATACATCAATTGCCTTTGGATCAAGCTCGGTTATAAGATGATTTACAAACTCCTCTGTATCAACCGTCGTTTCTGCATATAAATATAATTCGGTCCGGTTGCAGGTACATAGTACCAGACCTTCATGAATTGAAGCCGTCTGATTTATAGAGCGCAGCAATTGACGCTGCTGGGCTTCGGTAAAGACTACCGGCTCGCGCTGGCCCAGCGAAGCATCATGAAAACTGACTCCATAACAGACAAGTCGCATAGACGATATCATAGCAAAACCCCTGTAATTTCGCAAGTGTCTTGCTATATAACTGCTGAAATATCAAGCCTTTGGCGTTTAAAAACAGCCATTGGCAATATCTGAACACCCCCGAAAGTCATCGCCTTTTACACTTTTGACCAAATACGTGTATTCAGATTTAATTCTTCCACAATTCCGGCTGCAAACCGAAGTTGAGCCGCATAGGCCAAAACCTTATCAAATCCTGTCGCCCCGAAAAACACCGGCTCAAACCAATCTTCTTTCTTTGGAATAGCAACAAATACGCGTGACCCTGCAAATCCCAGGAAAAGTTGTGTACCTATCTTTTTCCGGAATGCGCAAATCCGCTCCATAAGGCTCGGAGACAAAATATATCGCGACTCCACCTGATCTGTACCATACACGACAAATTCCCGTTCAAACTCCGGATCGTCCATCTTGATTAAGGAATTGCGAGACAGATTCCACCCCTGTAATTTCTGACCTAATCCCCCAAACAGCTTCTCTGCGGTATCCGGCAACACCACCATCCTCCCGCGAAAATCTTTATGAAAATCACCTATGAAGACCAATCCTTTGAAAATTGTATGCCAATGAGTATCTTTGCCGGAACCGGTCTTATACTCGGCATGCACCTCGGAAAATGCAATATCCGTTTGACCTACTTTACCCTGAACCATATCCTCACTGTGATACCGATCTATCTTGTGCCGAAACATATCGCCTGCGCGAAATAATTCTTTGCTGATACCAAAATCGGGATTGTATCGAAGCCCCGGCTCTAAAAATTCGATTATACTCCGAATGATAGTATGCTTAAAATCATTTCGATATCCGGATGTTGCAAGTCTAAAAACCACGCCTCCGATTATAACGGCAACGATTAATGGAAATAGAAGGAAAACTGGCCCGCCGGACGATACTATCATCAATCCGACAAATAGTCCGACTATCGTCAGAACCATGATTGCGATTATGCTGCCTGTTACTGCCCGCTGACGCTTAAGCTCCAACTCTTTTATTTGTGGCTTAAGCGTGCTGTCATAAAACGCCTGCAATTCCTCCTGTGTCTTCATTCCGCAGATTTCCTTTCAGGCAATCGTTTTTTGATCCTTTATTTGAGTAAGCGACCCGCATCCGGAACCTGTTGCGATTCGGGAGAAAACTCCAGTAACGGCTTGCGTACAAACCCAAACATCGATGCAATAATATTGGTCGGGAACATTTCAACCGAATTATTATAATCCGTCACCGAGGCATTATACGCCCTTCGGGCCGCCGATATCTGCTCTTCCAGTTCGTTCAGTGTCCGCTGCAAATGTAGAAAATTATCCGACGCTTTAAGCTGAGGATAGTTCTCCACTGTCACACGAAACATCCCGATCAATTTCGATACAGCATTATCCAACTGTACCTTTTCATCATCGTTAACCTGCCCCTGCATCGCCCGGCTGCGAGCCAGCGTAAGTGATTCAAATAATTCCCGCTCATGGGCAGCATACCCCTTAACTGTTTCTATAATATTCGGCACCAGATCCCACCGTTTCTTGAGCATGGCATCCATCGTCCCGAAAATATTGTGAACCTGATTGCGCTTTCCTACCAGGCTGTTGTACATCAGTACAGGAACCAGCAAGACTAATCCTAAAATAAAAAACACCATCACAACAGGCATTATTGGTCTCCTTGGTCAGAATTCTATGATCTTGTAGAAAAATACTGCGATTGATCTTTTCCGTCAACAGAAAAGATGCTTCCACTCCTTTTCTGTTTCAAAAAACTGTCAGCGCATAAAAAAGGCCCGAGATAAAACCTCTGGCCTATATGACTTTATATGCAGGCGATCATTTAATTAGTCTGCTGACGCTGTTGACCGCGTCCTCCCAAGCCTCCTCGACCCTGACGAGGAGTCGATTCAGCATCTTCAGGACGCACTTGATCGGCGTCTGCCGGTGTTCCCGTAGTTACAGCACCTGTCTGATTGGCACGCTGTTGAACACGCTGCTGCATTTCCTGACGACGACGCTCGGCCTGTTCGACCTGATCTTTTGCCTCCTTTTCTTTTTCCGCTATCAAAGTTTTAAGGGCTTCTGCCGTTTTGGTCGCTTTTTCCTCTTCCGCAATCTTTAAAATGGCCTGTAATTTTGCCACTTCGGCACGCGATGATTCCATGCGACGTGTCAGTGCTTCTCGAAACATATCGCGAGTAGCCGCATTGGCAGTGTTAGGATCTGTAGCCGCTGTAGTACGTCCCGGCATAGGACGTTGCTGACGTTGAGCTGCACGCACGGTTTGCTGTTGATTTGTGGTTGTCTGAGTTGTTTCTTCTGCTGCAATAGCAACCGCTGCCGCTGTAATAACACTTACACATACCCAAAACATTACTTTATTTGTCTTCATTCGTTTACTCCTGTTAAAAAACCTTTTTTTTGAATCTGTATACATAATAGACACATACATTGAGCCTTTTTTATCAAAAATATTGTAGAAATTAAAATTTTCGGTACGCCAATCCTTCAAACAAAGCTGTGGTGGCTCCTGTCTGATCCGTAACCGTAATGGTATAGCTGCCAATACGGCCTCGCGCATTGTTTTCAACGGCTTGAGCATATAAAACACCACCCTCGGTGGGTTTCAGGTAGGATATATTTATATTTACTGCTACTGCAACATGACCGTGCGAATTGGCCGCAGCTGCAAAAACAGTATCCGCCAGAGTGAAGATTGCTGCCCCATGGACAATGCCTACACCGTTAAAATGTTCCTGTTTTAACTGCAAGCGACCTTTTGCCGTTCCTTCACCAATTTCTAAAATTTCTACGCCGCAATGACGAGCGAAAGCATCCTTTTGTCCGAATTCCTTGACCTTATCCATACCAATGCCAATCCTTTACGATACCACCCCTTTATCCATTACCGCTTTCTTGAGGCTTATCCGTTCCGGCGGTTGAATGTACAACCACTGCATCATCCTCAATTTTCTGGGGTGTATCCACCCCTTCAAATCGCAGGTGGTCCGCATCCTGAACACTGATTCGGATAACACTCTTACCCTTGAATTTGCCGCGAAGCAAATCTTCGGAAAGCGGGTCTTCGATGTACCGTTCAATTGCTCGCCGTAATGGACGGGCACCGAACTCGGGATTATAGCCCTTGTCGATAAGAAATTCTTTGGCCGCATCTTCCAGTTCCAGATGCAGGTTATGTTCGACCAGTCGCTTAAAGACCTTGTTTAATTCATATTCGACTATCGTTTCCAAGTCTTTTCGGTTAAGCGGGCGGAATACAATCGTTGCGTCAAGACGGTTCAGAAATTCCGGACGGAAATGTCGTTCCATTTCCTTGTCCAGTAATTCTTTCATTTTTTCGTAATTCGCCTCTTCTGTGCGCTTGCCAAAACCGAAACCCGATTGATTTTTTATCAAGTCGGCGCCGATATTGCTTGTCATAATCAGAATGACATTACGGAAATCTACATGCCGTCCGAACGAATCGGTAAGCCGACCTTCCTCCATAATCTGAAGAAGCATATTATAAACATCCGAATGGGCTTTTTCAATTTCATCGAGCAGCAAAACCGCATACGGCCGGCGACGAATCCGTTCGGTCAACTGGCCGCCTTCTTCGTATCCGACATATCCGGGAGGTGCACCGACCAGACGGCTGACATTATGCTTTTCCATATACTCGCTCATGTCAATCTGGATCATCGCATCCGGGTCGCCGAACATAAATTCAGCAAGTGCGCGTGCTAAAAGTGTCTTACCTACACCGCTGGGACCAATAAAGATAAAGCTGCCCATCGGACGATTCGGATCTTTCAATCCGCTACGGCTGCGGCGCACAGCCTTGGACACAGCCGTGATCGCTTCATCCTGTGAAACCACCGTACGATGCAGCTCTGCTTCCAATTCGAGAAGTTTTTCGGCTTCTTCTTTTTCAAGGCGAGTAAGAGGAACACCTGTCATCTTGCTGACGACTTCAGCGACAACTTCTTCATTGACCTCACCGATAATCTCATTATTCTTTTCCTGCCACTGACGCTGCACTTCAGCTTTCTCGTCAAGAATACGCTGAATATCGTCACGCAATGCGGCAGCTCGTTCATAATCAGCGCCGCGCACCGCCTCGTCTTTCTCAGCTTGCAGTTTTTCTACCCGGGCTTCATATTCCGCCAAATCCGGGGGCGGCGTCATATTCTTCAACCGCACCCGGGCGCCTGCTTCATCAATTACATCAATTGCCTTATCCGGCAAACATCGCCCGGAAATATAACGTGTTGAAAGCTCAACGGCCGCGTGTAAAGCAATATCCGTAAAATGTACGCGATGGTGCTGTTCATACCGATCACGCAATCCCTTTAGAATACGAACTGTTTCTTCTTTGTTCGGTGGTTCAACCACAATCGTCTGGAAGCGTCGCTCCAGAGCCGCATCTTTTTCGATATACTTGCGATACTCATCAAATGTTGTCGCACCGATACATTGTACCTCACCCCGTGCCAACGCCGGTTTGAGGACATTTGAGGCATCAATTGCACCCTCTGCCCCGCCGGCACCTACCAGTGTATGCAGTTCATCGACAAATAAAATTACATTGCCCGCCCGTCGCACTTCATTGATAACAGCTTTAATGCGCTCTTCAAACTGGCCGCGGTACTTGGTGCCGGCCACCATCATTGCAAGGTCCAATACGACCAGCCGACGCTCTTTAAGAAGTTCAGGCACTTCATGGCTAATGATTTTCTGAGCCATTCCCTCTACAATTGCAGTTTTTCCAACACCTGCTTCTCCCAACAATACTGGATTATTCTTGGTACGACGGCATAATATTTGAATCAGACGTTCAATTTCAGTTGTTCGTCCGATAACCGGATCCAATTCCCCTTTTGCGGCCAACTCCGTAAGGTCCCGGCCAAAACTATCCAGCGCCGGTGTTTTACTCTTTGCCCGTGCCGCTGCAGACTGCTGTGGTGGCATATTGGGATTCATCTTCATCCCCATTGGAGGGGGATAAGATGATGCATTATCTTCCACCCCTGCTCCCAACAGATTCAGCACTTCCTGACGTACATCTTCCAGCTTCAATCCGATCGCCACAAGCACCTGGGCCGCAATACCTTCGGTCTCACGCAACAAACCCAGCAAAATATGTTCCGTACCGACATAGTTATGATTCAGAGATCGCGCTTCTTCGATGGCATATTCAATGACCTTCTTGGCGCGAGGTGTCTGGGGCAGTTTGCCCATAGTGACCATATCAGGACCGCTCTTGACATGTTTTTCAATCTCAAGACGCAACTTTTTAATATCCACATCAAGATTCTTAAGCACATTTGCCCCAACTCCGCTGCCTTCCTTTACAAGCCCCAGCAAAATATGCTCAGTCCCGATATATTCATGATTAAACCGCTGGGCTTCCTGGTTCGCCAGGGCCATCACTTTTCGTGCACGGTCTGTAAAACGTTCAAACATACCTCAGTCTCCACAGTGGTTTCACTTTATCAATCGATAGCTATTGTACCACATACTGCCGGACTGTCAAATCCGTCCTCAAATCATCTTTTTGCCGCCATTTTCTATAGTCTTATCGGAACATAGAAGTTCGCTTCTTTCTTTTTTCACTTCTACAACCTTCTCTTGGCAGAAAAATTTAACACCCTTTCTATCGACAAAAAAACATACCGACTTTCAAGGAAGCTCAGGATTATTCCAAGTTTTTAATCTAAAACCCTCCTGAACTCGGCCAGCATGACTGCAAGAAAAATGGCACGAAAACAGATATGACTCAGTCATATGAAATAAAGAAAAATCTCCCCACTTTACATAGAACCCCTGATAGAGTTCTTGCTCTCTATCCTCCACTTACATTCTTGGTTTCTCGAAGGCGTTTTTCAGGATTTATTGGAGTGTTCAGCGGCCAATGAACAGATGAACTGCAATGCGGCATTGGTGCTTTTTTTGAGCATAGATTTACCCTGTTTTGTTTTTTCTGTAACAAATTCTCTGCTCGTTTTGGTTTTAGAGGCTATCAATTCACTGACCAATGCAGGAGCCATTGCCAAAAAAATATCATAGTCCTGCTGAATCTTATCCACTTGTTTTTGTTTGAAGGCCTTATCGCCGGTAAGAATCTCAGTCAAAAACTTGGGGCTGGTTCCTGCCGCTTTAGCGATTTCTTTTTCATCCAGACCTTTTTCATTTTTTAAAAACTCAATAATTTTTTTTGAGAATTTATTCGTAATCTGCTTCATTGTTATATCCCCTTTCTTTTCTGCTTATTAGTGTTATTATCATTTTTCTCCGATACGCGACGAAATGCTTCAGTGACAATTTGTGATGCCTGCTGGAAATCGGGCTGTTCCTGAGCGATCAATGGATGTATGCCCTGTGATGGGGGAATGCAATCGCGAATGTCATACGCAATTTGCCCGGGAGCATGCGAGAATATCCAGACCCGCTGTCCCAGATAAACTGCTTCCATAATGCTGTGGGTCACACAAAAAATGGTCGGCTGGACCCGGTACCATAACTCCACCAGCAATGCCTGCATTTCCAGCCGAGTTGGCTCATCCAAGGCAGAAAACGGTTCGTCCATCAAAAGTATGCTCGGCTCCAGGGCCAATGAACGAGCAATGGCAACTCTCTGACGCTGCCCGCCGGAGAGTTGATGAGGGTATTTCTTCTCATGACCAAGCAAACCCACTTGACGAACTAAATCCATTGCACGCTCCCGACGCTGAGCGGCATCAAGATTCATACGCTTTTTATTCACCTTCAGGCCAAACAGCACATTCCCCAAAACCGTCAAATGCGGAAATGAACTGTATTGCTGAAAAATCATTCCACGTTCGCTTCCCGGCCCGCTAACAAGGCTTCCGTTGACATAAATTTCTCCCTCCGTCGGCATCAAGAGCCCGGCAATCAAATTTAAAACCGTACTCTTACCGCAACCACTGGGACCGATGATACCGATGAATTCTCCTACTCCCGGAAGGTCCTCAATAGCAAAAGAAATATCATTAATCGCTGTAAACGAGTCAAAACGAACCGTTACATTTCGAAATTCAACGATCGGCGGCTTACTTCTCGGCGATGCCGCTACAGAATTAACATTTATGTCCTGCTCTGTCATACAGTCCCCCGATACCGAAACAGCAGTTTCCCGATACGATCCCACAAGATATCGGCTACCCATGCAATCAACGTTATCAGCAGAATTACAAGATAAATATGCTCTCGTGGACCGCGACGAAAAGAAATCTGTACCAGATAACCCAGACCGCTTTCCATTACGATGACTTCCGTCAACACCAAATAAGTCCATCCCACCCCAAATGCAAGACGCATCGCACTCCATATATCCGGCAGAGAAATCGGTATCAGCACATGAAGGATGATACCCGAATTGGATGTACCGAGTGTATAAGCGGTTTTCACATAAACATCCGATACTTTATCAATCGCCGCAACCACCAAAGGCAAAAGATATATTCCAAACGCCATTGCCAGAAATATTGTCTTTTGCAGTTCACCGGTCCCGAACCAGGATAACGTCAGCGGGACAAGGGTTGCAATGGGAATGTAACCGGCAGCTGTTGTCAGCGGCGTAAAAGAGGCTCGAAATAGATTCAGCGAACCCATCAGGATTCCTAATGGAATCACAACTGCCAAAGCCAGCAGATATCCCAAGCCAATACGTTTCAAGCTGTCAAGGGAATGATTGACCAAATCCCGACGAAACAATTCAGGTATACTGCGCACTACCTCCTGTGGACTTGGCAGGATTGTCGGACTGATCATTCTCTGCTCTACAGGACCGTTAGTCATCCATGCCCACACGCCCAGTAAAAGCACAACAGGAATCGCTCCAAGTATCAATCCCAGCCATTTCGGCAAGGGAGCACGAATTTTTAAAATATTGATTGCCATCGTTAATTTGTACCGGGAATTTCCGGCTGTTCTACAAGTATTTTTCCCGTCAATACATAAATAAGGGTTTGTTCCAGTTCTTGCCCATTGGATGCTGCAATAACAAGCCCCCCCGAATCCCGGACGTGTTTAAATTTCTCAGCGGAGACATCAAAGGCAAAGAAATACACGCTGGTTCGCTTTTCTTCCGGCATTCTGGAAAGAGCATCAGCAACATCGCCGGGATCATAACCCCGGGTATTCTCGCCATCGGTAATAATCAATAGATGCTGGCGGCTTAGACCCGTGGCATTCATTTTCTGTTTAACCGCAACCATAGCATCGCCGATCGGCGTTCCTCCATCAGGATACAACCTCTTGACAGCTTCTACAACCGAGTCTGTCTGTATTGGACCAAAAGGAATCACCTGGCGACAAGATGGTCGATTCTGGCGAGTACTGAATTCAAAAAGACCTACTTCAATCATTGAATCCTGATGCTCACGCATAAACGAGTCTGCCTGTTTAAAAATATCCAAGGCACATCGGCGAGCGATCTCGATCTTTTCTCTTGCAAATCCATCTGTGTCTTTAACTCTGTCATTCATACTTCCGGAAACATCTATCGCCACACCAATGGCTATTCCTTCACGTGGGGCATTTGCAGGCCCGGAAGAATCATTAAGCATATTCACTAGTGGATTGACGGGTGGCCACGATACTTTTGTTCCCGAATTTGCGGAACGGGAAGAGGAATTGTGCACATGCCTTGGGGAACGCCCCAGGATATTCATCAGTAGAATAATAAATATAATACCGATGACGATTACAGGCACAATCTTAGCGGATCCCTTATTGCTGTTCAGGCGGATAGACATTGATTTCAACCCTCCTATTCAGTGCATGATTTAATGGATCTTTTAAATCGGCAGGCTTTTCCCAGCCGACGCCCTGTACGATAAATTTGTTCGGATCAAATTTATACTTGTCAATCAATGCCTGCTTGATCGCTTCTGCTCTGGCAAGACTTAAATCTTTCACGGCCTGTACGGGAACACGACCCTGCATACTTGAATCCGTATGTCCTTCGATCAATACAACAGCCCGGTCAAATTGTCCGGACAATCGAGCAACTTGCTCCAGAGTAGCGTCCACCCCGGAATCATATAATTTGCCGGTAATAACATTGCCGAATTTGTCACGTGCCGCCTCATAGGGATTAGCCGAATTCGGATAAAAATTGATTCGAATCGTCTGAGTCAAAATAGGCGACTCCGCCTGAATGACTTTATAGCTGCCGGGGGTAAATGTCGCTACACTTTCATCTTCCTGATGGGCAAATGTTCCCGCCTTTTGAAGTTTTTGAATGACGGTAAAGTCCATAACTTGGTCAAACGGGACAGGATTGTTAATTCTGCCGAGCTCTCGATAGACATAACTGGCATTCTGCCAAGTCCGTTCGAAATTAGTCGGATTGGAGGCATTGAGAAAAAACTGCACATTTTCCGCGAAGTTCGTCGGGTGTGCATCGCTTCGCATGCTCATGACTTCATCAGGCTTCATACCAAAAGCATCCGCCATCCATTTGGCAGCTTCTTCAGGATTTTCTTTGACCAAATCCATACCTTCAAAAATCCCCGCTACAAGCCCTTTCACAATATCAGGATGATCTTGCGCAAAATCAGCACGAAATGCATACACATCTGCAATCAGTTTGTTGGATTCTGCAGTGCTGCACAAAATCCGCGTCCCGGCTACACGATCAGGAATGTTATAAATATCCGGCGCCCAAGAGACACAAGCATCCACAGACTTATCGGCGACAAATGCCGCCGCGGCTTCAAATGCCGTGGCTGTATATTTCGTTCGGACATCGGCGGGCTTCATACCGGCGCTGAGCAAAAGCGACGTTAAATAATACTCACTCGGTGAATTCTGCGCCAAAGCGATCGTTTTGCCGCGCAAATCAGCAACTGATCGGATTGCATTCCGGACGACGATCCCGTCGCCGCCGTTGGACCAGTCGATCTGCTGAACCACACGCGGTGAAGTACGAGAATCGCGGATAAGTTCAGGTGCAAAAAGCACAATCATATCCGCCGTTCCCCACAGGGTATGCACTTCCCCTGCTGCAAAGGCATCGCGGGCGGTCACAGGATCGTCCATCAGCACCATCTCAACGCGAAAGCCGTATTTTTTGAAGAAAACACTTTCCTCATTGGGTTTTACACCTTTATTGGCAGCAATGACAGGAAGCCAGCCGGCCCATACATTGTAGGAAAACCGCAAAACTTTCTGCTCTGCATCCCATTTGTACTGGCTAACCCCTTTGACGGGAGCAAGCCGCTCGGCAGGAATATATTGATATTCCTTGACTGTCGTCACACCCGTGATATCAGGTTCTTCGACACGTGCAACTTCCGACTCCACTCCGGATTTGCTGACGGAAGATGAAGGATGTTCGGCCATGTACCGATCCCAAATCATATATGCACCAAGGCCCACCAATCCAAGGATTAATAATACCGAGATAAACATTCCCAGAGGTGTAATTTTTCGTTCCTGCGACTCCATAACACACCTTGCCTTTCCTGTCCTATTGTTTTCAATACCGCATCTTTTCTGCATTCATTCGCACGTACACACTAATTGCCCTGCCCGCTCTGCTGAGAAGGTCCTATTTCTTTATTCACAACCGAATCCGGCCCGGCGGGAGACGTCGCCTGAATTCCCTGGCCGGCTAGAAATTCTGCCAATGCGTTTTGTTCCAGCGCCTTGCGTTCATTTTCTTTTTCCCGGATACGGTCCATATCTACAATATCTTTAGCGACTCTTGCCTTTCCTGCGGAAACCTCATAGCGTTTGGCCAACACTTCCTCTACAGTTTTCATGGTATCGCCCATATCGCCGACTTTAAACGCTACGTTTCCCAAAGCACTTGCCGCCTCCGCTTGGGCTTCTTTGATTTTAACCTGAGACAATTGCTTGTCCAATTTGCGGATTTTATCTTCAAATTCTTTCTGAGCCACTTTAGCCTGACGCAGATTTCCCTGATAGGCCTCTTCGGTATCATTTAATTCTTTGGTATCCGTATCCAGATCGGCACGGAGTTCCTGTAATTCACGAGCCAGGCTCCCAGCCAACTCAAGGTTACCCGCCTGATGATTGGCCAGAATACGTCGTTCAAGGTCTTTGGCTTTGTTGGCCTTGAAAGTAATTTGCGATTTAAGACGCTCGGCAATACCGGCCATTTGAGCAAGCGCCAGATTATACTGAGCCATTCGATCACGAAACTCCTGACGAGCCGCCTCAATCAAAGCCTCCGGATTACGCCTTTCAATCCCGCTGATGAAAAGACTGATAAATCCTGAAAACAATCTTTTTACCCGTGCTAAAATTGCCATACTTTATCCTTTCAGAGGAAATGTGAGTAGCATTTACTCGGCCTTATCCTGCACAGAAAAACCTTTGCCTAAAATATGCCCGTTTGTGTTTATCAGCAAATTCACAATGCTGAGTATCTCATTTTCGTAAGTTTTCTTTTTTTGTTTCCATTCCAGCAGCCGATCGGGTTCATTCCGATCATCCTGCAGCAATCGTTTTTTTTCCTGCTCAAGCATTCCTATTTGCTTTTCGATTTCCACGAGATGCATTCGTCTGGCAGCAGATCGTTCTTTGGCCTTTTTTTCGATAAACGTTTCAAATGCATCCAATGCCTGATCTTTCGACAAAGCTTCTTTGACCATATCCTCCGTCGAAACTTTTTCATCGGCCAGTCGCTGGATCAATGCTTTTTGAAGACAGCCGGACTCCATTTCATGGAATGGCGGGGTGTGCAGCAGCTCATTCACACGTTCAATCGTCCATCCATTAGACTGCAATACAATCCCGGCTGTTGCAAAAATTTTTTCAAATGCAATCGTCAACTCGACTGGCGACTCGGCCAATATTCGAATATTCTCGGCCTGAAGTTCAGTGGTCAATTCCTCCAATGTGACACTTCGGGTATCAATTTTTTCAGGTGTCGTTGTTGTCTTGGGAATCATCTGCACCAGTTTCAGTTGACACCCGAGAGCCTGTAATTTCTCCAACAGTCCCATTTCTATACAAATCTCCTCATTTCTTCGATTCTCTGTTCCAGTTGTTCGGGAGCAATATTCTGGAATTGCGGAATCAAAAACCGCTCATCGGTGCATTCTCTGACCGCGATTAGATCCATATACTCCAGCTTTTTGGTATGTGCATTGGGACGTACTTGATGAAGTGTCCGTGCCAAGACATCTTTCAAAGAAGGTTTGGGATCCGCCGCCAGTTCATAGACTCTTAGCGCCCGCACCAGAACACCTTCAACTTCATTCCCCCCCAAAACCATCGTTTCCGGAAGGTCGGGAAGATCCTCTTCGGTTAAAGGAAATTTTAATTTTTTTGCCACAGCACAAAACAGCGTGCGCATTTCCCCGCAGCTCTGCGGGGCAAAGAGAGGAATATGAACGTCCAGTCTTCCCTGTCGTTTTAAGTCCACTTCCAGCAAATCCGGCCGACTCGTTGCAAAAACCCACAGAATTCGCCCGCGGTTTCGCGTATCGGACATTTCTTTGGCCAGCATCGCATAAATTCGACCGGAAAGACCGCTATCCCCCTGACCGCTTTCCCGTTTTCCGGCTGCTTGGTCAGCTTCATCCACAAACACCACAACCTGCCCCAGTGCATGCAAAATCGAAAAGATTTTTTCAAGATTTGATTCTGTCGCACCAACCCATCGATCACGGAAATTCTTGAACACCAGACAGGGAATCCCGAGTTCACCGGCCCAGCATTGCACCAAAAAAGTCTTACCGGTCCCGATTCTGCCAGTAATCAAATACCCCATCGGCAATGCATGATAGACATTTTTCCGCAACAGGGTAGTATCTTCACGTAACCAGGTTTTGGCTGCATTATGGCCCGCAACATGATCCAATGTATAGGGCGATTCAAGAAACTCCAGTAATCCCTGACATTCCCTTTCGATGAGACTTTTTTTCATTTTGCTGAGCCACTCAGCAGTGATTCGTCCGTCTTTTTTTAATGCTAAAGAAAGGACTGTTCGTACGCTTACTCGGCTTAAGCCTGTCAATCGACGGGCAAGAACATTCATCGAAACATCACATTTTTTAGACAAATCCGTAAACGTCTGTTCGATAAGCAACTGCAAATATTCTCGTACGTCTTCTTCGCCGGGCAGAGGGATATTCAACTTGGTACTATGTGGATTTTCAACAACCAATTCATTCAGATCATGCAGACCTTCTGTAATCAAGACAGTAACTATATTTGACCTTAGAATTGCGGGGTCATTAGCCCAGCCGAGGATTTTAACAACATTGGTACTGAATTCCCCTCCCAGTTGAAGCGAATTGCCTTGGGGAACAACAAACTCAGCAAAATCAATAATAACGGCGATCTTGCGCTGTCCTGCCTCTGTGTTTTTTATAGCCTGAAGATTCAGAGTACGAAGCAGATATCGGTCAATCAACTCCAGCGCTTTACCGGGCTCGCGAATACCAGTCATCATCCCCGAACCCAATCCGCTCGCCTGCTCAAACCATTCCGACCAGTCCTTTTCACCTCGGACGGCCCGAATGCCTTTGCCCCTGTCATAACGCAATACAACATCATATCCTGCAAACATGACTTCCTGGAGATACTCCTGAAGTGATAAAGCCATCGCTCCTTTGGGCAACATCGCTGGTATAACATCAAACACATTCCCATGCAGTATAAATTGTGATGTTGACCCGGAACGAAATAAGTCGCACATTTCTGTCGCCCAAGGCGGAAGTTGTGATTTCATTGCGATTGCCTTTCCATCGGTGAAGCAGACAGCGGCGGAGGTTCTTCAAGCAAATCCTCAACACCGCCGTATATTTGTTGTTGTTCTTTAATCCAACGCGTAGTGTCACCCAGTGTCTCGGCGATGTGATCGATTCGGTTGGAGACCACTTCGGTTCCCGTTGAAATCACTGCTTGTTCACGAAGCAGTTCCACCTGCTCCTGTATACGAACCAATTCCGCTTCTATAAAAACGAGTTTGTCGCGGGCTTCATTTTGTTTTTCTTTTCTCTGACGGAGAATGTCCGCTTGGGACTGAAAACTTTTTCGCAGATTTTCCCCCAGTTCTTGTGCCTTCAGTCTATCTTCGAGTTCTTGAATTCGAAGATCCAGCGATTTGGATCCGCGTCCCTGGGATTCTTCAAGAGTCCGCAAAATAGCCTGACGGGTCAACAGCAGCCGCAGGAAAATCCATAAGAGACGGCGTAGTCCCTCTCCTTGAGCAGAAACCGCAGCGGGATTATCGGAAAGTGAAAGCTGCTTAAGTATCCGGCGACAGCGATCCTCCAGCCCTCGGTATCGTGCCTGCTGGTCATCTTCTAATTGGTCAATGGATTCCTGCAGTTTCACGTAACCTTCACGATGTAATCGATGCTGTACCTGCCCGTTAACAAAGCGGCGAAACCGGACATTCTTGATAAGCATCAAAAGATAGCCCAACTCCACTCCCGCCCCTAATACCCAAAAACCCGGATTAAGGAATCCCAACATCCCGAAAGCTCCTATCACAATCCAATTTGGAGGAATTGGCATTCCCAAAGGACGAGCATTAAAAGCCTCAACAATGTAATTTTTAAATCCTGCCTGCATCCCTGCTTCCCTCAGCCGTCAAAGTGAATCGTCCATCTTTTGCCGATGCGATTTGTTCTTCTTAAACATTTCATCAGCAATGAATTATCTCCCTTCATATAGCTGACTTTGACTCTATTTCGCCCGTAAAACCACGCCACCGATTATAACGATAACTTTTCATATGTTAAGACTCAAAGAACTCTCCTCCGTTTCAGAAAAACATTCCTTGTATTGTAAATTTCCGCTGAATTTTGTCAAGAAAAGTAAAAAATAAAAATTTGTCCGTTTCAATTGTAATTAATTGAAAAAATAAACCTTAAACACAGGCTTTCACGATACATTTTGCCAAAATCTATAAATATATAATAATTATAATAGATATATATCCCTTATTCCACTTATACAAAAGACCTCGGAGTTGCGAAAAATCCTTTTCAGAGCACTGGTTTATCTAAATAGCAGAATAGTGATAAAGGAAAACACAACATTAATAGCCTCATCACTTTGAAGTGGATAGACTGTCCCGTGTTTTTATGATGCGATCAGATTTTTTATCAAAAACAGCTTAAGAATTAGACAGGAGTCATACAGTGACAGGAAAACAGCGTATTAAGCAGGCTTTTTTATGCCGAAAAACAGATCGTGTTCCTTGGGTTCCATTTGTTGGATGCCATGCAGGGATGCTAATTGGCCAAGATGCGGAAACCTATTTAAAATCTGCTCTTTCAATTGAACAAGGTATCCAGAAAGCAGTCGAATTATATCGCCCGGACGGAATACCGGCTATGTTTGATTTGCAGATTGAGGCTGAGGCCTTGGGTTGCGATCTGGTCTGGGCCAAAGAAAATCCACCGGCTGTGGTGAAGCATCCATTGTGCAACGGCACAAAACTTGAAGAGTTGTGTGTACCGGGGCCTGATGTCGGACGTATCAAAGTAGCCTTGGACGCTACTCGACGAATTCGAAAAAACAACCCCGATTTGGCAGTATACGGCCTTATTACCGGCCCTTTTACACTGGCACTTCACCTGCTGGGAACGGATATTTTCATGAAGATGTTCGACAATATTGAATACGTTCATACGCTGTTGAGTTTTTGCCGCAATGTATGCAAAGCAATGAGTGATTATTACATTGATGCCGGATGCGATGTAATCGCGCTGGTTGATCCAATGACCAGTCAGATCGGCCCGGATCAATTTACACAATTTGTACTCCCGTATGCCAAAGATATCTTTAATAATATCCGTAATCGAGAAACCCTCAGTTCCTTTTTTGTGTGCGGACATGCTCAACAAAATATCCCTGTAATGGCACAAACGGGGTGCAATAACATTTCAATTGATGAAAATATACCGCTGGACTATGTCCGGCGTGAATGTGAAATACACAATGTCAGTTTCGGCGGCAATCTTCAGTTGACCAGCGTCCTGCTACTGGGAACACCTCTCGATGCACAGAAAAATACGCTGGCCTGTCTCGAAATTGCAGGCGATGAAGGATTCATTCTGGCGCCGGGCTGTGATCTGCCTTACGCTACGCCAACCGAAAACATTCAGGCCATAGCACAAATAGTCCATGATCCCTACCAACGTGATGTCGTTCGCCAAATGGCTTACCAGATCACCGATGACAATCACTTGGACATGGACGAATACGGGCAGGCTGATAAGGTTGTCGTTGATATTATTACGCTCGATTCAGAAGCCTGTGCACCCTGTCAATATATGGTCGATGCCGTAAAACGAGTTGTACCTAAGTTTAAAGGCATTGTTATCTGGCATGAGCACAAAATCAAGTATCGAGAGTCATTGGTATTTATGACATCGTTGATGGTACGTAATGTCCCCACCATCTGTATTGACGGAGAGATCGTATTTGTCTCACGGATTCCACCTCGCGACGAACTGATTGCCGCTATTCAAAAACGTATCAACGAAAAATTCCGACTTCGCATCCAGCGAAAAAAAGCATCACTTTACCTGTTGGGTAAAAAGGATGACAAAATGACCGAGCTTCAGGAGAACGTCAACCAGGCAATCAGGGAATTGGGAGTAGTAGACATCAACATTGAGCTTATCGAAGAGGAAAAACTCATTGCCGGTTTCGGAATCGCTCTCAACCAGACTCCCACAGTGGTTTTAGCAAAATATCAGGTTAAAACGCTTTGCCGCGTCCCTGAAGTTGTCGTCGTTAAAGAATGGCTCAAAGACATTTAAGATTTTGCATGTTGAAGAATGACAAAAACAAATAACAATCAAATCGATGTATGGATAATTGGCGGCTATCTTGGTGCGGGTAAGACAACCATGCTGAATGCGCTATTGTCCATACCGTTTTTCACAAATAGAATGCCGGCACTGATTATTAATGAATTCGGACGTATCGGCATAGATGGCTCGCTGATCGAGCGGCGTGATATACGTCGGTTTGAAATCAACAAAGGCAGTCTGTTCTGCATTTGCACTAAGACAGACTTTCTTAAAGCGATGTCTCATATTGTTGATGGTAACTATCAGGTCGTCCTGATTGAGGCCACAGGCATTGCAGAACCGGCTGATATCGAAGCATTTTTAGCCGAAGGGCCGCACGCCGGACGATTTCGTCTGCGGGGAAATATCTGTGTTATCGATGCTGAAAATTTTACCAAGATAGCCGCATTCCTGAAACCCGCTGTCTCACAAGTGTTGTGGGCAGACGCCATCGTGATAAATAAATGTGACCGGATCAGCAAAAAAGAACTGAACGGACTCTACCGGATATTGACAGATTTAAACGCAGCCGTTCAATGCTGTGATACATCATTTGGGATTGTTAAATCAGCATTTTTAGAAAGTATTGAACATCGCAATCATCACCTTCAATTGAAACAGTGTGCTCCCGAGAAAATAATTGCCGTCTCCTTAACCTCAGATATACCGCTTGACCAAACCGCATTTTATGCAGTTCTGAACCAGCTTGGCGACACTGTATTACGGCTAAAAGGCAATGTCGTATTTAAGAACAAATCGGCTTTTGTTGAAAGCGTCTGCGGCCGGATCATACAGAAAAGTCCGCTGCTTCAGCTAACCAGCCAAACGGCTGTACCGACGGCATTTACGGTCATTGCCTGGAACATTGAAAAAGAAAAACTGATCGAATTGTTTGTTTCCTGCGGCTGTCATATATAAAATGCTGGCAGTAAAAATGATTTCTGCAGTATTTGCTTAGCCCTATAAAGGGACTAAAGAAGATGATTATGAACAAGCCTGTCAGAGTCCCGGGGAGGGTGCAGCGTTATCCCAATTAGCCGGATCATTTCCGGAAGCCGCCGGATCGGAGGCATTCAGACGTAAAAGAACCTCGCCGGTTCCGTCAGGCTCTGTCGGCCAGGGCGAGCAATCGGCATAAATGCACTCATCCACGATGATCCAGGAGATCGCTGTCGGGTCCGCGGGATCATCCGAATCCTGCGGCTTTACCAAGGCAAGGCGTTCTCCAGAATTTGCCAAGGCACCGCAATAGGGACCGAATATGTTAACTCCGGCCGTCAAGGCAGAATTACCGTAGGTCGTCTTGAATGCATCAAAAGCAACTGTATCGACGACAGGGTCAAATCCTACCAGAACAAATCTGCTTTCGGACGAAAGTGTTGTCGAAGGTGGAAATACAAAATCAATTCCTCCCTCTACTGCCCATGCCCCCGTTTGAGTCCACAGCTCTACCTGCGTAGCGGTCGGATTATACAACTCGATGTAGTCATTAGGCTCTCCCGCAGGGGAGTGGTACATAATCTCACTGATGATGAGATGTTCCACTGGATTCTTATTGGCGGTGTCACGCGTCGGAGGAGACGCGTGAAACCAGAAGCTTTGGCCGTCAGGGTATCGGCTCAGCGAGATGCTGTTTTCCTGGCCCTTAAATTTTATACAATCGACAACGCGATCTTGAGTTGTGCCAGGCAGAAAAGACAGAAAGATTTGCTCGCCGGCTTTATCCAGGCCAAAACCGGTTGAAACGGGATTATGGAAACCTGTGACCTCATCGAAGCTGACATGGCTACCCGCAGAAAGCGTGCCGACAGGCAAGGACCACTTCTTGAGATCGTCAGAATCGTCACTTAAATACCAATTGCTGTCATAGTAGATGTTTGAAGCGGAGGCATTATACAGCTCAATCCAGTCATTACTATCGTGGTCGGGATACGCTGGATTGTTGTAATCGGTATGTGCCATAACCTCATTGATGACAAGACCTGCAATCGGTGCAGGATCATCGGAGCCGGGCGAGCCGTCGATGTAGGTGCTTTGACGCCAATTACCTCCGAAATCCAGTATTCCAAGTCGTTGACCGGCAATTGCATCGTCCTGCGGAATCAATGAATGGCCGGCACCATCCGCAGCCAGCGGCCAGCCCCGCCCATCGCTGTATTCAAATTCGACAATTGTACCATTCCAAGTATCTTCGATTTTAATTTTTTCCCCACTATTCGAGAAATTGCCGTCTGCAACATTGCCTGCGATTTTGTCATCAAGACCGGTGCCATACTGCTGCCGGAAAGATGAAGTATCTTTGACTACCAGCACGAAATCACCGGGGGCAAGAGTAGTTACATTCCCCTTGGCGAAACTGAATGTCACGCCGCTGGTAATCGAGACACCGCTGATATCCAGTACGGTCGGGCCGGTATTTTTCAATTCAATAAAATCGGCATCGCCGTTATTGTACATCAGCTCGGTAACGCGTAAGTACATAAGGATATCGGCGTTTATTGCTGTACCGGCAACAAATTGGACAGGCGCTGACCAGTGACTCCATCGGCCGGAGGTATCTTTCATTTTGCAGCGGACACGATACATATGGTCCGGCTTGATTCCATCTGCGGGGATACGAACAGTATTGGCAAATGTCGTCAGTTCGTCGCTCTCCCAGACCGGTTCAATTTCGAATTTGAGGGGTTCGGTCGGACGGCCTATCAGAGACGAATAGTCCTGCACTTCTGCAATTCGCCATTGGATTGCCGCAAATGTTCCGGGGCCCTGCGGATCGCTGAACGCCGTGGTTTGAAATTGCAGGTCATTTTCGGGATAACCCGGCTGGCCGATATAGGTAATGACAGGTGTAGCGGGGATGGCCAAGTCTTCGGAATAGGTATTGAAGGCACGGTAACCTATCACATAATTTTTCATAATCTGTACCATGCCCGGAAAATCTTTCGTCACAGCCTGCTGATAGAAGCGTCCCTGTCCGGCTTTAGAGGTGTTGACGATGGAACTATTTATCATAATGGGATTATAATCCCACATGGCCCTATCGACATCTACAATGGACAAATTTCCGTCTGGGGCGTCGATGATTGCAGCCAACTCATCAAGCAACGCATGCAGCTGGTCAGTGTTATAAAGCAGGTCATGGAATTCACGCAGTCGATTCTGATATTCAATTTTTATTGCTGAATGATTGAATATCGCTCCATAGCTTGTACTTTTAAACGGCTCTTCTCCATTCCCGTACATATTGTTGGCCCATGTCAAATCCAAATCCCAAGGATACATGGCCCAGATTCCAGTGAGCGGATTATGATAAAAAAAGTAGTTTTTGCCATAGCCGATATCACCATGGTGGATGCCTTCCACAATGCAACGATAACTGTAATATCGGTTCAAATCCACATTTTGGCGCCACCATGATTCCGTGGGCTTTTTTGAAACATTATACCAAGCATTTCTGAATGTCGTATAGTCAGAACCGTTGATCGACTGTATAGCACTCTGGTTGTTGAGGGAACCGGCGTAATTTTCGATTTTATAAAGATTGCCGTCGGGAAGATCATGTTCATCCAAATAATAGCCATCCATCTGCTCAAGAACCAGATAAAGCCCCCACAGGTCACCGTTGTACTGGGTGGAACCGTTTTCATTGGCTTGGTCAATAATACGGAACTGCACCCAGTGTGTCTTGGGGGCTTCGACGCCCATCAGGTTAAACAGCTTGAATCCGGCCGCTTCGAACATTCCCTGTTCTCCGCGATGCTGATAATCTCCCTGCTGAATGCAGGCCGAGAAATTGAGCTTATCCCATTTGGTGTCGTATTTTTTGCCATAATCATCGCGGGCCTGGAAGTAGTGACCTCGGTTAAAGTCAAATTTCCACATATTTTTACCCATAGCATAGCGCCAGACCCCTCCGCGCGCCCTATATCTGATGTGGTCATAAACCTTGCCGTCATAAACCATGGTTCCGTACCAGAGATAGTCTTCGCCTGTATATTTGCTGTACCAGGTTGCGGTTTCCACATCGGTTTGTTTGCTGATAAGATGATACACCGGAAGTGCATTCATCACCTCGGCCCCATATGTTACGGGGGCGGTTACGCCAGGTCGAATAGCCCCGGTCCAGGCCGGAACACCGTTGTACACAAAATATGCAAAATTAGACTGAGGGTCATCGGCGTAAGGCACCGTAATGCTGCGTCCATCGTTATCCTGAGCCAGAATCCGATAGCGAATCAGATAGCGATGCTGTCGTGTTGCAGCCGGAAGCTGAACACTGTACACTGAATCTTGTGCGAATTGGTCTCCATTGATCCCGTCATCATGCATTGCCAGCGAAGTCCACGAATTATAGATAGTATCCTTTATGCTGATATAGCTGCCGGGAGTAACAACCTGATACAGAAGGAGTACTGAAGATACACCATCGCTATCGGTAACCTTGGCAGATACTGTCACTATATCTGTGGTCGTTGGTAAATCAGGATTATGTACAACTTGTCGAATCAGAGGGGGAAGATTTTCTGCATAAACGGCCGTGTTTGCCGCACCGGGCGTTGGATAGGCGCTGCGCCAGTTGGCGGCTAAGTTGTTATCGAATGCCGGATTTGCCAATTGGATGGAATGGCCGGAACCCGGATTGGTACCATCGTCCGGAACTGCATCACCTACCGTCGGCCAAGGAAAACCGAGTTTATAGTCAACTTGATCCACTACCATGCCATTGTCATCGCGGAGCACAATTTCTTCACCTTCATTATCCAAACTGCCGGTAAAAGGTCCCAAAAGGAGAGAAATACTTGTCCCGTATTTGGCAGAAACACTTGTTATTGGAGAAATTATACGAACGTAAGCGTTTTCCGAAATGACAAGATAAGCACCGGCAGAAAGGATTGTGTTTGCGGGAAATGTATATGATATCCCTTTACTGAAGTACCACCCGGACAAATCGATTTCCTTATTGCCTGCATTATAAAGTTCAACAAACTCCACTAATTCATACGGCAAATCAGGGTTGTAATGAATTTCATTTATCACCACGGGAAAGTTCAGCTTAAGTTCCCACTCCTGAGCAAGAATTGCAAAGTCTTGCAGGTTTACGCCATCATTACCCACAAAATCCGCACATGCATTTGCAAATCCAAGACACCCAACAGGATTTAGCCATTGCTCCCCCAAAATAACCAGATCAATCATATCCGTTTCACAGTCCCCATCTAAATCACTGAGCGGACAGGCCGAGACATGATTAATCGGGACAAATGATAGCACCAGACAACTAAGGGCGAATGTTACGGTTTTCGCAATGCTCATTTTTGGGGTCCTATATTTGTTTACAGAATGGTTTACCGCTTTTCAGAAACAAGACCAGCATTAAAAATCCCTTGTTTCTGTAAAAAACTCCCCATCATTTCTGTCTTTCTCTATTACCATATAGCATAATCGGATTAAAATTACCCTTGAAACAGGGAAAAATTTATTTAGTGCTGATTATTTGGATTTTTCTTGAACACTACAAAGATTATCTATAATATAGTTTTTTGATAAAGTCTTAATGTAGACGGCTATATAGATATGCTCCATCTTGTACAGAAGGTGTCATAAGATATTAGTCGCTACCGATAGATAGGTATGATTCTATCCAGCAGGAACACAGGGCAAAAGGGAAATGGGATTTACTGTCAAGTCCTTGACATATCCATTTTCCCGACTTAATTTTCCAGATTTAAGCCTCTCTTTTTCCCGGCACTTGTTCAAAGTGCTCTTGCAGTGGACTCACAACCCGCTGGCAGTAGACTCAAAGGTGGAATGTCCGTGACGCTGGATTGACGCTGGAAAAAAAGTGGAGTGGAAAAAACCTGAAAAAACCTCATTTTTGAGCCAACAATCAATGCGGGCGACGTGAATCGAACACGCGTATCAAGCTTGGGAA
>CAZYQN010000045.1:0-2598 GCA_964649955.1 uncultured Pirellulales bacterium
TTTGTCACCGGCCAGGTGAACAACGGTATCTCGATTCTGTGTGAAAGCGGCTCTGTTCCCACAACAGAAAGCTGGGCAAGTGCAGGGACCTGGGGTATATCTGATTTGAGTGGCATGTTGACCGTCAGCTTCTGGATAAACTGGAGCGGACCGAAAAGTACCTATGTAACTCAGAACATTATTTGCAAAGGTGGCGAGAGTGGAACGGATTGGCGTGTTCTTACGAACGGCAATGGCAATCTCGCTCTGTCGAGCAGCAAAGCCACCCTTACCTCCTCGAATGCATTCTTGGAGATTGGAACATGGGTTTATTGTACGATCGCCTTTGATGGTTCGGTTGCATCTTTCTATAAGAATGGCGAATTGGTTAGCAGCGGCAGTTTCAGGCTGGGCGGTGCTGACGATGGAATGCTCTGCCTGGGCGGCAAGTACTTTGACACGAATCCTGAGGGCTGGATGAACGGTTCGCTGGATGAAGTTCGGATTTACAACTATGACCTTTCAGAGATGGAAGTCGCCCGGCTGTATATCGCTGATAAACCGAATGGCAGTGTCTGCATTGCGTCGCTCAAGCCGGATGCTACGTATGACATCAATGGCGACTGTATTGTCAATATTGCTGATTTTGCGATGCTGGCCGCTGAATGGCTCAATTGCGGCTTAATGCCGGATTGTGTTCAATAAAAAAGTTGTCCGGATGCGATAAGACCAAACGTTAAAAAAGGAGGGCTTTGAAAAAAAAGCCCTCCTTTTTTGTGTTCCGGACCAAAGAGTTTAAAGAATAGCTTCCAGTTCTTCTGCAAGCATTCCGATTTCCTGCTTCGTGCGTTTTTCGGTAACGGCAATCAGAATGGAATTATCCATTCCGTCATAATATCGGCTTAAGGGGAATCCCGCGGCATAACCCTTCTCAATGAGTTTGCCGATTACGGTTGCCGCATCACAGGGCAGATCCAATACCATTTCATTAAACACCCATTTAGAACGGAAACGCGGTTTTACGCCGGGGATGGCCGTCAATCGCTGGTAAGCATAACTGGCTTTGTCGGCACAGAGCTGGGCGGTTTTTTTGAGGCCGTCTTTTCCCATCAGACTGACATAAATCAGGGCGGTCAACGCACAAAGGGCTTCGTTGGAGCATATATTGGACGTTGCTTTATCGCGGCGAATATGCTGTTCGCGCGTTTGCAGCGTCAGAACAAAGCCCCGGTGTCCCTGATTATCGGTGGTTTGACCGACGATACGGCCGGGCATTTGGCGCACATACTGTTTTCGTGTTGCCATAAAGCCCAGATACGGCCCGCCGAAAGACATCGGTAATCCGAGACTTTGTCCTTCGCCGGTAACAATATCAACGCCCATTTCACCGGGGGTTTTCAGGATACCCAGCGAAATCGGATAACAGGATGCGATTACCAAAGCCCCTTTTTTATGGGCAGCCTCAGCAAGATCGCTGACATCATCGATACAGCCGAAAAAGTTTGGATTTTGCACCATTATCGCTGCCGTTTTGTCGTCAAGCGCTTTCAATATGGCTTCGCGATTGGCCAGACCGTCAGCATTGCTGGTCTGAATTAATTCGATGTTCAGATTTCGCGTATAAGATTGAATCATAACCCGATAGATCGGGTTGACCGAATCGTCCATAATGACTTTATTACGGCCGGTGATGCGCAAGGCCATCATCATGGCTTCGTACAAGGCTGTGCCGCCGTCATACATCGAGGCATTGGAAGCCTCCATTTCCGTCAGGCGGCAGATCATCGATTGAAATTCGTAGATTGCCTGGAGTGTGCCTTGCGATATTTCCGGCTGGTAAGGGGTATAGGCGGTATAGAATTCCGACCGTCCGGCCAGGGCATATACTGCCGCCGGAATAAAATGGTCGTAAAATCCGCCGCCGAGGAAGCAGGTCAAGTGAATATAATTCTTGCCGGCCAGTTCCGCCAGATGGGTTCGTACTTCCTGTTCGCTGAGACCTTCCGGGAGATTCAGTTTACCGCAGAGAAGTTCTTTCGAAATTTCGGCAAAGAGGTCTTCGGGCTTCAGTCCGATTTGTTTAAGCATCTCTGCCCGCTGTGTGTCAGTATTGGTGATGTATGGCATTGAGTCCTCGCGCGTTTAATCAGTAATAATTTGCTTACTTAAATATTCGGCCACCACTTCATGCCCTTCAGGGGTCCAGTGCTGGTCGTACGAATAGTAGGTCCGTCGTCCTTCGGCAGTTTTTTGTTTTAGAATATCGGTCAGGCTGATGAACTTGATATTGTTCTCGCTGCAGAACTGCTTAAGTACCGTTTCGCGTACGGCGGTTCCGGCCTGCAATGATGCACCGAGAGCTTCGGGAGCGGGCAGATTCTTGACTCTCATACCCATAAAGGCATGAAGCTGCTCCGGGGGAACCCGAGATACAATCTGATCAATCAGCACATGGGGGGTATCGGGGGCATAGATAACGATCAGCGTGATTCCGTTGGCATCGCAGACCTTGCGTGCTTCTTCGAGAAGACGCATAGATTCTGTACATGCAACGGATTTGCGGAAGGTCTCTTCGGATAAAAAATGCTGTTCAAGCCGTTTTAAGTCAAAAGCATATCC
>CAZYQN010000045.1:2698-30933 GCA_964649955.1 uncultured Pirellulales bacterium
GTATCCAGCGTATAACGTCCCAGCAGAATTGCCCGCTGTTGGGCAACATTATAGGCAAGGTCGCTCTGCCGTCCCCACAATACTGCCAGCATGGCAATAATAACCAGTGATGCTGCGATTCGGATGGTCTTGTCTTTGGTCATTCCTCGGTATCCATCAATTCGGAACAACCGACTTAAAACAGCGGGTAGATAAAGGGCGCTACCGCTGAGCTGCTCAGCAGGACCAACAGGCCTAATCCAAGAAGAATCAAAAGGATCGGAAGCAGCCACCATTTTTTATTATGCTTGAGGAATTCGATGAACTCGCCTGCCAGCGAAGTTCGCTTCTGCTGTGACAGTTTTTCAAAATCTTTTTCTTCAGACATTCTGAACATCCTGTTTTTAATATCGCTAAAACTGATGAAAATAGTCTCTGGCCGTTCGATTGTGTCGGTATGGGATCCAGTAGCTTTCAGCTTGTGGATCGTAGCGGCGATGCAAAGGATCGCGTTTCAGTATTTTGAAGATCAGTCCGACCAAGCCGATAATAACAAAATAGAAAAACGCCATAAAGATATGGCTGACCGCCCAGCCGATAGGGAACGTCAGCACGATAAGTCCCAGATAAATAGGTTTGACAAGCCGAACGGAAAGCCGGCTAAGAGCAAAAACCGCTAACCCGCATAGACAGAAGATTATCAGTCCGGCGGTTGGCAAACCGCCCAGCCAAAACAACAGCAATCCGATGACGTTGCACATGCAGAGCGTAATTTCTCCAAACTCGCGAAGCTGTTTTTCTGAGGGTTTTAAGTTTAACGACACCAGTGCCATAAAGAGTCCTTAATCCAATTCAAATCGCGACATATATTTGTCGATGTCCTGTTGTTTCATTTCGGGCTGGTGGTCTTTATACAGGACAAAATTTTCAAGCACCAGTACATCCATGTGCGTAGCCAGAAAGCATCGATAGGCATCTTCCGGCGTACAGACGATCGGTTCACCGCGAATATTGAAGCTTGTGTTAATAACCAGAGGACAATCGGTTTTCTGTTTGAATCGCTCCAGAAGCCGATAATAACGGCCGTGCCGCTGGGCATCTACCGTCTGGACACGCGCCGAGAAATCCACATGCGTTACCCCCGGGACCTGACTGCGTTTGACCTTGAGCAGGTCAATTCCGGTTAAACCCGTTTCCTGTCCGTTCAAGTCGATCCGTTTACTCTTTTGCACCGGGGCAACCAGCAGCATATACGGACTTTCACATTCGCTGTTGAGTTCAAAAAAATCGCTGGCTTGCTCGCACAGTACGCTCGGGGCGAAAGGTCTGAAGGATTCGCGGAATTTGATTTTCAAATTCATTTTTGATTGCATCTGTTCGTTGCGGGCATCACCGAGAATACTGCGCCCTCCCAGTGCACGCGGCCCGAATTCCATTCTTCCCTGAAACCATCCGATAACTTTGCCGTCATCGATATCACACGTCAGTTGATCCAGCAGCGACAATTCGTCATCATAAAACGAATAAACTGCACCGGCGGAATCGAGGAACTGACGTATTTGTTCATTGGAAAAGCGGGGGCCAAGCAAAGACCCGGACTGCAAATCATGCCGGTTGTCGACAGAGCGTTCTTTATCCAGCAGTTGGTAATAAACGAACAAGGCTGCCCCCAGAGCCCCTCCGGCATCACCTGCCGCGGGCTGTATCCAGATATTCTCAAACGGGCCTTCCCGCAATATACGGCCGTTACCGACGCAATTGAGAGCGACGCCGCCGGCCAGCACCAGATTTTTCATCCCTGTTTTTTGATGCGTAAACCGTACGATGCGCAGCATAATTTCTTCGGTAACGCTCTGGATAGAAGCGGCGATATCCATCTCCCGCTGGGTAACAGGGGATTCGGGAGTTCGCCGAGGCCCGTCAAATAATTCTGCAAATCGATCGCCGACCATGACATCGGTATGGCAATACGTAAAATAGTCCATATTCAGGCGGAAAGAACCGTCTTCTTTTAAGTCCAGCAGATTGGCCAGGATTTTTTCTCGATAAATCGGCTTCCCGTAAGGTGCAAGCCCCATGAGTTTATACTCGCCGGAGTTGACTTTAAAGCCTGTAAAATATGTAAAAGCTGAATACATCAGGCCTAAAGAATGCGGAAAGCGTAGTTCGTAATGCAGCTGGACTTTATTGCCCCGACCTGTGCCGATGCTGGCCGTTGTCCATTCTCCGACGCCGTCAAGTGTAACGATGGCTGCTTCGGAAAACGGACTGGGGAAAAAAGCGCTGGCAGCGTGCGATTCATGGTGTTCTGTAAAAATGTATTTCCCGGAAAACGGCTTGCCGAGGGCTTTGTCGATTTCACGGGGAATGTGCAGTTTTTCATTGAGCCATTGCGGAATTCCCATCAGGAACTGACGGAATCCGTAAGGCGCATACGAAAACCACGTTTCCAGCAAGCGGTCAAACTTCAACAATGGCTTTTCATAAAAGACCACATAATCGAGATCGTCAGGCGTAATCCCGCCTTCTCGAAGGCAATATTCAATGGCATGGACCGGCATTCGGAAGTCGTGTTTTTTGCGGGTAAAACGTTCCTCTTGAGCGGCGGCGGCAATACGGCTGCCGATGATCAATGCTGCTGCGCTGTCATGATACAAACCCGAAATACCCAGAATTGTGACCGGTTTAGCCATCGTTGACCTATTCCCAAAAACTTACCATTGCTCTATGCTTCCGTTTCAAGAAACTTCCGATAGGCATCTGCATCCATCAAGCCTTCAAGCTCTGCTGCATTGGAGGGTTGTATTTTCACCAGCCACCCTTTTTGGTAGGCATCCTGCTTGAGACTGTCGGGATTGTCCGGGATTGCAGTGTTTACCTCTGCAACTTTACCTCCGATTGGAGCATACATATCGGAGGCTGACTTAACAGATTCAACTACGCCGAAAGAATCGCCCTGGTTCAGCACTTTTCCGGCTTCCGGCAGTTCCATAAAAACGATGTCGCCAAGCTGCTCAATTGCATAAGCGGTAATGCCTACGCTGATTACAGCCCCTTCTTTTCGTGCCCATTCGTGCGATTTCGTGTATCTGGCTTCTGGATCGATCATCATTGGCTCATTTCCTTTAATAAACAATTTATAAAACTGCGGTGGCGAAGTTATTTTTCCGATTTTCAAGATTACGTCCGACAAGCTGTGCTTTAAGCCGACGGCCGCGCACATCCATTTCAAGTACCGCATCAACCGGAACGTCCGGTTGAACCATCGCCAGGCCTACGGCACGCTGACCTCGTTGGTCCGTGGGGTGTTGTTGGCCTTGCTGATTTGTGGGTATCCAATACGGTGCCATGGTGCCGCTGGTGACATAACCGACCGGAGCATTGTTATAATATACAGCGGTTTCAGCTCGTGCGATTCCGTTGTCTCTAAGTCGGAACGGCCGTATGACTCTGGGCAATGCAGTGGTAGAGGAGAAATCTCCGGCTGCATAACGTTTCAGAGCATCTGCCTGTTTTTTTAAAGCTGTTGCACCGCAAAAATCACCCTTTGCTTTGTCAAAACTGACAGCATATCGAGCGACCGGACAGGCTAATATGGGTATTTCAGTGCCATCCGGTGAGATTCCGAATTCATGGCCGTAAAGCGGCAGTCCCGCTTCCAGACGAAGGGTATCTCGCGCCCCCAATCCGATAGGTTCTGCTCCCTGTGCAATCAGTGCATCCCATATTTTTTCAACGGCCTCTGCCGGAATAAACAGCTCAAAACACAGCGGCTCCCCTGTATAACCGGTACGTGCAATAATACTCTTGGCATCAAGGAGGGTTGCCTGGCTTAAAGCGTTGCGTTTGGGGGCCGGCAGTGAACCGCTCTTAATGATGCTGGATAATATGTTTTCAGATTGCGGTCCCTGCAGTGCGATCATAGCCAGGGAATCACTCTGATTCGTCAATTCGATACCCTTGAAAGAAGGGACGTGTGAAGTTAAATAATCATAATCCTTCTGAGCATTCGAAGCGTTAACCACCAAAAGGTAGTCTGCATCTGCCAGTTGGTACAGGTAAGCGTCATCAATGGCTCCCCCTGAGGAATTGGCCAGAATGGTATAGTGGCTCTGACCGGGGGCAAGAGCCTGTGCATTGTTGGTCAAAAGATGCTGAAGGAAAGGAATTGCCCCGGTGCCGCGGACGCTGAAACGCCCCATGTGAGAAACATCGAACAGTCCTGCGCCGTTTCGGGTTGCCAGATGCTCAGCGACGATTCCCTTGGGGTATTGGATTGGCATCTGCCATCCGGCAAAATCCGTCATTCGTGCCCCGAGGGCAAGATGTCGTTCACAAAGTAATGTTTTTTTCATAGTTTAAAGACCTGCAAAGAAAGTATCATCCTAAGAAATGTGCAAAACTGTAACATAGCAAAAACAGAGCGTCAATGAAATTGCACTTTTTAGCCTTGTTTTGGCAAAAATTCAGCAAAATAAGAACAGAGAAATAGCCGTAATAGACCAACATCAGTACTGATAAACGTCCTCGGCGGGACTCGAACCCACAACCTTTGGCTCCGGAGGCCAACGCTCTATCCATTGAGCTACGAGGACAATGTGCCTCAAAAGAATACTAATATGCGAAAGAGGACCGCTTGTCAAGAAAACGGGGGCAAGTTTTGGAAAGATTTGACAAAAACAGCATTTCGGACTATAATTTCCCTTTTCTTAGAGAAACAAGGATAAAATCCATGCGATACCTGATTGACGTGTTATATTTAATCGGAATTGTAGCCTATAGTCCGAAAATTATATACCGGCGTCTGGCTCATGGCCGCTATAAGGGGGGCTGGGGTCAGCGGCTGGGCAGTATCAAACGCCGCAATCCCGATAAGCCCTGTATCTGGATTCACGCCGTCAGCGTCGGCGAAGTCAATGCAACGCGCACAGTGGTCGAGACATTGCGCCGACGTTTTCCGGACTATCCCGTGGCAATTTCCGCCACAACGGATACGGGACTTGCCGCTGCGAAATCTTTATATGAAAAAGAACACGACGTCTTCTATTTTCCCTTTGATTTGTCATGTGTAATGAAAAAGGCAATCACACGGATCAACCCTGCTGTGATCTGCCTGATGGAACTGGAGGTGTGGCCCAATCTTGCTCGATTTGCATCGCAAAAAGGGATTCCTCTTTCGGTGATTAACGGCCGCATCAGTGACGGCAGTTTTCCAAAGTATCTTAAGATGCGGCGTGTGCTTTCTCCAATGTTCGGACGGGTCAGTCTTGTGCTGGCCCAGACGGAAGAATATGCGCAGCGGTTTGTGGCGTTGGGATGTCCGCCGGATCGGGTCAAAGTAACCGGTTCGCTGAAATATGATACTGCACAGGTAACCGCAGAAGTGCCCGGAGCGGCTCGGGTTGCTGAACAAATCAATCGAGGCCGGGAGCGCCTCTGGGTACTGGGCGGTACCGGGCCGGGGGAAGAAGAGATTGGCTTGGAAGTATTTAAGTCATTGCGTCAAGAGCAGGGCTTTGACGATTTAAGGCTGGTTATTGTACCGCGAAAACCTGAGCGGTTTGACGAAGTGGCGGAATTGATCGATCGTGCCGGCTTCGGGTATGTTCGTTTTAGTGAGCTTAAAAATACGGATGCCTGTGTCTCCGGCAAACCGACGGTAATACTTGGCGACACGATGGGGGATTTGAAAAAGTTTTATGCCATTGCAACGATTGTGTTTGTCGGCAGAAGTCTTGTCCCGATGGGAGGCTCCGATATGATGGAATCTGCGGCCTTGGGCAAATGTACACTTTTTGGCCCGCATACGTTTAATTTCAAACAGTCTGTAGAGGTATTACTGAAAGATCAGGGGGCCATTGAAGTCAAAGATAGCGGGCAGTTACTGTCGGCAATGCGCACCTGTCTTAAAGATGGTTCATACACAGAACGGATTGCAAATAACGGCCAATCCGTAATTCGACGAAATCAGGGGGCAACACAAATATCTGTTGATGCAATTGTATCTCTTATAAACGAGTCTAAGCAACAAAAAGGCCTGTAGCAGCACTGAAAACGGGCCTTATTTGTTGCCGGGATAAATGATTAAAGCCACTTCGTAATCATCCGCTGTCACCGCTTTAAAGCCCATAATGGTAACCAGGATAATGAATTGCGATTGTCTCAAATGAAATATACAAATGTTGAATAGGTCAATTCTGAAGCGTGAGTTAAGTTTAGAACTTCGCCTGAATGTTACAATTGTCCAACAATTGGTTTATTTTTACTATAGAATCAAAACTTGTTTTTTACGATAATAAACTATTAATGTAAGGTGAATCTTTGCGGAGAGGGATTCAAGATATCACTAATCCTGTCTGTCGCAAAAGGAGAATGAGGCGGTTGGTTTTCTTTGCGGTAATTGACATTAAAAGTCTGCATCGTGCGGACTATGAATAATTGTGGTACTTTTTCGGAGGACATGATTATGAGAGGGTTGTCAATTCTGTTAAGTGTGTTACTTTTATCTGCCGGCTTGGTTTACGCCGAAGACAGGGATGTCACAGCGCCGGAGGATACGGTAGTCGGTTTCCCCGCGGGTGAGGGTGCCTGGCCCGCTAATGAGGCACCCCAATATCTTATCGACAACAATACCGGTACCAAGTATTTGCATTTTAATTTTGACACCGCCAATCCTTCAGGCCTTGTAATCACCCCTGTTATGGGCGCAACAACTGTTCGCGGGATTCGGTTTGCTTCGGCCAATGATGCTGCGGAAAGAGACCCGATGTCCTATCGCCTTGAGGGTTCCAATGATGACGGCACCACATGGACATTGATTGCGACAGGTTCCATTCCGGACTTTGCGGATCCCGCTTGGCCTCGCTTGACGTGGACGACAACACCGATGGTCTTTTCCAATGAAACAACTTATCTGTCGTACCGCCTGACATTTCTTACTGTCAGAGGTAATGGTACTCTGTTCCAGCTTGCGGAAGCGGAACTGCTGGGTACCCCGATCAATGGTTGGCCGGCGGATGTCACTGTTACTCCTGCCGTAACAGTTATCAGGCTTCCCGAAAACACCTTGGCAATTGATGCAACAGTTACAGATGTTGATTCTGAAACTTGGACGTGTGCATGGACCCAGATTTCCGGCCCTGCTGCTGTGGATTTTGGAGGAACCGAGGCTCAGGAAGATCCGACGGTAACCTTCCCGCAGGTCAGAGGAACATATACTCTCCAGCTCAATGTGACAGATGATAAAGGGAATAAATCAATACCGCGGAATGTTACAGTGCGTATGTGGAATCCCGCAGTGGATGATGTAATGATTTCACATTGGAAATTCGATGAAGCAGACGGCTCAACCGTGGCAAATGACTCTGCACTGGACAATGACAAAGGGTATCTGGGCAATTATAACAGCACGCATCACGATCCTAACTTTGTACCCGGATGGGTTACATTGCCGGATGCTGCTGCAAACAATGCGGCTGAATTCCTCGATGCCGGTTATATTGAAGTATTTCCGGATGCCAATTCGGTTGGCGAACCCAATATGATGAGTCTGGATTACGGTGTATCGGTGGCGGCGTGGGTTTATGCAACGGACTGGACCGGCAACCGGCGTATTTGCCAGTTCGGCAATCCTACGGGGAGTGATGAGGCCAATATCTTCCGTTTGCTCCGCGAAGGCGGCGGGATGAGATTCGTTGCATCTGCCCTTTCAAACAGAATGCTTACCGTGCCGATATTCCCCGCTGCCGAATGGCATCATGTGGCAGGGACCTATGACGGTAAAACGATAAAGATTTATATTGACGGTGCTCTGGCAGGGACCCAGGAATACAGTACCTATGCAGCTCTGTATCCTTATCAGACTCAAACCCTGTGTATCGGCGCCAAAAACAAGAACGTCAACTTCGAAAGTTATCCCGGCGACTATATGAAAGGCAAGCTGGATGATCTGCGTGTTTACAGCTATGCCATCGATCGGGCCACAGTGCGTTCACTGGTTGAGTTGGGGCAGAATTCAGCGCCTGCCATAGATGCGATTAATGTCCCGGCAGAGATTATTCTCACGGCTGAGACCGTTGATGTGGACATTGATGCTGATATCTATGATGCTCATGGCGATACCATTACTTACAAGTGGATGCAGGTTGCTGGGACTCCGGCTGTCGTATTCTCGTCGACAACTGTTGAAGATCCGACAGTAACAGTCAGTAAATCAGGAACCTATACGTTACGCCTGACCATTAATGATGGTGTTTACGGTATGTCCGGCGCTATTTACAAGGATGTCACCATTGTTGTTACAGATGCAAACTGTGAAAAGGTCAAGATAGATGGTCTGCTGTTGGCTGGCGATATCAATGAAGACTGCAGAGTCAACATTAATGACTTTGCATTGATGGCGCTGGATTGGTTAAGATGTAACGATCCGCAGGATATTAATTGCGATAATCCGTATGCGGCACAATAACGCAGTGAAATCAGCTTCTGCGATATTGGAGTGAAAGTTAATGATTTTCAGGCGGGCTGTGTTGCGAATGCGGCATAGCCCGCTTTTACTAAGAATGTGTTTACCAAAGCAGCCTTTGTACTTTAGGGGTGGAGTGATTTTGTCGAATAATGCTGTAAGTCCTTTCAGTGAATGGACTGAGCGGGGGGGCTGATGGCATTCCATTTATGTAATTGATAGAGATTTGTCAGGAAAGGTCTTATGGGAATGACAAAGCGACTTAAAAAGTTTAAGTGGACAGAGTTGATTCTGTTTTCGGCCTTTATCACAGCGTTACTGTGGGGCACGCAATGTTGTTTGGCGGATACGTCCACAGACGTTACTCAACCAGGAGGCACGATTGTTGGCATCCCGAAAGGTTCTTCCTGGCCCTCCAATGAAAGTCCGCAAAATGCAATTGATAATAATATCAATACCAAGTATCTGAATTTCAGCAAAGAAAATTCGGGTTTCCGTGTCCAGGCGAGTCTATCGAATACAGTAGTTGGACTGACATTTACGACCGCCAACGATGCTCCGGACCGCGATCCTGTCAGCTTTCAGCTTTCGGGATCCAATATCAGCATTGATGGGCCTTATACCCTGATTGCCGAAGGGAATATTGTAGATTTTAGCCAGTCCTCCGCGTGGCCGCGTTTTACTAAAAATGCAACACCTATTCTTTTTTCAAATACGCAATCATACCTCTATTATCAATTGACATTTCCGGCCCTTCGAAACTCCGCCGCAGCCAATAGCGTACAGATTGCAGAAGTGGAATTACTGGGAATACCGCAGGGTGGATGGCCGCCGGTAGTCGATGCGGGGCCTGATCAGATTGTGGTGTTGCCTTATAGCAGAGTAAAATTGGCTGGGGATGTACAGGTTTTTGACCAGTTGGATCTCAGTACTGTGCAAACAGAATGGACTCTCGTTTCGGCGCCGGAAGGTGTGGCATTTCAAGATTTGATTTTTGAACCGAATCAGTATATCGCAGACCCTAATGTGATATTTCCTGCGTTGTCCGGACAATATGAGTTATCATTGACGGCGTCCACCCCCAATCACAACATTAGCGATAGTGCTCATTTGGTGGTGTCGATGTCCCTGTGTCCGGTGGGGGATTTGAGCCGTGATTGTCGCGTTGACTCTCAGGATCTGCTGATACTTGCAGAATCATGGCTGAAGGCCTCTGCTTTTGTTCAAATGATGGACCTTGGCGGTCAGGATGGAAATGTCGATTTCCTGGATTTTGCAGTAATGGCGGAAAACTGGAGCAGTTACGGGCCTAAAACAGTCATTACTGAATTTCTGGCTAATAATACAGCCAAGCCGCCGCTTGAATCGTATGAGATTGTTGATGACGACGGAGATGCATCGGATTGGATCGAGTTATGCAATCCTTTCAAAGAGGCGGTCAATCTTGAAGGCTGGTATTTGACCGATGATCCGGAAGATTTAACATTATGGGAAATTCCTTCACTGGTGCTTGAACCCCAAGAGTTTTGTATCATCTTTGCGTCGGGTAAAGACCGGAAAACTCCCGGCGATCCTTACCATACGAATTTTAAGATCAGCAGCAGCCCGAACTTTTTGGCTTTGATAGAGCCGGATGGAAAAACGATTGCCCATCGATTCAGCTATCCGTCACAGTATGGTGCCCTGTCTTACGGCTTAGCAAGTCCTGATGGACAGCCCGCCGAATCGGTCGAATTGATCTCTTCAGGTACACAAGTAATTGCGCTGGTTCCTTCGGACAGTACTCTTGGACTCAGTTGGACAGCCCCGGAGTTTGTCCCGACAGGATGGCAAACAGGGACAACGGCTGTCGGTTATGAAACGGGAACCGGATATGAAAATTTGATCGGACTTGATATTAAAGGCATGTATGGTGTCAATGCTTCGGTGTATATCAGGATTCCGTTTCAGGTAAACGATCTGACGGGTTTGCAGGATTTGGCGCTGGGGATGATGTATGACGATGGTTTTGTTGCATATCTGAATGGTTCTCTGATCGCCTCTGCCAATGCGCCGGCAGTTCCTGCATGGAATTCCATTGCAGAGACTGACCGCCCAGACAGTCTGGCGGTTCAGTATCAATGGTTCCCGTTGTCCAATGAACAACTTGGATACCTTCGAAAAGGCCAAAACGTACTTTCAATTCACGGCCTGAATAAAGGCCGAAGCAGCTCAGATTTTCTCATTCTGCCGAGGTTGACTGCGGTTCGGTATAATGATGTATCGATAACTTCACTGGTGGAAGCTTATTTTCAGACTCCGACCCCGGGCTATAAAAACAATGCCGGCCAGATGAATCTCGGGCCGATGGTGAGGGATGTTACCCGTAATCCCGTACCGCCTCTGGAATCACAAGACCTTTTGATTACCGCGAAAGTGTCTGCAACGGCTCGTCCTGTTGGCGAGGTTAATATGGTGTATTGTGTCAACTTTGCCAATGAAGTGACGGTCCCGATGAATGATGACGGGCAAACCCCGGACGCTGTAGCCGGCGATGGCATTTATTCGGCACGGATTCCTGCCTCGGCTTATACGGCCGGAGATATGGTTCGGTGGGCCGTAACGGCCAAAGACCTCGGAACAAGCCTGACACGCGAACCGGCGTATTTATTGCCGGACAATTCGGCAAAGTATTTCGGAACGATAGTACAGGACCCCTCGATTCAAACGAACCTGCAGGTCTTTAAGTACTATGTTAAGGACCTCGCGGCGGAAGGAACAGAAACCGGAACTCGATGTTCGGTATTCTTCCTGAATGAATTTTATGACAATGTAGCCATTGAGCTTCGCGGGGGCAATTACACGCACGGACGGAAAATCCATTTTAATGATGGAGATCATTTCCTGTTTGATCCGGCCTATGAACGGGTTGACGAGATCAATCTGAATGAGCAGGGAGCGGATCCGACATATCTGCGTCCTTCATTGTCATTTGAGACTTATGCACAAGCAGGATTGCCGTGCAGTATTGTTTTTCCGCTCCGTATCATTCGTAACGGAGAAATAAACTATATTCGTGTGTTTGTCGAACAGCCGGATCGTCACCTGCTGCGCCGTGTCGGGTTGGACGATAACGGGGCATTTTACAAGGTTTACAGTGACTTAAGTACGGAGATTCCGGATACCAGGCCGGATGAGCAGGTCGAGCGAAAAATTACCCGTTTGTATGAAGACAACAGCGATTTGTTGGCCCTCAGGGCCGGTGTCGGAACAGGCAATCCAAACCGCGGCATTTATCTTTTCGACAATATTAACATTCCCGCAGTGATCAACTATTTGGCCGTGTGTGTGCTGATTCACGAAAACGATCATACGCACAAGAATTATTTCCTCTACCGGGATACCAATAACACCGGCGAATGGATGTTTATTCCGTGGGACAAAGATTTGACATTCGGTCTAAACAGCGGTATTTCCGGTATTATTGCCGATCGGGACTGGCCGGAGGATTCGTATCGTTCGCCCAGTCATCCGTTCTTTGGTAGTCAGTTCCATCAGAAAAACGATTACCAGTGGAACCGCCTTTTTGATGCTGTCTTTTGTGATCCTGTTTCGCGTCAGATGTACCTGCGGCGATTGCGGACACTGATGGATACCTACCTCCAGGCTCCCGGAACGCCTGCGGCTCAGTTGTATTATGAAAAGCGGATTGACGAATTGGCGCCCTTGTTGGTGTATGAAGGGATATCAAATTTAACAACGAACCTCAACGCAATTAAAAACGCGTATCTTCCTGTCCGACGTACACATCTGTATGTCAATCATCTTCATGGCTCCACTTGGCCGGATGATCCTGCGGGTATACCGGATGCTCAGCCTGCACAATTCCCGCTTCAGATTGGAACCATTGAATTCAATCCCGCTTCGTGGGATCAGGATCAGGAGTATATTGAGATTATCAACCCCAATACCTTTGCCGCGGATATCAGCGGATGGAAGGTTAAGAATGGCGTCTCCCACACGTTTACCCCGGGAACGGTTATTCCCGCCGGGGGCAAGCTGTATCTGACGCCGAATGCCATTGCATTCAGAAGCAGAACAACAGCTCCGACCGGCGGTCAGCATTTATTTGTGCAGGGAAATTATTCAGGACATCTGTCAAGTTGGGGCGAGACTGTTGAGATTTACAATACTGCCGAAGAATTGGTGGTTGCCAAGACCTATGAAGGTAATCCAAGCGACCAGCAGCGGTATTTGCGAATTACGGAGCTGATGTATCACCCGTCGGCCTTCAGCGGAGCAGCGTATACCGATGACGAATATGAATATATCGAATTGACCAATAGTGGAAGTACCTCTCTTTCGCTGGCCGGTTCAGCATTTACAGCCGGAATTCAATACGCTTTTGCCGGCGATGTCCAATTGTCGCCGGGAGAATATCTTATACTGGCAAAAAATCCGACGGCTTTTGCTGCACGCTTTTCGGTTCCGCAGGGCGTTCAGGTGCTCGGCGGTTACGAAGGACAGCTTTCCAACGGCGGCGAGACGATCAAGCTGGAAGACCAGACCCATAGTACCATTCTTGAATTTACCTACAACGACAAGTGGTACACGATCACTGACGGCCAGGGCTTTTCACTGGTCTTTAGTGGCGATCTGAAGGGCAGCCTCGACATATGGAATCTTAAGTCCTCTTGGCGGGCCAGTACGCTCTATGGCGGTTCGCCGGGACAGGCCGAACAGGGATTGGCGTCGGATAGTATTGTCATCAACGAACTGTTGGCACATTCTCACGCTGGGGCTTCGGACTGGATTGAACTGTATAATACAACAGATCAGGATATCAATATCGGCGGCTGGTTTTTGACCGATGACAACACCGATATGGACACCATCCGTAAATATGAAATTCCCGCCGACACGCTGTTGCCCGCCAATGACTATCTCGTGTTTTATCAGGAATCTTCCTTTGGAAGCGAAACCTTGCCGCCTGAAAAACGTTTTGCTCTCAGCGAAGGCGGCGAAACAGTATACCTGTATTCCGGCTTGGATGGACAGGTGACCGGTTCATACTTGACCCGCCAGTCGTTCGGAGCTTCCGAAACCGGCATCTCATTCGGTCGCTATATCTTGTCTGATGCAAATGAGCACGATTTTACCGCCATGAGCGAAAATACACCCGAAGATGAAAACGCCTATCCGAAAATCGGGCCGATTGTCATCAGCGAGATATTGTATCATCCGCCTGCCGGCGGAGCCTATGATAAAGATGAATACGAATTCATCGAGCTGCGTAACATCACCGACTCGCCGGTGGCCTTGTACGAATCCGAAGATTCCGTTGTACCATGGCAGATTACGGACGGCGTCCAATTTACATTCCCCATCGGAGTGACGATTCCTGCCGGCCAGCGAATTGTAGTGGTGAAAAATATCGATGCCTTTACAAGTCGCTATCCCGCCGTACCGACTGACAAAATCTTCGGGCCATACGTGGGCAAATTAGACAATGCCGGCGAAGCGGTCGAATTAGCCAAACCGGGAGATGAGGAAAATGGCGTTCGCTATTACATTCGTGTCGATCGGGTTCATTACAGCGACGGTTCACATCCCGCTGGCAGCGACCCGTGGCCGACTGCTGCCGATGGCGGAGGGATGTCACTGACGCGGATTGCTGACAGTCTCTACGGTAATGATGTCATCAATTGGACGGCAACCGGTCCGACACCGGCCCAATAAATGATTTGGCAATAGTCTTTTTTGGCAGGCGCCTTTAGCGCACGATAGTCAGGCTCTTTTGCCGGACATTCCAGCCGCTTAAAAGGATAACTCTGTCCTGCCCGGTAGATTCGTAAGCTTCGATATCGACGCTCTTTTCTTCTCCCGGCAGCAGGCTGAAGAAATTGTCACTGTAAAATGTTGGCCGGATAGGCTTTTGTGTCTTGGAATCTGCCAATTTAACGTAAATCATAAAAGCCGGCGCGGAGGACGGATTTGTTAGAATCACGGTGTATTTGTTGTCTTTTGTTTGAACCCTTGCCGAAAGCTTGACGGGGGGCAGCTTTTCAATCTCCTCAAAACCGCCGTACAGAGGTCCTGTATAGCTTTTCGGTCCTTTGTAGGGGTCTGTTGAACGCCAGTAAAAAGTGTTTGCGACCGGCTGACCATTACGATCATAAATATCAAGACGGATAAAATGTACCGGTGATAAATCAGCGGGCAGTTCTGCCTGGATAATATCATTGGCGATGACATCAGCCCCGACAGTGACAGAGCTTGAATGCACGTAGCGAAGGCTCATGTCGGAATTAAAAATACGCATCGTGACATATCCGTAGAACGGTTCATAAAATGCGTTGTTGACGGATACCGTGTTCTTAATAAAATCATATTGGGCGTGGATCGGCTCAAGAGCATCCTGCGAGTAGTAAAGACCCGCGGTTGGCTCCAGAGACCAGTCCCACATTCTCCCGCAAACCTGCCGTATCGGGCTGTTATGATACCAATACCATAATCCGCTTGTATAACGATCGCCGCCGTCAAGACGGTTGTAATTCCAGCACTCCCATATACTTCGATAGGATATCGCACCCACCATCTGTCCTTTCCACGCCAAATCTTCCGCTGATTTGACCGGCCCGTATTGCTTGATTGCTGGGAGGTAACGGCTGACCATATCATGAAAACCGCCGCCATCGAGATAATCCCAGACGACCTTATTGACCGGCCAGATATCCGACTCATCCATCATCTCTTTTAGGCAATCCAGTGTCGGAAGGCAAGGAGACCCGTATTCCGGACAGAGTCCGTTGATTCGACTGCCGCGCTCGGATGCGCTGTCATCATAATAAAACATCGGATTGACATATTTATAAGGGCTTCCATCGTGAATGCCTTCAATTTCCGATGCGGCTTGGTATCCGCGTGTGCCGTCGTAAATATCAATGAGGTCTTTGATGGGAACAATGCTGTCTGCTCCGCGCTCATTGGCGGAGATATAATAAACAAGCGAAGGGTGATTTCGCAGGACTTGAATGGTATCCTCGGCATTGGCCCTGTAGAGGTCCGTATCATCCGGCAGGACGGTATCGCCGGTCAGCCAGAATTCCATGGAGACCATAATTCCCAGTTCATCGCAAAGATCAAAGAAATAGTCCGATTCGACAATCCCTCCGGCCCAAAAACGGATAAAATTAACCCCGGCCTGCCGCGTATAACGCAGCTCGGCATACGTACGTTCTTCCGAAGTACGCAGCATCGCTTCCGGAATCCAGTTTGTCCCGGCCAGAAAGATTCGCTTGCCATTGATATAAAACTGACGACTCCGGTCGGGAGTATTCCTGTCGCTGGTTACACTGCGTACTGCAAAACGGGTCTTGACGGTGTCGCTGATTCGACCTGCGGTTTCATAAGTTAATGTTATTTCATACAGATTCTGCGGCCCTTTATTGACAGGCCACCACAGCAGGGGGGAGTTAAATTTCAGAATGCTGTATTCTTCGGGAGTTAAGCTGACCGTCCGGGTTTCGTGTGCTGCCAATTCCACCTTTTTTTCTATCACAACCCCGGCCTTTGGAATAACAGCCTTAATCGTGCCGGCTTGGGCTGTGGGACTGTGATTGATGACATCTGCGGAAATAGTCTGATATGAGGTTTTCAGGTCCGGAACGGACAGCTCGCTTTTAACAAATGGATTTCGCAATTCAACAGGCTCAACTGCGAAAAGGTTGATATCTTTCCAGATGCCTGTATTCCGATCCCGAATGCCGTCCGAGAACGTAAAATCCCAACCCACGGACATCAGCATCGTTACATTTTTCCCGATAGTTCCATCGCCGCCGTTTTTGTTTTCTCCGGCTGCCCGGACTTCTTTGAATTTATTTTTAAATCCCCCGGGAACATCCACAGGCTTGACCAGGACAGCCAAAGCATTATTGCCTTTGAAGTGGATATGCTGACTGATATTGAAAAAACCCCGTTTGAACATTCCGGCCATAGACCCGATTCGGTGGCCGTTAAGCCATATCTCTGCGCGGTAATTAATACCGTCAAGCTGCATGATCACTTGTTTTCCGGCGAATGAATCCGGCAATACAAATTCTGTCCTGAACCAATAGGTATAAAACTCGCTGCCGACCTCTGTAATGTCGGGGATAAGTCCTTGTTCTTTGGCGTTGTTCAATCCATAATAAGGTTCGGGATAAACCTGATTATAGACAAGTGTGTTAAGTACCGTCCCCGGTACGATAGCCGACAGAGCCGATGCGGCTGTATATCCCGGCTGGGAAATATCATGACCTGAATCAATTTGATCTGAATGCTTGATAATATGCCATGTGTGTGATCCGCCGTGAACTATATCCGATCTCAAAGTAAGCACACTGTTCTTGGTGGCATAAGGTTTTCTGGACAATTGGATATCTTGCCCCGCCCCGATTGCCCAATGGTTTAAAATAAACAGGCTTGTTATTAAATAAAGTTTCATCTGATTGAGTTTCATTTACGAATTCCTTGCCGCGAGAGATTAATTCGATCTTTACATATCACATATTCTTTAAGTCATTTCACATAAAAAGGATTGACGGCCCGACGGGGAGGCATTGTACTGGTTTCAGGCAGAATTGAACATGATATTTTCAATTTTTCTCAAAAAAGAGACAGGTGGATTGACATCGCCGGCCCGGCCAAGTAAAACTGTAAAATAACAATACTTTTTACGGGAGAGCATGTCATATGATTAGGCAAAACAGTGTCCCAAAGTATCTCGGAGCATTTGTCATTCTTCTGGCCGCTGCAGTGCAGGCTGAATCCATTGAAACACTTCAGCAGCGATTTAAAGAGTTGCCCCCCGATGCCCGCCGCCTGACAGGGCCGCTATTCTGGCTCCATGGCGACGAAAGCAGGGACCGCCTTGAAAACTACGTCCAAAAAGTCGCCGAAGGAGGAAACGGCTGTTTTACCGCCGAATCACGTCCCCACAGCGACTGGCTTGGAGAAGGCTGGTATCGGGACCTGGAAATCTGCCTTCAGGCAGCAAAAAAACACAATCTTAAAATGTGGATTTTCGACGAAAAATGGTGGCCCAGCGGCGAGGTGGCCGGCAACGTGCCGCAACAGTATAGCAGTAAATACATAGAAACCCAGGCCGTTGATGTAATAGGCCCTGATGAACTGATTCACCGAATTTCCCCCGACAAGCGTATTGCCGTTTTAGCGGGCAAATTCAGTGAACAGGGTATCGATGGCGATAGCCTTGTGGATTTGACCGGTCGCCTTCAGGAGGATACCCTTACGTGGCAAGTTCCCGTAGGACAATGGAAGATCATGATCTTTTCTTGGCGCTATGCCGAAGGTCGCGGTGGTAATCTTCTGGTCGATGGTGCCAGTCAGGATGCAGTGGACTGGTATATCAAGACAGTCTATCAGCCCCATTACGACCGTTTCAAAGACGATTTCGGATCGTGGATACCGGGCTTTTTCTACGACGAGCCGGAGACACTGGGTGACTGGGGTACTGAAGTGATACCGATGCTCAAAGAACGCGGCGTAGACTGGAAAAAAGCCCTGACGGCCTGGAAGTTTACGCTGGCCGGCCCCGAGCAGGCCGCTGCCAAATATCAGTATCAGGACGCCTTCGCCGAGGCATGGGGCAGAACGCTCTACGGCGGCATCACGCGCTGGTGCCGTGAACATAACGTACAATCAATCGGTCATTTCCTCGAACACCGGCTCGAATATTTACATCCCAAATTGTGTGCGGGCAATATGTTCCAACTCCAGAAATACAGCGATATGGGCGGGATCGATGCCGTATATGCTCAATTTGTGATGGGTAAACGCGCTGCAAATGACGATCCCACATGGCAAACGCCCAAACTGGGCAGTTCCATCAGCCACGTTTACGGCAAGACTGATGACATTACAATGGTCGAGATTTTCGGCGCTCGCGGTCAGGACCTGACATATCCCGAAATGAAGTGGTGGACCGACCATATGCATGTCAGCGGGGTCAATTTCCACATTCCCCATTCATTCAACCCCCGTGCCCCGCACGATACCGACTGTCCCCCGTACTTTTACAATGGCGGCTTCGAACCGCGCTGGCCCCTCTATCGCGTCTATGCCGACTACACCACGCGCCTCAGCGAATTGTTAAGCGGCGGCCGTCATGTCTGTCCCGTTGCTTTGCTGTTTGCCGGCAACAGTTGCCACGTCGGCAAAGCAATCCCCCCCGAACAGATCAGTGAGGCACTTCAGGATGCACTCTACGATTGCGACTGGATGCCGTATGATGTCTTTGAAAACGATACGCAGCTCAGAGGAAAGCAAATTGCGTTGTATCAGGAGCGGTATAGTATTTTGATTGTACCGCCTGTCGAGGTTATCCCGTATAAGACACTGTCAAAGGTCAAACAATTTTACGACAATGGCGGCGTCATTCTCGGCTATGGTTTTCTTCCCTCAAAACCTGCTGATATCGGCAAAACACCGCAGGAGATCAACGATCTGTGTCAGGCGATTTGGGGTGATGCGAAGCCTGCTTTGCAGGTATGCAAAACCAATTCAGCAGGAGGGCGTTCCTATTTGCTTGCCGAGGCTCCGACCCCGCGGCAGCTTCAGCAGGTTCTTATAGATGATGCTAAAATGCCTCCAACCCTTCAGGTTTTGGAAGGGACAACGGACAACTGGCTTCACGTTCTTCATCGTGTCAAAGATGGCCGGGACATTTTCTTTGTCACCAATCAAAACATCGACAACGGCTCCCGCACCTTCCGCCTGCGCATCACCGCTCCGGGTTTTCCCGAATGCTGGGATCCCATGCGGGCCGAAATGACCTCGATCCCCTTTACCCGCAATGCCGATAAAGTCGAACTATCCCTGACACTCGAACCGTCCGAAAGCATACTGCTGGTCTTCGCCGACGTCCGGCGTCCGCTGCCGCGTCGTATCGATTCTAATGAACTCCAGCCGATTCGTTTTGTAAATGTAGTACGTTCCGAGTCCGCATCGCAGCCGGAGACGGCGGTTACGACGGAAATTACGGCGTCGTCCCGGCTTGCCGATTGCACTTGGATTTGGCATCCGAAGGAAAATGCCGCCGCGTCCGCCCAACCAGGCGTATGTTATTTCCGTAAGACATTTGATCTTCCCCCGGACAAAACGATTTCAAAGGCCCGCTTTTTCGGCACGGCTGACAACGTGTTGACCCTCTTTATCAACGATCGGCCGATAGGAGACGATCAGGCCGCTTTTGACGATTGGAAACGTGCCGCCGACGTGGACATTACCCACGCAATAAAGAAAGGCGCCAATACCGTTGCGATTGCCGTACAAAATACAACAAACCAGCCCAGTCCTGCCGGTCTGATTGGCAAGCTCAATATGGTCTTTGACGATGGCTCGCAGTTCTCATTACCTGTCGATGCCTCCTGGAAATCGACAGATAAGCAATACCAAAACTGGCAAACAGCCGGCTGCGATGACAGTAACTGGGCTGATGCGGTTCAAATAGCAAACTATGGCGCAGCTCCCTGGGGTGATCTCGACAGGCAAAATCTGACGAAAAGCCCCGTTAAAAAAGCCGACCCCTTCGACGGCACCTTTGATTTGCCCGCCGGCCTCAAGACCGCCGCAACCCCCCTCATCCTGCAAATGGACGGCCTAAAACCCGAAGCCGCCGCCCGCATTACAGTCAATGGCACAGATATCGGAGGCTTCATTTCGCCGCCGTTCAGAAAGGACATTTCCGAACATGCAAAACCCGGCCTGAACACAATACGAATTGAGCCGTTTTCGCCCGAGACAATCCAAGTTGCGGTGTATCCGGATTAATTCAAAAAGACAGTCTAAACAAAAGTCCAATGGTGCCGTTTTATCAATGACAACATTGGACTTTTTTCTATTTACGGCATTAAACACTCTTTCTCTCAATTTTTACCAGACGATTGTGACGGCCTGTTCTTTTTCGATGGTTGGTGATTTGAAGAACACTGTCTTGCTTTGTTCATCCCAGATGTAGTCTGTAAAAGGTTTATTGTCGATTGTCAGGGTAACGGCTTTTTTCGGCAGGCGGATTCGGGACACGATGTTGACATCTTTTGGCCCGGTGAGCTTAAACTCCACGCTATGGTCAATGTCTTTCCAAGTCTCGATTCTTGCCGTTGAAGCAATAGGTTCGGCTTTCCCTTCCCCGAGTTTGTTCAGGTCAAGCAGCCATGCACACTCGCCGGGTTTGACAGTAACCTTTTCGCAAACAGGCAGCTCAGCATTAAAAATATCAACGAACAGCCCTGTTAATTCAAGCGGCTGATTGCTTATCGATTCTTTCAGACAGGCGGCGATTACATAAGGCCCGCGATGAAGCTGTAAATAATTGTTTTCGACATAGTTCAGACCGACTGTCTCCGCTGCCTGTCGAACCACAGAACGGTATTCATCCGCGGCTTTTTTAGATCGCGTATAGTAGGCCGGATGCTTCCTGTCAACAAATACATACCCCTTGCCGAAGGCATATTTCCCGTTTTGAGCTGTCCGACTCAACCCCAATAGTTCCAGCAGATGTTCAGAAGGCGATTCATATTTGTTTTTGCCCGTATTCCACCAGGCGGATACAATATTAAACGGATCGGTATCAGCGCCAACGTAAATCAAAGCCCCTCCTTTAGCGGTCCATTCGGCCAGAGCTTGATTGATCGCAGGGGTCTGCGGTTTCATAAACTCGTAGCTTAAAACAAGAACCTTATATGCATCCAGATAGTTGGCAAACCGGGCCGTGTTATCCAATTGTACAGGTTGTACCGGAATGCCGTGCTTAACAAGCGGAAGGGTCAGACCGTAAAAGCCCGAAAAGTCACGAATATCCGATCGTTCCGCCTTCGTCGGATCATCGCCGTTTCGCTCGGCAAGCCGATACGCCGGTTCCGCACGTTGAAACATACTCGAGTCAGCGATTAAAACACCGATGCCATGTAATGCGTTTACCCATTCGATTTCCGGCTGGTTCATATCACGAAGCTGATTAAAAACCGTGCAAAGAATCGTTGCGTAGTCCGGTGGAATAGAAATTGCATCATTTGAATTGGCAGGATATTTCCCGCGGAAAACCCGGGGCGGCCACGGACAGATTTCATAGTGCCAGACATACGGATGCAGCAGCGATGCTGCCAGAGTGGCCTTGTAGTTATACTGATAGTCACCCCAGTCATAACGGGGATTATCTTCAATGGGGTCATGAAGAAACCACATTCGGCGATTGGTATTCCGAACCAGTTCCTGCATCACCCCATACTCCAGAAATGCAGTTTCAAAGGTGCGTTCTGCCCGCTGTCCCTGGTAAACATTGGCAGTCCGTGAAGTCCCCGTCCAGACCTGTGCAATACACCCATCGATTACATCCGAGTCGATCAGTGACGACTGCGGCGAGACTATGGACCATTGTGTATAATTGATAAGACTGTGCGTGGGTACATAGATTCTCAGCTTTCGATTATATTTTTGGATCGCGTATTCTTTGCAGCTTTCGGCCACACGGCGAAGCGTACGGCCGAACAGGTAGTATTTCAATCGGCTGGCCTTGTATTGCGCATCGGCGGACGTGTCCGGACGGACAAAAGGTTCCTCATAAAAAAGCTGCCATTCGCGCTGAAAGGCTTCGGAGAATCCCGTATAGGCCCAGAACTCCGGCTCTTCCAGATGGATCGCAAGCACGCCTGCGTCGATCATCGGTTTAAGCTTTTCAACCATATAGTCGGCAAATTCAATGGACGGCACGATATAAGGGATGCGATGGCCGTGCAGCTTTTGTGACCCATTCGCTTCGACCTGACTCAGGGACATAATGTCATTACCTTTGATGTCTCGAAAGTCCGGATAATTTCCCCAGGCGATCCCCGTCATCAGATGCGCAACGTAGTCTTTGTCAGCCCACGATTTGAGATAGGCCCCAAGCTCAGGATTGGCGGCTCCGTAAACCATCGCAAAATCATTGCGAAAATCGCAATAGGCATTATAAGGCCCGGCGTCCTGAAATCCCGTCAATTCCAGGCTTCGGTCTGTTACAAGCCGAACTCCATCTGCAGCGTGAACAGAAAATACAAAGAAAGCTAAAATTAATCCTGATAGTGCCAAAACACATCGATTCATAGAATTTACCCTTATCTTTTTCTGACGTTATCATTACCCGCTGATGCCTTATCTGCAAATAATTCCCGAACGACTTCCAGATAACCATAACCGTATTCCTGCTCCGGCTCAAGACAGCTCCCTTCAGGCCACTCATTCCACGCATTGATCGTGATGATCTTCGGCTCAACAGACGAAGCCAGCAGACGTTCGACGATCATCTGGGTTGCTTCCTTGAAAGCGGCGGGGGTGTTTTCCTGCATGACAGGATTGACCACGTGCGCTGCAGGTCTGGACCAGTCGGCATCGGGATGCGCGCGCGGACTGTTGTCCCAGTTGAGGGTTGTGTTGGGAAAATACGGCACAGGATAATTTTTAAGTGCTCCATCCAGAAAACCAAGATACCGATCCCGGCCCCAGGTGTAATCCGAAACCGGAAACGTCCCATAGTTCAGGGCGCCGTGATGAACCCAGGTATAACCGGTCAGGCTGTCTAAGTTTAACCCCTTACACAATGTCGGCCAATCGGCAGGCGTAGTACCGCCGGGAAGATTAGGCTGTCCCCAAAGAATGGAATTGATGTGCAACCCCGGAAAACCGGCCTTCTCTGCCTTTTTACGAAAACCGTCCAGTGCCTCGCGCGCAGCCTGCACGCTTCCGAAACTGTTCAGGAACAATTGCATTTCATAGATCGAAAAATAGGGCTTGCCGTCGATTTTCCAATAACTGGGGTGTTTGAAATAACGGCCGATAACCAGATCGGTGATGGTGTCCCATGTTTGGCTGGTTATACGTCCGGGATACAGCAGTTTGATCGGCTCGGCGGGATTGTATCCCTGAATATCATACCAGTCATGGTTGGCCCACATCAGGGCAAATTTCATACGGCTGTTATTGTCAGCCTTCAGAAAGCCTTCGTCCAAAGCGCCTTCCAGATACGGGCCGTCATCGTAATAATACCAGTCAAAAATAAAGGCATCCACACCGTAGTCGGCGGCGGCATCGATCTTTTTAGCCATCACCGCCGGATCGGATTCGTCAAGATAACCCCACACAGGCACCTTGGGTTGTTTATGCCCCTCAAATCGCGGTTTGGCCTTTCGAATCAAATCCCATTCGGTAAAGCCCGGATATTTGGCTTTGTCCCATCGGGGATGCGGATGAGTGCAGGGGTAGTAGTACGCCGCCACTGTGATATCCGCCGCTGAAAGTGAAGTTGAAACAGCAACTAAAGTTGGATTCACATAGAAACCCGCCGCAACAAAGCATACCACTGCAACTATTGTTTTCATCGTTTTTTTACTTCCCGTAGTTTATAAACTTAGACACCGATAGTAAACGCTTGGCTGCTTGATAATCTGCTGACAATTTAGTACGACTTGCAAAAAGGTCAGCTTTTTTTACTTCCCCTCGGCCGACAACTGCCTTTAGACTCTAACACTGTCCGCAAACAAAGCATATCATAGACTCCCGGCAGAAAATATCAACAATCTTGTTTCTGTGTTTTTGAAGTGGGCAGCAGAGGACGGAATATTCTTGACCTGCAATAGACTTTTCGGTATAATAATAGTTTCAAAAATAATTAAACGGGATTCTCAACCCGTAAACAGGTGAAATACAATATCGCATTTTTGCGGAGGGTTAAGATGAAAACTGCAATGTGGGGGATAGGTCTGTTCACAATCGCCGGCCTGTCGATGGGGGCAAATTTGGTGTGGGATATCACACCGCTGGAACCGATGATATTCGGGAATGGCTATACAGAATCGCGAGGCTGGTCGATCAACAATAACAAACAGGTTGTCGGTGAAGTCTGGGGAATTGTCAATAATATTCAGACCGAACACATTCCGGCGGTATGGGATTTCAGTGAGCCGGACAGCCTGGGGATCAGCCACACGATGGTGACCGCAATTCCATCGATGTACTTAAAATCCCCTTTTTTCCTTGAAATCAACGACCAGGGACAGGTTTGCGGACAATATACCTATGCCTATCCGGGAAGGGACGACGATTGGTCCTTCTTTACCCGGCCGATGATTTATAATATCCATGACCGATCCGTCCGTGATTTGGGCTGCTTGGGAGACGATCAGGACGATGCCCCATTTCTGGATTATTATCAGGACTGTTACTCGGGTACTGGCAGCGGGATTAATGATGCCGGGACTGTCGTGGGCAAGTCGAAGCCTGGAGAAACGAACATGTGGGGGCGAAGGGAGGCCGGATTCCCCGTACCGACTTTCTGGATGGGAGAAGGGGAGCCTGTCGAAGCACCGGGGGAGCATGGGGGCTGGCTGGATAAAATCAACAATCAGAATCTGATGATTGGCGGGTATATGCCCGAGGGGTCTTGGGGACCGGAAAGAGCCTTTAAGCAGACCGGTTCGAGCCGAACTATGCTGCCGATGCCATCGGGACGGGAGACTTGGTCTTCGACGGCCCGAGGTCTTAACGACCAGAATATGATTGTCGGAAGCATCTGGCCGGGGTACAGCAATACCGAGGCCATACTCTGGCATCCCGAGTTGGGCATTGTGCAGCTGCCCGCCTGTGCCGGGTATGATTATGCCGAAGCGCTGGCCATCAATAATTACGGCACAATCGTAGGAATCAGCAACGGCGCGGTGGTCTGGCTTGGGACTGGGACGAATTATCAAGTCGTTAATCTGGACATGTTCGCGGCACAGTCCGGGTGGCAATTGATGATGGCGTACGATATCAACGACGACGGATGGATTGTGGGACGCGGACGGTTCGACGGGCACGACATCGGATTCCTGGCACGTCCGCGACTGGATGAAAATCCGCCGCTGGCCAATCTGGATTCCGACAACATCAGGAACGAAGACGGCGACGTCCGTTTTACGGTTTTGTATTATGATGATAACGGTATGAATACAGCGACGATGGACAACGAAGACATCGAAGTGATTTATCCCGATGGAACCATTGTGATGGCGACCTTTATCTCCGTAGAAGAAGTCGAGCCGGAACCGGAGACGGGCAAGCGAAAATATGCAGCCAGATACAGCTTTACGACGCCGCCAATCAATCCGATGCGTACGACGGCAACGACACTTTGCATTGAGATCGCCGAATCCGAGGTATCGGATATGTCGGGGCGGTATGTGAAGAAAGGCTTAATCGGAGAACTGGAACTGACATTCCCCTCTTCGACAGCAACCATAGTTAAAGGGTCGAGGCTGGATTTGCAAACTTCGACCTCGACCTGGACCTTTGAAACACATCTATACACCGGTCCGGCCAATTCGCTCATTCAGGTTCTCGGCGTCCAATTTCAAGCACCGCACAGCAGCACCTGGCGGACGATGACCCTGAATGAGGATGGGGACTGGAAGTATGTACAGACCGCATCGCAGCCAAGCGGCTTATCGGCCTTTGGCGATGGGGATTACACCTATCGCATCACCTTGGATTTCGGCGGGCCGTTTGACATGGATATGACATTCCGATTTGGCATGGATTCCGACGATTCCATCATACCTGCACCGATATCCAGCCCAAGTATTGTTTATCCGCAGCAGGGAAGTACTATTTCCGGCAAAAATATTGTCCCCACTTGGACACCTCCGACAGATTCATCGATTACGAGCATCATCTGTCTGATTGTCGATACTGCCGGAGGCGACGAAGTCTTCAGTGAAGTGATTTCGAACGGCACAGCCGGTTCGGCGAAGAGGACCACCCTGCAGCCGGGCCATCACTATGATATGACGGTCTATTTCTGTTCGGGCGATCACAATGTTCCGGAAGAGGATGACTGGACCAGCTATAAACTCAAATATACCTCGACGAAGGTCTCGTTTTTTACGCAGCAGCTTGTCGGCGATCTAAACGACGATGGGGCAGTGGATATGGAGGATTTATCGTTGTTGTCGGCGTATTGGAAGAAGACTTCTTCTCAGGCCGGGTGGAAGGCTCAATACGACCTCCAGCCCAACGGGGTGATCAACATAGGAGATTTGGCTGTAATGTCACAATGCTGGTTAGAGTAATGACTTTTACGCAACAGTCGAAGAAATAGTAAAAAAGACTAATTCCGGGACAGGGTCATATTGTTCTGCCATTGCACGGAAGGGTAAACCCATTGAGTTGCCCCTATAGTTGATACAAACTGGCTATATACGGCTGGAATGGAACGACTTACACCAAGCAGAGGAATAAATAGTCTTGACCTGAAACGGGGATTTTGGTAGAATTGTGGAGATATTAAGGATATTATTATCGCTTCACGGGTAATGTTGAATCCAATTTTTCGGAGATGATGATGAAACGTTTAATTGCAGGATTCTATCTGTGCATTATGGTCGGGCTGTCGATGGGGGCCTATCAAGTGTGGGATATTACGCCGCTGGATCCGACGATATTCCCCGGCGGGTTCAACGCATCGAATGCCTGGTCGATCAACAATAACAAGCAGATTCTCGGCGAAGTCTGGGAAAATGACAATATACCCGACCAGCCGATCTATGCGGTGTGGGATTTCAGCGATCCCGACGGCTGGGGTGTCAGCCACACCATGGTCACCGAGATTCCTTCGATGAAACTGATCTGGCCGAATTTTTGTCAGATCAACGACAACGGCCAAGTCTGCGGAGGTTACACCTATGCCTGTCCGGGCCTAAACTGGGACTTTATGGACCGGCCGTTGATCTATGATATCTATACCCGGACGGCCCGCGATCTGGGGTGCCTCGGCGACGATGAAGAGGGGGATCCGTTTCTGGATTTCTATCAGGTCTGCTATTCGGGCGGAGGGGTGGGAATTAACAATGCCGGAACGGTTGTGGGCTCTTCACTACCGGCGGAGATTAACACCTGGGGTAAGAGACAGGCCGGACTAAACCAGCCGACAATCTGGATCGGCGGGGCAGCACCAATGGATATGGGGGAAACAAATTGCCAACCTACAAAAATCAACAATAACAATCTGGTGATCGGGATGCAACCTGTGGGGACCCCTGAACGAGCGTACAAGCAGTCAGGGCAAGGGTTTACGCCCTTGCCCTTGCCGCCGGAATATTCCGGATGGGCCTCGCGGGCATTGGATATCAACGATGAGGATATGATTGTCGGCAGCACATGGGGACAGGGGCCATCCGATTCTCCCAAGGGCATACTCTGGCACCCCGAAGAAGGCATAGTCCAATTACCCTGTTACCCCGGGTACAACTGGGCGATTCCGTACGCGATCAACAAACATGGCATGATTGTCGGATCCAGCAACGCCGCAGCAGTTTGGATCGGAGCCGGCAATAACTACCAGATTGTCAGCTTGGACATATGCAAGGTCCAGACCGGGTGGAACCTGATAGAGGCCAAAGACATCAACGATGACGGCTGGATAGTGGGTTTGGGTGAGTTCAATGGGAAGACGATGGGATTTTTGGCACGACCGCGACTGGATGAAAATCCGCCACTGGCCAACATCGACGCGGATAATATCGAGAATGAAGGGGGCCATGTAACCATCGCCGTTTTGTACTACGACGATAACGGCATGAATGAAAGCGCGATGGACGACAAGGACATCGAAGTGATCTATCCGGACGGAACAAAGGTCGCGGCCGAATTCAAATCGGTCGAAGAACTCGACCCTGAACCGGAAACAGGCAAACGGAAATACCGGGCCCAATATCGTTTTTCGACGCCGCCGATGAATCCGATG
>CAZYQN010000046.1:0-30192 GCA_964649955.1 uncultured Pirellulales bacterium
ACAAGCCCTGCTATATAACTTAAAAAGATGGAACTATCGGACTTACTTACAACAGGCTGTTTTATCGGCAAAAAACCTATTCAATTTATCTGCAATATGTAAAAATTCATAACTTTTAGGATTTGCCTTGAGAGATGAACGCTTTATAATTGATACTCTCTTAACACAACATTGATAATGTGTTATTTCAGGAGCAGTAACTGTGAAACAGAACTCTTTTCTAAAATTGGGTTTGGGATTATTCGTATTGGCTTTTTTACTGCCGGCAGAGGCTGAAACCGTCATCTTGCATTCCGGTGCAGAAGTAACAGCCCCGATCCTCGTTGACCGACCTTCGGGCGTCGTACTGGATCTGGGTTATACGGTATTAATGGTCCCGAAAGACAAGATTCTATCAATACAGATAGAAACGTCAGCCCGTGATCCAAACAGTCCGGACCCGCAAGAGGGTGTCCCTGCTGCAACGATAAGCAAAAGCCTCTATCGCACTTCAGATCTGAAACCACAATCTTTGCAGGAATGTTATAAAATGGTCTCTCCGGCGGTTGTGCTGGTGTCGACGCCATCCGGACTGGGATCAGGTTTTTATATCAATGCGCAAGGCAATTTGATCACCAACTACCATGTTATCGAGCGTGAAACACTGATTACCGTAACGCAATTTGAAGAAAGCCGAACCGGATTTGAACGCAAAGCCTTTAAGAACGTTCGAATTGTGGCGATCAATCCTTTTATCGATCTTGCACTGCTGAAAGTGGAAGACGAAATAACAGATTCATTTCCTTTTGTCCACCTGGCCGAACCACGCACTACACTGGTCGGGCAAAATATATTTGCAATCGGTAATCCGCTGGGCCTGGAGCGATCACTGAGCGAAGGAGCAATCACCACCGTCAGCCGAGCTTTTGAAGGCCTTGTTTACCTTCAAACCAATGCGGATATAAACCCCGGTAATTCGGGCGGACCGTTATTTGATATGTCCGGCCAAGTGATCGGGGTGGCCAACATGAGTGCGAGATATTTCGGCGGATTGGGGTTTGCAATTCCTATCCACTATGTTCGTGATTTTATCGATAATTATGAGTCATTCGCATACGATAAAGATAATCCCAATACAGGCTATCGCTATTTACAACCTGATGCACGACAGAACAAAAACAAACCGGATCTATCACAATTCTGAACCTTTTAATCACTCTTCCTCAGAAAAGGAGCACACCATGACCGTAACCTGTAGGCTTATCGCAAGCCTGATCGTTCTGGCCCTGCCATTGAGTATTGTACACTCGGCCCCCCTTCCGGACAGCGCTAAGCTGCTGTCGCCGGATACGCTGCTGATGCTGAGTGTCAATGACCTACAGCAAGCCCGCGCGCAGTTTGAGAAAACACGATGGTTTGATCTGTACAAAGATCCGGCTATGCAGCCGTTTATTGAAAAAGCTAAAAGTCTTTTGAATGACTCTGTAAAAGATGAGGAAGACGAATTACTCCGTCTGATCGTCCAATCCAAAACGCTTCCGAGCGGGCGTGTTCTGATGGCAATGAGTCTGCCGGGCAAAACAGACAGCTTCACCCCGGAGCCGACCTTTCTTTTGCTGGCACAATGGGGCGATAAGATCACACAAATCCGAGACGCTATGGATAAACGTCTGCAAAAACAAATCGACAACGGCGATCACAGGAAGATTGAACCTTACCGCGGATTCGAGATCATTACTCTGCTGACGCCCCAGACCGCACAGCCGGAAGACGAAGAGGATGACGCCGAAGAGGAAAAAATTGAATCGGAACCGGACAGAGATTATTATTGTTTTTTTGATGACAATGTGGTTTACAGCAGCAACCTGGAATCGCTTCAATTCATGCTGGCACAGCTTAAAAACGCCCAAAGCCGCACGCTGGCAGATGACAGCGAGTATCAAAAAAACCGCCGGGCCGTGGGACCTGTTTATGACGCCGAGCTGTATTTGAATCTGAAGCTGCTGCTTGAAAAGGCGTTCACGGACAATGATCCGGAAGAACGTAACCAAACCAAAAAGAATTTTGAAGCGATGGGACTCAATGGATTGTCCTGTTTATCAGCGTCGATTGCGATCGCTCCGAAGTCGGGAACATCGATGTCGGGTAAGGTGCTGCTGGCAACCAATGGTTCTCGCCGGGGCATTCTGAAAATGCTGGAGCTGTCCCCGAAAGCTTTTTCAGCGCCTTCCTTTATCAATCCGCAAGCCTGTCAGGTTTTTTCCGCCAATCTTAATATCCCGGCGGCGACAGAAGAATTATTTAAAATGCTTTCGGCGATGAATCCTATGTTTGCGGCTGCAATGAACAGCCCGCTCACTCCGCCTCAGGATGACGGATCGGCCGGTGTTATTCTCAAAGACGATCTTCTGGATAATCTCGGGGAGCGTCTCATATACGCCGGAACAGTTGAAACCGATACAACCAACACAGAGGGATTCCGCCAGGAACAGCTTTTCGCGATTGCGGTACGCGATGCCGAACGGCTTGGCCGTGCCATCGCCGGAATTCATACGCATTTTCTGTCCGGCCAAAAGGCTGAGCTTCGGCGGGAGTATCTGGGCCATACGCTTTACTCGATTCCATTGGCACAATTGTTTATGCCCGGCGCTGATCTTGGCGAAACCCCCGAAAACACGATGGCAGTTGCCGTCACTCAAACTCACCTGCTTCTGGGAAATCAAAAGGCTGTGGAAAAAGCTATCCAGCAACAGACCCAATTGCAAGTCAAGCCTTTGGCCGATACAGAATGGTTCCGCAAGGCACTGGCCGTCATCCCCTCTGATGCAGGATCAATCTCGATCGATAACATGCAGCTTGTGGGAAAGCACAGCTGGACGGCATTGAAACAACGGAAACTCGACGGCCTGATAGATATCGACATAGACAACGAGCAATTAAATTCCTTCCTGTCTGCCTGCGAATCACTCCCGGAGTTTGAACAGGTCAAGCAGTATTTCGGGATTCATCTGGGATGGATTATCACGCGGCCGGATGGTTTCTACTTAGAAATGATGGATATTCCCGCTCCGGCAGAATCCCGCTGAGGCACCAATATCAAAATATGCACTATATTGAATTTAATCCGGCATTCGAATCGATCTTCGCACAAAACGGACTTCGGACATTTGAGGATTTCATCCACTGGGATGAAGGTCAGATGATCAACCGCAATGAAAAACGCGACGTTACTATTTTAAGATTTGCGACATCCGATGGACCCCGTGTATTTTTTATGAAGCGTTTTTTTTCGCCGCACCTGAAGGATATGGTTTTTACATTCCGAAATTTCGGAAGACTGTGTTCACAGGCGGAATTGGAATGGCGCAGCAGCAGCATCCTTCTTGAGAACGGCATTGAAACCTATCGGCCTGCTTGCTGGGGGGCACAGACCTGCTGCGGCATTGAACGGCGGTCATTTTTCGTTACCGAAAAAATTAATGGCCGCAGTCTAATTGAGTTTCTGCTGGAAAACTGGAGCGGGTTTGCTTCCCATCAACAGGAAAAACTTATCATAGGTATGGCCCGTTTTTTCCGGAAGCTGCATACTGCCCGTCTGAGCCTGCCGGATTCGTATTTGTGGCATTTGTTTATACTGGAACCGATAGATCCGCAACAGCCGTATCGATTTGCAATCATTGACCTGCACCGGATGCGAATCAACGCTGCGGCCTGGCACCACGCCGCCCGCAATCTGGGAGCGTTGTTGTTCAGCCTGCCGGAAGAGTGGTTCGATACAAAACTGCGGGAACTGTTTTTAAATACCTATCTGGAACCGGTGGAAGGAAAAACCATTACCAATCAAAAGGCTTTTCTGGACACATTGAAAAAACGCGAGAAGATACTGATCGCACGGCGTAAAAAGCCCAGTATTGACCGGCTTAAAAAAATGGCATAAACAGGAACGATCTGCTTTCCGGATGACAGTACGAAACATCCTGAGTCATACGGCCAAGTTTCCGGGAGACCAGCTTATGAAAAAGAAGAAAACAAAATTGTTCACAAAACGGCAAGTGACTCTGATTGTACTCTTTTTCGTGCTGGCAATGGCCGGCTATGTCTATTTTCTTTTTTTCAAACCTATTGCTCCGGATTATAATTATACCCCGGTGTCTGTTGCCTCGGCTGCTGAAAATCCAAACAATTCTGAGGTCGAGGACGTTCTTAAATCCGGCAAGGCCGTTCGAATCCATCTGCCAGGCTGCCCGAATCTCTGCAAGGTCAGCGACACACTGTATCGCGGCGCACAGCCTACCCGTGAGGGTTTTGAGAATCTCAAAAAACTCGGAATTAAAACCATTGTTTCTTTACGCGATCATCATTCTGATGAAGAACTGCTCACAGGAACGGGGCTTGAGTATATTCCGCTTTCAACCGATACCTGGGAGGTCAGCCCGGATACAATCGCTGCATTTCTTAAGGTGGCGGTTGATCCCGATGCCGCCCCGGTCTTCGTCCATTGCCTTCATGGAGCTGACCGCACCGGCACAATGGTTGCGTCCTATCGCATTGTCATTCAGGGATGGGAGAAAAAGAGGGCCATCCGTGAAATGACTCACGGAGGATATGGCTATCATCCATTGTGGGTTGAATTGCCGAATATCCTGCGAGCACTGGATGTTGAGGCAATGAAAACTCAGATAGGCCACGTTCAACAATAAACCTTCTTGTCCTGTCGATCTGCTTAAAAAATTCCAGATCAGGATATCGCTATGAATATTCAATATAAGATTCTAACGTTTATTCTATTGACGGTATGGACAGATTTACATTTTGCGTACGCACAGCAGAGCCAACAAGGTCTTTTGGTTCAGGACGGAGTGCTGACAAAAGACGGTGCCTCCTATCGGGGTATCGGCGTTAATTATTTTAATCTGTTTGATCGTGTCCTGAAAGATTCTTCTGACTTATCGTATGAAACTGGGCTTCGACGGCTGTCTGAGGCCGGAATCCCGTTTGTTCGGTTTATGTGCTGCGGTTTCTGGCCTGTAGATTGGGATTTGTACCAGAAGGACAAAGAAGCCTATTTTAAGCGTCTGGATGGGGTGATTGCGGCTGCTGAAAAATATCAAGTGGGTTTGATTCCATCGCTATTCTGGCATTACGCGACAGTTCCGGATCTCTGCGGAGAATCCATTGATCAACTTGGCAATCCGGACAGCAAAACGTCGGCATTTATCAGCCGTTATACCGAGGAGGTTGTACTGCGTTATAAAAATTCGCCGGCGATTTGGGGGTGGGAATTCGGCAATGAATATAATCTGGCGGTTGATCTGCCGAATGCCTCCGAGCATCGCCCGCCAGTCTGGCCGCAACTGAAGACTCCCGCTGTTCGGACAGGACACGATGAACTGACTTCGGAGCAGATGCTGACGGCTTTTTCGACCTTCGCTCAGGCTGTCCGCAAATACGATACACATCGTATCTTGCTGACCGGCAACGCCGTGCCGAGGGCCAGTGCTTTTCATAATACTTCGGAGCGAAGATGGAAAAAGGATACACCGGAACAATTCAAGTCAGTTCTCCTGCGGGACAACCCTGTTTATTACGATATCCTGACGGTTCACTTATATCCTGAGGACAAAGGGGATTATCCGGCACAGGCGGAAACATTCGAATCACTGGTTAAGATTATTTCCACAGTATCAAAAAATGCAGGCAAGCCGGTATTTGTCGGAGAATTTGGAGTAACGGCTGCTCTGGACTATGAACGGCAGAAAAAGGTGTTTGCAGAACTCCTGTCTGCAATCGAATCGCAAAAGATTCCTCTGGCCGCATTGTGGGTGTATGACTTTACGGGGCAAGCTAATGAATGGAATGTAACCTTCGACAATGAAAGGTTTTATATGCTGACCCAAATTGCTGATGTCAATCAAAAGATATCCCATACACCATCTAATCCTCAACATGTAACACTTTCTCATTAGGTACTTTTTAAAAGAAAGCTCTTTTTTTCATTAAATCTATTGACTTTATTTACGATATTTTATAATATACGACTATACCGATCGTACTAAGGAATAGATCATTGAAGATATCGATGAAAACAGATTATGCGATGAGAGTACTGTTTACCCTTGTCGAGCATTATGAACGTGGTCCGATTTCCATAAGAGAATTGGCTCAGGCCAATGAAGTACCAAAACGGTTTCTGGAGCAGATTATGCTTGAAATGAAATCCAGAGGCTGGGTGCAGAGTTCGATGGGCAAGCAAGGCGGGTATGTGCTGGCAAAATCGCCCGATAAAATCACAGCCGGTGAGGTCATCCGTCACTTTGACGGGGTTTTAGCCCCTATTAACTGTGTTTCTGTATATCAATATGAACGCTGTTCGCAAGAACCTGTATGCCGGTTTCGCCGCTTGTTTTTAGATGTCCGTAACCATGCGGCCCGATTAATGGATCACGCGACTTTGAGAAGTATCTTTCGGGGTCTGCCTGTCAGGCCGGAAGAAGTATTTAATATGGAATTAACCGGAGGAGCCGGTATTTAGTTTTTTTGTAAACTCATGTACGACCGGATATGTCGTATAAATGTGGAGTCAGTATGAAGATTAGAAGTGAGACAAATTGGCTGGATGTGGTAAAAAATACGGTGGAAGGTATCCGCTTTGGAGTCGTGACAATCGTTGTTCATAATGCCAAAGTGGTCCAGGTAGATCGAACAGAAAAAATACGATTTGAGGCAGGGGCTTACGGCGTAAACGCCTTGCCCCTAAAGGAGGCGGAAAAATGATATCCTGTTAATTGATTGATGTCCGAGAACAACCTACCGGCGTCCCCGGCGGTTCACTTACAAAGAAAACCAGGCAGGTCTGACCGGACAACCGGAAGATCCGAAATGTGCAAAAGACACAGAAAGGATCTTTATGGTCAAGTCTACAACAGGAGTTTTATTATTGGTAGCATTGCTATTTAATGCCCCGTGCGTGCGGGGTAATGAAACGGAAGCTCAAAACAGGATTGAAACGCGGATTATTGAATTGGAACAGAAATTACAACAATTGCAGAATGATTTGGCACAACAGAAGCAAGCTGCGCAAAAGACGGCCGCTTTAGCCGCGTCCGATGAGCAGGCGATTGCCGCAGCCGTCAACAAAGCCATTGAGAAACTTCAGGCTGATCAGCCAAAGCTGCCGGAGTGGATTCATAAAGTCCATCTTTATGGCGACTTTCGCTATCGTTACGAATGGACAGATGACGAATCCAAAATAGCTGACCGCAACCGCAACCTCATTCAAGCCCGCATCGGTATAAAGGGCGCTATTAATGAAGAGTTCGATTTCAATTTTCGACTGGCCAGCGGCGGCAATAATTCGCCGACATCCAATAATCAGGCGTTGGACGATTCATTCTCCAGTAAAAGTATCTGGATCGACCAGGCTTTTGTTGATTATCACCCTTTATCTGTAAAAGATTTGAAAATCTTCGCCGGTAAAATTCCCAACCCCTATTACTCCGTCGGCAACAGCGACCTGCTGTTGGATACCGATGTCACGCCGGAAGGCATCGCAGCGGTGTACAAAACCAAGTTGTCCGAAAATGTTGAGCTGTTCGGAACGGCCGGCGGCTTCTACGTTGAAGAACGCCAGTTAGACGCCGATACAAGTCTCTGGGCGATTCAGGGCGGAGGTGTCTGGCATTTCGGAGAAGAAAGTAAATCGCATCTGACCGCTGGTGCCGGTTACTATGATTACGGCAATACGAAAGATCGTGCGGGTCTGGGAAGCGATTCGACTCAATTTTACGGCAATGCCTCTACGGGCGGATTCTATGACAGCGATTTCGATCTGGTGCAGGGTTTTGCAGAAGTCGGAATACCATTGGGCAGCCTCCCGCTGCATGTGTTCGGAGATTTCATCAAGAATACCGCCGCTGAATCAAACGAAGATACCGCATGGCTGGCCGGGATAGGTCTTGGAAAAACAACAACGCCCGGAACATGGTCGCTGTCCTACAATTATCGCGATGTTGAGGCGGATGCCTTGATTGGCGTTCTGTCGGAGGCCACTTTCGGCGGCGGGGGAACAAACGTCAAGGGACACAAATTCACTCTTGTTTATCAACTTGCTAAAAATTCACAAGTTGCTTTGAATTATTATGATGCGCAGCGGACTCGCAATGGAGTTAACACTGATCATAATGTCATTCTGGCAGATTTCACCATTAAGTTTTAAATGATCAAGAAAGAGTAAATAAATAGAAAGGACGAAAATAAAAATGAAATTACGAACAAGCATCTTCTCTCTTGTTGCCCTGCTGTTAACGCTACTATGCGCAGGAAACAGCGTATTCGCCAAGGATGTAACGATTTTAAATGTGTCGTATGATCCGACGCGGGAATTATACCAGGAATTTAACGCCGAATTTGCACGCTACTGGAAAGATAAAACAGGGGATACGATAACGATCCGCCAATCGCACGGCGGAGCCGGCAAGCAGGCCCGTGCGGTCATCGATGGGCTTGAGGCAGATGTGGTCACTCTCGCACTGGCCTATGACATCGATGCCATTGCCGACAAGGCCAAGCTGATTCCCAAGGAGTGGCAGTCCCGCCTGCCGAACAACAGTTCACCTTATACTTCAACGATTATTTTCCTGGTGCGTAAAGGAAATCCAAAAAAAATTAAAGACTGGGATGATTTAATCAGGCCGGGGTTGTCTATCATCACACCCAACCCGAAGACTTCCGGCGGAGCACGATGGAATTATCTGGCCGCTTGGGGATTTGCTCTACAGGAATACAGGAAAACCGCCGCTGATCCTAACGATACAGAAAAGGCTGATGAGTATGCTCGCGAATTTGTCAGTAAGATTTTCAAGAATGTGCCGGTGCTGGATTCCGGAGCTCGCGGTTCGACGACAACCTTTGTGCAGCGCGGCATCGGGGATGTCTTTCTCTCGTGGGAAAATGAGGCGTTTCTGGCAGTTCAGGAATTTGGACCTGAAAAATTTGAGATCATCATTCCCTCTTTGAGCATTCTGGCCGAACCGCCGGTAACGGTTGTGGACAAAGTAGTTGATCGCCGCGGGACGCGCGAGGTGGCCCAAGCTTATCTTGAATTTCTTTATACGGAAAAAGGGCAGGAGGTGGCCGCCAAACATTTTTATCGCCCGCGACTGGAAACCATAGCAAAAAAATATGCCAAACAATTTCCACAAATTAAACTGTTCTCCATTGATGAGGTGTTCGGCGGCTGGCAAAAGGCACAGGAACGGCATTTTAATGACGGCGGCATTTTTGACCAGATTTACGGCGTAAAATAACCCTGAGATGGAGGGGCGGGCGGACTTGAATTCGCCCGTTCCATACAATGAAAACACTGTCAAAACAAAACAATGTGCTTCCCGGCTTTAGCCTGACATTGGGCTATTCGGCGTTCTATCTGTGCCTGATCGTACTGGTACCGCTATCGGCCATTTTTATCTCTGCGGCAAGAATGGATGTTCAGCAGTTATGGTCAACCATCACCTCCCCGCGAGTGATGGCATCGTATCGATTGACGTTCGGCACTTCCTTTGCCGCCGCAACCATTAACGCCGTATTCGGACTATTAGTGGCGTGGGTGCTGGTACGCTATCGCTTTCCGGGGCGAAAAATCGTAGACGCAATAGTTGATCTGCCGTTTGCACTTCCGACCGCGGTGGCAGGCATTGCCCTGACTACAATTTATGCCCCCGGCGGATGGATGGGGCGGCTGCTGGAACCTTTGGGGATCAAAGTCGCATTTACGCCGATTGGCATCATCATCGCGTTAACGTTTATCGGTTTGCCGTTTGTGGTACGTACTGTTCAGCCGGTGCTGGAGGACCTGGGCACTGAAATCGAAGAAGCTGCCGCCAGTCTTGGAGCAACTCCGTTTCAGACATTTCTGCGTGTGCTGTTTCCGGAACTGCTGCCCTCGCTGCTGACAGGATTTGCATTGGCGTTTGCACGTGCTCTCGGTGAATATGGTTCCGTAGTGTTCATCTCGGGGAATATGCCGATGAAGACGGAGATTACTCCCCTGCTGATCATCACCAAACTGGAGCAGTATGACTACGCGGGGGCTACGGCAATTGCATTAGTAATGCTGACCCTTTCGTTTCTTTTACTGCTGACAATCAATCTTTTACAGCGCTGGGCGCTTCGGAGCAGACAATGATGAGAACTCCTGAAAGAACACGTTCGATTCCTGTCGATTCTCTGAAAAAAAGAGGACCGATTCGATTCATCCTTATAGCCGCAGCAATGCTCTTTCTAAGCTTATTCCTGCTGATGCCGCTGGCAGCTGTGTTTACCGAGGCCTTTCGCAAGGGCTTGGGAGCCTATTTCCGGACGTTTGCCGACCCGGATGCTCGTGCCGCGATGCGTCTAACGCTGATTGTAACATTGACGATCATCCCGTTGAACCTGATCTTTGGTGTGGCTGCATCCTGGGCCATCGCCAAATTCGAGTTTCGAGGCAAAGGTATTTTTCTGACACTGATCGATCTTCCGTTTGCGGTATCGCCGGTTATTGCAGGGATGATTTTCGTCCTTCTCTTTGGGCTGCACGGCTGGTTCGGATCCTGGCTTGTTGACCATAATATCAAAATCATCTTTGCCACTCCGGGTATCATTCTGGCAACACTTTTTGTGACATTCCCGTTTATTGCCCGCGAATTGATTCCGCTGATGCAATCGCAGGGAACCGAGGAAGAGCAGGCGGCATTGGTGCTGGGCGCCGGCGGCTGGCAGATATTCCGCAAAGTAACACTGCCCAATATCAAGTGGGGCCTGTTGTACGGTATCATTCTCTGCAACGCAAGGGCCATCGGTGAATTCGGCGCAGTCTCGGTAGTGTCCGGCCATATTCGCGGCCAAACCAATACCATCCCGCTGCACATCGAAATCCTGTATAACGAATATAACTTTGTCGGCGCATTTGCGATGGCCTCTGTACTGACACTCCTGGCTCTTTTGACCCTTATTATCAAATCGCTGGTCGAATGGAAAACCAAAAAAGATCAATCCAACACCGTGTTCGGAGAACTCCAATGAGTATCCAGATCAGCAATATCACGAAAACATTCGGCGCATTTACCGCATTAAAAAATGTCAGCCTGACCATCAATAACGGCGAGCTAATGGCATTGCTGGGACCGTCCGGTTGCGGCAAGACTACACTGCTGCGCATCATCGCAGGCCTGGAATCCGCCGATCCCGGAAGCGGCCCGGTGCTTTTTCACGACGATGACGTCAGCACCCAAAGCGTTCGGCAGCGTCGGGTTGGATTTGTTTTTCAGCATTATTCGCTGTTTCGTCATATGAACATCTTTGATAACATAGCTTTCGGCCTGAAGGTACGTCCTCGTAAAGACCGTCCCGGCAAGGCTGAAATCAAAGAACGTGTACACGCTCTGCTCAAACTGGTGCAGTTGGAACGACATGCCGGGATGTACCCTTCCCAGCTTTCCGGCGGACAGCGTCAACGAGTGGCCCTTGCCCGTTCGCTGGCGGTAGAACCGAAGATATTGCTGCTGGATGAGCCGTTCGGAGCACTGGATGCTAAAGTTCGAAAAGAGCTGAGAGTCTGGCTGCGACGTCTTCACGATGAAATGTCCATCACAAGCGTCTTTGTAACGCACGACCAGGAAGAAGCACTGGAAGTAGCTGACCGTGTTGCCGTACTGAATGCAGGCCGTATTGAACAGGTGGGCACTCCGGAACAAGTTTACGACAATCCGGCTAATTCGTTTGTGCTTAATTTTTTGGGGAATGTCAACATATTCCACTGCCGCGCCGAAGAGAGCCGTATTCAATACGATGGTCATGACCTGTCATTCTCGGCAGGCTGCGATACAGCAACTTCATCCCTGACAGCTTATGTCCGTCCGCATGATATCGAGATTTTGAGGATGCCTCGAGATGGCGCTATTTCGGCTGTCATAATGCACATCAGCGCTGTAGGGCCTGTGGCGAAGATTCAACTGTCGCGTCAGGATACAAATGAAACGGTAGAAGCGGAGATTACCCGGCAGCTTTTCGGTCAACTTAAACTTCAAACCGGCGAATTGGTTTATATTCAGTTTAATAATCCTCGTTTTTTTGTGGACGATTACTCGATTTAAAACGTAATACACGATACAATGCTTTAAACTGCATTGTCTGAATAGAGTTAAAACTCAAAGGAAAGGAATCATTATGTCAGACATTTACGCAAATATCCTTCAGGCCGTCGGGAATACTCCCTTGGTCAGAATCAACAAGTTGATTTCCGGCGCAACTGTTCTGGCCAAGCTCGAAAGCCGAAATCCGCTGGCTTCGGTCAAAGATCGTATCGGGGTAGCTATGATTGAGGCAGCGGAAAAAACAGGTGAAATTAATGATAAAACCGTAATCATTGAGCCGACCAGCGGCAATACGGGCATTGCATTGGCATTTGTCTGCGCCGCCAAAGGCTATAGGTTATTACTGACGATGCCGGAATCGATGAGTATTGAGCGGCGCAAAGTCCTTAAAGCTCTTGGCGCTGAGTTGGTGTTAACGCCTGCCGCCGGCGGAATGAAAGCGGCCATCGCCACCGCCCAGCAGATCGCCGAGGCGGAGAAAAATTCATTCATACCGCAGCAATTTGAAAATCCCGCCAATCCCGAGGCTCATCGCCGTACAACCGCCGAAGAGATATGGGCAGGAACTAACGGCAGCGTCGATATTCTTGTTGCAGGGGTCGGTACCGGCGGCACAATCACGGGGACATCGGAAGTAATAAAATCGCGCAAGCCGGGATTCAAAGCAATCGCCGTTGAACCGGCGCAAAGCCCCGTGCTGACGCAAACGCTGGCCGGCCAGGAAGTCAAGCCCGGTCCGCATAAAATCCAGGGCATCGGTGCCGGATTTGTGCCGAAAGTATTGAATCTGAGCATTCTTGATGAAGTCGTCGCTGTCGATCAGGATGAAGCGATCGATTGGGCACGTCGGGCGGCAAAACTGGAAGGCTTATTTGTCGGTCTATCTTCCGGAGCTGCATTGCGTGCCGCAGACATTGTGGCCTCACGACCGGAAAATAAAGAGAAGATTATCGTTGCCATTATTCCCAGTTTTGGCGAGCGGTATCTTTCGTCGGCACTGTTTGCGGACATCATTGTATAGTTATCAGTCCCGGGTGTTTAATAAGAATTTATGATTCAGGAGATTCAATGAAGTTTGCAACCAAAGCGATTCGTATCGGACAGGAACCGGATCCGACCACCGGAGCAGTGATAGTTCCGATCTATCAGTGTGCCAATTTTGCATTTAAAGACGTCGGCAAACCCAATGCCTTTGAATATTCGCGCAGCGGCAATCCGACTCGCAGCGCCTATGAAAAATGTCTGGCGGCACTGGAAGAAGGACAATACGGTCTGGCTTTCGGCTCCGGAATGGCCGCAGTGGATGCCGCGATCTCCATCCTCAAGCCCGGTGACCATATCATCTCCTCCGAAAATATTTACGGTGGGACATTCCGCCTCTTTGAAGGGGTCGCCGTACCGCGCGGCATTCGTTTCACCTATGTGGACGGCACCCGGCCGGAGGCGTTTGAAGACGCAATCGAAATGAATACGAAGATGATTTGGATAGAAACGCCCGCTAATCCCCTGCTGCAATTGGTGGATGTCCGGGCAGTTGCCAGGATCGCACAAAAATACCATCTTCTGCTGGCAGCGGACAATACCTTTTCATCACCATTCTTCCAGCGTCCGCTGACGCAGGGAGCTGACGTAGTTATTCACAGTACGACCAAATATATCAGCGGTCATTCGGATGTCATCGGCGGCGCACTGATCACAAAAGATGCTTCCTTGCACGCACACTATGCGTTTTACCAAAACGCCGTGGGGGCTGTACCCGGAGCATTTGACTGCTGGCTGAGTCTTCGCGGCCTGAAAACACTCGCCGTCCGGATGAAAAAACACGAAGAAAATGCCATAAAAATCGCACACTGGCTAACGAACCATCCGAAGGCCGAAAGCGTGATCTATCCGGGACTTGAAACGCACCCGCAGCACGCGCTGGCCAAGGCACAAATGGACGGCTTCGGAGCGATGATTACATTCCAATTAAAGGGCGGACTGGAAACCGTTCAGCGTTTCGTCAAAGGTCTTGAGGTCTTCCTGTTTGCTGAGAGCTTAGGCGGCGTTGAATCCTTGGTTTGCCATCCCTGGACGATGAGTCACGGCGTAATGAGTCCTGATGAAAAGAAAAAGATAGGCATCACTGAAGGGACGATTCGTTTGTCCATTGGTATCGAAGATTCCGACGATCTGATTAAGGATATTGACAACGCCCTCGAAAGATGCTGAAAGGAGGCATCTGTTTAACGTACCGAGGTTTTCTTAATCAAAAAATCTCAAGATAAAAGCTTAACAAATAAATGCCCTGCTTATGACATATATAAACAGGGCATTGTTCGTTGTTCTGTCTTCGGATGCAGAATCTTAATCGACGTACATTACTGAATTCATCTCGCCGTAAGGATTCACTTCGGTCAGCTCGTTATATGGATCCTGCTGCCATTGACCGTCCACAACCAGTCGGTAGCGATAAGTCCCCTTTTCAAGCGGCAGATGAAGCTGCCATTTCCCGTTGTCGCTGACCTTCTGCATTTCGGTCATTTCGGGGTTCCAGCCGTTAAAGTCCCCTGCAATCTTAACCGTCTGTGCCCGCGGATACAGCGTGCTGAATACGACTTTTCCGTTGATCTGGTGGACACCGTAAAATTCGGCCAGCTTTTCGTCAAGGGTTTGGGGTTCAGCCGCCGCCATTGTCTGCTGCCTTGGCTCAGGCTTAATGGTGGCCAACAGCTCTTCAGCGCTGGCGCTGATAACGCCCAGCTTGGCCTGAAGCGAATTAACCAGTTCGGCCCGGTGCATCTGCGTGTCAGTTCCGATCAGTTCATCGGCCAGATTGAGAAAATCTTTAAAACCCTTGCAGGACGGATCATACTCGCTGATCGGCTGCCCAAGACTGGCAGCTTCTTTCAGCTTGGTATTAAAGTTGACAACTGTCTTGAACATCTTCTGAACAAAGTTCTTTTTCAACTCCGCCAGAATCTCACGAGCCATCTTTGTTCGGATATCATACATGCTGGCAAGTACCATCACGTTGATCTTCTGTTCACATTGGCGACACAGGATGTTTAGCGTATCAAGCTGTTTACTGAGGCCATGCAGTGAAAAATACCCCATTTCCACCGGCACAACAACATCGGTCGCCGCCCGCAGAGCATTGAACGTCAGCAAGCCCACCGACGGCGGACAGTCAAGAATAACATAGTCGTACTCTTCGCGAACACTGTCCAGCACTTTCCTGAGGCAGTTTTCACGATCCACAATGCCGGTCATTTGCTGCTCAAAAGCAGCCAGATCAATACTGGACGGAGCGAGTTCAAACCGGTCACAAATTTGCCAGAGAATCTCGTTGATCCGCATCGGTTCATTACGGCCCATGCCGATCAGGATATCATAAATGCTGTGTTCGATCTGCTCCTCTGGCACTGCCAGACCGACAGCGCAGTGGGATTGAGGGTCCATATCGACCAGCAATGTCCGATATCCTTTTGCTGCCATCGCACTGGCAAGATTAATTGAAACCGTCGTCTTGCCGCAACCGCCCTTCTGATTGATAATAGCCACTGTCCTCATATTTTGGTTACTCCTTTAACCGTCCGGCACGCCGGATATTTGAAATAAATCCTTAATACTGATAATAATTGTAATATCACTTAGTATTATCGTCCCAAAGCATCTTTCTCTTTAGTTTTTTATCGGACAAACCTTAAAAAATCGTGAATAACACTACTATTATCACACCTGAACAGCCCAATTACATATTATAATAGATGTATTTTGGTTTCTATCAACAGTATAATCACATGTATTTCCGTATATCCGGCAAATTTAAAAAATTTAACAGAAAATTTAAAATCACCGATAATAATAAAAGATACTCAACGGCAAAATTGTGTGCCGGAGCTTTTTTCTTTGAGGAGAATAGGCAATGACTGAAGAACAGGTATTAGAGTGGATGCGGGATAAGGTTCGCCATGACGGCTTCGTAAATGCTACCTCGCTGGCTGAAAGCTTTTTGCAGACACATCGAATAAATGATGTTCTTGACCCATATTTTTCGCTTTCACTGGATGCGGGCTTTAAAATCGCTCAGGAAATTCGCGATCATCAAATGTGCGTCATGACTGGCTAAGGACGGTTATGACGAAAACCACCTCTGACTGCGAAGACAGAACCTGACCAACATCAGCATTACCGGCACTTCAATCAAGACCCCAACCACCGTTGCCAAGGCCGCTCCGGATGACAAGCCGAACAGCATCGTCGCCGTAGCAATCGCCACCTCGAAATGATTCGATGCACCAATCATCGCCGATGGCGCTGCGTCTTCATACGAAAACTTTAAGACTTTGGCCAGTGCATAGGTGATCGCAAAGATCAACACAGTTTGAATAAACAGCGGGATTGCAATCCAGAGAATCGTCAATGGATTATTGAGAATCGTTTCACCTTTGAAAGAAAACAGCAGAACCAGAGTCCCCAGCAGTGCGATAATCGATAGGGGCGTTAAAATGTGCAAAAACTTCGCTTCAAACCATGTTCTTCCTTTATGAGAAATAATCCACTTGCGTGACCAATAGCCTGCCACAAGCGGCAATGCCACATAGATTGCGATAGATAGCAGCAGCGCCTGCCACGGCACAGGCATCTTGTTAACACCCAACAGCCAGCCGCCCAGCAGCCCATACAGCACCAGCATTGTCAAAGAGTTTATTGCCACCATCACCAGCGTATGGCCCTGATTACCCTTGGCCAGATACCCCCACATCAGCACCATCGCCGTACAAGGCGCAATCCCCAGTAAAATCGCTCCGGAAATATAGGAGCGGAATAATTCGACTTCCGAACCGTCTTTGACAATCTCCGTGCCCGGAATCAGCCCCCGAAAGACCACGCCAAGGAAGAACCACGCAATCGCAAACATTGTAAACGGCTTAATGCCCCAGTTGACAATCAATGTCAGCAGTACTGGCTTGGGGGTTTTGCCCGCCCGAACCACCTCGGCAAAGTCAATCTTGACCATAATCGGGTACATCATAAAAAACAGGGCGATGGCAATAGGAATCGAGACGACCGGGGCGCCATTGACATAAATCGACATCCCATCCAGCGATTTGGCAAGCTGCGGCGCCACCTTGCCCAGCACGATCCCGCCGACAATGCACAAAATTACCCACACCGTCAGATATCGTTCAAACACATTAAGCTTTTTTGTCTCGAGTTTTTCAATCATCCTCATTACCCTTTATTCTTTGTTATTTGGCTTTCAAGGCTGTAACGTTGATACTAACCACATAATCGCTTAGCGTGCGACCCTCCGGCAGGACATCTCTGACCTGTCTGTAAAGCGGATCATTACAATCGGCCAGCACATCCATACTGTAGGCTTTCTCATCGATCTGAACATTTACAAATCCGGACTGCCGGGCCATCGCCAACGTATCTTCAATCAAAACGGCACCGGCGATACAGCTTACCAGCGCAGCGGCGGATTTCAAAACACTGCCCGGCAGCGGATATTTCAGTGCCAGATCCGAAATACAGGCCTTTCCGCCCGGCTTTAAGACCCTCTCGATTTCCTTCCAGACTTGGGGCTTATCCGGCGACAGATTGATCACACAATTGGAAATCACAACGTCAATGCTGTTGTCGGCCACGGGAAGATGTTCAATCTCGCCCAGTCGAAACTCCACATTGGAAAGTCCGGTCTTTTTGCTGAAAATGGAGATGCTGGAGCGTGCCTTGCTGAGCATATCCGGCGTCATATCAACCCCAATAGAACGCCCGCTCGGCCCCACTTTTCGGGCGGCGATAAAGACATCGAATCCACCGCCGCTGCCCAAATCCAGAACCACCTGTCCGGGTTTGAGATCGGCGATAGCGGTCGGATTGCCGCAGGACAGCCCCATATTCGCCCCTTCCGGCAAGACTTGCAGTTCCTCATTCGTATAACCGACCGCCTTGGCCAGTTTGTCCGGCGACGATGCCCCGCAACAGCATCTCGACTTGCCTTGAGCGATATCGGCGTACCCCTGAAGCACCGTTTCCTTGATTTTTTCATTTGAATCAGCCGTCATGGCATCTCTCCCGCTTTAGGGTTTAAACGTTCTTTCATCCGGCGTTATCTCTCAGGATGCTGCATCAGCCAGATTTTAACTTTGTCTTCCATACGATCTCGTGTTTTACGAAATGCATCGAGAATCGCCTCCGGATCGCCCTGTTCCGACGCCGGATCCGACAACGGCCATCGGTCCACCTTCAGCGCAAACGGATACAATCGCGGACATTCCGCTTCTCCTTCCTGACACACGATAATAATCTCATCGAAGACCTGCTGACCCAGATACAGATCAATGCTCTTGGACGTTTGTTTGCTGATGTCAATGTCTGATTCTTTCATCACGGTATAGACATGCGGATGGATTGGACGCGGCGTAAGCCCGGCACTGTACACCTCAAATCGGTCACCCGCTAAATGCCGCAAAAAGCCCTCGGCCATCTGGCTGCGACAGGAGTTGTGCTTGCAGAAAAACAATATCCGCTGCTTTTTATTCATACCGCACCTTGCCCTTTCTGATTTATAGTATCCGGCAGACATTCAATAAACGCCCGTATCTGGTCCCGCACACGACGATAGCCGTTCAACGCTTCTTCTTGGGTTTTAGCAGTCTTAGCCAACCTCGGCGGATCGTCAAATCCGACATGCACCACTTGGGTCTTACGGGGAAACATCGGACAGCTTTCGTGGGCATTGTCGCACACCGTTATCACATAATCGAACGGAACGTCTTTCAGTTCCTCAAGATGCTTGGAGCGATGCGTTGAAATATCCACCCCCGCCTCAGCCATCACCCTGACGGCATTGGGATTGAGGCCGTGTGTTTCAATCCCCGCCGAATAGGCCTCGATGATGTCGCCTTTTAAGTGCCGACACCAGCCCTCGGCCATTTGGCTGCGGCAGGAATTGCCCGTACACAAAAACAATACTTTTATTTTTTGAGTGTGCTCATCCTTCATCACAAGTCATTACTCCCGTTAAAATCTCATTTCCCGCATCCTGCCTGTTTAAGCTGCTTTCGATCCGACTTAATCATCGGATAGCGATCAAAACCGTGCCGGAAAAAATCGCACAGATGCGACTGAAGTGCACAGGCAGGCTTTGCCAGTTGATAATACATCCACGTCCCGTCACGCCGTGCTTCCACCAGCCCGGCCGTACGCATCACGCCCAAATGCCGCGAGATTTTATACTCCGGCTCCTGCAAGGCCGCCGACAACTGGCAAACACAGACCTCACCTTCCCCCGCCAGCAGCACCGCCAGTCGGAGTCGGATCGGCTCACTTAATACCTTCAATAATTCGACTTCTTTATCCATAACCGCCTCACTAATATTTGTATATATGTACATATACACAGATATAAAAAACCGCAAGTTAAAATTTCATTAGCGATCCCGCTTTTATAAAAAAAGTAAAATCTTGACTGTCCCTGTAGTTTTTTGTAGAATTTCCAAATCTTGCCTTAAAATAAGGCATTTCGGGCGTTTAAATGCGTAATCTCGCCCGAAAACAATGAAGGAAAATTCATCCCGAAAAATGAAATAAAAAACAGGAGTAATCTATGGCAGAGACTTTGAATCCCATTCTCAACGGTACACAGGAGGCATCGCAGGGAAAGGAACGCCGAATTCCCGCCATATCGGAACCTCCCTCTTCCAGCCGTCTGGTTTCACTGGACGCATTGCGGGGAATGGATATGTTCTGGATTCTGGGGGGTACGACCCTTGTGGCGCAACTGATTGATTACTTCCAATTGCATTCTCTGGAGTGGATTAAACCCCACCTGGAGCATGTGTCCTGGCATGGATTTTCGGCACATGACCTGATCTTTCCGCTCTTTATCTTCATCGCCGGCTGTGCAATGCCTTTGTCTCTGGGAAAACGGCTGGCACGCGGAGACAGCAGACTTCGGCTGATTTTCCATATTGCACGGCGATCAGCATTGCTCATACTATTCGGACTGATTTATAACGGCTTACTTAAGCTGGAGTGGAGTACCCTGCGTTACCCCAGTGTCTTGGGAATGATTGGACTGGCGTATTTCTGGGGAGCAATGGTGTTTTTGTTTTTTAAGCCCCGAGGGCGTTTCATCGCTGCCGCAGTAATACTTGCAGCCTATTGTCTTGCTATGTACTTATACGTTTATGCCGTCCCGCTGAAGACAACTGAAACAAACACGCCAGAAGCCCAAGCTGCGGCAACGCAGCGACTCACTTTCCGGGAAGAATTAACAAAAGATCATAACCTGGTCGGCGCTATTGACCAGCGCATCCTGCCGGGCCGTCTCCATGAGGGCAATTTCGACCCCGAAGGCTTACTGGCGATGTTTCCGGCCTCCGTTCTGGCCATCATAGGCTCGCTGGCCGGAGTGGTGTTAACCTGCACCTCAAAACCCACCCCAAAAAAACTACTCATACTCGTCATCTCAGGATTGGTTCTGCTCGGAATCGGTTGGTTGTGGGGCCAATGGTTCCCGATCAACAAGAAACTCTGGACCAGCTCGTTCATTCTCTTTTCCGCAGGATGGAGTCTGCTGCTGTTGGCGGGGTTCTATCTTCTTGTCGATGTCTGCCGCCTGCGAATACTCTTTTTTCCGTTTGTCCTGATTGGAATGAATTCCATTACAATCTACATGATTGCACACAAAAAATTCATCGATTTCAGTTTTCTGAGCAACTTCTTCTTTGGAGGAGCCATCCGGCTGGCTCCCGACCCAATACGTCCCTTGCTGGGAACAATCGGCTCCCTGCTGGTTATCTTTCTGTTTCTCTGGTTCCTGCACAGAAAAAAGATATACCTTAAACTGTAGGCAGTTTTAAAATCTCATGTTCACCGGGAAAAGCGACTCGTCTGAACGGTGGTATCCGCCTGAAATTTTGATAACCTTCCGAAATCGACTCAGGTTAATTTTAAAGCTACTTCAGCAATGCGAGTGCCGAGTTTTTTAGCGGTGTCAATGCCGAATTCATCTTTGGTGATATCATCATTATAGTTATTCCAAAGCGTCGCCCCCTGATGGGCATTGGGTTTGCCGCCGACCGGCAGCGCATCAAAACAGAGCATCGCCGTCAGTATCTGTTCAATCACCAGCTCCTGCCCGCCGTTGCGAAACGACCCGACCGCCACTGCACCAACGGGTTTATTCCCCAACCGCATCGTCGGTGTTCGAAGCACATACAACCGCTCCATAAACGCCTTGCACAGCGCGCTGACACTGCGGAAATAAGACGGTGAACCAATAATCAATCCGCCCAGATTCGGCGCATCAAAGTAAGGCAAAATCAAATCGAAGTCATCCGTGATCTGTGCCGGGGCATCCGGCTTTGCTCCCCCCTGCCAGCCGCCGATCGTCAAGCCGCCTAAATCAACCAACTGTGTTTCAATACGGGGATCCACCGCCTTGGCCGCGTCCAGCGCCGCCTGTACGGCGGTTGCCGTGGTCTTGCCCTTGCGCGGACTGCACGCGACACCAATGATCAGCAGTTTATCCGCCGGTTTGACTGCTTCTTCCGCAGCCAACATCGACGGCGCAACCACTCCCGCCGCTGCCGCAATCCCTGCCGCATTCATAAACGCCCGCCTGTTGACATCCTTACTCATACGTCTTCTCCTTGTCTTATGATATTCTTTTATGCAATATACAGCATATACAATCCGCCCAGCAGCACCAGCACGCCGCAGATTTTTTTGACGATGGTCGCCCCTTTGGACTTTTCATTCCAGTTCAGATACCGCTGGACAACTCCTGTAAAGGTCCCGGCAAAGACAATCACTGAACAATGGCCGATGCCATAAACCGCCAGCAGCAGAATGCCATACCACAAATCCGTCGAAGCCAATTTAAAGGTAACACCCAGCATCGGTGCCATATAGGCAAAGGTGCATGGTCCCAACGCGACCCCAAAGACCAGCCCAAGGATCAGCGCGGCCAGCATTCCTTTGCGTTTCATACCGACTTGCCCCGGCCCGGACCAAGGCATCCCAATTACTCCAAGCAAATGCAGCCCCACCAGAAAAAAAATACCCGCCACAAAATAATTGCCGTATTTCCCGACATCCCCCATCATTCTGCCTAACGCCGCTGTAATCGCACCGATTGCACCTATCGTAATCAGAATTCCCACAGCAAATAAAGCAGAAATCCAAAATGCCCGTTTGGAAGAGATTTTACCCTGCTCATCAATAAACCCGACAATCAGGGGAATGCTGGCCAGATGACAGGGACTTAAGAGGATGCTCAGCACACCCCAGATAAACGATGCCGTAACCGCAATATACCACGCCCCTTCCACAGCATGCGTCAGTTGTATAAACAAGTCCTGCATGAGCTATTGCACTCCGATCTCTTTGAGCTTCTTCTCTATTTCTTCCTGTGCAAAAAAACCGGTGTGCCGAAAGACTTCGTTGCCGTCTTTATCGTAGAACACCTGTACCGGAATGGACTGAATGCCGAAGCGTGACGCAAGAATCTGCTGCTCGCGGACGTGAATGAAGACAACATTTAGCTTTCCCGCATACTTTTTTCTAAGCGTTTCAAGGATAGGACTCATCATATCGCAGGGTTTGCACCCGCTTGCCCCGAAATCGACCAAAGAAGGTTTTTGGCTCTGCCGGGCTTTGTCTACAGGATTATCTAATGCCAGTACAGCCTGTTTTGCCAGCCACTCCTTGGAAACCTGAATCGGTATCTGATTACCCAGCTTCTGGATATAACCGGAAGCCATTTCCTGTTTTTTCTGCGAAATCAAATACTCTTTGAGCGAGGCACCAATCTGTTCGAAGGTTGCACCGCCAAACATCTCCTTGTTGTTCTCATAAAAAGTTTTGAGTTCTTGGTCGGTGACTTCAATCTTTTTAAAAACTTCCTTCTCAAAGAATTGCTGGATGATTGCATTACCCTCTTTTGGGATTTCGACCATGGACTGGGGTATCGCCTTTTTGGCTAAGTCCAGCAAAATCTTGCCCGCGGCTTCCTGTTCCAGAATAAAAAAGGCATTCTTTTGGAGTTCTTCCCTTGCCTCTGCGGGCTGGGAATCAATGATTTTGGAAATGCTTTCTGAAGTCATCTCAACATTCCCTGCCTTCAAAAGAATACCTTCAGGAAGGCTTTTCGGCACCGCCAGCGATAATGCTCCTGAAGTTAAACCGGGATACATATCCTGAACAGTTTCAGGCTGACTTTCCGCCTTGTCTTCTGCCCGAACGGATAAACTGAATGTTAAGATCACCGTTGTTAGAGGCAGTAACATGAATTTTGCATTCATAGAAAGTCCTTTATGTTTAGTCCGTGCTGATACGCATTATTTGGGCGAACATTCGCCGATCTTACACGCTTTTTGAATTTGTTCGGGCGATAGTTTCATTTTATCTGCCAGGGCCTGATGAATACTGATGAGTTTGCCGGTTTCATACGGATTCTGTTCGACCCATTTTTTCAAGTTGTCGGCACTGGTAAAGAAACCCTGATGAAAACAGCCCGCCGATCCCCATGTGCCGTCCGGTTTTTGACGCTGACCAAACCAGGCCACCGCCGTTGACGGTTCCAGCGAAGCGAGACTGCCGTTAAACGTCTTAACGACGATCGGCTCACCCGTCAGACGGTCTTTTTCGCGGACTTCAATATCCTTACCCATTCGCGCCGCCACACCCAATGCACAGTGGGAACAGCATCCCCATGTTTGGATACCGCCATCGACGATAATCTCGGCGGCATCCTGCGGATAACAGGCCCGATCACAGAAACCGCACCGATGAGACAGTTCATTCTGTTTGAGTGCTTCCAACCCGACGACATTGCCGCCTTCGGCCTGTCGGGCCTGATTGGCCGCATCTTCAGCAGCAAAGGCATGAAGAACAGGACGACCCTGCTTGTCCGTCCCTGCCAGAAAAAATGCCTCTGTAAGGGCAAGGGATTTCCCGGAGGCATAATCCGTCACAGAGACTTTCTTTTCAAAATCGGTCTTGTCCTCGGTCAGACAGGAATACAGGATAAAGTAGCAGTGGAGACCGCAAATCCGTACATCCCCCTTTTCCGTTTTAACCGTAACCAGTGTTTTAGGTTCAATCGTGCCATCACACATATAACAAATCTGTTCTTTGGGGCGGGTATCCACAGCGGCAGGTTCCAGACGGCTGAATTCCGGAACGGAGGAGGTTGCACCAATTTCCACACCCAATTCTTTCCACTTGTTTAAAATATCCTCTTTGGAAAAGAATCCTTCGTGGCGGAACAGTTCTTTGCCGGAGGCATCATAAAATATCTGCGTGGGGATTAAGTTGATGTTGTATTTTTTGGCCTCAGCCGGTTTTTCCCATACATCAATAAAGTCCACCGTCAGCTTGCCCTGATATTGACTCTTTAATTCTTCAAGGATAGGGGCCATCATCTTGCACGGGATACACTTGCCCGCCCCCAGATCTACCAGCCTCGGTAACCCGGATTCCACAGCCAAACCCTGTTCTGCACTCGCCGTCGACTCGTGGAGCGCCGGCGGCGTACTGCAGCAGGACGACGCCCCGCCGTTTTTAAGAACAACAATGATCCCGATCGCCGTCATCAACACCACGGCAATCGCCATCTTAATGTAGGCGCTCATGATTAAACCCTTTCGTCACTTTTTGCAAATGTTTACGACAGCATTTCTTTGCCTTTGGCCGCCGCTTTGGCGATATTCGCCGCGTCAGCGGGACTCTTGCCCTTCTCCAACCCCATCTCGGCCAACTGAAGGTGTTCAAACGCAGTAAATCCCGCCAGTTCCAGACTCTGCTTGACACAATTCAATGGGCATCCGTCAATCGCCAGAATTTTGCTTGCCGATTCGGTGGTCTTCAGTATACCGCTGACCCGCCCGCCAATCCCCGCAAGACAAAACATCTTGCCGACGCCGTCTTGAGTCAACTGCCGTGCCGCCTGATCGGCAATCGCCCCCACATCCGCCGCTCCGCTGCACGCAAAGATCAGTGTCGGCCCGCCTGAACACGCACATGAATTCTCCTGACTCATCGCTATCTCCTTAACAGTATTTATGCCAACATCTTTTTAATCTCATCCGGCGAGGCAACCTTTCCGGCAACCTTGACTACCCCGTCAATCGCCAGAGCCGGTGTCATCATCACGCCCATCTTCATAATGTCATTGATCTGAGTAATTTTTTCGAGTTGGTATTCAATACCAAGCTCTTTGGCGGCAACTTCAGCATTTTCCGCCAGTTTTTTGCACTTTGGACATCCCGTTCCCAATACTTGTATCTTCTTCATTTGCTCTCTCCGCTGACATTCATTTATGAAACCGTTCATCGGCCTTCATCGTTCCGTTTTTAACTGCATCCATCCAGCCGCTGCGTAATACTTCAAAATGATCAAACTTGGGAGTGTACGGCTTGATATCCAAAAGCGGCGTACCGTCCAGCATATCCGCATCACTGATATAAAGCTTACTGCCCTCTATTTTCTCCAGCTTGACCGGCGAAAGCCCGATTGGATTCGGACGGGTCGGTGCCCGCGTAGCAAATACACCATGCGATTGTGTATCCATATACGGCGTAACCTCCAGCTTACACCCCGCCGTACGGTCAAACCAATACACCAGCCAGATACGTTCAAAGCCTTCCAGATCCTTCAGCCCGGCGGCATATGCATCAAACACTTCGACGACACCCTCAGCCCCGTCAGCAAACGCCGACTGAATCGGCGTTCCCTGTGCCTGTTGAAACGATGTATGAATAATCCCGATAGTTTTCAATTCCATAGCAATCTGTACCATTAGAAAAATGCTCCGAAAAACCATCCGCTGATTGTTGCCATCACAATGACCAGCGACACAAATACAGCCGTTTTTTGAGTTCCCATTACCGACCGGATTACCAGCATACTGGGTAATGATAATGCCGGACCGGCCAGCAATAACGCCAGCGCAGGCCCTTTACCCATACCGCTGCCAATCAAACCCTGCAAAATCGGGACTTCCGTTAATGTTGCAAAATACATAAATGCTCCGGCAACAGAGGCCAACAGATTAGCCCGCAGAGAATTGCCGCCCACCGCCCATTCCACCCATTTATTCGGAATCAAACCTTCGTGTCCGGGACGACCCAGCAAGGCCCCCGCCACTAAGACACCGAAAAACAGCAGCGGCAGAATTTGTTTGGCAAAGGTCCATGTCGAATTAAACCACTCCTGCGTCTCACCGTTTTGTGTCGCAGTCATCCACGACAACCCTATCACACCAGCGGTAAATGGAAACATCACCCACATCCCGCCGGTCGGCAGCACCAGGGACAACACCACTACCGGAATCGCCGAAACAAGAACCTTCCACCAGGGAATCGCAAACCATAAAACTAAAACCGTCCCCAAGGCCGCTGAAAAAGCACCTGTAATAAACCATTTAGCCGAATGAATGCTATGCCAAAGCCCCGTCTCCTGTTGCGGTGCACCCCAGTTGGCAAATACCAGAATTCCCACCATCATCGCAAAGAAAACCGCATTCTTCCATAGCGGCCGTACAACTTCCGGCTCCGGCATGGCTATTTGGCCGTTTGCTTTTTCCAGTTCTTCTTTGCGATAGATAAAATGCATCGCCAGCCCGATCACCACACTGAATACAATCGCTCCCACGGCCCGGGCGATCCCAAGCTCAAGCCCCAAAATCCTCGCCGTTAAAATAATCGCCAGGATATTGATAGCCGGGCCGGAATACAAAAACGCTGTTGCCGGCCCCAACCCTGCCCCCATTCTGTAAATTCCTGCAAACAGCGGCAAGATTGTACACGAACACACCGCCAGAATCGTCCCCGACACACTTGCCACACCATACGCCAGTACCTTGTTGGCCTTCCCCCCCAGATATTTCATCACCGACGCCTGACTGACAAACACCGAAATGGCTCCCGCAATAAAAAACGCCGGAATCAAGCACAGCAGTACATGCTCTCGCGCATACCACTTGACCAAATACAACGATTCCATAATCGCACTGTCAAACCGCGACACACCTATCGGCAAGAAGAAACATCCCAGAAATACCGCAACAATTATCAACAGTTTTTTCAATTCGGCTTTCAAATTCGGTCACCTCACGATAAAAGTGACAGCAGTCTTTGGTCGTGCACCGCTTTTTCTTTCAAACATTCGCCCAGACAATCAACAAAACGCAAAACACAGGGCGTTCGCAGGCTGTAAATAACCTTAAGCCCCTGCTTTTCCGAGGTCAGCACTCCCGCCGTTACCATCATTGACAAATGCCGCGACACATTCGACCGTTCAGCCCGAACGGCCTCAGCAATATCGCATACACATTGCGGCCCGGAGCGTAAAAAGTCCAGAATCGCCATCCGAATCGGATGAGCAATTGCACGGGCAACCTCGGCCTGTTTTTCATAAAGTAGTTGTTTCATCTACAATTCTCCAAAAGTATGTGAGTATTTAATCACATACTCATATAACAATCAATAGGTTCTTGTAAAATTATTAATCTGAGAATCCGTTATATTGCGACAAGTCACATCGCATAATTATGCATTCCCGCAAACAAACGGGACAAATTTACCCACAACAGTGTGATAATAATAAAAAACACGCCGATAAGCACCAAAAACAAGCGGGTTCGCATATATTGTTTGGGATGAACAATGCGCCAATGAAAATAAAATATATAGACCAGCCAACAGGCCAGCGACCAGAGTTCTTTAGGGTCCCACCCCCACCAATCACCCCACGCCAGCTTGCCCCAGACACTGCCAAGGATCAAACCGAGAGATAGCAGAGGAAACGCCGCCGCAGTCATGCCGTAACAAAGACGCTCGTTATTGATCAGCCGTTGACCGCCATGAAAACAGATTAAACCGGTCACTGCGGGAACGCAAGCGCGGGCCATTAAGATATATGCAATCATATATGAAGCTACATGAGGGCCGAAGAGTACACACTGGAGCGCCGGCGGGAGCGGACGGGGTGCGGCGGAGAACACAAACCCCGTCGGAATCATAACTAACACGCCGATGAGGGCGTCACCGGCGGCTGTCTGCCATGAATCATCCTTCAGGAGATATCGCGAAAGCAGCGAGATAGGCCAGATGAGCAGACCCATTAATAAGAAAATTTCGAACAAATTCTGCATCGGCAAGTGTGAAAACAGCATCCAACGCATGATATACGCTGTTGCGGCTGACAAAAATGCAAACAAAAAACAGAATTGTGCAGCAAACGTCTTTCGCTGTATCCATACCAAAATGAATGCCGCCAAATACCCTGCCAGCGAAAGATAAATAAACAATCCCTGAACGTCCCACTTAATGTTCATTGGCCCCCCTTCCGTGATTTATGGCGGCGTACGAGCGGCTGTATCCAGAATTGGCCGATCAGGCCGAGGATTATTGCAGCATAACCTGCAAAGACAGCCCAGACACCAGTATCGGAAACGACCATAATACCGCTATAAGGGCCGATTTCATCACGGCCGAATGTGTTTTGGTAAAAATGGTAGCCATCGTAATGCAATGGGTCATTGACACGAATGGTTTTTTGCGTCAAGGTTCGCCCGTCTTTTTCGAGAACGAGGGTGCTTTGGTATTCTTTGGGGCTTTTCGGGGCTGAAAAACGGGCCAGAAACGGGGTATCAGGATGGAAATGGGGTTCAAAGAGTTCGAACACATATTGACGCAACGAAGTACCGTCGGGCATCTGAAAAAGGACTTCATAACCGGGGTTGATGCGGTCGGATGGGCCTTCCTGAGCGACACTACCCTGATCGGTAGGAATAAGGCGGAGGTTATTAAATCGAGCAGTTACCTGCACCGTAACAGTGCCCTCCGGCGAGAGCGGGAAGCTTTGGCCGACAATCGGGGGAATTTTGATAATCAATATGCCCTGCGGGGTAAAAATATCAATGGAGGGATCGTCGTAATGCGTTACGGAAGTTTGAGTTAAAAGGACGGTATAAGGCAACTCAAAAACCGTGTTGGATGACTCGGGATAGACTTTGTTGTCCATCCGGCCCTGACGGAGCATCATTGCACCTTTAGTGAGTTTTGGGGGCAGACCAAGGGCAGTACGGAACTGATGGGCGGCGGCGGAACCCCATAAAGCACCCAGAAGAACAGCAATACAGCCGAGGTGGCACAGGAGCATATACGGCCGTAAGTAAAGAGATTTCCAGAAGATAAAACCGGCTATCAAAATCGCTGTCAACAGAATCCAGAGGACGGCCAGAGGAGGTGAATTGAAAAAAAGACGTGCCTTCTCCGCACCCAGAAATGCACCCGCAATGCTGAGGATTATCAGCATCAGAAGGGTCAAAAGCCCTATATTCAGGACGAGGTAACGGGCGACGGCCTTATTCATTTATAATCGGGTATAGATCATTTATTGCCTGCAACAGATACCGGAATTAAAAACATTGGTCTGGATTATTCCCCTCTATGGTGGGGAATGCAAGAAAAATCGGCCGTCGGGCCGGAAGTAACGATTTTGGGGTGTGTATTTAATAGTAGATGTGCATTGAATTGAACTCGGCAAGTGATGAATTTTTAATGATTTATAGGGAGAGCCTCTGCACAACCGAGCGCAACTGAGCGCAACATGACACAACTGAGCGCAACTGGTATGCAACTGAGCGCAAGTGTGAGACAACTTGACGCATTAGGTAGCTAACTGAACGCAACTGTTTTTGTTGTATCGTCATTATTTGAAAGAACATACAGAAGAAAATGCTAAATTCTAAGCACGAAAACTGGAGCCGTTCGGAGTTATTTGCCACAGAGGGCACAGAGGACTCAGAGAAATAAGGTCAAAGTCAGGGAAAAAGTGAGGACAGCCCTATGGGCTGGACAGTTGTATTCAATGTTTCCTTCTTTTGTTTTCAAATAGCCCTGCTCCTTGAAGCTCTTGTTCTTCGGGGGGGTATTATACCAGATAGTTTGATAAATATCAAATAAAAAATGAAAGGGATGTAAGGACGTAGGTATGTAGGTACGTAGGGAGAGGATACGGGCGGAGGTGGGGGCGGGAATGGATGTAAGAATGGTGGAATTTTGCCGGTTTAAAT
>CAZYQN010000047.1:0-29564 GCA_964649955.1 uncultured Pirellulales bacterium
GGACACATATAATTTTGTTCATGTCATTCCCGAACCGGCGACGCTGGCGTTGTTGAGTGTTGGGGGATTGTTGTTGCGCAAGAGAAAACAGTAACCTATTTTTAGCTCCTTCTGCCGCCTGTGGTTGTTAGCCCTGAGAAGTTTCACCGACTTCTTCCTCCTTCTGCTCCACAGGCGGTTTTTTTGTTTGTTATTTATCAAATTTGTGGTATAATATAATTTGTTGGGGGCCGATTCTTCATGGCCATTTTGGAAAGTTCATCGGACGATAAAGGGGGTGTTCAAAAACAGTGTACGATGATGTTTTAAGTGCAATCGAATTTCTGCCAAACAAACCCAATTTCAGTAAAGAAGGTTTCGTAGTTTATTATTTTATAAGTACTTACGAATGACTGATATGGACTGGGGATGAAAGAACGAACCCAAAACAAAGCCAATAGGAAGACGTAATAAGCCCGCTTTAAACTCAATCAGAATTGGATTTCATGCAAGTGCGGTAAGCTTGTCGTTGACGGCGAGGGCGTCGTGGGCTTTTAAAATCCGTTTTGCATTGTCGGTCATCTTTGACGGACCCAGTGTCGCAATACGTTTGCACACGGTACAGTCTTTTGACTTGCGGGTGTATTCCAGCAGCCACCGGCCAAAGGCTCCCTGCTGCTGGGGAGTCTGGCGGGGAAAGTCGGCCGGAGGGCGATTCATTCCGCAGCGCCACGGCTTTGGTGTCAACCGTGCCCGGTAGCAGTTCTGCGTCAGACAGAGTTTTTTGTAGAGGGTGTCGCTTCTAAGCTCTTCGAGAATAGCGCCGGCAGTGTTTGTTTTCGGGTCATACTCCTCGTTTGTGATAAATACGCGAAAGCCCGAATGTGTTTCATAAACTTCCAGACTGTAATCGGGATGGCGTGAAGAAAATGTGTACACCTGGTCCAGGTAATAAGACTTGTCTTTTGTGGGGCGTCCGAAAAGCGAGCGCAGCCAATCCACAAAACCGGGCTTGGGAACATCGATGTCAGCAATAAGAACGGATGCAGCGTTCAGCACCAGCGAACCGTACCGGTTCCGAGTAATTGCGCCGATCAGTGTGCCGTCAGAACCGAGAATTTCTTCGATAAGTTCTTCACGCAATTGGCCGGAGGCATATTCGTACTCATCAAGTCGTTCACCGCCGGTGAGTTTAAAGATCCACCGTTCCATCTTTTTGAGGGCGTTTGCTTGTGCCTCGTCCTGACTTTGCAGAGAGCCGCCCCAACAGGTCAAGTCATAGGTATGTCCGTATGAGTCCTGAACCGTTTTTTTCTCTTTGTGCCAATACTTTGATATCTCCATCAGATGCCCTTAGTTTGTCGGTGATTCTGTTACTCAAACATTACTCTATAGCCGCATACCGAAAGACTATATTGACCAGAACCGTTCGTTTACTGTCCGGGCAATGCTTTACGACATTGCCATAAAGAGGATGATCAACAGAAGTGCGCCGACAAGAGCGGCCATGATGATCAATCCGACACGATATTTGGCAATGACTTCGGCAGGGTACATCTTTGAGCCGTCTTCGGACAAGTGGATTGCGTCGCCTTCTTCCAGCTCACCCAGAGCCTCGAAATTGAATTTCTGACGTGCCAACAGAGGGGGTCTGCCGTCACGGACCGCTTCGAGGTCGGCAATGACCTCATCCATCGTGCTGTAGCGTTCGTTGCGGTCTTTGGCCATCATGACCTCGATGACTTCCGAGATGCCTGTTGACAGGGCGGTATTGATATGGTCGGGGGGAACCAATGGTTCTTTGAGGTGTTTTTTCATCACTTCCGAAGGTGCACTGGCTTCAAAAGGTACACGGCCGGCCACCATGTGGAACAAGGTTCCGCCGAGTGAATAGATATCTGCCCGTCCGTCGATATCCACCTCGCCTCGGATTTGTTCGGGGGCAATATAGTAGGGGGTGCCGAATGCTTTGCCCTGTTCATGCTTGGCGGCTTTGATGTCCGAGGTTTCTCGTGCCAGCCCCATATCCGCCAGCTTGACCACGCCGTCCTTGTTAATCATGATGTTCTTGGGCTTGACGTCGCGGTGGATCAGTCCCTGAGCGTGGGCATGGCCGAGTGCCTTGGCAACCTGAATGATAACATCGATGGCCTCACGCTCGTCAAATACTTTGCCTTTGGACAGGTCGTCATAGAGAGTTTTGCCTTCAACGTATTCCATCACGAAATAATACAGTCCGCCGACTTCGCCGACGTCGATGGCCTGGACGATATTATTGTGGTTGAGCTTGGCCGCCAGACGGCCTTCTTTATAAAATCGTTCGACGTAGTCTGATTTCTGGACAAACTTCTTTGGCAATACTTTGATTGCTACTGTACGATCCAATGAGAGTTGTTTAGCCTTATACACCACGGCCATGGCCCCTGAACCGAGTTTTCCAAGGACTTTGTAGCCGGGAATCTGGCCGGCGGTATCGCGGCTTTCCTTGATGCTGTTTTTCAGGCGATCCAGTTGGCCGGGGGTGATGTAGTGTTTTTTGACCAGCAATTGTTCAAGGGTGGTCGGGTTATCGGCGGCCAGCTTTTGAACTTCCTCTTTACAATGTCGGATCTCGTCTTCGGTGCATAACCGCTGGTCGAGCGCCATACGCCCCAGCAGTGTGTCAAAACTGGTTGTATCATTACTGGCCAAAACCTATTAACCTCTTTGTCCTATCGGTTATCGCTTTTCAGGGCATGGGTGCCGATGAGACCGAAAAACGCATTCAGCTTATTTACCATAACATTCTTTTGGATAAATTATCGGCAAATAGAGTCCTTTGTCAAAAAAAAATCTTCGAATGTCGGCACAAAGATGACATTTTGATGCGTAAAACGACCGAAATGTGTATCCGGCGGCCTTTGCCTGCGTGATAAATCCGCCCGGGCCGTCGGAATACAGCGTTTTCCAAAACTCAGCCTTTTCCGGATCGAATTCTTTCCAAAGGGTGTCCAATGGGGAAGAATTGAGATTACCGACAACCATTCCGCTGCACTGACCGCTAAAGACGTTGCCATACGGGTCGATATGGACTCCTTTAGCCCCCAGAATAGCCCCCCGACAGTTTTCGTGAATTAATTCCGTGACCGTTTTTGCCGCCAGCAACGGTCCGAGCACCTCAGCGGCCCGGCCGTTAAACCTGCCTGCATCTTTGGCCATCGCTTCGGCCATCGCCGCCTTACGATCAGCCTCGTTCATTGCTTGAATTGTACAGGGCCGGTCGAGATACTTTTGCCATCGGACAAGAACGCGGTCAGCGCCAAGAATCTCACAGGCTGTTCGAACCAGAAAATGGACTTTTCCGGCTGGAACAAACTCTTCGTGAAAGAGGTCCCAACTGATTTTGAGTCGTCCCAGTCCTACTGCATCAAGGGCCTTGAGGCGGCAGCGGGCTTCGGTTTCGTCTGTTATCCAGCCGGCATTGGTTTCTACGTAGTCGGGACCGCCCAAACCGTACCGTTGTGCCTGCTGGCAGATATCCAGAAGCCGGTCGAAATAAAGGAACGGCTCACCGCCGGTAAGATGGACTTTTGCCGTTTTGCCTGCCAGCCGCCGCAGGGCAGTCCAGGCCTCTATGGCCAATTCAGTGGGCATTAATCCGCCTGCATTCGGTCCGCAGTAATAGTAACAGAATCTGCACGCGGCGTTGCAGCGATAGGTCAGCATCAGCCCGGCATACCGCCAAACCTTTAACTTGGCGGTATTCCTGGACTGTCGGATGTTATATCGGTTGTCCTGAAGATCGACCATATCTGTTCATTATCCCTTTCCGGTTTCGGAGATTGATCGCGTCAATCAAAGACACACTATAAAAAATATTTAATTTTTTGATATTTTTTTCTTTTTTTAATTTATTCCCTGTCGGCTTTTTATTGGACGTGTCCAGCTCAAAAAACACTTAATCCCTTTATGTAGTACTTGCCCCGGATAATCCCGGTACATCTTGGGGGTAGGGGGGAGGCCTTCTGACGCAGGCATAATTCAAGCTTTTTGGGCCAATTGTCCGATATCCATAGCGTTGAACATGGATGTGAAACACATAGAGCAAACAGGAGTAAAGGTATGAGCAAGTTTGAGTTAATCGAGTGTATTATTGAGATCAATAAGAGTGCAAAGCCGGAATTCCTCGATCAGTTTTCCGTCGAAGATCTCGATTTGTACCTCGAACACCTGATGGAGGTGGATTTGGAAGAGGTCAGTCTCTGTGCATAATTGATGCGCGTTTTCGACTACATACGTCCAAACAAATAAAAAAAAGCGTTGTCCGGGTTCTCCGGGCAGCGCTTTTCTATTTGATTTTTATTATCGCAGGCTTACTGGCCAGCCGGCTGATTTTCGGCTTCTTTCTCTTCGCTGTTAAGTTCCTGTTCGATTTCGGGGGTAGATTGGACAGGCGTTTTTCCGATCAGGCTGATCATGGCATTTTGCTTGAACTGAAACGCCACGGGGACTTGGCCGTCCGGCACTTTAAACGCTACATCCACCCACAGCATACGATCCTTGATACCGAGGGTCTCTTTCTCGTCGGCAATTTCGTCCAGCCGTTTTTCGGTGAGTGTTCCGTTCTTGAATAGTCCCACGGGCCAGACCGCCTCGCCTTTCCCGCGGAGGTTCTGAGCCTGGTCAGCGGGTTTGCAGATCAGCCGAAGCTGGGCCATTGAAAATTTGATCTGCCCTGATGCATCGATGGCGCCGCCGTCCGGAATGCCTTTCGATACGATCCCTACCCGTACCACAGTAAAGGTGCCCTTGTCCTGGATGGTCCATATCCGCACCGGTTTTTTATTTTTAGCCGGCAGCGACAAACACTTCCGTGAAGCGATGGACTGTATGCCTTTATTGATACAGTACCGATTTAAATGTGCTTTGGTCAAAAAATCGGCCTGAACTACGGCGAAACTTTTATCAGAGGCCATCGCGCCGCGGCTGAGCCAACTGTACAGGCCGGTGACCAGCCCGTCGGCATTAAGGACCGGTTTAACGGGGGAGCTGAGTACAATAGGTTTGTCCTCCGGAAAACGACTGTACACGAGTTTATGCTGAACCGGCATCAATCCTATAGCGACCAGAAAATTGCCGGCGATGATCACCCCTGTCAGAAGACCGCACACCACCGCTGCGCCGGTTTTGGCCGGTTTACCCAGATCAATGTTGCTTCCCACCAGTAAGTCGGCCAGGGCACGAAACAACGCCGACCCAAGGATAAACGCCAGCAGATAACAGCCGGACAGCGCCCAATCCGCTCCATACCCGCGTGAAATGAATAAATCCGCCATAGCCTCATGATAACTGAACGCAATAACCGTTGCCAGCACTGCAGAAACCAGTGTTGAAAACGACGTCATCAGTGAGCATTTCAGATAAAAATGGGCTAATGTCAGCAAGATCACGATAAGAACAATTGCCGTGGTCATTGAATACTCCTGTAACCGTAAGGGTTAAGACTTTGTGGAAAAATTTCGGATCACTTCGTTGATGGAGGTAATTCCCATCGTTACTTTTTTTATCGACTGTTCCTGCATATAAAGCATTCCCGCCTTACGGAAGGCTGTTACGATTTCCTGCGGTGTTTTAGCGGTTTGGATGACTTCACGCAGTTCGTCGGTGATACGAATGGTCTCAAACATTCCTGTCCGTCCGTAAAAACCGGTTCCCTGGCATTTTTCGCATACAATCGGTTTCCCGTGTTTGTCATATTCAATTTCCCCGGGCCGATAGAACATTCCCACTTCATTGGCGGGGATATTGAATTTTTTAAACAAGGCCTGATTGGGCTGATAGGGCTGGCGGCAGTCCAGACAGAGTGTACGGACAAGACGCTGATTGATGACCGCCACGAGTGTTTCGGCCACCAGCGTTTTATCGGCGACCAGTTTGAGCCATTTTTCCATTGCCTGGCTGACACTGGAAGCATCCAGGGTGGCATAGATGATCCGCCCGTCCTTTGCGGCCTGACACGCCAGCTTTGCGCACTGAGAATCTTCACAGGCCTCCACCGCCATAATATCCGGCCCTCTTCGCAGCAATGTCTGGAACCGTCGCGAGTAGGCGGTTGTTCCGGTATCGGTCATTGTGAAGGTATTCTGGGTAATATTTTGCAGCTCGGCAGCGGGGGATTTTTCAAGCGTGTTGATATTGTTCAGAAAAGGATCGTGGTTTCCCAGCAGTGTGTACATGGTGGTTGTTACGCCGCTTTTGGCGGTGCCGGTAATAAGGATTACGCCGCCTCCCTGAAGATTCCGCAGTGAACGGATGGATTCAATTTGGTTTTCATTTAATCCCAGATCGTCGATCTTTCGCGACACCAAAGCGGATATTTTTTCAAGCCGGATTTGTTCGCCGGCTGTGGATCCGGAAGAGTTGACCTGCCATTCTGTTTTCAGGTCTTTATTTTTTATCGCCTTGAAACGTCCCTGCTGGGGTTTTCGTTTCTCCTCGATTTCCAGTCCGGCAAGATGTTTGACATAGAAGGTGAAGGCTTCCATTTCTTCTTTTGTGCGAGGCTCCTGTTTCATTGCAATGCCGTCGATGAGATAAACAACGGCATAATCATCTTTCTGGGGGATAAAGCTGACCTGATCGGCCCGCCGCCAAATGGCGTCATCCAGTATCTCGCAGACAAGGACAAATCCTTCCGCTTCGCGGGTTTTAGGAGAGGGCAGCGGCACTTCATTTTTATTGCTGGTCAGAAAATCGAAACCTCGGCTTAGTTTCTTGATTTTCTTATTCTCATCGACCATCAGATTTTTCAGATGGTCAACAGTCATCACGCGTTCGAAATCAGCGACACGAGCATTACGATGCACGACATATGCGATTGCTACTGCGCCTACACAGAGCAGGTAAAGCATCAATCCCATAGCAAATACCGGTATCATCATCCAAGTCAGCAGAGCGAGGGCTCCTGTGGCGGAGATTCCGGCGGTCCAGGCTGTTTTATTTGTCCGGACGGCTTGCGAGTCGGTATGGACCCAATTGACCAGCGGCATCCATCCGAAAAACGCCGCCGCCATCACCAGCGTTTTCCATACTGCTATATACCCTCCGAAATTTGCCGCTGTTTCATTCATTTTTTATTACTCCAAATTTCATCTGCTTTCTTATCTCTTTTTTGAGGCCGTTTCGGCGCTGTTCAGTTCGTTCCCGAATGCCTTAGAGGATACCGCTTGCGCCGGAACGTATTCCCTTCATTGCCATTTTCAGTTCTTCGACGTTCGGGGCATATTCCAGTGCCTTTTTCAAATCGATATATTCTTCTTCGACGAGTTTCCGCAGACTTTCGGTAAAGTCCTGCATTCCTTCGCCGGCGCCGGCGCGGATCGCGGAGGGGATATCGCCTTCCCGTTCTTCGCTGATAAGTTTCCGAACGATGGGGGTGTTAATCAGGATTTCAATGGCAGGAATACGCGGCACATCCGGACGGATACCCGGTAAGAGCTGCTGGCTGATGATCGCACGGACGGTCAGGGCAAAGGTTTGGCGGGCCAGCTCTCGCTCCTGCTGCGGGAACATATCGAGAATGCGCTGGATCGTCTGCGAAGCGTTATTGGCGTGCAATGTTCCAAAGACAAGGTGTCCGGTTTCCGCTGCCCGCATCGCAGCCGTCAGCGTTTCGCAGTCGCGGATTTCGCCGACCAGCACCACATCCGGGTCCTGACGCATTAAGCTTCGCAGGGCATCGTTAAAATTGGGTACGTCAATACCGACTTCGCGCTGAGAGACAATGGATTTCTTGTCGACATGCAAGAATTCGATAGGGTCCTCAATGGTTACAATATGAGCGGCGGAGGTGCGGTTGACATGGTCGATCATTGATGCGATGGTGGTGCTTTTACCGGATCCTGTGGGACCGGTTACGAGAATCATTCCGTCGTGGCTTTCGGCGATCTTTTCGACTACCGGCGGGACGTGCAAAGATTCAAACGGAGGGATACGCCCGCTGATACGCCGTGCTGCCATACTGACATAGCTTCGCTGGCGAAAGGCATTAATACGGAAACGGTCCATTTCTCCGACTTGATAGGCAAAGTCCAGTGCCCCGTTTTCCATGAAAAATTTCTTTTGATCCGGACTCATGATCTCGAAAACAAGATCTTCGATTTTTTGCTCGGTCATGATTTCGCCGGTGGTGGTTTTCAATTTGCTGTGAATACGGAGTTTTGGAGCCATACCGACCTTAAGGTGCAGGTCGCTGGCATCCGATTTGATGGCCGCCCGGAATAACTTCTCGATTTCCGGCACCTTATCCGTGTGGATATGGGTATCCAAGGGTTGGTCTTTCATTTTATTCTCCTGACGATTAACGCTGTCTATAAAACTATTTATGATTCAGTCCGAACAATTCCGATGACTGCGATCTGACCCAAAACCCAATTTTATAATGAAAATTTAAAACAATTAGTATAGCAGTTATTATGTCTTTCTGTCAATGCGACAATTTGCATTAATTATTGGAAACAAAACAAGAAAGGTCTTTTTGTGTTATTTTAGTGGTGTGTCAAAAGGATTGTCAGCAGCAGGTAGATACTGACACTAATAGAATCGTTTGCGGTGGTCACAAGGGGGCCGGAACTGATGGCCGGGTCCAGCCCGATACGTCGAAACACAAAAGGCAGAAAAAGGCCCAGGGTCGTTGAGACCATTATTGAGGCAAACATGGCCAAAGCAAACGCCAGCGCTAACATCAGGTTTTGTACCAATTTCAACTTTGGAAGGGCTAATTCCGACACAAAGTTATCCACAACAGAGGTCTGGTTAATGACGGAAGTTTCAATAGCACCGTTTTGCATCTCGAAAATACGCGGCAATCCCGCACAGATAGCTCCGCCGATTACTCCGCAGCAGAGTGCCACCAGCAGAGCAACGCGAAATTCGCGTATAAACACCTGCCCGAGACGCAATGCCGCCAAATCCCCGGTAGCCAATCCGCAGACCACAATTGCGGATGTCTGAAGTCCTGCATTTCCACTGATGGCGGCAATCATTGGAGAAAAAAGAATAGCTACAGCAAAAATATAGAACATATCCGTTGAAATGAACCAATGCTTGAAAGTAAAGCCCATAAATGCGGTTACCGCTGTTCCCGCCAGACAGGGCAACAGCCACATCATTCTGATTCTTGCGGCGTTAAAGATTGAGAAATTTTCCAATTCCGCTGCGTCTGTACCCGCCATCGCCAGAAGGTCTTCGGCGGCTTCTTCCTGGGCCACTTCAATGACTCGGTCAGCGGTGATTCGACCTACCAATCGATGCTGACGATCGAGGACTGGAACGACGATTAACTCGTTTTTATTAAATAAGTTACGAATTTCTTCCTGATCGGCATCAACCGTCACAAACAAAGCATCCGTATCGACAAGAGTGCGGATTGGAGTTGTGGCCGGACATGTAATCAGTAAACGCAGGCGGACTTCACCAAGAAAACGATTATTTTTATCCACTACGAAGACCGTATAAAAATCTTCGTCGATCTCTGCCGCCCTGATTTTTTGGATGGCCTCGTTAACGGTTGCATCCTCGTTGACTGCGATGACGGCTGTATCCATAATACCGCCTGCAGAATCTTCGGAATAGACCATCAATTCCTTGATTTGCTCGGCATCCTCGGCATCCATACTTTCAAGGACTTCTTTGCTCTCCTCGGTGTCAAGCTCGGCCAGCACGTCGGCGGCATCATCCGGGTCCAGTTCCGAGATTAAATCCACCAGTTCGTCATCATCAAGCATCTCGAACAATTCGGACCGGGTTGCTTCGTTGACACGTTCGAGGACTTCAGCGGCAGTTGCTTTCGGCAACAGATCGAAAATAATTCTGCAATGTTCTACGTCCAGTATTTCTATAATATCAGCCAAGTCACTGGGCCATTGTTCGGCCAGCAGTGTGCGAAGTTCCGCCTGATTGCCGGTCTCCAGCAGTGTTTCAATCTGCTCCAACAGAATTTTACGCTCTTCGGGCATAGAAGAATACAGATACGGCGGTTAGATTTTGCGACAAAGTCCTTTACCTGAACACTGAATTGCTATAGAATGTACCACACTTTGAAAACGTCTGGCAATAAGATTGTAAGGATAATTTAATGAAAAAACAGATTACTGTGCTGTTGATTCTGGTTATCGGGCTGTCTTCCGGGGCAGGAGCGGCCTTTCCCAAACCTGCGGTTGTCCAGAAAGTCAGCCAATGGACTCTAACCGTGAAATATGAAACTCCTGAACAGATCACCCTTCGCCTGCCGGGTAAAGCAGCTCCCGAGCGGTTTTGGTATATTATCCTGACCCTGACTAATGAGAGCAGTCAACAGGAAGTGCCGTTCTTTCCCGCCTGCGAAATGGTAACGGATAATTTTGAAATTATCCCTGCCGGGATGGGTGTGCCAAAGGGTGTTTTTGATGCGATAAAACTCAAACATCAGGGAAGGTATCCGTTTCTGGAGTCTTTGGATTTTGAGGACAACCGGGTTCATTTCGGGCCGGATAACACCCGCGATGTGGTCATTATCTGGAAAGACTTTAATCTCAAGGCCAAGGAAGTCAGTCTCTTTATCGGCGGTCTGAGTAATGAAACCGCGGTGATCGCTCACCCGTCCAAGGCAGACGACAAAGGGAATCCTGAGCAGGTCTTTTTACAAAAGACGCTTCAACTGCGTTATAACGTCGGCGCTGATGCAAGTCTTCGCCATATGGCGACTCTGGAGTTGAAGGAGCAGGATTGGGTCATGCGGTAAAACGTCACCAAATATTGATGGCGATCTATAAAATAAGCTCTTTCCTTTTTTGTAAGGGGGGGGCTTTTTTAATTGTCCCGGAGGATATTAGGTATTATGGATTTTTCCGCAACGGGGGCACTGGACGGTACGAGCGGTGTATTCGGGCGGAAGCTTGAGTTGTACGCCGCAAGCACAGGGGATAAAAGCAAAACCGTTTACTTTCCGCATAATATCCCCGATTTGACGTTGGGATTGTCGGCCCTGCGACTTAGGCGATTCGGCAGGTTTACGAATATCGACGGCCTCCTCGGATTTGATGGCGGATTTAGGTATTACGCCGCCTCGATGTGTCACCTGCTCAAAGGCGCTGTTGTAATCGATGAAGCTTGCGCCGTGACCCATATTCCGCAGCACCCGGATGCGTTCCTCAATAGGCGGGTGTGTACTGAACAGATGCAATGCGTGTTTGCCGCGGAAGGGATTGGCGATGTACATCGGCGCGGTTACTTTGTTGGCCGATTCCATATTGACGGTGCTGGAGCCGATCTTTTCCAGTGCTCCCGCCAATCCTTCGGGATAGCGGGTCAGACGCACCGCTCCGGCATCGGCCAGATATTCCCGTTTGCGCGACAGGGCAAAATACAGAATCTGTGCAAACAGCGGTGCAAGGATCGCACAGACAATCGCCAGTACCATCATCAGGGCCTGTGCTCCGCCGTGTTCCTGCGAACGCGATGAATAGCGTCGCCGGCCCATTGCCCCATAGAACATACTGCGGAAAAATACTTCGCTGATAAGTACGATCGCCCCGAGCATCACACCGGCCATGGTAACAAAGAGAATATCGCGATGAATAATATGGCTGATTTCATGAGCGATTACACCCTGCAGTTCGTCGCGGTTGAGACGGCCAAGCAGCCCGGCGGTTACGGCAACGGAAGCGTTTTCAGGATTGCGTCCCGTTGCAAAGGCATTCGGAGCAGGATCGTTGATGATGTATATTTTCGGCATTTTGGGCAGATTGGCCGCGATGGTCATCTCCTCAACGATATTAAAGAGCTGCGGATGTACATCGCTGGTAACGGGAGTTGCACGGCTGGAGGCCAACAGTACCTGGTCGCCTCCGAACAGGCTGAGCATGAGCAAAAACAGCCAGATGCAAGCGGCAATAAAAATGCCCATCCATCCGGCTTCCGGCCCTCCGCCAAAGGCAAAGCCCAGCGTAAAGCCCCCTGCCGCCAGCACTGTACCCATAATACCCATCAGCATTATCGAGTTGCGCTTATTGACGCGTATCTGTTCCCACATAAAAAAGCTCACTGAAAACAAAAGTGAAGCCTCAACCGCAAAGTGAGGCTTCCTGATTATTAAACTCAAATCTCAAAGCATGAAATTAGAAACTGACTTTCGGCACTGAACGTTCGGCCTCGTTTTGAATTTCAAAATAGTCGCGTTTTGCAAAACTGAACATTCCTGCGACGATATTGGACGGGAACATTTGAATCTTGTTGTTGTAGAAGAGCACCTGGTCATTGTATCCCTGCCGCGCAAACGCAATTTTGTTTTCTGTGCTGGTCAGTGTTTCCTGAAGGGAGAGAAAGTTTTGATTGGCTTTCAGTTCGGGATAGTTTTCAACCACGAGCATGAACTTACTGAGGGCCTCGGTCAGTTGGCCTTCCGCTTTGGAGGACTCGGCAACATTGTGTGCCCCCATCGCCCGGCTGCGGGCTTCGGTGATCTTCTCGAATGTTTCCCGTTCGTGTGTCATATAGCCTTTAGCGGTTTCGACCAGATTGGGAATCAGGTCATGCCGACGTTTGAGCTGTACATCGATCTGCGACCAGGCGTTATCCACCTGGTTGCGCAGTCGGACAAGGCTGTTGTAGATGCCGATAACCAGCAGCACCAGAAAAAGCAAAAGACCGAACATTGCGATAAAAACAATTCCGATACCCATCATTTTCAAGCTCCTGTTCAAAAAACAGTTACGGTTTACCGGTTAAGACGAACATGCTGCCGTCAGCGTTGCACTGGGGCAGCTACTTTTTCTCATCAGGACGATAGATTTCACGCAGCAATCCCGCCACCTTGCCATTGGCGTCAAAGGCTCCCTGGCCAAGTACGTCGACCAGTTCTCCGCGATCAAACCACAGGCCATGCGCTTTGGGACAGCGATCAATCAAAACGGTTTTGTCGTCGCGGCCAACCAATACTTTGTGCATTGATTTTCGGCAGATAGGACAGGGACGAGAAGTTTCATGGGTGGCGGCGGGCCGAAACGAGTTGAGCAATTGCCGTGTTTGATCAGCATCCTCAAGAAGAATTTCAAGCTCTCCGGCGTCCAGCCAGATACCTTTGCACTCGGTGCAGTAATCTGTCTCGACCTGATCCAGCTCAAAGACAATCATCGGTGTTTTGCAAACGGGACAATCCATGTTATAATTCCTCTTGTACGGCGTTTTTTCAATCCTATCGTTCTTTTGGGTACCTGTCAAGCTATTCTCTACGGACAAGCGGCTGTCCCTGTTAAGGAAAGACTTCTATTCCTTCAGCGGAGTCAGGCGAAGTACCGTACCGGGATCATTGAGGACGACATAAATCGCCCCATCCGGGCCGCAGGTTACATCTCTTACACGGCCGGCATTTTTAAGAATGACTTCGTCATGCAGGATGCGGTTGTTCTTAACGTCGAGCAGACGGACTTCTTCGTATTTCAGGGCCGTAACAAGCAGATGATTTTTCCATTTTGAAAATAATTCACCGATGTAATAATCCATTCCGCAAATGGCAATGGACGGTTTATAATAATGGATCGGCTGTTCCATGCCGTCTTTGGCCTCCAGATCAGTGATGCTTGTGCCGTCATAATTATGGCCATAGGTGATGATTGGCCAGCCGTAGTTTTTCCCGGCGGCAATCAGGTTAATCTCATCTCCTCCAAGTGGGCCATGATCGGTTGCCCATAACATATCCGTTTCAGGGTGGATTGCCAGCCCCTGAGGATTTCGAATACCGATCGCAAAAAGCGTCGGCAGTGCGTTTGGAGTATCAAGGAATGGATTGTCTTTGGGAATAGAGCCATCTGGGTAAATGCGGTGAATCTTGCCGTTGGGACGATGCATGTCCTGAGCATGATCTTGCATACCGCGTTCGCCGATCCCAAAAAACAAATGGCCTTTTTTGTCAAAAACAATACGGCAGCCATAATGGTGTCGGGTTGTCAGATAGCTTTCAGCGGGGGCTTCGTAGATAACCTGTTCATCCGTCCAGGTGTCGTCTTTCAGGCGGCCGCGAACCAGACGGGTCATGGCACCCGAACGTTGTCCTGTCGTTACGGGCAGCGCGTGGCTGTACGACAGATATATCCAGCCGTTTTCGGCGTATTTCGGATCAATTGCAACATCAAGCAAGCCGCCCTGGCCTTCATTGAGGACAGCAGGTATATTTTTAATCGGCGTTGGCTCAAGAACGCCGTTTTTGACAATACGCAATCGGCCCGGCCGTTCTGTAACCAGCGCTGTGCTGCGATCCGGAAAATCAATACTCCACGGTACTTCAAGCCCTTCGATCCACCGCTCAATTTTCACCGCGTAATCGAGAGTTTCCGTATATTCCGGGATCGGAGGTTTGGCAATCCCGGCAGTGCTTTCAGAGGTTAAAAGAAAATCGACAATCTGATTGATTTGGCTGTTGCTGAGGGTTTTGTCGTAAGCAGGCATCCCCAGATGCGGCAGGCCGAACCGAATATTACTCTGGATTTCACCGCGTCCTTTTCCGAACTGCCAAACTGCATCGATAAGACTTTGTGCATTTCCGCCCTGCAGACGTGCCCCATGGCATGTGGCGCAATGCTGCTGATAAAGCGCATACCCGGAAGATGATTCATCGATCGCGCGCAGGGGAAGAATTAATACAATCGCCCATATAATGAAAAGCATTATCACAACAGCCATCTTTTTGGTTGGCATAGATATCCGCCTTTCCTGAAGTGAGCCGCCGGTTTACACTCTAAATTATACGGAATATCACTTAAAAGCTCAATACAGACGTTCGGGGGTATTCTCGTAGATCAGCGTAATATTCTTTTCTCTGCACGCTTGAGTCCAGTCATCGCCGGGGTAGGTATTGGTGACAATGATGTCCAGGTCATCAATGTCGGCAATTTTATAGAGAGAGGGATTGTCAAATTTGCTTCTGTCGCCGACAAAAACGACGCGAGAGGCACGGCGCAGGACCATTTTTGTAAAACTGACCGTAGCGATGTCGGCACCGCTGATGCCGGCATCCAGAGTGATGTCGTCGGCTCCGGTAAATGCCGTAAAACCCGCCAGTTGTGAGATTCCTAATTCCGCTGTCGGGCCTATCATATCCATTCGCTCCTGACGATACTGACCGCCGAGGATGATGATTTTGTGCTGGACTTGTTCGTGCAGCCGGCTCATCAGGTGAAGGGAGTTGACGATAATTGTAAGTCCTTTCTTTTTAACAAGATGAGGCACTATTTCAAAGCAGGTAGAGCCGGCCTCAAGATAAATATTATCGCCGTCATTAATGAGATCAGCCGACAGCCGCCCGATGATGCGTTTGGCCGAAAGGTTACGGGTCTGCCGATACCGAACCGAGAGATTCATTTCGGATGCCCCCAGAACAGCACCGCCATAGGTTTTTTTGAGCAGGCCGTTTTTTTCCAGCAGTGCCAGGTCGCGGCGAACTGTAACTTCAGTTACATTAAGATTTTGTGCAACGTCCACAACAAGGATTCGACCTTTGCTGCGGATAGTATCAAGGATGTATTGATGTCGTTGTTCAGCCAATAGACCCATTTGGAATCTCCAGTTTAAATCAAAAAAAACGGTCAGGGTCACAGTTAACGTGTGGGTATTATAAAGGGTTTAAAGATGATTTTCAAGTAAAAAATGTTCGTTTGTTTTCGTTTGTTAATTATTATGGGCATATTTGGGGCTTGCGTGTACCGTTTTTGTTTGATTTTTGTCGTCTTTTGGCGTAAAGTACACTCTGTTCTTGAGTCTTTCAGAATACGGCGTACTTTGCCAGCCAAAGTATATAATTGAATAATGCGGCTATAACAAAACAGAAGTAAATAAAGATGACCCCCAAGAGGTCTTATTAACAGGAGTTTAACTATGGCTTTTACGCTGGAGGACCGTCGCAAAAAGGCGACTCCCAAAATTACGGAACTCATTAAAAAGCAAGTATTGACCCAACCACAGGTATTGGATTGGCTTCGAAGCATTTATGAAATACGTTTTTTTGAAGACAAGGTTTATGACCTGCTTGGACAGAACGTCATAAAAGGCGCCTCTCATTTATATGCGGGTCAGGAGGCGGTAGCAGTCGGGGCGGGTGCTGCCATTCGAAAAGGCGATGTCATCGGCTCGACCCATCGCGGGCATGGCCATTGCGGTGCGATCGGCAACAAATATGCCCAGACCGAGGAGGCTCGTCAGACACACTGGAATCGGATGATGGCTGAGCTGATGGGCAAAGAGACCGGCTATTGTAATGGACGCGGCGGCTCAATGCATATTGCAGACGTTAAAAACGGCAACCTTGGATCGACCGGTATTGTAGGGGGCAACATTCCTAATGCCGTTGGAGCGGCCCTTGCGGAAAAGCACAAAAAAAGCGGCGCGGTGGTGCTGTCCTTCTTTGGTGATGGTTCGACCAATACGGGCGCATTTCATGAGTCTATGAATATGGCATCGGTGCTGGATGTGCCGCTGGTGGCGATCATCGAAAATAACCTGTATGGTATGAGTGTGCCGTTTTGCGGCAGCCCGGTGGAAGGGGCCGGATGTGCGGCCAATATTGAGAACATTGCAGACCGTGCGGCTTCCTACGGTGTGCCGGCCATGATCGTGGATGGGCAGGATACGGTTGCGGTTTTTCTGGCGGTCAAAGAAGCGGTGGATTATGCCCGCAGCAATAACCAAATGATGATGATCGAGTGCAAGACATATCGCTGGTATGGCCATAGCCGATCCGATCCGCGTGTGTACCGGACCAAAGAGGAAGAAAAGGCGTGGAAGGAACGCGATCCGGTTATCGTGCTCTCTCAAAAACTGCTTGACGAGAAACTTGCGACCCAGCAGGAGCTGGATGCGATTCGTACTCAGGCGGAAAAGACAATTGAAGATGCAACGCAATTTGCCATGAACAGTCCCTGGCCCGATGCGAAGGACCTGGCCAAGGATGTGTATGTAGAAGAGCATTATGCCGCAGATACGGTTGCCAGAGATAAAGAAAATTCCCAAAAAGCACTGGCAGCGACAGAGGCCTACGAAGAGGCCCTGAAAACACTTGAAGGCAAAACCAAAAAAGAGATTGCCGATAAGGCCAAGGAAAAGATCAAGACCGAATTCGGTATGGATGTGATACAGATTAAAGATGCTGTCGTCAGTGCCCAGGCCGAGGAAATGCGGCGTGATTCAAATGTTATTATTGAAGGCGAAGATGTTGGCATTTACGGCGGGGCGTACAGTGCGACCAAGGGGCTTTTAGAAGAGTTCGGGCCGGAGCGGGTTATCGATACCGCTATTTCCGAGGCTGCGATTGTCGGCGCAGCGGTCGGTGCGGCCTTGCGCGGACTAAGGCCCATTGCGGAAATTATGTACGTGGACTTTATGCCGATCTGCCTTGACCAGTTGATGCACAACGGGGCATTTAACCGCTATATGTTCGGCGGGCATGCCAAAGTGCCGATGGTGGTGCGAACCGAAGGCGGCGTAGGGCGGTGCATTGCGGCACATCATTCCAAATCACTGGAGCCGTGGCTGGTGAACGTACCGGGGCTGTATGTGGTAATGCCTTCGACCCCGTATGATGCCAAGGGATTGCTGAAGGCGGCGATTCGCAGTGATAATCCGGTTGTGTATATCGAGCATAAGGCAACCTACGGCCAGGCCGGGGCAATTCCCCTGGATGAATATATTATCCCGTTGGGAGTAGCGGATGTGAAACGTGAGGGCAAAGATGTAACCCTGGTGACGTACAGCCGCCAGACGATGTTCTGTCTGGCCGCCGCGAAAGAATTGGCTCAAAAGCACGGTATCAGCGCCGAGGTTGTGGATTTACGGACGGTCAAGCCGATGGATATCAAGACGGTCGCTGAGTCAGTGCGCAAGACCGGTCGTCTGGTGACGGTGGCCGAGAGCTTCTGTATGTGCGGCACCGGACCGGAAATTGTGCGGCAATTAATCGGCTATACATTCGAAAATGGACGCACCGGATTTGACTATCTGGACGCGGCCCCGGTGAATATGGCCGCTGCGGACGTTCCGCCGCCCATGAGCGAGCCGCTGGAAAATGCAAGCATTCCGACGGTCGATAAAATTGTTGCAACCGTGCGGGCGATGGTGTAAAAAGACGCTTCGAATGTACGTATCTCTTAAACGGGAGTTGTAAAACAATGGCAAGAGAAGTCAAACTGCCCAAGCTGGGCCAGACAATGGAAGAGGGAACCATTGTCAATACGCTGGTCAAAGTGGGCGATAAGGTGAATAAAGGCGATGTGTTGTTTGAGATTGAAACCGACAAGGCGACGCTTGAAGCGGATTCACCCGCCGATGGTTTTGTCAAAGCCATCCTTGTACAGAACGGCGAGACGCTGCCGGTGAATGCCCCGATACTGATTTTGGGCGAAGAAAATGAGGTCGTCGATGTCGCATCGATTACTAATTCCGCCCCGGCGACGGTGGCGCCTGCGGCCTCTCACGTGCCAGTCTCGACTTCGGCGGCACCAGCGCCGGCAAAAGGGCCGGCGGTTCAGGCCAGTGCGACGACCAAGGTGGTGCGTTTACCCAAGCTGGGCCAAACGATGGAAGAAGGAACAATCGTCAATATTCTGGTCAAGGTTGGCGACAAGATCAATAAAAGCGATGTCTTGTTTGAGATCGAAACAGATAAAGCAACTCTTGAGGCCGATTCCCCTGCGGAAGGTTATGTAAAGGCAATTCTTGTTGAAGTAGGTCAGACACTTCCTGTCAATGACCCGATCTTGGTATTGGCCGGACAAAATGAAGAGGTTCCGCAAAGTTTTATCGATACTTTAATGCATGAAGGTGCAGCACCTGCCGATTCGGTGCCCGATCATGTAACCGCCGCCGAACATAAGGCGGCTGCGCCGGAAACGATGACAATTCAAGCCCCGACGGCAGTTACCGCCGTTGCGGCTCCGGCGGAAAAAGTGTTTGCCACACCGCGGGCCAGGATGATTGCCAAAGAGTTGGGCGTTGATCTGTCTGCGGTAGCGCCGGCCAATGCGATTCGGATTGTGGAAGCGGATGTCAGGCAGGCGGTTCAGAACGGAAAAGCAGCGCCGACGGGCGTGACACCTCCGGCGGCGGCAGCAAAGTATGCTCTCGGCCAGAAAATTGCTGTCAATCGTCTTCAGCGGATTGTCGCGGAAAAGATGCTTTGGTCCAAGCAGAACATCCCGTGTTTTTACTTGAATATCCGGGCCGATGTTACAACGCTGGTGGCCCTGCGAACCAAACTGAATAAAACGGCGCCGGTCAAGCTTTCATTTAACGACTTTATCATTCGGGCGCTGGCCGTCGGGATGCAGCATTATCCGATTATGACCGGCCAGCTTGCAGGCGATCATATTCAGCTTGCCAATACACTTGATATCGGGTTGGCGATTTCGACCGACGAGGGATTGGTAGCGCCTATTGTGCGTAATTGCGCCGGCAAGACCATTCATCAAATCGCACAGTACTGTCAGGGATTGATTGAGCGGACGCGCGGCAACAAGCTTTCGCTGGATGACCTGCAGGGCGGATGTATTACGGTCAGCAATCTCGGCGGCTTTGGAATAGATTCGTTCATTCCGATTGTTGTACCGGGCCAGACGAGCATTCTCGGTGTCGGGGCAATTACGGACACCGTTATCCCCTCCGATGGTAATCTGCTGGTACGCAAACTGATGAATATGACGCTGTCAGTCGATCACAAAGTGGTTAACGGAGCCGAAGCGGCGCAGTTTCTGGACTTTGTCAAAAAGCAGCTTGAACATCCTGAGGGACTTGTGTAAAAATAGACGAACGGGATGTCTGATAAAAATGAAGCGGCCCTGTGTTGAATGCACAGAGCCGCTTTTTTGTTGACCTGTGAATGAGGTTTAGAACTTGATCGTAAAGTCCACTGTGGCTACGTCAAAGTCCTTGGTGTTGCCGCTGCGGGTACGTTCGGCCATCATATAGGTAACGCCGAACTGTGTATTCTTGGCCAGTTGATAGGTAACACCGAACTTGTGACCTTTAATATCGGTACCGCCGCCGCCGAAAGTGGCTTCCGAAAGAACACCGAGCAGGGCATCGGCTTCGACATCACGATAGTTATAAGCTACAGACCAGCTTCCCGGTGATGAAGTTTTTCCAAGACTGGCGCCGACCAGATAGGCGGTATCCTGTGACGAATCGGCTTGGGTATTTTTGATGACGTCGGCAAATACACGTACCGGAAGTTTGCCCATCGGGACGCCGACTTCGGCAAAACCCTGGACAAGATTAAAATCGCTGTCAAAAACGCCGCCTGTATTGCGGTTGCCATAGAATTGAGTATTGTCATTTCCCAATCCGGCCTCGCCTCGGACGTTGCCGTAATCGTAGTAGCCGGCCCCTGCGGTCAATTGTGATTTTTTGTCTTCGGTAAATTTCCATGTGGCCCCGGTCTGAATGGCCCACAGGCTGGTGTCAGCGTCGGTGGAACGTTCGCGGACATAATAGCCTCCTGCGGTGCCGAAAAGGTCAAGATTGTCAGAGAGAGCGGTCTTGTAGGCGGCTGCAATACCTTCGGGCGTTACATCGGTATCGAACATCAAATCGCTGTTGCCGACCTTGTAATAAGGATTGAGTATCTTACCGCCGTAAATGTTCAGGCCTGCAATGGCGGCGGGGTGATAATCAAAGTAAGCCAGATCAAGCCAGATGTTCTTGCTGGAAAAGGCGTTGCCCATATCCTGATTGTTGGATGTTGGAGAGCCTTCATCCATCGGAGCTTCATTGTTGCCGCTTGCAACCCGGAAGCCGTAGTCAATTTCTTCATTCACAGTTCCGTTTAAGCCGATACGGGCCTGGATGCGGTTACGATTCCGGTCGGCGGTTTTGGTTTCGTCATCGGTCCACTCATGACGATAACGAAAGTCGCCGTAGAGCTTGACTTTGCTGACCCACTCAGGCAGAGTCGGCTGCTCGGCTAATTTCTGGGCGACTGCGCGATCGACCGCGGCGTTAATGACCTGCTCATCAGCCGGTGCCGGCGCCGGAGCTGTTGTTTGCGCGGCCTGGCTTTTAAGCTGTGCCAATTCTGCCTGCATTGCGGCCAACTGGGCCTCCAGCCGGGCGATACGATCTTCCTGTGTGTCAGCCTTTGCGGCCGGAGTTATGATTGCCGCGGTAATCAGCACAAGTGCCAACGTTGTTTTTGCGATGTTCATTGAAATCCCTTTCCTTTCTTGTTCAATCCTGTCAGGCCGATTTTTCATTTGAAAAACAACGGCAAAAGGCCTTTTTTTGCCGTGTTCTGTTAACTTGAGGTTACCTGTTAAAGTCTGAAAATTCATGTTCCAGCGGCAGCGGGTCTTTCACAGGAGACGGCTTGCTCTTGCCTTCGGCGATTGCGTGAAATGTCTGATCGCCGGGTTTCAAAGGGGGCTTTGATTGGCCGGAGACAGAGGGGTTTTGGCTGTGTGCCGAAGTACCCTCGACGAGGCTGACCAGTTCTTCAACGATTCTGTTCAAATGGTCGGCTTGAGAGCTGAGTTCCTGGCTGGCGCTGGCGGACTGTTCGGCATTGGCCGCATTTTGCTGAGTAACCTTGTCCATCTGAGCGACGGCGGTGTTGACCTGATCGATGCCCTGAGCCTGTTCGGTACTGGCTGCGGCTATTTCGCCGACCAGATTCGTCGTTTTGGTTATTCCCGTGACGATCTCGTCAAGTGCTTTGCTGACTTCATTGGAAATATCGACGCCGTTGCGTGCATTGGCCACAGATTCTTCGATCATATTGGCGGTGTTCTTGGCCGCTTCGGCAGACCGCATCGCCAGATTGCGGACTTCTTCAGCGACGACGGCAAATCCCTTGCCGGCCTCGCCGGCCCGGGCGGCCTCAACCGCCGCGTTGAGGGCCAGCAGGTTGGTCTGGAACGCTATCTCATCGATAACTTTAAGGATCTTGGCGGTTTGGTCGGACGATTTTTGTATATCATCGATCGCCTTGCTCATCCGCTGCATTGACTCGGCGCCGTTCTGTGCGGCTTTGCGTGCATCCGCGGCCAGGGTGTTGGCCTGCTGGGCGTTATTGGCGTTCTGTTTGGTCATCGAAGACATTTCCTCAAGGCTGGAGGAGGTTTCCTCAAGCCCTGCCGCCTGTTCAGTGGCTCCTTCGGCCAGCGACTGCGAAGCTGCCGATACCTGTTCGGAAGCGCTGGCAACCTGCTCCGACCCGTTCAGGAGCTGACGGATAATGTCGGTCAGCACTCTTGCCAGTTGACGAACCATCCATACAGTGACGGCAACCGAAAAGACAAACAGGACTGCGGCCAGCCCGAGGCTCAAGGTATTGGCCCGGTTCATGCGCGTACCGAGCTTGAGTGCCTCGGATTGAGCAAGCTCGCCTTTGTCATTCATTGTTTTCATTTGCTGTGTGATCTGGGTTTCCAACTGTTCCGTCAGGGTATTAATTGTTTCACGCATCAGCGAAAAAGCCTTAAGACTATTGGCTGAATCAGCCTGACGTGACTGAAATAAGGCCAAATTGGATCGAGTAATGTCTGCGACTTGTTTGGAGAAAGAATCCCAATTCTTTACAGAGACTAAAAAATTCTGGTACTCGGCATTCATCGCATCATTGAATCCCGCCGCGGCCTGACCGGTTCGATCCAGGACCTGCTGCACATTGGCGGTGTAGTCTTTCAACAAGAATGCATAGCGTTCGGAATCTTTCTGTTCGGCAAGTTGAGCCAGCGCCAGTAGTGCCTGATAGGCATCACGATCAGCGTTAAGAAGCAATTCGATGCTCCCGTACAGCTTGACCAGTTGTGTCTTGTCTTCGGCGGCCTTCAGCGTTTCAATCTCTTTTTCGATCAGACCGACGATGTTGTCTAACTGCTGACGCATAACGTCAAATTCCTTGAGACTCTCAATATAGGCTTTTTGGCGACGGCTGGTTTCACGGGCCAGGGTCTGTGAGGCGGCCAGGGTCGATAATGTCGCGTTTTTCCATTCTGCAAAGTGCTGCTGAAAGACGGTGTAGGTCTGTTTTGTTGTATCATTAAAGATTCCGCTGGCGCCGCTGGCTCGCTCCTGAACCTGCTTGATGTTTTCGGCATGGTCGGCGGCCAAAGCAGCCAGACGGGATTCATCCAGCACCGAAAAAGCTTCCATTTCGGCCATATAAGCTTGATACGCATCACGATCGGCATTGAGAATCAATTCAATGCTGTTACTGTACTGATTCATCCGTGGAATTTCGTCGGTTACAATCGGCAGCAGGTTCTGATTAACGGTTTGGTCCACAACGCCGGAGACCTGGCGCAGCATATAGGCGTTTCCCCCGGCAATTAAAGCCAGTCCGGCCAGAGGGATCGATATGAGTGTGAAAATTCTTCCTTTAATTGTCATTTTTATTTCTCCTGAAAAAAGACTGTGATACAAATTGTTGTATTAGTTCAAAAAAAATTTTATTTGACGCTGTGGATGCTTTTCGTCGGAGAAGTTGATCAACAATTTTTTTGGGGCATCGAAACGCCTTGTTCGCATCGGATTCGTTAACTATGTCAGGAACGGGGAAATTCGTGAATATCAATACTGTTACTGGGGTTTTGCATAATGTGCAATTTCGGGAGCCAACTCGAAACCAACACTGATAACGCGGTTGAACTCGGGGCTGAGGACATCGCGGATCTGGTGCTGTTCGAGAAATTCACGTGCCAAAGCCGCGGCATTGTCATATTGTTTTTCGGCCAATTGCTGACGCATCCAGTTTTTTATTGCCTGTTCTGTTATCATAAGTCAATCCTTTCAAAACAAATCTATTATCGTCAAATACACCGATTGACTTTACAGTGTTTTTCTATATCTCTCGGTATAAAGCCTGATAGAAATGTCTTATGTTTTTTCAGGTTCGGCTGTATTGGGAAGGATACATTCCCCTTGGTCTTGGGCCGATTCATGCCGTATGAATCAACGGTGTGCAAGAGCTTCTTTGAGTCGATTAAATTGCTGTTCGAGTTCAAGGCAGCGGTTATGAGCAAACTCAATGTTTCCTTTTTTGCAGGCCTGTTCAATATCAGCGGCCAGTATACGCAGTGCCTCACCCCCGATGTTGGCAGCGGCGCCCTTAATACTGTGGGCGATCCGTTCTATGGTTTCATTATCGCAGGCCTTCAGGGAGGCTTTGAATGCTTCGATCTGTTTAGGAATATCGTCGAGGAACGCTTCGATGACAATGCCGGCCAGTTCCTCGTCACCCATCAAACGCTCCAGAAATCCATCCCGGTCATAAACCGGAGTTGTCGTTTCGGGAAGCCGCTCCGGTGTCGGTGGTTCGGACGCAGGCGCAGTCCCCTGGAGGTCTTCTTCTTGCGGGAGCCACTGGGCCAGTTTTTCAACGAGCTTTTTCGGCTTGACCGGTTTGGTGATATAATCATTCATTCCGGCTCGGAGGCATTTGTCCCGGTCGCCTTGCATAGCATGAGCGGTCATTGCAATAATGGGAATCATGTGATTCAGTACCGCTGATTTCGGATTTCGAATCCGTTTAGTTGCTTCAATCCCGTCCATCTCGGGCATCTGCACGTCCATCAGGACAAGGTCGTAGGGAATAACTTCGAGCGCCTTGACCGCCTCAGCGCCATTGGCAGCGGCGTCGGCATGAACCCCCATCTTTTTGAGGATGCCAATGGCCACCTGCTGATTGGTGATATTGTCCTCAGCCAGCAGGATACGAGTCGGCTGACTTCGCATCGGAAAACACGATTCCTGGGTGCAAACTGACGGCGAGGGATTGGAATATGTGATACCTGTGATCGCGGTTGTCAATCGGGCAAACAGTTCCGAAGGACGTACCGGCTTGGTCAGGCAGGCGGAAAAACCGAGTTCTTCCAGGATTTCTAAGTTATCCTGTCGGCCCAGCGAAGTCATCATCATCAGGCAAACGCCCTTGAAACGTTCATCCCGGCGAATGGTATGGCCCAGCATTAAGCCGTCCATCTCGGGCATCTGCATATCCGTGATAACAATGTCAAAAGGAGTGCCGGACCGGCAGGCCTCATCCATCGCCTGTAATGCGAATGAAGCGCCGGGAGCGTCAACGGTGATTGCCCCCCATGAAGCCAGTCGTGCCGTGAGAATTTCACGGTTTGTTGCATTGTCATCCACGACCAGGATACGTTTTCCCTGAATCTTATCGCAAGTTCTTTGTGTATGGTTTTCTTCCGATTGCAAGCCCAGTCGTGCCGTAAACCAGAATTCTGAACCCTGCCTGTTTTTGCTTGTGACCCCGATCTGGCCGCCCATTTTTTCGGCAAGCTGTTTGGAAATGGCCAGCCCCAGCCCGGTGCCGCCGTATTTGCGGGTGGTTGATGCATCCACCTGTGTAAACTTTTCAAACAGCATTTTAATTTTATGCGATGGAATGCCGATGCCTGTATCCCGTATTGAAAACCGCAAAAGTACTCCTTTGCTGTCTTTGCAAACAACTTCAACCCGAACCGCTACTTCCCCCTTTTCAGTGAATTTGATCGCATTGCCCGTCAGGTTTGTCATAATTTGACGAAGTCGGCCCGGATCGCCTTTTAAATAGGACGGCACATCCGGATTGGCCGCACAGACAAATTCCAAATCTTTTTCCTGGGCACGCACCGCCATGATCCCTGCAAAATCCTCCAGAAGATCGCGGATGTCGAAGGTCAGCTCCTCCAGCTCAAGCTTGCCGGCTTCGATCTTGGAATAATCAAGAATATCGTTGATAATACTCAACAGCGATTCACCGCAGCTTTGCACAGTTTGTGCATACTGGCGCTGCGTCTCATCCAATTGTGTATCCAGCAGAAGCCCGACCATTCCGATAACACCATTCATAGGGGTTCGTATCTCATGGCTCATATTGGCCAGGAACGAACTTTTTGCAGCGTTCGCCATCTCGGCCACAGCGGCCAGATGATTGGCATAGGCTGTCTGCTCCTCAAGGTGGCGGTTCAGGGTTTTCGCCTCGGCCAGGGCATTACGCAGATTGACTTCGGCTTGCTTGCGGTCGGAAACATCACGGCACACACAAAAGATCAGCTTTTGACCGCTGCAAACGGCAACACTGCTGGTGATCTCTACATCAAAAACAGTTCCGTCTTTGCGTCGATGCAGCGTCTCAAAATGATTTCCGGTTATATTAATATTATGGACGCGATCCATCAATTCCTCTCGTGTCCACTGGGCATCCCAGTCCCAGATATGCAATTGGTAAGTTTCCTCCATAGTATAACCGAGCATTTCGGCATAACGGCTGTTAGCCTCATATACTTTACCGTTCTGATCAAGAACGACAATGCCGTCCGGAGACTGCTCAAACAACACGCGCCTCCGCGATGTTTCATCGGCAAGCGCCTCTTCCGCCTCTTTTCGCGCTGTAACGTCGGTGATGAAACCTTCCAGCGAAATTACATCTCCGGTGTCGGAATACACCCCATGACCCTGTTCCCACACCCATTTGACGATTCCGTCTTTCGTGCGGATCTGGTATTCTTCTGTAAATCTTTCTTTATTGGCAAGAACCTTCTGCCATTTTTCCCAGATCAGAGTTGTGTATTCAGGGAGAATAATATCATTGTAGGACAACACTGTGTTATCGATCAGTTCGGCAGGCTCATACCCCGTCAATTCCAGACAGCCTTCACTGACAAATTTCATGGTCCACTGGCGATCATTATTGCATTGATACGACATCCCGGGCATGTTGGCCAGCAGCGAAGATAATTTACGTTCGCTTTCTCGAAGTGCTTCCTCGGCCCGCTTGCGCTCGGTGATATCCCGAACGACGGCCTGAAGAGCCGGTTTTCCATCCAGCTCGAAGACACTCAGATGCACTTCGGCAGGAAAACATTCTCCTGTGTCAGCCCGTTTGTGAGTCCATTCAAAATGATCACGGCCTTTTTCCATGGCCGTTCTAATATGTTGATTGGCCAGTAGCAGGGATTCTGGTCCGCAGGGCTGCTTCTTCGGGGACAGGTCGGCGGGATGATAGGAGCAAAACTCCTCTTTACTGGCACACCCGAAGGTCGACAGGGTGGACTCATTGCAATCAATAAAGCCTCTCTGATTCAACACCATAATGGCGTCACCGGTCAGATTAAACAGTGAGCGGAATTTCAGTTCCGAACGGCGAATCTCTTCCTCCGCCTTCTTTTGATCGGTTACATCCTCGAGCATTTCAAGTGCCGCAACGAGGTTGCCCTGTGAATCGCGGATCGCTGCAGCGGAAAAATGAATCCATCGTCCACCTTGCGGCAGATCAGGAAAATAATCTGTTCCTTCGTAGGCTTCATTTATGAACTTCGACGTCTGGAATTCCTTGGTGTACCATTGCGGGAGAGAATCAAAGGATTCATCGGCGATCAAATCGGCCATACAGGGCCTTTCGTGTGGATAAAATGCACGCCAATGCTGACTGGTGCCGATGATTTTGTCAGCGCTGATCCCTGTGATTTCTTCGAGAGCACGGTTCCAATGAATGACCTTATGATTCTTGTCAATGATGAAAGTCGGTTTCGGAAGTCCCTGGACAATACGAAACAGGATAATCTCATTTTCCCGCAATGCCTGCTCGCTCTGAAGACGTTGCGCTTCCAGAAGAGCAATCTGTTTTCTTTCATTTTCTTTGGCAAGAAAGAAGTGGCAATTTTCAGGCTTATTAAGACCGTTAAAAATGGCCAGTGCCATTTTTTCGCAGGAATTATAACCGCATGCAGTACAGTTGTATTGATCGGTTTGAGAATATTTATGCATCGACCTGAAAATAGCATCTAATTCTTCCCGATTCGGGATATGCAGAGTCACATGCTCGTGGCGATTGGTATAACGACGGTCATACAATCCCGGTTTCCAGTAGCTGTTCAGCGACGCTTCGATATCTGTATGATCAGATACTGTACCGCCGCCGGATAGAAGTTGGCCGGACTTTTCTGTCTGTTGCTTTCGTTTCTCGATCCAGTAATCATTCTCGTCAAGAGACTTGTCTTTATTCAGACTTACCGTTCCGCCGTTGCACCCCATACTGCAATTCAGGCAATCCACCAATAAAGGCCCTTTGCCGCTGCGGATGACCTCGGGCAATTGACTCAGGTAGTTATAGACGGTCGGAACGCCCTCTATGGTGCGCGTGCGGGATGCAATATCAGGCAGATACCGTTCAAGCGTTTTGACTAATCCCCCCGGCGATGGGAAGACGACGCCCAAACCTGTGGGCGGCTTGTCATACTCAACGGGCGGAAAGGTCTTCACGTCAATGCCGCTTGTTTTAAAATGCTCCTGCAACGACGTATAGCCGACAGTAAATACGTCCTGCCCTGTTTCCCAAAACTCGCGTTTTTTGGCAATGCAGGGTGAAAGAACGACGATTTTATGATCATTGTATTGCGGATAATAATGACGGATCATCTTGATCGTATGCAGCATCGGACTGTCTATAGGTGCCAGATACGGCAGCAGTTCAGGCTGAAACGTTTCGATATAAGTGACAATTGCCGGACATGGCTGAGCAATAACCGTCTTGTCGCCGTTGTTCCGAATATATTCCGCATAGGATTTGGCGGTAAGTTCCGCCCCGAAGCTGACATCAAAAATGGCTGCAACGCCGATTATTTTCAGCCAGCCGTTTAGATTCAGAAAGTGCTGCGGAAAATTGGAGGCGATGGAAGGCGCCACGATAGCAATAGTTTTTCCACCGTTGGTCAGATGCCCCATGAATTGCTGGAAATCGTCAACGATATATCGGGCATTATGAGTGCACGCCGTCAGACATTGACCGCACCCGATACAGAAATCGGGATTCAGATTGACCGTATCGCCGCTGCCGTCATTCCCGAATTTGGTTGGACAAACAGCGATGCAGGCGTGACAATTGACACACTTGTCTTTGTCGACCTTGATGACAAAATCGAGTCGTTCTTTTTGTGTCTGACCGTTATTCATAAGGTGATTACTTTTAGTCCAATCTCCAATGAGAGCATTCGTCGTCAGACTTCCGGGCGATTTCCGGAGCCTCAGCAAAGCCGGCATTGATGACACGGGCAAAATCTGGACTGAATACATCTGAGATAGGGTACTCTTCAGGGAATTCCCGAGCCAATGTCGCGGCATTCTCATACTGACTGGCCGTAATACGCTGACGTATCCATTTAATGCCACAATCTTCGGTAATCATAAAAAAGCCTTTCTCGTCTTCCCCTTTATCGTCTGCATTGAAGAACGACTTTTGTGAAAAATGCCCCCGAGTTGCGCAAAAAAATCGGGTGCAGGAAAGCGCCGTCTTTCCTGCACCCGTGTCTCTAAAGAAGGGTTGGTCTATGCATTAAAGTCCGAGAATTCATGCTCCAGCGGCAGTGGATCCTTGGCTGTAGTCTTTGCGGGAGCGGACTTTGGTGTCTTCTGTTTTCCTTCCGCGATGTGATGGAAGGTATGGTCAGCCAATCCCAACTTGGGTTTGGACGTTCCTTTTCCGGTGGTCCGGCGGGGAGCTGCCTGACGGCTGCGTCCCTGTGCCGAAGCGCCTTCCACCAGGGCCACCAGCTCCTCGACGATATTCTGCATCGTCTCGGCCTGAGCACTCA
>CAZYQN010000048.1:0-29494 GCA_964649955.1 uncultured Pirellulales bacterium
AAGTAAGACTTCCCCCTTTACGGCTACCCTTCCCAACGGCGTCACCGTCGAACTGCTCGGCATCTGTGAACATCCCAGCCAAGGCCAACAATGGTGGAGACCGGATGGACAGATTACACAAGAAATACCATACGCAAAGTTTGGGTGGAACAGTTCATGGACACAGACTGGTCGAGAATTTGCTGTGAGAGTCATGAATGCCGAGAACTGCAGCGTTGCATCCAAATCCGACAGATACAATGATGACCAATGGGTGGACCAAAGAAGCCCGTTAAATGCGGAAGGAAAACCGGTTGCAAATCTTAAGGCTTTTCTCGGCGTTTTCGAAACAGATCAATATCAAGGGGACGTCAGTTTCGGCGTGGCCTGCGGTCCATGGGAAAAGGTCGAGGAGTGGCGGCAGATTGATTGGACGGTTGAGCATGCCGACAAAATTTCATTTACAAGCAGAAAATCAGTTATATTTACCGGACCACAAGAATATATGGACGGTTTTATTGTGTCGGTTACCCATACTTTCGAGGATAAAGCCGCCCGATTAATTCTTGTTGATAAAAAGGGGCAGCATCATGTACAAAAACATAGTCGAGAAGGAGAAGGTCAAAATTTATTGAAAAATTCATATTATGTCCAAGGGATTAAGCGAAGTGACATCGACAAATTTATTTTTGAAACAAGAGACTATGAATGGATCACCTTCAAAAACGTCGCCCTCCGCCCCGGCGTGAAGACGGAGGTGGAAGTTGTTGCGGAGAAGTCAGAAGTCAAGAGTCAGGAGAGAGATAACCGGATTAATCCACTTGCGGAATTGTCGATCCCCCCCGATGCCAGTCCGCGCGTTGCTAATGCCCTAAAAACCATTGCCGATACGATGAACGCTGTTGAGGTTACTGGTCGGGATAGGTTAGAGCGATTGGCCGGATTATTTGACCGCATCAATGAAAGCTGCGATGACCTGCAGGGCAAAAACGGGACCGAAATCCCCGATGTGCCCGAATGGGGGCAATTGCCGTCGCGGCTGGTCGATATCCTCAAACTGCTTCATAAAATCGAAGAAACCGCCGAAGGCTGCCGAGGCCTTGCCATGGCAGACCAAAAAGAGTTATTGGAACAGCACTGGCAAACATTAAAAGGACATTATAATACCCTCTGTCTTTTCCTGTACCCTAAACAGCAGTCGGCAGAAGGAAAAATCCTGTCCTCGGCCCCTACTACAGTAATCACCGAACTCAGAAATCCCCCCTTTACCGCCATGCTGTCCAACGGTGTAACGGTCGAGTTGGTAGGTGTTTGTGAGCATCTCGGCGATAACACACAATGGTGGGCGGCAAATGGGCAACTCATCGCTGTGCCTTCCTTCAAGGCAAATGCAAAATCCGAACCCATGAAAGCGATTCCGACACAATATACTTTGCTGGTTCGGGCCACAGGAGGCAGCCATAACTCCCTGCACATGAAGATATACGAAGGATTTGGTTTTTCGACCCCGTTTTCCGACAATGGAACAGCCCTCTGCATGGTTAAACACCCTCAATCGGAGCAAACCTTCCATCAGGATGCCTTCGTCAAGGGGCCGGTGATGGTCGGCGTCGCTCAGGGCGATTGGATCAAGGCACGGGGCGGTGATCAGTCCGATTCTTTTGCTATCCCAAACTCTTTCCTGATAGGTGCCCATGACCAAATTGTCATCCAGCCTCCGCAGCAGGATAAACCCGACCCCGGCGTTACTGTGTTCTGGGGCAGTATCACGTCACACGATTATGAACTGAAGTTGGTTTGTACCCTCAAAGACGGAACTAACCGGGAAAATATGAGGGCTTATTACGATAGCTTCGATACCATTGAAACCGGCGGGATCCAAAATTCCGCTATTAAAACTGTCAATTTTTCATTCGACCTCATCCCGATTGACCAAATCACCGGATATGAATTGTATTATCGTCAATACGAATACGCCCGATTTGAGAATGTGGTCTTTAAGCCCGGCGTGAAAACAGAAGTGGAAATCACAGCGGAATCGCCAACCCCCTATCACAACTCAGCGGACAAGGCCGTAACTGATATGCAGCAAAAAATTCTTCTGGAACGTAAAGCACTTTTGCACAAAAACCTGCAAATTGCAGAGCAGAAGTATAAGAGCGGTCTTGCGGGTCCTATAGAGCTTTTGCAGGCAAAAATTGATTTACTGCGGGTTGAAAGCGAAATGTCTGAAACAGATCAACAACGTATGGCAATATTGAATGACATTGTAACCGCGTATAACGAATGGGAAAAGAGGGCTACACTGTTATTCGAATCCGGACGTATTACTGAAGAAGAATTAAATAAGATAAAACTTATGCGGCTGGATGCCGAAAATGAGCTTATCAAAGAACGAGCTTTATAAAAAATCAGAAACGGGCATCTTGCCTTTCATGACAGAAAAATAAAAAATCTCCCTCCGGGTCAGCGTGAAAACGGAGGTTGAGATTGTTACAGAGAAGTCAGAAGTCAAGAGTCAGGAGAGAGATAACCGGATTAATCCACTTGCGGAATTGTCGATACCCCCCGATGCCGGCCCGCGCGTTGCTAATGCCCTAAAAACCATTGCCGATACGATGAACGCTGTTGAGATTACTGGTCGGGATAGGTTAGAGCGATTGGCCGATTTGTTTGATCGTATCAATGAAGCCTGTGACGATTTACAGGGCAAAAATGGAACCGAAATCCCCGATGTGCCCGAATGGGGACAATTGCCGTCGCGGCTGGTCGATATCCTCGAACTGCTTCACAAAATCGAAGAAACTGCCGAGGGTTGCCGCAGCCTTGCCGCCGCAAACCAAAAAGAGTACTTGGAACAGCACTGGCAAACATTAAAAGACCATTACAACATCCTCTGTCTTTTCTTGAAGCCCAAGCAGCAGGCTATTACCGAAGGGTAAACGACAAGGGACGGCAGACAACCCTGCTCACGCCGTATGGATTCACAGCAGAGACACAGATTCTGCAGAGTTATTGTCAGCAAGCTGTCTCTCTTACTCTTCCGACAGCCAGTTTTCAGCCATCACCAGCATATCCAGCAAATCTACGGTCCCGTCGCCTCCGGCCGGCGCAATGTCTGCCGACGGAATCGCCGCAGTGCCCTGCCACTGTGCTGCCAGAATCGCAAAGTCATCCAGTTCAACCCGCCCGCTTTGTGACAGATCCGCCGAACCGTAATGCCGTATAAAATCTACGTAATTGATTGTTGCACTGGACTTGGTCAGCTTAAACCGCACGACCTTCGCCGCTCCGCCCGGCAGATACACATCAGCAAGCGGGGTATTGACCCATGTATACCACCCGCCCGTTATCGGAAGGGCAAATGTCGCCAGCAGTTGGCCGTCCACAGACATTTCCATTTGCTGCGCCGCAAAAGAACTGCTGCTGCGAACAACAATCGTGTAGGTCCCCGGCATAATATCGCAGGTATATTCCATCCATTCGCCGGTGGTTACATAGGTGGCATACCCGCCGTCATTATCCTGACTGGTCAGAATATCAACGTCATCAGAGCGGTAATGGTTGTAAGAATTCAGCAGGGTCGTATCAAAATAAGAAATATTCTGCCCTCCGACATCATAGTTTTCAAACTCAAGCCGGCCGGGTATCTTTATCGGTTCAGACAGGTAGGGCCGCCGCGTCTTAAAATCAATCCAATTCACGCGGTATCCCGAGCCGACCATTTCCAGCCGCAGCTCGGTATTCGTCTTGTCGGGCAAATGCAGCCCCGACACCGACACGGTCTGCCAGCTCGTCAGCGAACCGGTGTTCGGGACATCGATCGCTGCCAGCAGTACATCATCCAGCAAAACCCGGATCTGACCGCCTGCTTGGATAGAGGCAATTCGGGCAAACAGATCCGTCTGTCCCGCTGTACTGTTAACGGTATACAGCAGCCACTCGCCATCCTGTATGTCATCAAGGGCATAGGCGGAAACACCGTCTGTAACAAGAGCAATATCAGCATCAACATTGGGCCGGAATACAAGACCGCTGTTGCCCGCCTCAGTATCATGATAGGTCATCCCGTCACAGCCGACATCGAATTCCTCCGCCTCCACACGTCCCGGGATAGCCCTTGGCTGTCCCCCATAAGGATATCTCGGAACCGTTACCGACAGATCATCCAAACGCAGCTTTGCCCTCGCTCCGCTGTCTCCCTCAACAAAATAATACTTCCACAGCAACTGGACATAAGGCTTTCCCGCCGCCGCAGCCGGAAGCATAATCGGCCCGAGGGTCTGAACATGCCCGTCCGATTGGACCTGGTACTCAACCGGTCCGACATCATCCGCAACATCGACAAAAGGCCCCGTATGACCAACACGATATTGCAGACGAATCGCATACTGACGATAATTAGTCAGCAATGTTCCCGCCAGCCAACTGACACGGATCGCCTCAAGACCGCTGGTATCAATCGCCATCAGTAATCCGCCGAGATCACGATCCCGGCCGGTATTGATAAACGAAATGCCATAATCATTCAATCCGTTGATCCGTGAGCGCCCGGTGGTCTTGTAAGGAAAGCCTATTACATCCTGATCGTCGGCGTGATAATCATCATGCGGAATAAAGTAAGCATACTTAAGCGGCGTCGCCAAACCCGGATCGGAAATATCGCTCTGTAAAAACAGGATATTCGGCGGAAAACTGTTTTCCGGCTCTTCCGGTGACCATGAACCGAACGCCAAAGCCCCCTTGCTCAGGATATGTCCCCCCGGATAAACCAAAACCCGAAAGCTGCCCTGGATCGGCGGATTGATTTCGTCGCTGGCCTGGATCGTAACAAGAGCTTCCCCGCGATACAAGGGCGACAAGGTCAGGATGTTTCCTGCAACAGGAGTATCGACAACAAACGGCTTATCCGCCCAGACTGAAAAGACCAGTGCATCGCCGTCCGGATCGGAAAAATAAGAAGCAAGATTAAGGGTCTGTGTCTTGTTTTCAATAGTCTCTTGCAGCGGCATCAAAGACACCAGCCTTGGAGGCTGATTGGTGCCCGGCAAAGAAATACCTTCCAGGGTAATGTTGTCAAACCGGTTGTTCCCGGCCGTACCGCCGTCACCCTCTGCGAATTCAATTCTCACGGCGAATTGACTGTTGTTGTCAACACCTCCAACACCGGTAAAGATAAAGGTATGCAATTGCGGAGCGTCATCTTCAACTGTATAGGTCTCAAAAGGTGTAAACGTCTGACCGTTGACACTGTAAGACAGGGTTTGCTGGCCTGCACCCTGTCCGGACCGCCGTGTTTCATACCGTAAAACAACAGCTTCATAGCCCGTCGTAGGCAGATTCAGTGTCATTGACGCTCCCAGAGGATTATTAATCCGCAAATGAGAACCGGTTGTTTCATCAAGCCGGTTGTTCACACCCGTAAAGTCTTCTCCGGTATCACTGGTAACTTCTGTCGCTGCCGCCGGGAGAATCGTCGCAGTACCTGCGCCAAGCGTATATGCAGGACTCAGCAACGAATCGGTATTATTGAAACTCCAATAATGCATCAGTGCCGGCGCTTCAAACACCGCCGTCAGTGAAACATCGCTGGTCAGCGAAAGCGTGAGGGTATCAGAAAATGAATCGATGCCCGACGGCCCGATCCAATGTGAGAAACGGTAGCCCAGCCGCGGCAGCGCACGCACCGTCACCGGCACACCTCGGTAATATTGACCCGTCCAGGGATACGGCGCCGAAGGGGTTGTCAATCCCGGCGTATCCCGATTGATCACAACACTGTTGACCTGAACATATCCCCAGTTATCATTACGATTCACAGTCAGATTCTGAGTCCCGGTCAGCCCAAAGGAACTCAGCAGAAACTGGCGCATATAGGTCGGTCGCTGCGATGCAAAGGTTTTGACATCGGCGCCGGCTCCGAGATTCGTCTGCCAGCGGCTGTTATGCTCGCTGCGTGACGACTGGATCCTGGCGTTATAGGTATCGACAAGAGCGCTGATACGCACCGGCTTAAAGGACGTATTGATGTTGTCTGCCATCGCATTGATAAACGCATTACGGAATTGAGTATTGTTCAGCGCCAATCGCCTGAACAAGTTGTTCGTGCGTCCCGATCCCGTGCTGGTCAGTACCCTGTTTAAGGTATTATCGGTGTATCCGCCGTTCAAGCCAAGTCCGAAATCCGTATCATACAGCAACCACCGCCACCGTCCGTCATGTCCGGTCGGAGCATCCGGAACGTAACTATCGGTACGCTTACGCCACAGACCCGAGTTATTGTGCGGCCAGTCTCCATTATTGTAATAGATTTCAGGAACATAATAATTGATGAGGTTGTTCACATCCACCCGCTGGCAAATCCAGTCATAGTGAGCGGTCAGTGCAACATTGTTGTTCAAGGCGTATGTAACGGTTTCCTTGAAATGATCCGCATCCGAAGGAAATCCGATGTCGACAACCTCGTTAAGCGTTAAAATTACAACATCATCCGGATCTACTCCATAGTGCGTTTCAAGATAATCATCGTCATACCATTCGCGAATATTGATCATTCCCCAGTATTCACCGTTGATAAAGTGAATCGCGGGACGATAAGACATAGTATCGATTGGAAGGTGGCTGACCAGTTCCTGCATCAATGCATCGCGGTAATAGGTGCTGTTCCAGTCGTTGCCCGAATTGCGAAACGCCAAACGACGGAATGAGGTCAGCGGTGTCCCCGGCTCTCCGCGCTTTTCAAGCCCTTCGAAGATAGGGTACTCAAATGAGTCGTTGATATCATACTCACTGCGTGCATAAGCGCGAAACGATTTTGGGAACCACGCTCGGCTCCAGCCTCCGTGGATACGAATGCCGATATTTTGCGACAGCATCAGTGAACCGTCAGTATTGAACATCTCAATATGAGCCGGACGCTCCCATGCCGGACCCCGCTGATTGAAATTCGTAGGCTGTCCTTCATTATACGATGCACTGGGATTGCTCAGCCGCCAGTTATCACCGACCTTGCCGGCCACATAGATCCCTTTGGTATAATCGAAAAGGTTGTTCTCATCCGTCACCAGAGAAATGACCGGCAATGCATAACGGCTCATCATTCCGGGGTTGACAAAATAAGTGTGTGTGACGGTACGGCTGGGGATGCAATTCGATTTGTAAGCCCGTGCCCGAACGGTCGTTCCCTTGAACATATTGCTCGCCGGCAAACGGGTCGAGTACGAAAACTCAATATTGATGCTGGCGATTTGATACGCCTGCGAAGAACGGTCGGATATTTGCAGAGGTGTGCTGTATTGATAACTCCTCATCTGCCGATACAGAAACGGCCCTAATGTAGTATCTCCTGCATTTCTCGGATAGCGGTTTTTGTAGGAATAAGTAGTGCCGTTAAGATTGGCCGGGTCCGGCTCTGACCCGTCAAGGGTATAATAAATAATGACTTCCGGATCATCACTATTAAGGGATAGGTTGAAAGGAGCAGTGTAAAACCCGCCCTGCTGTGAAAATACCGGTTCCCCGATAACCTCCGGATACCATACTGAACCATTATTGCTGGCATAAGGGGTTGGCTGCGGGAAAAAGCCCCAACTCCCTCCCCCATCCGTCGTGCGACCGTATGATATATCTCGAGGAATCATTATAGCAGGCGTCTGATCGGCAAGAGTACCGTCCGGCCGCGTCAAATAAAGTGCTTCTCCTGAGGCCCCGATAGAAAAATTTGTATGCAGACTTTTACTCAGAACGGTTCCCAGCAAACGCAGATCAAATCCAAGATCGCTGCTGGTACCCGATGTCTGGTGAACTTCAACCGCCAGTACATTTTCCCCCTCCTGCAATGCATTTGTGGAGATTTCATAGTTCGTCCATGTAGGCCACTCCGCTATATAACTTGAGGTGGTGGTCAAATAGGTAATTTCTCCGGCCGATGGTAAAAGCGGTCGGACAAGCTCGGCACCGTTCAGGTAAACCACAGCTCCGTCATCGATCCACAAAGAAAGAACCAAAGATGTAATATTCGCCGTTTCTGCAACCTCAAAACGTTTTCGAAAATAGGTTGTAATATATTTGGCGTTGGGATTACTGCCGTAGCTGATCGTTGTTACTGCATAGTTCGGTTGATTACTATAACCCAATGGCGCCGGTCCGGTCGCCCACGCAGATTCATCAAAATCCGGGGTTCGCCACATCGTCCCCTGATTGGAACCGTTGTCCAAATAGGACCAATCTGAACCGGAGGCTACAAAAACCGCTTCTTCTGTTTTTGTTCCGTAAACCCGATTTTTTCCGCTCGCCCAGACATGCAGACGTTCACCCGGTTGCACGATTACATTGGGAAATACCCACTTAAAGGGCATATCTGCATCATCCGAAATACCCCATCCCGCCAAATTCTTCGCCTCACTGCCGGCATTGTATAATTCCAGCCAATCCGGGGATTCTCCATCTTCATCCGTAACAGTTTCACCATTGGAAGACATAACCTCATTAATAACAATGTCTTGCGAAAGCACCAAGCCCGAACAGCATAACACCATAAAGGCCGTAATCATCCACCGTGAATAAAACGAATGCACCATTGCATCCCCCGCTTATAGTTCTCTTACGCTATTCATCATTCAGCTTCTCCTAATCTATTTATTGTACCCTATAAAGTCCAAAATTGCAAGATATTTATCATTCTGCGACAAAGTCCAGATGACGTTTACTATCGCTTAAGAAAAATCACTATCCCCATCCGTTTGAAATAACCCGCGTAAATAGTTTTGGACAAAAAAAAAACCGCAGGAGTATTCTCCCGCGGTTATAGATATCTCCGTGTTCTAAGGCTAAAAGATAAATCCTAATGCACCGACTAATCAATCGCCTTCCGGTTCCGGGCCCGGCCGGGATTCGTTGACACGTTTGCGAAGTTCAGCGTTTTCACGGCGGGTCGCTTCAAGATCAAAGATCAGATACTTCACACTCAACCGAAGATAATCCAGCGATTGCTGAAGCGTCGTCAGCTTCTGCTGGAGCCGGTCATGATGTTCTTTGCTCTTACGCGCCAGATTGACAATTTTTTCCTGTTGCGGCGGTGGAACTGTTCCGCTGTCATTCAGCAGGGATTCCAGCTTTTCATCAAAATTCGAGTCGTTCATCGTCACCCCCATAAAAAGTTAGTCTTTCTCCGAAGCCAATCAAAGCGCGGACTCTGCGTCCATCATCGTTGAGATTGTCTTGCGTGCCTGCTGCCCCCCCGAGGGCGTTAGGCATTATCATCACCACTATAGTTGGCTCATTGATCCCCCAAAGCCATTGAGCGTAGTATAACAAATAAACCATTCAAAGTGTTGAAACACCCCTTGAAACCCTTGAAAATCTTATGAAATTAAATGCTGCCGATTAAAAGTCCTTCTATTCTCGGACGTAATGCTTAAATTTTTCCCCCATTTCGCATACAAAACTACTCGTGAATTCACGCTTGACAAACGGACATCCCTGTGGTCTAATCCCTTTGCCAAAGGGCGATTAGCTCAGCTGGTTAGAGCGCACGGATCACACCCGTGAGGTCACAGGTTCGAATCCTGTATCGCCCATTTCCCTAAATGCTTTGACTCCCTTTACTTGTAAATCCACTCTGCGTAGCCTAAGCACAGTTAACAGCAGGTAACGTCACCGTAATTGCTATTATTCCGATGAGCGTTCCCAACTGGATCGCAGCATGTGTAATGGAATATCACCATGGGCAAACAGTTTCGGCTCCGGCCAGGCAACATCTTCCAAATAGCCGGGGAGAATGGGGTATGCAACCGACGGCGGCATCAGAACCGTACGCATATATCGACTGTTCTGACGGAAAAATTCTACCGCCCTCCGACTGATCACAAATGCATCCGACCGATAAGTGCGGACATGCTGAATATCATATTTAAACTGCTCATGAATATTAAACAAACCAACCGGCGTCGTCACATTCGTTTTCATCTGGCATCTGTCACAGACTCCCGTTTGATCCTGCCATTGATGCTGCTGAACACGGACAAGATAAAGCGGCACCTTATGCTTGTCACATATCTCCCAGTCCTCAAATGAAAAGCCCGTCAGCCCGGATTTGTGGTACTTTTCAATAAAAGGTTCACGGCAAAACAGCTTCATCGGGCCATAAAAACTCATCAGCTTGGGACTGGCCGGCAGCTTTTCCGGCCTGATCGCAGGGACGAAATAAGCATTCTGAAACTTATTGCCGCAAGCCGGACATATTATCTCGCTATCAGTATGGTGTGTAATTTCCGCATTACTGGCATCATCGGCAAAGTTTCTTACGATATACCAATTATTGGCCAGTAAATCTTGATCAGATTTAGAACACAGTACAATTCGTGAGACGAATTCTTGTATTGATTCACCAGATTTTAATAAATCCCGAATCTTGGACTTTAAAAGTGAAATTGTATCTCTCTCTGCAACATCTATTTCCCATAATTTCGACTGTTCCATGCCAGACACTTCAGTATAATTAGGAAATACTTCCCTGCCAACAGAGTCCAACACTTCGATAGCTCGCCCAGAGATTAGATTCTGCCCAACAACATCCCATGTAATTAATACTTTAATGTCCATGCAATAAGATCCCTTAAGTTTAATCTTTATTTAAGGCCATTTTTAACATTATCAAAGGAATTGTCAATCATTTTCATAATCTCGTCATAGTCAGGAGAACCTTGGAAAAAGTTCGAATAACCAACTCGTAAATCATCAATAAATTTCTTCTTTATTGTAACATTGGGGGCTTGTGTATACTTCTTTATCAACTCATCATAATTGTTTGCTCCCATGTGCCTCAAGAGATTCCAATGCAGCCCCACATCCTGACCGTTATGGATCATCATTCGCATGGAGAGTGTATTGGCAGCCTCATCACTGTTTCCTAAACATCTGAAGAAAATATGATGTACGTGGATCGCGTAATGGCATCTATTCCACCAGCCTGCCTTTTTGCCTAAATAGTCAATACAGGGCGTGCCATCCGCTTTCTTTACCAAGCGAATAAGGCTCGAGTCTAATACATTGTCCCCTCTCTTAAGCAGTTTTGATGCGCCGACGGTTACGCCGGGAAGTAAACCTGCTGCGGCATAATAATTCCCGTTTGACAGCTCATACAAGGATTGAACCGTATCAAATCCCTCATTTACAATTCCGATAGAACTTACATATAGATCGGCAAGTGTTGCGGTGCTGGAAGCCACTTCTTGAAAACGTCGGCCCCTGAAAAATGCAGCAGCCTCAATCCAGTCATCTGAAAATTCCTCGCAGCCTAAAGCCTGGAAGTAGCTTTCGCCCATTTTATAATCTTTGCCTAATACTTTTAACAAACCTGAGCGGAGCAGCATCGACGCCGATGCTAAATCCATATCCTCTTCGATAGTTATGGTATAAGGATCTCCTTCCTCAAAAACATGCTGCCAGATGCTTAAATCTCCCCAAACATCGCCCGTTTTGATCGTTCCATCCCGGCTTAAAAAGGCCTTTAAAACGGGCTCTTCGCTGCCATAAAGACGGTGATAAGCATCCAGTAAATCTGCACTGGAAATGCGAAGTCCCAGCGGGTCGAAACCGTTAACCCCCATGTACGCGGCATACAGGTTCAGCCCGTCGCGGTAGCCGGCCGGGTCTTCAGACAGCCAGCGGCCGTGAACAGGATCATATTCGCGGTAGTGGGTATGATAACGCCCGGTGTACTCGTCATGGAACATCCCACACCACCCGAAGGGAATATACTCCGACCGCCCGAGGTTCAGACTGCTCCCCGCCCGGACCTTCTCCACATCCGCCCCGGTAAAGGCCTTGCACAGCCCCGAAGAATTGTAATACAGCTTTTCAATGACCTGACCGGTACCGTCGGCCACCCCCATCAGCGTCCCACGGTCATCCAGAAGCGGCACATACGTCGTGCCAAGCGTTTCAACCATGGCCAGCGTATTGATGCCGGCCTCATAGTAATACCGCTGCTTGAGGACGCCTGTGCTGTAGGAACGCTGCTCAATTAACGCATAACCATCGTACACATAGACAACATCCTCCTTTGCAGACGCCTGATCGGCGTAATCCGCCCTAACCCGACGGCCCAAGGCATCGTAATAATATACTACTTCCGGATACCCGTTATTGCCGGTGGCCTTATCCTGAACCGCATGAATCCGATTGAAAGCATCCCATGTATAGACAAACTGCTCGTCTTCCGTAAGATTGCCGCGATTGTCATAACCGTAGGTATAGAATGTACCACAGCCGGCAGGCAGAAGCACCGCGGTACCACTGAGTGCACAGAGATGCTGCAAATCAGATTCATTGGAATAGGAAATCGAATTATAACGATTCTTGAAGGTTGGATTGGACGTATAAGAAACGGTTTTCCCGTCAATATAAGTGTTTCCAATCCGATTTTCAAATTGATCCAGCGGGAATGCCTCGCCGGCAAATTTGTCGCCGGTCTGTGACGTTATGGAAATCAGCCGACCTAATGAATCATGGATATAATCTCTAAAGTAGGAATTTGCTGAAGACCTCCATTGCCCGGCCGCATTCTTTAAACCCCGCATGTCGTAATCAAAGGTCGAAAAGTGATTGGACCCCACCGCAAGATCGCTAACCAGTCCCAAATGAAGCGATTTGTAACCATAGTTTACCTGAACGGAGCCGTTGTAGATTTTATAGTCCGGCAGCTCAAATCCATCCATGCGATGGCAGAAAAACAATTCATCAGTATTATTCTTCACCAATTGCTTCAGAAAACCATCTTCATACACATAGCTGATTCTTGTTTCGTCCGTTTCGTCCGGATAAATCAATACACTGCGCCGTCCCAGTAAATCATATTGATATTGGACGGTATATGAGGTCTTCGGTATATCATTTTCGACAATTTGTGTTGTTTCAGACTTCAAATATCCGTACTTAGCTCCAATCTCGCTTAGATCGACATAGAAATCTCTTGTTGTGAGGACGTAATTAACGGTATTGCCCGGTATAGAGTATTCCCGGAGCGTTTCCGGCTGTCCGAATCGATTATAATCGGCCAATTCACGCAACACATTGGTACCATCTGTTATGTTCCATAACTGCTCACGATTGTTGTAATTGCTGTCATCCGAGGCATAGTAATGATAGGCGTATGTTTGAACAGTTTGATTGTTGATTTTCCGCTGGACTGTTTCGATGCGTCCCATCGGATCAAAATGGTATTCCTCTTTTGCATGCATAGTCCCTAAATTGTCCGTCGATGTCGCATTGTAATAATACTCGGTACTTTCATGCTGTCCGGCAGGATTGTAAACCTGTCTGGTAGCCTGTGAATCTCGGAAAATAATCTCTTCACGAATATTTCGTTTTCGCTGAACTTGTGTAATTCGTGCGGTATTGGCCGCATTCTCCTTCACTTCACTGAGCATTCCGAATTCATCTACTTTATTCTGGAAAACATACCCCAGCGGATCCTGGAACATCCCTGTTACATCCGTTCCCGATATCCATAATCTGCTGAGCGCGCCCAACTCAGGAACCGTAAATTGATATGGATAACGTGAAGTACCGTATTGCATATATGGCGCATTACTGAAATTATCCAAAATTTCCGAATTATTGTTATCGTATTGTCTTGAGGAGGCAACCTTTTCAAGGTTACCGTTCATATCAAACAGCCGCTCTGTATGCAATCGAATAGCTGCCGGATCATCCGTCCCGAAGTAATAATTGCTGATATAAGGACGCCCAAGTGAATCAAAGATGTTTTCGTAAACATGGCCCAATGCGTCTCTGGTCTGGCGGGCATTCTGCTCATAATCTGCCGAGAAGACATGAGCAACTTCCATTATATTGTCTGTAACACTCGCAATATCGCCGTTAAGATGATAGGAATACGACACATCCGATACAAGAGCGCCTTGTCCGTCATAGACTTCTATACGATTCGGTTTTCCGTATCCGTCCCACGCCTGCTTTATCAGTTTTCCCGTAACCATATCAAGAGTTTGAGCAGGACGACCGGCCCAATCACGATCATAATGGATTCGATGGGTTTGTTCTGTTTTGGAATATGGAACCGGGCTGCCCTGTTGTCCGCCATAGACGATATAAACATCCGTCACCTGGCCGTTAAGATCGTGATCGTAACCGACGGCATAGGCAGGCGCAACAAGACTGCTTGGAACCGCATCCGTATCCGCACTATTATAAATCTCCCAGTCCACCCGCCCCAGTTCGTTATATTTCAAATAATGATATGCTCGATTAATATCCCGGATCGATTTGACTCTTTCATGCCCGTTTTCATAGAATATATCTGATACTATTGTCAGCTCATTTGAATTGGCCTCTCCCTGTTTAATCTGGACAGGACGATCCAATGAATCATACACATACGATAATTTTGATGTAATCGTATTATCGAAATTCGGATTCGCAGGTGTGCCGGAAGCCACCGGATTGACATGTATCACCGAATCCAATCGATCTCTGGCGGTACCGGTATGGTATTGATACGAAATCGTCTCACGACTTGAATCATCGCTTTCAGCTTCGGGTCTCGGTAATATTACAGCCAGCAGCCTTCCATAATCGTCATAGGTATAACCTGTAATGCCTCCCTTGGGATTTATCTCGCTGATCACTCGGCCGTAAGCATCTCGCATAAATGTCAAAACGACCGCATCTGCCGGATTAATAGTACAGAAATTTCCGCTTTCAAAACACTCTGAATAATTGCCATGGATTGTTTTTACGACCCGATACAGGTAGCCATCATACACGCCCGATTCCCCGGCCGAATAATCATAGACAGTCAGACTTCCATCCGCTCCGAGCGAAGCAATGATCTGGCCATAATCATTGTATTTGCACTTAACTACAATGGGATCATTTTCCGGCACGGAATAATCTTGCTTTGACATCCATATCTCCGCAAGATTCCGATTTTGCAGGTCATACTTATACCAGCTTTCTACTCCATCGGCACGGATTGTTCTCAGAGGCTGGCCAAAATTAGAAGACGGAACATTGCCATAGTCAATAAAGGATGTAATCTGCGATCCGGAATTTAATACGTTCCCTCCATCCGGAGCAGAAATGATACCCGGCATGCTTGTGAATGACTTAAAGAGTCCATAGTCTCTTTTATCGGATACTTCTGCTCGTTCATTCACAGCAGCTTCTGCCTTAAAGACTGTCTGCAACGGACTGATGTTCTGGGTCAGACGTGGTTCGGTTTTCCCATAATTAAATCGTGATTCAACACTCTCTCCGCATGGATTGAGTATAGTCTGCCAGCAGAGCATTTCCCGATTGGAAGCCCGCTCAAATAGATATTCGTGTAATATGCCGTCTGTAGTCGTATGACGAACTGTCCAGGGACTTTTCTCCCGATATATAAATGTCTCTTCGACCTGATTCAAACTCTCGCCTTCTGCCGCCCGACCGCCCCATGTCATTTTTTTGACATTGATGCCTTGATAGGCTGAATCGCTATCATTGATAATATAATCAATGTCAAGATAGCAGTCCTTATCGCCGCCGATCCAAATCTTTTCAAGATTAGCCATATTATCGTCCGTATAGTAGTAATGAACGGATGATATGCTCTGATTTTTACAGTATTTTATTTCGACAAGTCTTCCGTTTGTTTCATCATAATTATAAACATACTGCCCTTCTGCAAAATCTGTTATTACAGCAAGGCGGCCGTTTGCATAAGTAAATAGATATGAACGCCCCATATCATCACAGATAGAATTCAGCCGTCCATTAGCATCCCGATTAAACACTATTCTGTATCCGCTTGCATCCTGACCTTGATTTCGATAATAAACATACCGTGTCGTGATTTCTGCAATCGGTAGAATATCGCCGTCTTTAATCATATTGTCGTATGATTTTGTTTCATAAATCGCTTCTGTACCGTCACCATAGCGCATCCGAAGCCGATGTAGATACTGGCCGGAATTAACAAGAGTTTTTTCAATAGCAACCTGACATGCATAGCCTGCAGGGATGTCGAGATAGGACGCCTTTTCCTGTGAAATCGGGAATTCATCTCTGCGCCCGTCGGGCCCGAAAAAGATGAATTTTTCACCGCATTTCAGAAAACACTGCTCCCAGTTTCCAAACCACCCGCTGCCGAGCGAGACACCTCCCGTATGATAGGACCGATAGGTCTGTGATATCTCTATCGGCAATTGTCTTCCCTGTATCGCACAATTGGTATGAGACACCTTCAATTGGCCGTTGTGCATATACGTTTGAGCGTAAACATTCATACCGACGACCGGAACCGAACGTCCGGTACTTGGAGAATCTCCCGTTGGTGTCTCAAAGATCGGACGTGGACCTTTGATATCCATTGAAACTGCCTGAATAACTCTATAGTGCATATCATCGGAGCCCTCGTAAGCACCATCCTCATTGAGCCGTACTTCAATTAATGTATCTGGGTGAGAATTGTCCTTTTGAGCAACGGCCTCAATATAAAAAGTCTTCTCCCAAGTCTGACCGTCAAAACCAAGATCAGTCAGAGAATATTCCTGATAAGACTCAATAAAATCTCCTCCCTCTGATATCGGTCTCAAATCTTTCGATGTCGTTCCATCCTTGGACCATATCCTTAATACTCCTTCATTAATGGCATACGGCATGTAAGCATGAGGGACCGTCGCTTCAAGATCGCCGGGATTAGCAGCTTCGTAGGCAAATGCAAGTGTTGCGTTCGCTGGATTCAAAGCGTTATCAACAACCACATGGATCGGAATAAAATCTGTCTCTGCAATGTTCTCATCATCTATAGTATTGTCTATTCCATCTACATTAAAGCCATCGACCGAATCCGGAATGCCGTCCTTGTCGTCATCATTGTCATTCACATGGATAGAAACGGTTTTAATATCAACTAAGGCAAGGCTATAATAATTCCCCGCTTCTATGCCAAGAATAGTATAGTCGTAATCTATTCTGCTGCCGTCAATTCCTGCAATATCTCCTAACTTGGTATCTAAACCTTCATAAGACTCAGATAACTGCCATACACCATCTCTATCGCTGTAAATTGTCAATTTATTTTCATTATCTAACACTAATGCAGCGTTCATACCCACCTTGATATCCACGATCATTCCGTCTGTAGGGTAGTTACGATAGACACGGGACCGGCCTTTCCCCCAGATACATAACGATGGCGTACCATTAGAATACGAAGGTACATTAATAAAACTCCAGTTATTATAGGCTGCTATATCTATCACCTCACCTGTATCATCATGATCATCAGGAACATCAGCGGCTTCAGATTCACCCATAGTCTGTATAAGACCGTCTGCCTGCAAAGCGAGGCTGTGCGCACTTCCTGCCGCAATATCTATAAACTTCTGTCCCTGTGGTTCCGGTGGAAGACATACACATTGACCACAATTATTTTTACCCCATGCTGTAAGGGTTCCATCCGATTTAATTGCCAATCCGTGATAATGTCCGGCTGCTATCGCTGTGTAATATATATCATTTTCGTCTTCTCCATCCATATCGGGATTGGGTATATCGCATTGTTTGTTACCATCATCCCCCCATGCGACAATCTGCCCATCCACAGTCAATGCCAAACCGAAATTTCTACCTGCCGCTACTGCCTTATAACAATGTCCTTCAGGGACATCGCACTGACCGTTTGCGTTAGATCCGTCATCCCATGCAACTAATGAACCATCTTTTCTTAAACCAACTGCAAAAGCCCTTCCGGCACTGATTGCAATAAAATCATTTTCCTTAGGTGCATTTTCAAAAAACTCCTTTTTAATCTCTCCCTCAGAATAGGCATTTCCAAAAGCAATGATTGATCCGGTCTTAATATACTCATAGGCGCCGATATCAATCACTCCATTATAGATACGGAGTGATGAATTCAATGATCCGTAACGGAAACCATAGTCATTATTATTTCCAATATCAGTACAGGGTGATCCGGCTGACAGCTCATAATCTCCTTCAACCTGGTAATCATCATAGGGATCTTCAGGTGTTCCGTTATCATACCAATACCCGCATGCTATAAATGGATCAGCGCCTCCGAGGTAACAATTGATATACTCATCAGGCAGAGTGTCCCCGGTGTTATTGCCCCACACGATAGTGTTTATAAACTGACCAGTGCAGTTTTCTGCAATAGCCGTAGAATTTTCACCTAAAGAATAGTTACAGCCAATCGTACAATTCACCACCGGCGCAGTACTATCAAACAGTGCCCCCCCATCTTCCATAGCGGTATTTTCTGCAATCAGACAGTTGACAAGGCCTTTGTTCCCATGGCATTGAGCAACACCTCCTCCGTTCACGGCTGAATTCTGAATGACCTTGCAGTTTGCAATAATGCCGTTGCATCCATATATGCCGCCGCCATCGTAATCCGCCATATTATCCCGAATTACACACTGTTCAATCGTGGCTTCGGTACTATTACCGAAAATCCCGCCCCCGTTTCCGTCAATTGCATGGCCGCCCGAAATCGTAAAACCCGCCAACTTGCATTTTGGTGTCTCCGTCCCATTGAACATTACCGCGGACCTGAATCCGTCACCACGGATAATGGTTGACGTAACGACTTTAGGATCCCCCGGATCAGCGGATGTAACCACAATATCTGTACCGTCAAAATCTAGATTCTCGTAGTAGCTGCCGGGCGCAACAACAATTTTATCGCCCGCCTCAGCAGCAGCAAGTGCCTCAGTAATAGTAGGATAATCCTCCGGAACTCGTCTATAGTTGAGAACCTCAACATTGACTGTTACGGTTTCAATATTTTCAGCGTTATTTGTATTGACAATGGTTAGGACTTCGCTGCCGGATTCTTCATCAAGCAAATCCGGATAGACCGTAATTGTCACAATATCCGATTCTCCAGTGCTAGCCCCATTCGCTGGAGATACTTCAAGCCAATGACAAGATTCTTCAACCTGCCAATTTAAAATTCCCCCTGTACCATTATTTCCGATTTCAATATTCCGCGTCAGTATTGAAGTCTCCCCTTTAAAATAGGCAAGATCGACCTCATAGGTTGACACCGACAATAAAGGAACGCCAACTGGAGGATCGCTGTCTTGGGTGACTTCAACATAAAAACTATCCTCGATGTACCATCCTTCACGATCCGTCGCTCGAATGGTAACATCCGCCTTTCCATAGCGACCGTCCGTATAGGACAAGGTTAAAGTACTTCCACTGACCTTCGTATTGACAGCGGCTGAATTGCTGTTTCGGGTGACTGTGTACGTCAAGAAGTCACTGTTTGTTAACACATCTACATCGCTAAAATATCCTGCAAGGTCAATCTCCTCAGAGGAATTCACGCCTTCAACAATACGGTCACTAATAGGACCGATTATATACGGCGCATCGTTTAATGGATTGACAGTAATAGTCACTATCCCGTTATCGGGAGATGTTACTGAGTCCGCCGCACTGAAAACAAAGCTGTCCGGACCGTTATAATGAGGATTCGGTTTATAAGTCGCTATACTATTTGTAATAGTCACAGTCCCATACAACGGAGCGGTTGTTACGGTATAGTATATAAGATCGTTATCTTCATCTGATGCAATCATAGGAATATCGACAAATTCATCTTCATCAACCGAGATACCGGAAATATTCTCAGCAATGACCGCATGTTGATCATCCGGAACAGGATTAACAGTGATCGTTATCGGAGCCGGCTCACTGAGACTAATGCCATCATTGGCATAGTAGACAAAAGAGTCCACACCCCAGAAATTGGTATCGGGGGTATATCGGATTGTATCCGCATCTACAGATATAACGGTTCCATGCATCGGCTGTGAATACCCGAATGTCAACGGGCTATTTTCCATATCGCTTCCTGTTAAATCGATATCGACAGCCATTTCTTCATCGATATTCCGTTCAAGAGGATTGACCTCCGGCCGCTGATTGACAAAAACCGAAACAGTCTTGGAAACCGTCTGTCCCTTGCAGGCAGCCGTTACCTCCAGAGTATATTGCCCTCCTTGGCTGAAGGTGATTTCAACCTTATCGGCATCAGCGGACTCATTTGGTGTAAAGGCTGCCGTTCCGGGCCCGGAAATTTTTGCCCACGTATATATGGGGCGGGATGCATAATTCCCATTGATTTGTGCCTTTACCCATCCTGCTTTTTTATTCTCTGAGATATATCCGTTTGACACAATGGGCCCGGATGTGATGACCAGCCGTCCGGCCTGACGGTCAAGATTATAAACATAGACCGCCCCTGTCTTGCCCGCCTGTTCGCTGTCCGCCGGGGCGCCTACAATAAAAAAGGAACCGGCACGGGCATAATTTGTTGTATGAACAGGATAGACTCCCATTTTATTGACATCAATTCCATATAAATTATTGGGATATTGACTGGCATCAGAACGGAGAACAGCTTTACCATCAACCACATGACCATTACTGCACAATCCAACGCCATCCGGAAAACCGTAAGGCTTTGATCTCGCAACCCATTCCTGCCCATTCGATTGATAATACTTCTTCCCATCGACTTCCAAAACGTCTCCGGACAAGCGTACTTGCGTACCCAAATACGGATCCCGTCGCTGCCAAGTACAAGGTGGCGGACACGTGCAAAACTGCTGTGCTATTACATTCCCGGAACAAGGATCGAAGAAGTCACCGCGATTGATAGTTCCAGAAGATTCTGACGTAAGAACAAGTCCTACATCCAAATGATCATAAAGATATCCATCCACCCATTTCATAACATCCCAGCCGGGCGCTCCGGCAACAATCCTGCCGTTATCGATAGCCACAGAATACCCTACAAACGGACTAATAATAGTAAAGGCAGCCGACAATGGACTGAGCACAAGTGCATAATATTGATCTTGTGTAGCAATTCCATAGGGTGCATAATCAATACAGGTTGTTCCTTCATCACAGGGAAAAGCGGAAATACTGTTTTGGGACAGACTTCGTATATGATTCCATGTGCCGTTTGATTGTCGACTGTAGACATATACTTCTGAATAACCGGGGACACCAACAACTAATGTAGTGTCTTCTATATCAAAATCATGACCAAAACAGGCCTTTAGGGGTTTACTAATCGTATATTCACCCTCATGTGGTTCTGGGCTTGAATAATGAAAACCCGTATCGGGAAACGTTATATGCCCGGAAACTGTGGGAGGAGTGCCGGCCTGCAATAATGTCGTATAAATCCAAGATGCACTGTTTGTGTCGTACTCATAGAGAACAAGACTCCCTTCAAAATCATTTGCTGCTTGAAAATAATAAGTCTGCAATCCGGGAATGCCCGGCCCCGTGACAGTAATCCATGCTGTATTTGCAACACTGTTGGGGGACACAAACAGTTTTTCGTGATTTGTAACTACAATGACACCACCCTCCATTTTCATACTGATACCGTATCCGACATTCAGGGGGTCTGGCAGGGGTAATGTCTGATACAACTCCAGATTGGAGTCGGTTAATCTGTAAATATCTATACGTCCCTCATTTACCCCGGCTGACGTAGAGGCTGCCGCCAAAAATATCTGACCGTCAATTTCAGTTGTAGCCACAGAGGTCCCGAAACACGGGCGGGAATCATATGAAAAATATTTTCTCTCAAATGGAGATCGCCGTGAGCCAACCAGAATAAGTACTGTTTCCGAAGCCGTATTCGTTCCGTCACTGAGCAGCACATTTATGGAATCAATACAGCTTATCTCGCAATAGTAAGATAAATCAGGAAGGGTACCCGTAATCTGTCCATGGACAGGTCCGCTCAGGAGTTGACAACTTATCTCATCTCCCTCCTCATCATAAGCCTCAAGGGATATCGGCAACATTGTTTTCTCTTCAGCAACATAAAGCTTGTCTAAAAGCCGCGGCGGATCATTGACAGGATGAACTGTAATCGTTATTGTCGCGGACGGACTCGTCCCGCCCTTGAAGGCCTCAACCGCCCTGTAGTCGAAAGAATCTGTCCCATAAAAGTCTTTATCCGGTTCATACACATACTTTTCAGTGTAGCGAGTCGTATAAAGTCTCCCATGTTGCAGTTTATAGTATTTTCCCCGGCCTTGCTCAGGTAAGTCAACAATATCAAATTCCAAAGTATCTCTGTTTGCATCTTCTGCTGTTAATAAAATAACAAGCGAAGTGTCTTCATTGGTTTCCACGCTTCGGTTTTGAACCTGCGGCAAACCTGTTCCCTGCTCAATGACATTGATAATGACTTTCCCTTCTGCCTCAGGATCCGACTCTTTATCGCTGACCCAATCAATAACTCGGAACGTAAATTCATCCGGCCCGAAATAGTCAGCCTGAGGGATATACTTGAACTGTCTACCCCAGGAATGTATTTGCGACGCTGTTCCAAAAACAGACGAAGATTCTCGTGTGAAATAACATGTATTTTGCTCAATATCGGTTCCCTGGACAAAAAGACTCGTCGGCGTGTTTTCATCCGGAAAGATTTCTATATTCCTTGCACTGGGGGCATCATTTTGGGAAAGAATATCAATCTTGTACACTGCCGGGGCGCTATAGGTATTTGTACCGCAAGCCCTGAATGTAAATCGTGCAGTTCCACAATAATCCTTTTGCGGAATATAAGTGTAATGATAAGCTTCTTGGCCCTTTATTAAAGTCCCGTGAAGGTCAAAAATATCAAGAATTTCAAAGCTTACGCCTGCGGCATCTCGGTTCCCCTGGAGCATATCCAACGAGATTGAAAGATAGCCGTCCTCTTCCATCGTCGCTCGATCCGACTTGGCAACCAGTTGTTCACAGCCGTTGCCAATATGAATTGTACATATCCCCTCGGTGGAATTTGCATGACCATCGTACACACAATATTTAAACTGATCCTCTCCGCTGTGGCCGGCAAACGGCATATAGGAAAGAGTATTCTTATCCCACTCCAGTTTCCCATGCAATAAGTCACAACTTTCTTCGTTCTGGCTTCCTTGAATATACCACTTCAATTCATCCCCATCTGCATCGGCGGCACTCAGATTAAAAGATAATGTGGTACCGGGTTGTGTGCATCGTTTTTCGTCATACACCCGCGGAGCATCATTCACAGAGAGAACATGAATTTTGACCTTCGCATCATCACTTCTGATATCGGTATTGGCATAGTAAACATAATACGAAAATGTCACCTCGCCATAGTAATTCTCCGCCGGGACAAATTTTAATTCCGGACCGGACAATGCAACGCCGCTTTCGACTAATAGGTCATCATGATACAATAAGCCCTCGGAAGGATCAGGAAGAGTATTTACGACATATCTGTAAGATCTTAACACGACACCGTGATCATTAACCGCTTTTAGAATTAATGCTTTTGTGCTGTCCGAAAACGGTTCTGCCTGCAGGATAGCAACATCCTCATAAGTATACGTCTCTATATCCAGTGCTTTCGGGACTGTTTGTCCGTCATCCAGCACCTGAATGGATATTTCACGAGAAACTTTAAATCCTTCTATATCTCCCTCCGGCCGGTCCATGACAATGGCAGCAAACAAACTGTCTTCCACATTATCCGCTTGAGAAGAATAGTACAGAGCAGGCGGTGTAATATAATGCAGTTGTCCGAAAAAGGGGCGACGTCTCTCTAAATCATAAGAGAAATTGTTATCATTATCAGGGTCTATAATTTCGAGGCTGAATTCTTTATCACTGTTTTTAGCCACAGATACACAACTTGGACCCTTAATGACCGGCGGATCATTGATTGGAGCAATGTGGATAACCACTTCAACCGGCTCACTCCTTGATTTTCCATCGGATGCATAAAAACGAAAATAATCTGTTCCGTTTTTATCCGGAGCAGGGCGATAAACAAAAACATTTTTAGTTCCTTCCTTAAGATAGAAGCCCCTGCACTCATTTGAATTATTCGAGGTATTTTTATAAGGTCCGAAATCATCATGATCAGGATCGGTATCATAGGTACTTTTATTGGCGGTAAATTTATCATAATGGAAAAATGCCAATTCATCCTCATCAAAATCAGTTCCGCTGACCGCTATTTCGATAGAGTCTGAATCTTCATCTACTTGGATAACGTTGACGGCATTCGCAACAGGAGGCACATTTTCCTCATTCATAGGAATCAATTCAATGGTTGCAATACGACTGACTGTAAAACCATCGCTGACACGGTATATAAATGTCGTCCTCTCAGGATTCTGCAAATCCGGCGTATAAACAACCACTGGTAATGCCGATATATCAAGGACACCGTATTCGGGCAATTGCATAATATGGTACTTTAGATCCGCAGTATTCCCGTCTCGGTCGGCAGTATAACTGGACAAGTCAATAGAAATCGGCTGATCCCCATAATACCCCCAGCCATCTCCCGCAAGAGGTTTTTGATTTTTCGCATAGACGATAATATTAATTGCGGCAATCTGGCTTAATGCATTATCGGTATGAGTGTTATCGTCGATTTGATAGGAGAATTTGTCTTCCCCGATGAAACCTTCCTTTGCTTGGTATTGATAACAAAGTGTTGTTGCATTCCGTTTTAGCAGAGTAAATTTACCCTCAGGCATCCCCTGCACCATTAATGTCAACTCATCATAGCTCTGATTTTTATCAAAAACACAATTATTGTCTGAAAATACTATATCTGCATATCCTCCTTCCTCTATCATTATTGAAATGTCATTGGCGATCGGTTGATTATTATGCGGCCTAAGGACTCCTCCCGGCGAAGTCGTCCGATAAGTTGTATGAACGTTTTTGGTTGTTACTTTAATATCAACAAAGCCATACTCCTCACCGTCATCCACAACTTCTCCTGCCGAACCGCAGAGGATCTGTTCAACTGTAGAGCCATCGGGGTATGTACTCTCATAATTATGCGTATGGCCGCAAAAATATGTTTTTACATTGTGATTTTCCAAAAGGGTCCAAAAACGGTTTCTGTGGTCAGGATACTGGCCCAAAGAATCTCCCGCCCCGAGATAAGCCGGTTCATGCCCTAATACAATAATCACTGGCTTCGTAGTCGCCCCTAAATCCGCCGCAAGCCAATTATACAATGCATCACAGACATCTCCGTCTGTCCCGGTATCACTTGTCCCGTTATAATATTCATTTAAAACAACAAAGTGAGCAAAACCATAATCCCACGAATAAGAGGTTTTAACGCCATTCGTCGGACCGGGATTGACATAAGTCTGTAAATAAGTGTCATAATAACTATAAAACCAGTTCATATCGGCGGTCAAAGAGCCTGCTTCAGCATCTTTTTCCCCAACGACCGGATAGAAAATCGTATCTTCCCCCAATGCAGTTTTCAGCTCCGAACAGGTAGTAGCCGGAGGATCAATATCTCCGAGTAATACCATGAACTCCCCTTCCTTACCATCGCTTGTTTCAATCTCCCCCAGTAAGTCCCTCCAAGCCTGGAGCTTGGACGAATTGCTATGAGGTCGGATATCAGTGGCAATCGAAAATCGGAATAAATCAAAGGATGTTTCATAGGCTCCTATGTCATACGTTGTGCTGCTGCCGACGCGAGGATAATCAAACGGACGAGCATATCCGTCCAGGTCAATGGTATTCACAACCTGAGTCCCCGCATCAATACAGGGGGAAATCGGCTGGAGATGATAATCGCCTTTGGTCCATTGCTCATCTTGCCAATCGCCGGAACCGACAAATAATGGATTGGAATTGATATTGCCGGTACCGTTATAGCCCCCTTGAACATTACAGTATGTTATGACTGGAATAATCCCGTTAATATGAATCAGATTATAAGCGTTTTCTTCATTCCCCCATATAATGGAATTAACAATTTGAATCTGTCCATCCCCTGCTAAAGATATTTGTGTACCGTTGTTATTGGCTTTGTTTTCACATATCGTTGAATTGACAATCTCTCCTTCGGAGTTATAAATATAAATACCTCCTGCCGTATTTGCTGCTGAATTACCCGCAATTAGTGTATTCGCAATGACGATGGCACCGCACAGGTATAGCCCACCCCCTGTGTTCTCCGAAATATTGTTTTCAATAATACATCTCTGAATAGTAATATTGCTATTGGCAGCACATATCCCTCCGCCAGCCTGTGCAGAATTATTCGTAATTGTACAATTATCGATGATTAATTCTGACCGATCCGGACTTGATATGCCTCCGCCCAATAGACCCGTATTGTCTTTTATAATACAATTATTCACCGTAAGCTTACGGTCGCCATCTCGCAATGAAATCCCTCCGCAAGGTTCATTCTCATCGTTCCCGTAAGCGTCCGATAGTGTAAATCCGTCAATAGTAACCTCGTGATTGGCAACAACAACTGATTTAGCGTTATCGCTTTTTGTACTGTCATTGCCGAATTCATCATTCCCTTCAATATCACCGCTCAGGATAGTTAAATAGTCTGAATAATTCCGTTCTTGCCGCCGTTTCTCGTACCCGGCAAATCCGCCATAAACGGCCACTCCGGCAGGTATATTAAATGAACCGCTTTGAGGGACATATCTGCCCTGCGCAACCCATATTTCTGTAGTGCCGTCTGCGACGTCCAGCGCATCAGACAACTCCCCGAAAGCATTATCCCATGACGTCCCGTCTTTTCGCCCCGAGGCTGATTGTTTAACATAAATAATTTTGCCCACAGAAAATTCCCACACATCACCCCGGGAGACTGCCTCGCAGGTGCCTTCTCCGGAATTAACTTCATCCACACGCCAATAATACGTCTTGCCCGGCTGCAATCCCCTTGGATCAAAATAACATTCCTCTCCCGGCACAGTTCCTCGTCCTGTCGGAGCACAATCGGGATCATCGGCTGTCAAAACAGCATTCTTATCCGTATCTAAATACACATCGTGAGCAATGGCATGACTTCCCTTCGTCCAGTACAGAAGTGTCTCTGTCGAAACGGAAACGGCTTGATCCGCCGGATAGGGATTGGACGCCTTGGTCACAGAACAACAATATGTTGTTGCATACTTCGTCGTGGAATTAACAGTGCCGCAGTTATTCCATGCTTGTACATAGTAATAATATTTCGTGTTGCATGCTAATCCTGAATCTGTAAAAACCGTCGTATCAGCAGCCAGTGTCCCTCGGAGGACATAACTGGTTTCGGTACTTTTCTTTCGATAGATTTTATAACTGGTTTCATATTGTACATTATTCCATTCAAGGCGTATCTGGCTGTCACTCAATGGAGTAATTGAAAAACTCGTCAGACTTGTAGGCATATTACATGGAGGATCAGGAGGAGTGCAAGCCTCACTCAAACATGCAAAACAATATATAACAATTGCTGCTGAATAAAGTGTAACCGATTTCATAATTCCATCCTTCTGAATTAGTTATGGGTATGCTGATGAAAATCACCCAGCCAGGTTTTTGCATAAGAAGCATATCGGCTTGCAGGAAACTGGGTAAGAAATTCTGAATATATTCTTTTCAGCTTGTCAAAAGCATCGTTGGTTGTTGGAATCTCGTTCTCCATAAGTTTTTGTAAACAATAGCCCTGAACAAACAAACAATAATCGGCATATTTGTAGCCGGGATCAATCTGGTATGATCTTTGAAATGCTGTCTCCGCGTCGGCATAATCGCCGCTTTTCAGATAACATGATCCGATTAAATAATAACATTCGCTTCGGATTTCAGAACTGACATCTGAATAAATGACTTGCTCCCATATCGGGATGGCAAGGTTAAAGTTATTTTTGGCTTCTTTTTCCATTCCTGTTTCCAATGACTCTCTCCCCAGATAGTAGTATTCTTCTCCGATTTGAATCCCTAACAATCCGGCATTTTTACAGTCTTTGAATGTTGAGAGGATAACTTTAACGATAGCATTGATTTCAGAATATTCCTCCGGCGTAACGGAATCAGCCGCCAATCGAATCCGGGATTTAGCGATCCCTGCATACGCATCCAGTTGCTCCTCCGGCAATTCAGCCTTTTCCAGGGCCTGCTGATAATACTGTATCGATTGGTCCCACTGCCTTCCGTCTCGATAAATATGCCCCAGATCTGTCATCGTCTTTACGAACGCTGAACGCTCTGAGATTTCCGCAATCAACCCAGTTGCGACTGACGCCGCCTGCTCATAATCGTTTTCCGCCAGACACGTTTTGATCAGGACCTTCTGAAAGTCGTGTCTCCACAAACAGTCCGGATAGGTCTTCAAGCCATACCGGCACAGATTCCGAGACTGTTCATAGTTGCCGTTTTGCTGATACTTGTCGGCAAATTGACATATCTCCTGCGGCCATGTCGGCTGGTCTTTAAACCGCTCCCGCATTTTCTCATATTCGTTCTGAGCGTCCGTAAATTCCTTGTGCTCAATAGAATAGTGAACCAGGGCACCCTGGGACCACATCGTAAATTTCGACAAAACGTCTGAATGCGTCGCATTATAGCGGTGCAGTTCCAGCGCTTTTTCGCTCTCCCCGACCCCCCGGTACTTCAATGCAAATTGATAGATCTCCTGTGGCCAGGTCGGCTGGTCTTTAAACCGCCCCAGCATCCACTCATATTCTTTCCGGGCATTCACAAAGTCTTTGTGCTGAATATAATAATTTACAATCGCCCCCTGCGACTGCATGGCATAAAGAGAATCAACCGGCGATTGCGTCGCATTATAGCGATGCAGTTCCAATGCCTTTCCGGTTTCTCCAACGCTGTCATACTTCATTGCAAATTGATAAATCTCCTCCGGCAGGGTCGGCTGATCCGAAAAACGGATCAACAACTCTTTGTATTCATAATCCGCTTTATAAAATTCTTTTTGCTCAATAAAATAGTGGACCAAAGCCCCCTGTGACCACATGGTATACTTCGATGAAACAGGCGAATGCGTCATATTATACCGATGCAAATCGAAGAAGCGATCTATTTGCCCGGCATCCTTGTATTTTCCCGCAATCAGATGCAGTTCCTGCGGCAGGGCCGGCTGGTCCGAAAAGCGATTAATCATCACCTCGCACTCTCGCTGAGCAGCAACAAAATCGTTTTGGCTAATATAATAGTGTACGATGGCTCCCTGCGACCACATTGTATACATCGAAGATACCGGAGAATTCGCTATATTATACCGATGCAGTTCCATGGCTCGTTCGTTTTCATCCGTCATTCGATACTTTTCTGCAAACTGATGAATCTCTTGCGGCAGGGTCGGCTGGTCTTTGAAACGCTCCAGCATCACCTCATACTCTTTCCGGGCATTCACAAAGTCTTTGTGCGCAATATAATAATTAACAATCTCCCCCTGAGACCACATCCCCTTCTTGGTAGCCGAATAAGTGGCTGAATTATACCGAAACAAACGGAGCGCTTGTTCCGGCAGACCATTCCGCTGCCAGTGCTGAGCAACAGAATGGAGGGCATCAACGGTTTCCGGAAATGCTGAATACTCAGCTTTAAGGCATTCTATAAGATCATCGGCCTCATTAAGCTGTTTGGACTGAATACAAAGAATAGCCGCTTCTTGATA
>CAZYQN010000049.1:0-28624 GCA_964649955.1 uncultured Pirellulales bacterium
CTTGCGCTCAGTTGCATACCAGTTGCGCTCAGTTGTGTCATGTTGCGCTCAGTTGTGTCATGTTGCGCTCAGTTGCGCTCAGTTGCGCCGACAAAATCCCCACAAATCACTGTAGAAGTATTATTTACAACAACCTCCCGGCCGGACAATAATAGTAGAGGTAGAAAGTCTAATATCATGATTCTTGAGTGATTCAAACCAAAAACTCCTGCGATTTGAGTTCACTTTCTCAACAAAAATGCCGAAAAAATGGGATATAACACAAAAAATAAAATGCAATTTTCACAAAAAACGATACAGTATTAACCGGTAAACCTATGTTTGAGGATATCGACAACATCCAGTCAGAGATCAACGAGCTGAACCGCCTCTGCGATGGTGCCTTGGGTACACCCGAGCCGGAAGCTCCCGCTGATCCCAAAGCACGCCGCCTCGAACGGCTGGGTATCCTCATCCTCAAACTTCTGGACGGCCTATTAGAACGGCGATATTTCCTTCGAATGGAAAAATGGCTGAAAGCCGATGCCGACGCTCGCAAGTACTATGTAGAATTCATTCAACTGACCACTGCATTGCACTTTTATTACCACCCCGAATGCTTTACAAAGAACTTGCCGAAGGAAACAGTAAACACATAAGTGGTTACAAAAAAAGCACTTATGATTATTTCATTGAATCCTGTCTATCCCTCCACAAAAAATCCTTTATCCGCCCGTCGTTAACCCTTATGATAGTATAGACTTATACTTATTAAGGGATACAGCGGATCGGATAAAACTATGAAAAATATATCGGTAATTGTCTGTGCAGCCGGTGCCGGTGCCCGTTTCGGCGGCGACCGCAAAAAACCATTTGTCGAAGTCGGCGGCCGCGCTGCATTCCTGCGCAGCATCGAATTCTTTGCCAACCGCGACGATGTAAAACAAATCCTCCTTGCCATTGCCCCCGAAGACGAAGAACTTGTCACCGTTAAATGGGGTGCAATGCTGGGTTTCCACGGCGTAAAGCTCTGTTTCGGTGGTAAAGAACGCTTCGAAACCGTTGCCAAAGCCCTCGAAAAGGTCAGCCCTGACGCCGACCTCATCGCCGTCCACGATTCCGTCCGCTGCTGTCTGACCAACGACTGGCTGGATGCTGTATTTGACAAAGCCGCAAAAACCGGCGCTGCCATTCTGGCCTGTCCTGTCGTTGCCACCCTCAAAAAAGTCCAGAACGGCCGAATCCTCCAGACCGTCGAACGTATTGATCTCTATGAAGCCCAGACCCCACAGGTTTTTGACGCTTTACTGCTCAAAAAAGCCTACGCCAATCTCAATAAAATCGATAAAGCATCGATTACTGACGATGCTCAACTGGTTGAAACGCTTGGCCATACGGTTGCAATCGTTGAAACAGACCATTCCAACCTGAAAATCACGCGAAAAAATGATGTTCCGATTGCCGAAGCCATCATCAACAGCCGTCCAAAACCAAAACCCGAAGGTCCTATCGGTCCGTATATCGAAGCCCAATGGTAATACGGATAAAAACCCCAACTGCAATGAATAAAAGCGTTTAGGCCGTGCAAAAAACGTTATATTGCCGCCGGCAAATTGCTTGACAGGCCGGGCGAAGTTGGTATTGTAGGAAGGAAAAGACAGGAATCTCGACTTTCTTTCGAAAGGAGTAATGTATGGTCAGGATGATTTTAGTTGCCGTCACGGTGTCGATTTTGTTTGCGGCGGGATGCCGTAATCCAAGAGTTGACGATGCGCATCTGCTGATAACGCCGGCTGAACAACAGGCAGTTGATGCGGGCTTTCTTTTGCCCGGTGCAGGCGAAGCCGATTATGTAGAGCAGGCAGCGGCCACCCGTGCGGCCTATCGCGAAGCATTGGCGTCGCTGGCGGCCTATTACAGATCCGTCGGCAACTATACAAAGGGGCAATGGGCACAGATTGAACTGCGAACATTTGACCAGATGGTTCAATACACCTATCTGGCTCCGGCGGAAGTTGCTCCGGCCAACCTTCAAGCCCGCGATATTATCGATGCCGCGGATGAGATATACAATCAGGGTATGAAGCTGTTCCGTGAGGGCGGCGGCGGACTGATTATCATGGATGAGGCAAAGCTGCGTGAGTCACTGCAGTACTTCAATCGTCTGATCGCGCAATATCCGACCAGTGATAAAATTGATGATGCCGCTTATCGTTCAGGCCGCATTTATGAGTACCTGAAAAATTATGAATTAGCGGCGGTTTATTATCAGCGTGCCTATCAGTGGAATGATATCACCCCTTATCCTGCTCGATATCGTGCGGCATTTGTAATGGATCATCGGCTCAAGATGCGAACCGAGGCCCTGACACTGTACCGGCTGGCAGTCGAACGGGAAGCACGCTATACGGACAATGTTGAAAACGCAAAATTGCGAATCGCCGCATTGTCACAGCCGCAGGCTGTACAAGTCGAGCTGCCTGAAGCTGAAATTCCATCCAGCGAGGCGATTCAGGAGCAGCCGTAATCGAGATGAACTAAGAGAACTATTTAAAGGGTCTGTTCTTACGGGGCAGGCCCTTTTTTAATGTTATAAGTCAATGCTTAACATTCATCGTGTGAGTGCTGCAGTGATGGAAACGATTGTTTGATGGAGTCTTTTGAAGATAAACTGCTGACGTGGATTTGCTCAAACGGTTTGTTTGATAATACCGAGAGAGTCTTGCTGGCAGTCTCGGGCGGAGCGGATTCGGTGGCGATGGCCGCGGCATTGTGTCGGCTGATTGAATGTCATCGTTTGCATATTGAGGTAACTATCGGCCATATCAATCACGGCTTACGCGGTGCTGCGTCGGATGAGGATGAAGCGTTTGTCTTTTCGCTGGGCAAGCGGCTTGGAGTGCCTGTTTTCAGTAAGCGTGTTGATGTACGCGGTGCTGCAGCGGCAAGGCGGTTGTCCATTGAGACGGCAGGGCGTCAGCTTCGCCTGCAGGCCATAATGGAAATGGCTTTAGCCAATGCGTGTAACTGTGCGGCCACTGCACATCATGCTGACGATCAGGCCGAAACTTTAGTACACCGACTGATGCGCGGTACGGCACTGCGGGGATTATGCGGTATTCGTCCGCAAACAAATTTTAATGGGCTTCTGTTTGTTCGTCCATTACTAACCGTGCGGCGTGAAGAAATCGAAGCCTTTTGCCGAATGCACGATCTTGTCTGGCGAGAGGACGCAAGCAACCGATTGCATATCTTTACGCGCAATCGTATCCGCCATCGCTTGATGCCTCAACTCAAAGAACAGACAGCCGATATTAATGAAAGACTTACCAAACTTGCTGTGCTCTGTCAACAGGCACAGCAGCGAATCGAGAAAGCGGCCGGGTCGGTGAAGGTTGAGAATCTTAACGAACATCAAATTGCTTATTCCCGGACACAACTGACATCGCAATCGCCGTGGGTACAGGCAGAATTGATCAACCGTGCAGTGCAGGGGATAGGAGGCGGCCTGCGGGATGTAACGAGCCGCCACTATCGAACTTTGATGCACGATGCGGCCGGGCCGCGATGCACCAAAAAAATGTGGCCGGGAGAAATCATTGCTGCCGTCGAGCCGGACAAAGTTGTTCTCCAGCGGCCCGCAACGTATGAATTATCTTTTCCGAGTGAGCCGATCCGATTGGAGATTGGAACGGCGGTATTCTTCGGCCCGTATACCATTGAAGCGAAATTATTGGATCCGCCGGCGGTAATGTCGGTTCAGACGCTGCGTAATAAACCTGTACTGACAGAGCGAGTGGATGCAGACTGTATTGAAGGGCCGTTGGCGGTGCGGGCATTGAGGCCGGGGGATCGGTTTTGGCCGATTGGATTGGGGAAGGAAAAAAAAGCGGCGAGATTTCTCATTGATGCAAAAACAGAGTCTCGTGAAAAAAAGAAACTATTTGTCCTGACGGACTCAAAGAAAATCGTTTGGCTTTGTCCTGTGCGGCTTGATGATCGTGTGAAAATAACCGCCGAAACAAAAAACATTCTTGAAATTCTGATTTGTCTTCCTGAAGAAAGGAACAAGCAGCGATGAATGAAAAAACGAAAAGCTCTTTGAGAATGGGTCTAAGCGAGACTCTTACAACAGGCTCGGGCATGAAGGGCGGGGCCGGGGGCGTCATTTGTTCCCGATACCTTGACTGGGAAAAAATATGATAACTCGAAGATGAGGCTATTTTACAAATGAGCAGACCAACATTGATTGAATTGTATGAGCGATTGTATGCGCGTTACGGGGCTCAAGGCTGGTGGCCGGGTGACGGGCGGTTTGAGATTATCATCGGGGCCATTTTAACGCAGAATACCAACTGGGGCAACGTGGAAAAGGCGATTGCCAACCTGAAGATCGCCGGGTGTTTGACACCGAAGGGGCTATATGCGCTGGATACAGAACGGCTGGCGGAGCTGATTCGGCCGGCGGGATATTTTAATGTCAAAGCGCAGCGGCTGCGGCATTTTCTGGAATGGCTGTTTAGGCGGTTCGACGGCGATCCGGATGCGGCGGCGGACCTGTCTGCACAGCGATTGCGCGAAGAGCTGCTGGCGATCAAGGGCATCGGGCCGGAAACCGCCGATTCAATCTGTCTGTATGCGTTTGATAAGCCGGTATTTGTGGTGGATGCTTATACGGCCCGGATTCTCGGACGGCATGGAATGATCTGGCCGGAGGCGGGGTATGAGGAGATACGCGAATATTTTGAAGGCGGATTAGTGCGGGACGTGTGTTTGTTTAACGAATTCCACGCCTTGCTGGTTCGGCTGGGCAAAGACCACTGTAAATCCAAACCTCTCTGTACAGGGTGTCCGTTGGAAGACTGGCCGCACAATGTCTGAGACTCAGTGATACGACTGCATGTAAAGCCAGGGAATATTATTATCCCTGTTGATTTTGTTCAGGAGCTGCGGGCTGTGCCGGGGCGGGACTGGGTTGAGGCGCAGGCTGTTCCTGCGGAGATTGCTCCTGTGGCGTCTGTTCTTGTTGTTGTGCCTGTTCCTCTTGAGCTTTCTTCTGCTCAGCTTCCTGACGGGCTTTTTCCTGCCGCTGCAGCTCTTGCTTGCGAGCGGCTTCCTGTTCAGCCGCCCGTTTAAGGGCTTCGGTGCGGACACGCTCTACCTCAGCAGCAGCTTTTTCGGCGGCCTGACGGCTTTGCTCAAGCTGTTGCTGAGCCTGCTGCGCCTTTTGGGCTGCGGTCTGCGCTTCCTGAGCAGCGGCAGCGGCGGCCTGCTGAGCCTGCTGGGCATCGGCGTGGGCTTTATCTTTTTGCTGCTGCAATTCCAGTGCGCGTTTTCGCTGGCTTTCGGTCTGAGTCGTGGCGGCGGCGGCCTGTTCGGCGGCTTTTTGTGCTTCAGCAGCGGCTTTTTGCGCCTGTGCGGCCATTTGTTCGGCTTTCTTGCGAAGCTTTTCGGCTTCTGCGGAAGCCCGGTCTGCACGATCTTTTTCGGTTTGCGCCCGCATCATCGCCTGTTCCCGTTCCATCTCAGCTTCCATTTTTTTCAGCTCAGCGTCGGCGGCCTGTTTTTCAACCATCGTGCCATAAATGCTTGAATCGAATGGTTCGGTCAGCATTTGCTTAAGACCGGCTTTGTATTCCGGGTCGGCGTGTTTTCTGCGTATATCCTGAACGACTTTGCTGTGTTCCTGTCCGCCGGAAGAGATACTCGGCGTTAAGATATAAATGATTTCGGTACCTTTTTCTTCAAAGTCTTTGCTTGAGAAAAGAATGCCGATCAGCGGTAAATCTTTAAAGAAGGGAATGCCGCGGATGACGGAGCGTTTTTCGCTCTTCCGCATGCCGCCGATAATGAGACTCTGGCCGGGCAGAACACGGTTTTCGGCGACGTTGATTGAACGTTCTGTGATGATGGCCCGCTGTACAACGCCTTCGGGTTTTGAGCGGGAGCCGATCTTGATATCCGTGGTCAAGCCGATGGATCCGTCCGAATAGACAAACGGCGTAACCGTCAATGTGTTTTCCACCCAAGTGTACTGGGTGATGTTATAGACGCTGCTGGTCCCGCCGCGGCTGGTTTGAACCTCTTCAATCGGGGCCAAATCTTTGATTGTAACGGTCGCTTTCTGACCATTGACGGTTTCAAGGGTCGGATTGAGCAGAATTTTCAGATAGCCCTGTGAAATCAGCACATCGACGACGGCCCGCACCTGATGGCCCGGTACGCCCTTGTCAATCCAGTATCCGAAGTCCAGGCCGAATTTTGCGCGTTCGGTTTCTCGAATCGCTGCACCGGGAAAGGCGGGATCCAGACTGGTTAACACTCCCTGATTATTGAACGTTCCGCGGGCCTCGCCGAGGGTAATGCCCTCGCCAAGGAAGTTTTCGATCATAATCGACGTTTCCCAGTCGGTGGTAATATCGCCGAACCGTTCAAGGATGAGGCAATCGACATTGACCTGTACCGGCGGTACATCAATGAGCGTGAGGTAATTTTCCGTCAGAGTGGCCTGGGCATCGTCTTTACAAAACAGTACCAATTGATTTGTGGCGGCATTGACCGAGGCGTCAATTCCCATCTGTTCTTTGACCAGAGCCGCTATGGTGCCGGCAGGATGATGGCGGGTGTAATAGAAGAGTTTAACCCCGTCTTTGATGGTCAGTCTCGAGGGGGGTTGGCGATAAATTTCGGGCAGCGGATTGTTGACATGAGGACTTTCACGTACCTGTCCCAGTTCATCAAGGATGGCCAATGACTGAACGGCAGTGGGTTTGGCGGCAAAAAAATCACCGCATCCGCCCAGCAGCAATACTGCCGCTATTGCTGCTATTGCAGGTGTTTTACTCAACCCGAAATGTTTGCTTGGTTCCCGATGCATTTGGTTACTCTTTCGCCGGCGGGGTTTGGCCACCCTCTGCCTGATTGTTTTTTTCGATTTCGGCCTGAAGGGCATCATGCTGAGCCTTTACCTTGTCAGCCTCTTCTTTGGCTTTTTGAGCCTTTTGTTTGGCTGCTTCAAGTTCCTGCTGGGCCTGTTGAGCGGCCGCTTGAGCTGCTGCTGCCGCTGCTGCTGCTTTCTGGATTTCTTCTTCTGTTTGTGAAATCAGGGCTTGCTGGACCTCGGCTTCTTTAGCCGCGGCTTCGGCCTGTGCCTGTGCCGCTTTGGTCTGTGCGACAGACTGCTCATATTGGGCTTTGGCTTCTTCGGCCTGGGTCTGAAGGGCTTGTGCCTCAAGGATGGCCTTTTCAGCGCGCATCCGTTCTTCTTTGGCTTCGTGTTCTGCCCGTTGCGCTTCGCGTTCCAGACGTATGGTTTCAGCCTTGGCCCGGTCGGATTTTTCTTCGACATACTGGGTATAAACATCGCCGGCCATGGGGTCGGCTACCAGTTCATCCAGGCTGGTGTCGTATTCCGGAGTGCGGAATTTTTCACGGATCATATCAGCCATCTGGGTGTAATGGACGCCGCCGGAAGAAATACTCGGAGTAAGGATGTAAATAATTTCTGTTGCGTTTTCCTCAAAATCCTTGCTTGAAAAGAGGACTCCGATGATAGGCAGATCTTTGAGGAACGGTACACCTCGCACCACGGAGCGATTTTCGCTTTTTCGCATTCCGCCAATGATCAGGCTTTTGCCCGGTTCGATACGGTTTTCGGCCACGTCTATCGAACGCTGTGTAATGATGGGAGTCTGTACAACTCCTTCAGGTTTGGATTTGGAACCGATCGTAATTGAGGTTTTCAGCCCGATGTATCCATCCGCATAGACAAAGGGTGTGACGGTCAGCGTGTCGGTAACCCATTCATACGAGGTTACTTTGTAGATATCTTTTTTTTCCGTTACCGTTTTTTCAATGGGCGCCCGGTCACGAATCTGGACCGTAGCGGATTTTCCATTGATGGTTTCGAGTGTGGGATTGAGCAATATCTTCAGGTAGCCGCGGGACTCCAGGATGTCCACTACGGCACGAATCTGATGGCCGGAAATGCCCTTGTTATGCCAAAATCCAAAATCCAAACCGAATGTGCTGCGCTGGCTTTCGCGAAGCGCTGCACCCGGAAAGGCCGGGCTGGGATATTTATCTTCTCCAAGCGTAATCTTTTCGCCGAATAGATTTTCAACTAAAAGCGTTGTTTCCCAGTCTTTGGTCACATCGCCGAAACGTTCCAGGATGATGCAGTCTACATGGACCTGAATGGGCGGTACATCGGTTCGCGAAAGATACTCTTCGACCTGGTCGCATTCCTCGTCGCCGGCGGCATGAACGATAATCTGATTTGTACTTGAATTCTGGCTGACCTTGTACCCCAGTTTTTTGAGACCCTCGGCGATTTCATTGGCAGGATGATGTTTTGTAAAGTAGAACATCCGCATGCCGTCTTCGAGTGCCAATCGCTGCGGCGGGGTGCGATACATTTCGGGCAGTGGATTATAGATATGGGGATTTTCGCGCACCCGCGCAATATCGCGAATGACCGATTTGGATTCTATTTCGGTAGGTTTTTTGGCAAAAAAGTCTCCGCAGCCAGCCCCTGCAACACACATCCCTGCAAGGGTAATCCATCGCAGGAGACGGTGTTGTGTACTCGTTTGTTTAACTCCGTTTAGGTGAAAACTCATCCAACACCTTTATTATCGGCCATTTTGAAAACAATTAACCCTCTCATTATCGGCTGGGGTAACCTCTTTTCTCCAATTAAAACGATATCAGCCGGGTACTATTAAATGAATCGGTTTATTGGTCATTCATTGTCCCTAAGAACGCTCGTTTAGGGGGATTTATTTCTTAAATTTTTCCGGAGTTTCATTTTACGGTTATCCGGACAAATGAGCGTGGCCTCAAAAGAGTTTTTCTGATATGATTTTGGGCTTAACGAAAGGAAATTATAAAGAGATTATGAAGAAAAAGAACCATAAAAGTCCTGTTACGGTGGGATTTGTCGCCTTAGGATGTCCGAAAAACATTGTGGACAGCGAAGTGATGCTGGCACTACTCGGACAGGCTGGATTTGTGCTTGGCGGGAATCCCGACCGAGCGGATGTGGTTGTCATTAATACATGCGGGTTTATTGCTCCAGCCAAGGAAGAAGCGGTTGAGGCCATTCGCCGTGCTGTGCGGCAGAAGTCCCGCGGTAAAGTCCGCAAAGTGGTAGTGGCCGGATGTCTTTCGGAGCGAATGGGACAGGCATTGAAAGATGAAGTAAAGGGCATAGACGCCATTGTGGGTCTGGCTCAAAGAGATTCGATCGCCCAAATCATTGCAGATTGTTTGAGCGAACGGGAACTTTGGAGAGAAGCTGTGCCGGGGCCGCATATACACGACGACAGAGGTCGATTACTTATTACGCCGGGGCACTGGGCTTATCTGCGTATCAGTGAGGGGTGCGACCGGAAATGTTCATTTTGCACGATTCCATCGATACGAGGCCGGTTTCGCAGCAAGCCGATGGAAATGGTATTGGATGAGGCGAGGGAATTGGTCCAGAACGGGGCTGTCGAGCTGAGTATCATCGCTCAGGACAGCAATTATTACGGGCGGGATCTGAAAATCGAAAATGGGCTGGTCAAGCTGACGGCTGAGATAGAAAAACTTGACGGCCTGCAATGGATTCGTCTGATGTATCTGTATCCGTCGGGGATCAATGAACCGCTACTGGAGGCCATGGCGCAGAGCAGGAAAATCCTGCATTATGCCGATATTCCCATTCAACATATTAATGACCGTATCCTTAAATGTATGCGGCGGGCTGATACGAAAGAGAACAATCTTCGATTGATCACACGCCTGCGAGAATTGATTCCGGATACCATTCTGCGAACGACGGTCATAGTCGGTTATCCGGGGGAAACTGAGGCGGAGTTTGAGGAATTGCTTGAGTTTGTCCAATGGGCCAAATTTGATGCATTGGGGTGTTTCTCATTTTATGCCGAACCCGGCACTCCGGCAGCGGAGCTGGACAATCAATTGCCGGATGCGGTGAAGCAGGAACGTGCGGACCGTCTGATGAAGCTGCAGCAATCGCTGGTGTTCGAGAAGATGGACAGTTGGATCGGGAAGACGCTGACGGTGCTTGTTGATGAGACTACTGCGGACGGAGCAATCGGGCGCTATTACGGCCAGGCGCCGCATATTGACAGTCTCTGTTTGATCGGTCACTGTGACGAATCGCCTGGGGCATTTATTCAAGCCCGCGTTGTCGGGCGCGACGGATATGACCTGTGTGTGGAAAAAATTAAATGCTGACCGGACCTTGGCCTTGCCCTTTCGTGGAGAAATGATTATAATCCCGCAAAACTATTATGGATGAGAAACCAAATAAAGGCATTATACGGCATATTCCCAATGCTTTGACGGTCGGCAGGCTGATCCTTACGCTGATCTTTCTTGGGATGATCCTCTATGCACCTAAAACAGGGCAGGAAAAACCCGCCTCCTTTTTGATGTCAGCCTTTGTCCTGTTTGTTATTGCAGGTCTGACGGACATTGTTGACGGGCACATCGCGCGAAAATTCAATGTGACCAGCCAATTCGGCAGGACGGTCGATCCGCTGGCGGATAAGATATTAGTTTGCGGAACTTTTTTCTGTTTTGCCATTGTTGCCCAGCCGAAACTGGCTAATTTCGGGTGGTCGGACACGACGCTTCATCTGCTCCGGTGGGGCACAGCGGTGATCCTGTTTGCGCGTGAGATCGTTGTGCAAACACTGCGGCACATTGCCGAATCCCGCGGGGTAAACTTCGGTGCGGTGGTTTACGGTAAAATCAAAATGTTTTTACAATCGTTCGGCATCGGTACGGTCATTATCGGCTGGGCGTTTGTTTCGCGGCCATGGGGCGACTGGTTTACTCTTGTGACGTATATCCTGATGGTGGCTATCACGATCATTTCCGGTATTCAGGCTCTGCGTCGTCCGATCCGATAACGCGTCAGTTACCAACAATTAAATAACTCGATTCTGATGGATACCGTTTGTTCAATCGGTGTGGCGGGATGGTCGTATCCAGACTGGCAGGGGATTGTATATCCCCGCGGCATTAAAGATCCGCTGTCGTATTTGTGCCGGTTTGTGGACTGTGTTGAAATCAACAGCACTTTTTATCGTCCTCCGGAAGCCGACCATTGCCGTCGCTGGCTGGATCGTACTGCGTTCAAGAACGGCTTTTTCTTTACTGCCAAACTTCACAGCGACTTTACGCATGAAGGCCGGATCGAGCCGGCGATGGTCAGTCAATTCCATCGGGGACTGGAGCCGCTGACAGAGGCGGGTAAACTTCGGCACCTGCTGATGCAGTTCCGATATGATTTTGATGACAGCCCTGAACATCGAACACATCTTCAAAAACTGGTTGAGCAGTTTGCTTCTGCGTTCCGTCTTACGGTGGAAGTGCGGCACCGCTCATGGCAGTCGCCGGATGCACTTGAGTATCTTGACCTGCTGGGTGTTACTGTTGCTAATCTTGATTATCCTATCGGGGCGGATTCGTTTGCCCCTGAAACCTGTACTGTGGGGGCTACGGGTTATATGCGTTTGCACGGGCGTAACACAGAGAAATGGTTTTCCAAATGCAGCCGGGATGAAACGTACAATTATGACTACAACACCGAAGAGCTGGGACAGATCGAAGGCCGCATTCGCAAGCTGCTGTCGGTCTATCCGTCGGTCGTGGTCATTACCAACAATCATTATCAGGGCGGCGAGGTCAAAAATGCGATTGAGCTGAAAGCAAGACTGACCGGACAGAAACAGTTGATTCCCGAAGATCTTCTGCTTCGCTATCCGTGTCTTTCGGATATAGCCCTGAACCGCCCGCTTTTTTAAAAACGCAAGCTGTTTTGGGAACAATGGTTATGCGTTTTTGCAAAAAGGCGTTTCAAGACGGGCCTATCGCCGGGTATAATAGGGGGATGAACGTAAAGGTAGAAAGCATATTCAGGCCGGATTTATCCACAGCATCTTTGCAGCCGTATTTTGAGGCGAAAGTGGCGGCGGGGTTTCCCTCTCCGGCGGCTGATTACGAGGAAGGCCGTCTGGATCTAAACCGGCATCTGATCAAAAATCCGGCGGCGACATTTTTTGTGCGGGTCAGCGGCGAGTCGATGCTTGGTGCGGGTATTCACCACGGGGACCTGCTGATCGTGGACCGCTCGCTGGAACCCAAGGATAAAAATGTCGTGATCGCCGTCGTCAACGGCGATATGACTGTCAAGCGTATTCGAATCCGCAGAAAAAAAATAAGTCTCGAACCCGAAAACTCCGATTACGCCGTGCAGGATATCGGCGATGCGATGGAGTTTCAGGTCTGGGGTGTTGTAACCGCTGTTATTCATTCGCTATGAAAACTATCTTTGCCCTGATCGATTGCAACAACTTTTATGTTTCCTGCGAGCGGGTGTTCAACCCGAAGCTGGAAGGCAAACCTGTTGCCGTGTTGTCCAACAATGACGGGTGCATTGTGTCGCGGTCCAACGAAGTTAAGGCGCTGGGTATCGGTATGGGCAAGGCGGCTTTCGAGGTGCGGGACGTTCTTGAAAAGCACAATGTTCAACTGTTTTCATCCAACTATACGCTGTATGCGGATATGTCGCAGCGCGTGATGCAGACGCTTTCAGGATTTACGCCGGAGCTTGAGATTTATTCAATTGATGAAGCGTTTTTGAATCTTTCGGGTCTTTCTGCGGATCGCACTGAACAGGGGAGACAAATTCGCCGGCGTGTACGGCAATGGACGGGCATTCCGGTTTCGGTCGGCATCGGTCCTACCAAAACACTGGCCAAGCTGGCCAACAAAATCGCCAAGACTTCGGGCAAAGCAGACGGCGTTCTGGATTTGGTTGACTCGCCTTACCTGGAAGAGGCCTTGCGGCGAATTGAGGTCGGGGATGTCTGGGGTGTGGGGTATCGCACGGCCGCCAAACTGAATCGCCTTGGGATAAGAACGGCATTTGATCTTGCAAAGGCGGACATTTCGCGGATACGCCGGATGTTTGGCGTCGATGGCGTGCGGACGGTTTATGAACTGCAGGGAACGGTGTGCTATCCGCTGGAGGACAACCCGCCGAGCAGAAAATCGGTGACCGTCTCGCGGATGTTCGGCAGGCCTGTCGAATCGCTGGAGGAACTGAAGGAAGCCATTGCCACCTATACGGCCCGGGCGGGCGAAAAATTGCGTCAGGATCATCTGGCCGCCGGTCTTCTGACGGTGTTTGTGACCACCAGCCGATTTATCGAGCGGCGGTATTTTAACTGTGCGGCGGTGGAACTGCCAACGGTAACCAATGACAGCGCTGAACTGATCACGGCGGCCCTGTCGGCGCTGGAGGGTATTTACCATCCCGGTTATGAATACAAGAAAGGCGGTATACTGCTGCACCAATTGATTGATGAGAATCACATACAGGGCAGCCTGTTTGACCGAACGGATCGTCAAAAGACCAAACGCCTGATGCAGACCATTGACCGTATCAATGCCAAAGACCCGGGCGGTGTGCGGTGGGCCGTCGAGGGGATGGAAAAACCCTGGCATGCACGATTTGAGCATCGCTCGCACAAATTCACAACCCGGTGGGATCAATTGCCGGTGGTATCGTAGCCGTCGGGGTTGATTCTGAAGCCGGGTATCACACCACTGTTGATCCGGCCGGTCGAAGCCTTGGTCGGACAGCAGGATAGGTAGAAAAATGGGGGCGATTTTGGTATTCTTTTGCTGCGTTATCCGCTAATATAAGCCGCCAAGGCGCGGCTGTGAATTTTGGTATGTGCGGTCGGCTTTCAGTATTTAGAGGATGATTGCATTTAGAGAATAGAAATTGTCTGGAGAGATTGGTATGTCGGTTCAGCGGCTTGCGGATTGTCTATCGAGCGGAACATTTTCGGTTACGGCGGAATTGACGGGAGGGCCGGGATATAATTTCGAACCGTTTGTGAAGTTTCTGGCGGCCTGGCAGGCATCAGATAAGGTGCTGCCGGCGGGATTTAAACTGGCGGGGATTACGTTTCCGCAGAACCCCGGTGGCGTGGCGAATATTGACCCGACCGATGCGCTGGCCGTGCTGGAGCCCAAGGGACTTTTGGCAGGGCTGGATTTTATTCCTCATATCAGTTGCAAGGACAGCAATGCTGACGGGCTTGTCAGTACGCTGGTGGGGTATCGTCAGCGGGGAGTTCGGAGTATATTGGCGCTGACGGGAGATAAGCCGGTGTCGGCCAAGGGGGTTTTTGAGGTCGAGTCGGCAGGGCTTTTGGGGATGATCGAAAAACTCAACCGAGCCGAGCTGCTCAAGGCCAAGCCGGGGCAGTGGGATGCGGTGCATCGGTTTTTTGCGGGGGCGGCGGTTTCGCCGTTTAAGTATACCGAGGCGTCGCTGATGCAGCAGTATTACAAGATGGAAAAGAAGATTGCGGCGGGGGCGAAATTTCTGATTACGCAGGTGGGGTGGGATTGGAAAAAATCAGTGGAACTGATGCGGTATCTGAAGGAGAATGCGATTGATGTGCCGGTGATCGGGAATGTGTACTGGCTGACAACACGCACGCCGGCTCCGCGATTGATGCATGATATCAAGCTGCCGGGGTGCTTTGTCAGCGATTCGCTGCTGGCGAAACTGCAATCCGAATCGGTCGATGAGCATATTGAACGAGCAGCCCAGCAGGTGGCGATGTATAAAGCTATCGGGGCGGCGGGTGTGGATGTCGGCGGGGTGTATGATTTGAAGATATTCCTGCAGATTCTGAATCGGGCCGCGGAGATCGGCGACGGGTGGGAGCAGTACAAAGACAACCTGTGCTGGCCTGCCGAGAAAGCTTTTTATCTGTATGACGATAACGGCAGGAAAGCGGTGCTCAGTGCGCCGAAGAAAAAATGCAATGAGCGGTTCTTTGATTTTATGCATCGGGCGATTTTGGATCCGCGGTACCGAGGCTTTCGAGCGTTCCGTGCGACGCTGCGGACGTTTAACGCGGACCGGAAAGACAGTTTTTGCTATACGGCGTTCAATGCGATTGAGAAGGGATTGAAATATTGTCTATTCGAGTGTCAGGAATGCGGCGATTGTTACTTGCCGGAAAATTTCGGGTATTGTACAATAGGCGGCTGCGAGAAGGGGCTGGATAATGCGCCGTGCGGGGACGCCACAGTTGAAGGTTTTTGCGGGAATAATCTTGAACGGGTATGTATTGGCGAGAGAATCTATCTTTCGGCGTCGGCGGAGCCGGCGGGGCGTGAGAAACTGCGTCGGCAGATCAACCGACCGCGAATCGCAGCGCTGGAGCATACCAGCTCGATCGTCAATTATTTGTTTGGAAAGGACCATACGATGAAAACACCGCTGATCGGTATCGGAGAGGCGATTCATGCTTCAATTCCGAAAACGGGACAGGTGATGAGAGAACTGCATGCGCTGGGGGCAAATGCCTATACCACGCCGAGCGGTCCGCTGGATTATATTCGGGCATTGATCGAGGAACAGGCCGACGACGGAGCGGCATATCTGGCGGTCAATCTGGATGCCTTCGGCGAGAGCGATCCACAGCAGGCTGTGCAAATGATGGTGAACTATGCGAAGCTGGTGCGACAGTGGGGCAAGGGCGTACCGCTGTGTGTTGACAGCAGTAATGATGATGTGCTGAAAGCGGGATTGAAGGAATGGTACAATACAACTGAAGCCGTGCGGCCGCCATTGCTGAATTCAATCAAGGTGCATACGGCTGATGCAATGATGCCGCTGAAAAAGCAGTATGAATTTTCGTTTATCGGTCTATTGGTCAGCGAAGACAAGCCGACCGGGCCGGGCGGGTCGCATTCGGTGGAGGAGTTGTTCGGACTGGCTCAGACACTGTTTGCCAAGGCGATGCAGTATGGATTTAAGCCGCAGGAGATATTCTTTGACTCCACGGTATTCCCGATTGCGATCGATATGCCGATGGAGCCGGGAGTGCCGGGCTATACGTACCGGGCATTTGAGACGATCAAACGCATCAAGAGCGATCCGCAGATGAAGGATTGCCACTGCTCGCTGGGCGTGAGCAACTGCTGCCGTGATCTGCCGGGGCGGAAGATCGGTATTTGCCGGGCGTATGTGGCCAAAGCGATGGAATGCGGGTTGGATGCGGGCATTGTCAATACCTCGCACCGATACGGCGAGAAAGAGGTTGATGCCGAGCTGCTGAAACTGATCGAGGCCTATGCCGCCCTGGACGGGTCCATGGAACGATTGACCGAGGCGATGACGCTGATGGGGCAGTTCTGTGCCTCCACGCGAAAAGGATAAGTGATTGTACGATATTTTCCTAAAACGTATTTTGTTGCGTTGAGGGGAGATTTTTTGTCTGCGTTTTGCGATGCTCTATCACAATCCTGCAAACAAATTCTTATCGTCCTTCAAAAGAGGATGCAATTTTATAACTCAAATGGTATAATACTTGCTATAGCTTTAGGACTTTTGCTATCTTGAACATAGATAGATTGAGACAGATAAAGATATGGCAATGAAATTATCAATGACCGGCCAGATGCGAATGGAGCAGCGGATGAAGCTGGCTCCGCGGATGATCCAGTCGATGGAAGTCTTGCAGCTTCCGTTGCTGGCGCTGCAGGAAAAGATCGAGGCCGAATTGAACAGCAATCCCGTGCTGGAAACGGACGAGGAGGCGGAGGGGCGTCGTGAGAGCGATACGGCTTTGACGGCGGATCAGACGCCGGACGAACAGGAACTGATCGTGGGTGAAGACTCGGATCAGGTGGAGGATTTTCAGCGGCTGGAGAATTTCGGGGAGGATTTTGAGGACTATTTAAATAAGTCCGGGCCGGTTCATTACCAGCAGACCGGCGGCGGTGATCCGGATAAAAAGATGGAGGCCTTGCTTAATACCGCCGCTCAGACACAATCGCTCAACGACTGGCTCAAAGAGCAGTGGCGTCTGATGGAGGGGGACGAAAAGGTCAGGGCGGCCGGCGAGCTGATCATCGACTATCTTGATGACAAGGGTTATTTGACGGTACGGCTGGAGCAGCTTCATAACAAAGACAAGCATCCATTCGGGATCGAACACTTGCAGGCGGCGCTTGAGCAGGTGCAGAAACTGGATCCGCCCGGCGTGGGGGCGCGCGACCTGCGGGAGTGTCTGCTGATTCAGATGCGGCAGTCTGCTGAGGATATGTCATTTGAGGTAGAGCTGGTTGACCGGTATTGGCCGGAACTGCTTGAAAATCATCTGCCTCAGATCGCCAAAAAAATGAATTGCAGCGTCGAGCGGATCAATGAAGCGATTGAGCGGATGAGCAAGCTGGACACCTCGCCGGGGCTGGTGGCCGGTCGCAGCGACAACTATCCGATCAATGCCGATATTATCATTGTGCCGGATGAAGAGGGAGGCTATGCGGTCAGTCTGACCGATGCGTATATGCCGAACCTGCGGGTCAACAGCTTTTACCGGAAGATGGCGAGGAATCGGGCGATTGACGATCAAACGCGGGATTTTCTTCTCAAGAATATCCGCTCGGCGCAGTGGTTTATGGACGCTATCGAACAGCGCAAGCAGACGCTGCTGAAGGTCGCCCGGGCGATCGTACGGCGTCAGCAGGACTTTTTTGCCCGCGGCAAGCTGTATTTGAAACCGCTGCCAATGGCGGTCATTGCCGAGGAGGTCGGGGTGCATATTGCGACGGTTTCACGGGCGGTGGCGGGCAAATATGTGCAGTGCCCGCAGGGGATACTGCCGCTTAGGAGCTTCTTTAGCGGCGGGCTGGAGGATGAGGACGGCCAGCAGCGCAGCTATGACGCCGTCAAGGCCAAGCTGGAGGAGATTGTCAATAATGAGGACAAGACCAACCCGCTGAGCGATGATGATATCCGCGATAAACTGGTTGCGGCGGGGATGGGGTCCATCGCACGACGCACGGTCGCCAAATACCGCAAGATACTGAACATACCTACGGCCAAGTTCCGGCGAAAGTATTAAAAACAGAGGCCATAGCATTACGGATTGCCCGGCGGGAGGCCGGACCTTACTAACAAAGATTTTTGTTGGGGTGTATTCTTTGCTGGAAAAACTCGACTGTTTTTCACAGCAGTAGACGAATGCTGAGGGGGCTTCGTGGAGTATTTATGTCTGAATATGAACATAAAAACCTCATTTTCGTGATTGAAAACGAGATTTTCTGGCTGGGCGGTACAGGATTCAAATCTGTGACTTCCTGCTTGAAAGACATAACCGGACGTATTTTTACTACTTTTCAATAAAGTATTTAGTTTATGCACGATAGAGACTTATAAACTGTTTTCGAACTGGTTTGAAACTGAAGCATTTGCTGTTTTGGGACTGAAATTGGCATAAAACTGGCACCAATTTTAGGTTGATTTTTTGTTACAGATACACTTTCAGATAGGGATTAAATCCACCAGTAATTTTTTTTCGTAAAAAATTTAGCCGGATGATTTATCCACGTTGGAAGTTTTTTAAAAAACGCCGATTACAGGTTAAAAATCAACATTCCGATTATTTAGACCGCCTGCAGTTGCATATCAAAATAGGTATAGGAAGGGGGCAATTTGTTGTTCTTTCAGAAAATCAGTAGAATAAATGTGTGAAAATATAATTTCGTTGTATTGCTTAAGAGAGGTAATGGTTGATTGCCGGATTTTATCTTTGTGTTAAACAACTGCCGGAAAAGGGCCAATTGATGAGTTCTGAAAACCAAAAGCGAAATGATCTATTTATGGAGTTATTCAGCAGTAACTACGGACGGATTATGTCTTTTATTTATACATTAGTGCCCAACGCCTCGGATGCCGAAGATATTATGCAGGAAACGGCTAAAGTTCTTTGGGAAAAATTTGATGAATTTGTAATCGGAACCAATTTTGTTTCCTGGGCGGTTACGATTGCTAAATACCAAGTCTTGTCATACCGATCCAGATATAATACCAAGATATCCCTTAATTCTCATTTGATTGAAACATTGTCCGAAGAAGCGAAGGCTCCGCTTGACGGAGGACATGCCCGATTGGATGCTCTTCGACAGTGTATCCAGAAACTGAATCAGAATGATCGTAAATTCATTCAATGTCGTTTTGAAAAACGAATGACTGCTAAAGTATTGTCCAAGCAAATCGGTGTAGCGATGAATACGATCTATCGGAATGAATCCAGGATTCTTGCAGTGTTAATGAATTGTGTGAGTAAAGCATTGGGAGCTGCAGGATAATGTCAGAACTCTTAAACGAAGATTTGTATAAGGAATTGCGGCTGTTGGTTTCTCAGACTCTCGATGGATCATTGAGTCGAGAAGGAATTCAACGGCTTGAAACAATACTTGAATCCGGCGAACAGGTGCGTGCTTACTATCGTGAGTATCTATCGATTTATTGTGATTTGATCGCGTTGGCCGGAACGCAGCAATCGAATCTCTGCAGTATGAGTGACAGCCAAGACGAGTCTTTCTGGAAAATGCTGGCCGACTATGAGAAATCGGCTCCGGCGCTGGAAGTGCCGGGTATGTTCGAGCAGCGTCCATTGATAGAAAAGGTTATCTATCCGCCCAGAGAAAAAAAGACGCTTAGCAAATTTACGGTTGTATCCGCCGTTCTTTCGATTGCGGCTATCATCCTGCTGATTGCTTTTGTGCATTATACGCCTTTCAAATTAGAATATGAAGTTGCGACATTAAATGACATGATCAATGCCAAATGGGGAGATTCAGGTGTTTCATTGGGGGCCGGTTCACGATTAAGAGCCAGTTATGATTTATTGATGCTGCGTGAGGGACTGGCTGAGATGGTATTTGATAATGATGCTCGTATTGTTGTGGAAGGGCCTGCCGAATTTCAGATATTATCCGATAATCAAATCAACCTCAAATACGGCAGTGTTTATGCGGTTGTTCCCGGACGGGCTTACGGGTTTACCGTCATCACTCAAAACTCACGGGTCATCGATTTAGGAACGGAGTTTGGTGTTCGGTCGAACTTGGCGGGAGATATGGAAGTTCATGTGGTTAAAGGGAAAATCAATCTGCTATCCGGTATCCACGAGAGACGCAATAATATTACCGTTAAAGAAGGTACGGCAAAAAGGCTGAATGCTTCAACGGAGGAGTTGAGCGATACGATATACAGAAAAGACATTTTTGCGCGTTGCATTGATTCTGAAACCGGCACTGTCTGGCGCGGACAGGAAACAATTGATTTAGCCGATATTGTCGGCGGTGGTAACGGCTTTGGGACCGGCCGACAAGGCGCCTGTATCGATACTACAACCGGACAGTGGAAGCCGGAAAGTTATTTGCCTGCCGATTCGGATGTGGTTCGGCCGGGCGCAAAAATGTACAACAATTATCTTTTACATCCCGTAAAGACCAGTCCGTTTATTGACGGGGTCTTTATCCCGGATAATGATCAAGGCCCCGTTGCTGTGAGCACGCATGGACATTCATTTGATGCATTTCCGGATACTTCCGGGTTGGGGTGGGGCGGTATTCTCTATATCGAGTCTACTCTCTTGAAACGTGTTATTAAATTAAATAATGAGCGGTACGGCATTCCCGGAAAACCGGCTTTGTTTATGCACGGAAATGCGGGTATTACTTTTGATCTGGAGGCGGTCCGTAAAAGTATTCCCGGTTCCCTTAAAGAATTCTCAGCGGCCTATGGAATTTCAGATGAATATTTAGACGGCGGAACGGGATTTCAAGCGTATGCCGATTTTTGGGTGCTGGTTGATGGACAGGTTCGTTTCTGCAAAAAGGGCGTTAAAGTTCATCAGGGAGGGTCTATCTCAGTTGTTTTATCGAAACAGGATCGTTTTTTAACCCTGGTGACGACCGATGGCGGTCAAGGGTCTCCGGAATATGATAATCGAACTTCTTTTACCGATTGGTGCATATTTGGCCGGCCGGTTTTATTGACAGAGTAATTCATTTTTGAATGTGTATCGTCGCAAAGTAAGCGTTTTTTAAATTATTTTTTTGTGGAGGATTGAAAAGATGAAAAGTACGTGGAAGGTTGTGTTAATCATGTGTGCGGCAATGACGGCAGGATTTGTTAATGCAGGAGTGATCGTTCCAGGTCTGGAGGATGGCACTGCTCTGGCTCAGTATTCAGCCGCTCGTAATGGGATTAACAATGAAGTCCCCGACAATACGACCGGCCTGCTCACCTTGGCGGCACGGTTCAATCCGGATGTCAGCCAGGCGACACTCGGTCCCGTCATCGTAATTGAAATCGGCGGAACTTCGAATGGTACAGGGTTGTATCTGGCCAACGGCAGCCTGATTTTCGGATCTAAAGCGGACAATGGCCGATACTCTCTTCCTACGAGTATGAGCGATACCGATTTCATTAATGATGGGACGGGCAAGGCGATGGCGGTCGATCTGGGAGCGATCAACTTCGGGGTCGAAAACCGGGTCTATGTTTCAATGGATCTTAAAACGGGACAATTGTTTGCCAATGTCAATGGTGTGATGAGTTCATACACGATTTCCAATTCAACCGGCAGTGAAAACATCGACGGTAACCGCACCGTCAGCTTCCTCGGGTTAACACCGATTGAGTACGGACACATGGGAGGCCTTCTCGAGGAGGGTAACGGCAACAATGCTTCAACCTTGTTCCCCTATATGTTCTGGACCAATACCCTCCCGATGGTACAAACCGAGGGTTACAACAATCAGTTGGGGCAGGTGTTTTCTGCCTACATTCCTGAACCGGCAACGTTGTGTTTATTGGGATTAGGCGCTGTTATTCTGCGACGCAGACAATAAGAGAAATATCATTTTTTACATTGAGATATGGAAGACGGGTTTCTTCCATACCTTAAAGGGTGTTGAAATACTGCTGTGGTTTTTTAGAAGAGATCGGAGCAGAAAAGGGAGATTGTGTAAATTGTTATAATAAATGTGAAGGATTGAATACCTGTCAGAGATTAGTGTGGCGTAGTACCGGATAAATAAACTTTTATTTGGAGGTATCTGTTATGAGAAAAATTAGTCAATTATTAATTTTAATGGTATGTATTGGTGTTGCCGGTCTTCCGGCGGGTGTCATTGTACCGGGTCTGGATGACAGCACGGCCCTGGCGGACTACAGTGCCGCTCGTGCGGGCACGACGACCGATACGGTCGAGAACGCTACGGGTCTTCTCACGCTGGCGGCCCGGTTCAATCCGGATGCAAGCCAAATGACGGGCGGTCCTTTTATCGTGATAGAAATCGGCGGCACATCCAATGGAACAGGCCTGTATCTGGGGGACGGCAACCTGATTTTCGCGTGCAAAAACAACAATCAGCTCGGTCTTCCCGCAAGCATGAACGATATGAATTTCAGCGACAATGCGTTGGCCCTCACGCTGGGGCCGGTGGTCTTTGGCGTCGAAAACAAGGTCTATATTTCGATGAATCTCAATACGGGAGAATTCATCAGCAGTATCAACGGCATTACGACGCTGCACACAATTACCAATTCGACCGGCAGTGAGAACCTTGACGGCAACCATTCGGTTAGTTTTCTCGGTTTGGATGCACTTGTTCCCGGGCATATGGGAGGGCTTGTGGAAACCGGTGCAGCGCAGTTTCCCTTGCTGTTCTGGAACAATGCCGCGAACATGACGCAAACCGCCGGCTATAACAACCAGCGAGGACAGGTGTTCGCTGCCTTTGTAAATCTTGCATTATTGCCTCACAATCCCGTTCCGGCCACCGGGGCCAAGAATGTTGATCCGTCTAAAGTCACGCAATTGAAGTTTGACACCGCAAAAAATCCGGGCAATCCCGGTAGCCAGAATCCGAATGTGACCGGTCATTTTGTTACAGTTTTTCAGGTTCAAAATGGTGAGCCGAATTTGCTTCTTCCTCCGCTGTTCGAAACCTTTGCGGAGGCAGGGCCTGATCCGATTTCGGTTCCTTATACGTTTGATTTAGACGAGGCAGTGTACTGGCGGGTGGAAGAGCAGATTTTAAATGGTAGTAAAGGGGATCCGAATAATATTATTGGTCCGGTCTGGTTTTTTGAAGCGTTGTCCTCGGTTCCGGTTGTAACTGCTTCTCCTGTCGATGCGGCGGTCTTTCCTGCAGAACAGGTATCATTTACCTGCGAGTTTACCAGTAAGTCGGAATTAACAGCAATAAAATGGTATCGGAGCAGCAACCCGAACGTCCCCATCAGTGATGCCGATGCGGATATTACCATTACGCTGGATCAAGATGGCAATGATTACACGTCCACCCTGACTATTGACAATGTCGAACCGGGAGATGAAGACAGCTATTGGTGCTATGTACAAAACGCGGCCGGCGAGGATACTTCCGATACGGCGAACCTGGCCGTTAAGCGTCAAGTCGCACACTGGACGCTGGACGAGACCGATTTGGTAGGCGGTCAATACCTGGATATCAGCGGAGAAGGTCATCACGCCGATCCGAACATCATACCCGGCAGTGCTTCATTTGTTGACGGAGCTGATCCGGCGGAAACAGGCGACGGACTTGATTTCAAAGTGGAACCCCTTGTTGCAGCCGATTCAGGCAACTGGGCTCCGTCCCTGTATACCGGTGAGGTATCCGTTTCTGCCTGGCTCAATTGGGCAGGATCGAATGGAACCTGGCAAGGCGTTGTCAGCAATCGCAGCGCAGTGGGTGCGGCAAACGCCAATTTCTATATCGAAATCCGGCAAGACAATGGAAACCTCCAGATCGGCGGTATTCCCGGCGCAGGGGATGTTCAGGTGGCCCCGCTTCCAATCGGCCAGTGGGCACATATGGCGATCACTGCTCGCGCCGGTGAGGTTGTCATCTACATCAATGGTCAAGCTCGTAATACCAATACATCGGCTCAGTCGGTCCTCCGGAATATCGTTCCGGTACGGATCGGTGCCTTGAACCGAAGTGCTGAAGGCCAGTTGTTGTCAACTTTCAACGGCGTGATGGATGACGTTCAAATTTTCAACTATACGTTAAGCAATACTCAGGTGGTCGACCTGTATTACGCTGTCCTGGAAACACCGGTGTGCGTGAATCCGCTGGGTCTGGATCTTGGTTTTGATGTTGCCGGCGGCGGTCCCTTAGGTAATGAGCCGGATTGTCAAGTGAACCTGGCTGATTTTGCTGCGTTTGCGGCAACCTGGCTCAATTGCGGATTGTATCCGGCTGTGGAATGTCTGTAATCGGATTGTTGTAAAACCATTTAAATGCAGAAATGAGCATTAAGGGGCAGTAATATCTGTCCCTTAATGCTTCGCTACGGATTTAATATAAAGATGACATCGTATCTGTCTTTTGCTTACAGGAGTAAAAATGATCAGGCACATAAATGTATCGAGTCAATTACTCAGTGCGGTATTTTTTGTCAGCCTGATGATGAATGGTCTTCCGGCGGGTGTCATTGTACCGGGTCTGGATGACAGCACGGCCCTGGCGGACTACAGTGCCGCTCGTGCGGGCACGACGACCGATACGGTCGAGAACGCTACGGGTCTTCTCACGCTGGCGGCCCGGTTCAATCCGGATGCAAGCCAAATGACGGGCGGTCCTTTTATCGTGATAGAAATCGGCGGCACATCCAATGGAACAGGCCTGTATCTGGGGGACGGCAACCTGATTTTCGCGTGCAAAAACAACAATCAGCTCGGTCTTCCCGCAAGCATGAACGATATGAATTTCAGCGACAATGCGTTGGCCCTCACGCTGGGGCCGGTGGTCTTTGGCGTCGAAAACAAGGTCTATATTTCGATGAATCTCAATACGGGAGAATTCATCAGCAGTATCAACGGCATTACGACGCTGCACACAATTACCAATTCGACCGGCAGTGAGAACCTTGACGGCAACCATTCGGTTAGTTTTCTCGGTTTGGATGCACTTGTTCCCGGGCATATGGGAGGGCTTGTGGAAACCGGTGCAGCGCAGTTTCCCTTGCTGTTCTGGAACAATGCCGCGAACATGACGCAAACCGCCGGCTATAACAACCAGCGAGGACAGGTGTTCGCTGCCGCGGTTCCCGCTCCGCAACCCCCGTATTCTATTCTGATCGTTGAATCAAACGGAACAACGGCCATAGCCGAAGGCGGCGCGACGGATGAAATTTTCATCAGTCTCACCGATGATCCCATGAGTGATCCGGTGACGATTACGCTGATCGACGCTTCAGAACCTGCCCAGATACAGGTGGTTCCATCGCAGATCGTGTTCGATACGGATAATTGGAAGAATCCGCAATCAGTGACTTTTACCGCGATTGACGACAGTACTCAGGAACCGGCAAACCATACTGCAACAATTCAATTTCACATTCAAGTTAATTCTTCTTCTGAGTACTTTGGCTTTCTGCTGGATGATTTGGTGGTGAATATAAGAGAAAATGATTGCGGGTTATGGGGGTATGACCAAATCGATACAAATCAGGATTGTCAAATTGATTTGGACGATATTTTAAACATGGTTTCGAGCTGGCTGGAGTGTACGTATCCTGAAATCAATTGTACCGACCGCAGGCCTGAATGAAACATCAGCTTTCTATCATGGGTGATTTTATGAATATCTTAAGAGTGACAATAGTATTATTACTGACAGACTTGACATCGGCTGCCCTGGTAACGGATAACCTGATCATTCAGTTGGATGCGAGTGCCATTACTGGCCTCAGTGACGGAGATTCCTTGTCATCGTGGGCGGATTCGGCGGCAAATGACAGTGTTGACGGGTCCGTGTTCGTTACCGGTAATTATGGAAGCCCGACCTATGAAAGTAATGAGATCAACGGTTTACCTGTTGTTCGATTTGTTCGTTCCCGAAAAGACGTAATGGTCTCATCCGGCTGGACGCTGCCGAATCCCTCTGGAGGACTGACGATATTTATCGTCTGCACCGGCGGCAGCAGCGGTTCGGTTGAGCGCGTTGCACAGGTTGGCGCTTCGGCGGGAACCGCTTCGCATATGCTTGCAGTGGATGTATCTGAAAGTATATCCGGCGCACGATACAATAACGGCTACTCGCTGAGTTTTTCCGGCAGCAATCCCATAAAAGCCGGCGTCTATCATATCGGGATTCGTCGAATGGCACAAAGCGGCAGGCATGACAGCCTGTACTATGCTGTCAATGACCTGGACGTTGAACCGCTAAGCTGCAATAATCCCGGTACTATCATTACGTTTGACGCAGGCAATAATCATTTGTCCCTGGGCAATGGTGTAGATCCGACCGGGATAATGTATCCGGATTTCTACAACGGTGATCTGGCTGAAATCCTGATTTATAATAGTCAACTCTCAACGGCTCAAATAATTCAAACGGCCGGATATCTCAGCCAAAAGTATAATTTGGCCTTTGCCGCAGGGTCGGTTCTCATCGATCAGAGCGGCGGTCAAACCAGCGTAACCGAAGGCGGTTCATCGGATGATATTACTGTTCAATTGACTGGAAATCCGGGAGCTTCTCCGGTGACGATTCAAATACAGGATTTTCTTGATCCCGACCAGGTTTATCTGACGCCTTCAGCATTGGTTTTCACCTCGGCGAACTGGCAAAGCCCCCAGCAGTTTCAAGTGACGGCCGTGGACGATGATTTTATGGAACGGGCGGTCCACGATACTCAGCTTGAACTGTCGGTATTGACAGATCCTGCATCGCCATATTACGGGCTGATGATCAACAATATTTGGGTTGATATTCAGGACAATGATTGCGGTGCATGGGGCTTTAGTCCGTATGATTACAATCTTGATTGTATTGTGAATTTGTCGGATTTGTCGATCCTGGCATTTGATTGGCTTCAGTGCAGTCTGCCTCCCGATTGTCAGAATTATCGCCCTTAATGATTTGTATGATCCAGACACCGAAACAGGAAAGCGTTTTTGGCGAAAGGACGGCTGAAAAAATGAAGAATAAAAAAGGATTTACGCTTATTGAGTTATTAGTGGTTATCGCAATTATCGCGCTTTTGCTGGGTATTCTTATCCCTTCACTGAAGAAAGCCAAGGAACAGACACGAACCGTAATTTGCCGATCGAATTTAAAACAATGGGGTTCGTTCTGGAGCCTGTATTTAAATGATTACCAGAATCGTTTCCCTTCTCCTTTTCAGACCTATAATGGACAGCAAATACAGGGGCTTTGGGTGGAACCCTTGAGATCATACTACACAGGCGGCGGAGAAAATATGCGTGTTTGTCCTGCCGCCCAAAAAACGGAATTTATTGCTCCCGGGTGGAATGCATCATGGCAGGTTGCTACGGCCGTAAATCCCAATGAACAATTTCAAAGCAGCTATGGAATTAATAACTATTTATACGACTATCCCGGAGATTTATGGGGGCGATCAGAGAGTTGGCACTGGAAAAAAGCAGATGTCAAGGGAGCCGGTCGAATCCCGTTATTCCTCGATTGTTTCCGTTGGGGCGGACATCCCAGAGCCATCGATCTTCCTTTTTACACCTTGCCGCAAACTCTTGAAGAATTCAGAACCGGATGTCTGACGGATAATGAAATGAGGCGTTTTTGCCTCGATCGCCACAATTCTGGAATCAATGTTCTGTTCCTGGATAACTCTGTAGAAAAAATCGGGCTAAAACAGCTCTGGGAATTGAAATGGCATAAAGAATTTGATACGAGAGGTTTTACCCTAGTAAACAGCAGAGAGTGGCCGGATTGGATGCAGGGTATGTAAACGCTGTTGCCCAAATGAGAAAATCTTGAATTTTGAATATTATAAAGTGGAGAAATCAGATGAAAATGGATCGTCGTATGTTCATAAAGCAAAGCTGTATTGGAACCGCCGGTTTGACGCTGAATCGGTTAATGCCGTCTCTTTATGCCGATGCTTCAGAGAAAAAACCGAACTTACTGGTGGTGATCGCCGATCAGTTGGGTACCAATCATTGCGGCTATGCGGACTATTGGAGCGGCGGGAACTATCAGGGAGCAGAACATGCCAATACACTGAATCTGGATCAATTTGCATCTGAAAGTATGAATTTCAAGAACTGCATTTCAAATATGCCCGTATGTTCTGCATTTCGTGCCACCTTTATGACTGGAAAATATACGACAACGAATGGGATGGTGATTAACGAATTAAGAATAAATCCGTACCAGGAATGCCTTGGCCATGTGCTGACACGCGGCGGTTATAATACGGCCTATATCGGCAAATGGCATATGTATGCCAATAAACTGGGAGACCATGACAATCCTGAGAATTCTTTCGTTCCTCGAGGCGTTCATCGTCTTGGGTTCAATGGATTCTGGGCGGCTTATAATTTCCATCATAACTACTATAACAGTTATTATCATACCGAAAGTGCACAAAAGACTTACTTTCCCGCAGGCGTGTATGAACCGGATGGACAAACTGATCTGGCGATTGACTGGCTCAGATGCAGGGCACAACAGTCAAGTCGTCCTTTTGCGATGGTGCTGTCATGGGGAACACCCCATGCCCCGTGGACAGCGAACAATGTGCCCTCTCAATATTATGATAGTTTCAAAAATATAAGCATGCCCAATCCGCCAAATTATAAGCCCGCCAATGATGATCCGTATGCAGATAGTTGGGCGAGTCTTTCAAGCGCAGACAGGGCGAATCTGGAAACCTGGCGTCGGATCTATTATGCGATGACGGCCAATCTGGACTGGAATTTTGGACGACTGATGCAGT
>CAZYQN010000050.1:0-28560 GCA_964649955.1 uncultured Pirellulales bacterium
CGGCCGAGGATGGCGTCCTGAAGGATGGAGGCGGCGGAAAATTCAATGCTGGAACCGGTTGGCAGGCCGCGGGCAAGACGGGTGACTTTAACATCCAGATTGCGCAGCAGGGAATGGATATAAAGCGAGGTGCCATCGCCTTCGAGGTTGGGGTTGGTGGCCATGACAACTTCGGTAACGCCGCCGGCGCGGATGCGTTTGATGAGGGCGTCGATGGTCAGGTCGTCGGGTTCGATCCCTTCCAGCGGGGCGATGTGGCCGTTAAGGACGTGATAGACCCATCGGCATAGGCCGGTTTTTTCAAGGCTGATGACATCTTTGGGCTGTTCGACAACACAGATGATGTTGTGGTCGCGGCGGGTGTCGGCACAGATCGAACAGGTTTCCGACTCGGCCAGATTATAGCAGATGCGGCACTGATGAATGTTGGTCTTGACGTCGCTGATGGCCTCGGCCAGGGCGAGGGCTTCTTTGGGGTCGGCCTTGAGGATGTAGAAGGCCAGCCGTTCGGCGGTCTTGGGGCCGATACCGGGCAGGTTGGCAAACTGTTCGATCAATTCATTGAGGCTTTTGGTATAGGCGGGGTTCATAGGTTACTCCACCGGTTCTTCGTGTTCGGCTTCAGGCGTTTCGGTTTCAATCTTCTGGATATCAATCGGCGTGGCATTCAGGCCCAGCAGAACCATTTTGACCACGGGGTCGTTAAGGACTTCGTTGCGTTCTGTCCGGTTGGCTTTGACGGGTGCGGGAGCATCGGTCTTCGGCGATTCGGCAGCGGTCATGGCCGGAACAGTGGAAAAAGACAGCGTGATGCGGCGTCCGAGAATGTTTTCCAATTCCTTTTCAATCGCGGCGGATTTGGACTGGCACATCTGGAGGGCCATCTTGCCGGGGCCGGTGTCGGGAAAACCCAGTTGGAGCGTACTGCCTTTGAGGGTCAGCGCACGAGACTGCGGGAGCATACTGCTGACGCCTCCGCCAAGGACACCGGCAATTTGGCCGGCAATCTGCGGCCAGCGGTCTACAAGAGAACCGGCGCCAATTTCCGTTCTATCGGAAGACAATGGAGTAATCGCTGCGGAGGCCGGCCCAGACGGACTATTTTCCGTGTCGGGAGAAATCAGCGATTTTTTTTTTACATCGACGGCGCCGGCGGGTATAGAACGCATCTGCGCCGCCAATTGATCAATGCCGATGAAATGTTCACTGAGTGCCAGCCGGAGCAGCGACGCTTCCAGCAATGCACGGCTGGTGTCGCTGTTGCGGAGCGTCCAGCGGAGTTTTTCAAGGGCGGTGATGTTATAGACCAGTCCGGCAATATCAAATTTGGCGGCCAGTGCCGTCATATCGGCGCGTTCCTGTTCCGTCAATACAAGCAGCGGGCTGTCTTTGCCGGCACACTGGAAGACCATCACTTCGCGCATTGTTTCAATCATCGATTCGCAGAGCTGCGAGGCGCTTTGGCCGGTACGGAGCAGTTCATCAAGCCCCTGCAGAACGGCGGCGGCGGCATGGTCGGCAATGGCCGTCAGCAGACGGGTGATCTTCTGGCGGTCGGGGATACCGATCAGATCCGTTAACTGCTGAGCATTGAGCGGCGGCGCGGCGGCGCTGATGAGCTGATCGAGCAGGCTGAGGGCATCGCGCATTGAGCCGTTGGCCAGACGCGCCAGATGCACGATCAGGTCCGGCTCAAAAACAATGCCTTCATCGTTGAGAATCTTGCTGAGTTGTCGGCCGATGACCTCGGGACTGATGTTATGAAAGTCAAATCGCTGGCAGCGTGATTGAATGGTCGCCAGCACTTTGTTCGGCTCGGTCGTAGCAAAGATAAACTTGACATGATCCGGCGGCTCTTCGAGAATTTTCAGCAGTGCGTTGAAAGCCCCGGTGCTGAGCATGTGGACTTCGTCAATAATATAAATTTTGAAGCGGGCACGGGCAGGACGATAGATCGCATTGTCGCGAAGCTGGCGGATGTTATCGACGCCGGTGTTGGAGGCACCGTCGATTTCAATGACATCGATATCGTCGCCGTTGTTGACAGATACGCAGCTATCACACTTAAGACACGGGTGTATGGTCGGGCCGTCAGCATTCAGGCAGTTGAGCGACTTGGCGAGGATGCGGGCCATCGTGGTTTTGCCGCAGCCGCGTGTACCGCAGAACAGGTAGGCATGGGCGACACGCCCGGCCTGGATCGCATTGCGAAGCGTTCGGGCGGCCGTATCCTGTCCGAGGACGTCGTCAAACGTCTGCGAACGATACCGCCGTGCTAAAACCGTATAAGCCATTTTGATTGACTGCTGACTATTGTTAATTGACTATTTTTCGAGCTGTCTTCCATGAAGCAACAAATATTGCCGTCAATTCCTGTGCCTCATTTTATAAAAAAAGGTGGTCGGGTTTGCCACACACAACACCACGCATACTTATGGCTGCTCGGTTCCCCGCCTGACCAGGTTCGTACCGGATGCTTGCATGGGACCCGACCGCAAAGAATCGAAATCCAAAATTTTGCCGCCTGCTCACTTTTCAAGCGGGGCCTTAGTATATACAAAAAATGTCGTTTTTCCACAAAAAACATTTCGTCGCAGGCATTTTTTGGCTTATAATTAGCAAATGAACGCATAAATACACAGAAATGCTGTGTTTGCAGATGAAACTTCAACAGGAGCCGGACGATGAAGGTACGTATTGAGGACAACTGCACTGCATGCGGGCTTTGTGTGGATACATGCCCTGAAGTATTTACTATGGGCGATAACATGGCAGAGGTTATTTCAGACGAAGTTCCTGCTGAATTAGAAGATTCCGTCCAGCAAGCAGCCGATGAATGCCCGGTTGAAGCGATTGTCGTTGAATAATTTCCTCAAACTTCTGTTATTGGGGAGCAACTTGACTTCATCGGCAAGGATGGCCTGAGTTGTCGGCCAGGGGAGAAGTTGTACAAAAAATCCGGACAGTACTTACCTTTATTTAATCATTATTACGATTCGATAAAAAACTCTTTTCCCTCTTTCCATATTTCTTATACTATTGTATGTATTATCTCTCAATGCAAATTCAGGAGACACAATGAAAACTATAGGCATAATCGGAAGCGGCAATATGGCCGAGGCATTTATCAAGGGATTGGTCGGGTCGGGACTTTACCGGCCTGAAGACATTATGGCTTCAGATGTTCGGGAAGAACGGCTCAGGTTTATTGCAGATGAATACAAAATAAAAACCACCACAAATAATGAGACACTGCTTTCTCATGCGAAGGTGCTGATGATTTGTGTTAAGCCTCAAAATGTCAGGACTATGCTGGATGGAATTGAGGGCAAGACACAGGACGGTACGCTGGTGATTTCCATTGCCGCCGGGATTACAACACAGTCTCTGGCCCGACGGTTGAGCAATTGCCAGATTATCCGGGCGATGCCCAACACACCGGCGATGGTGGATGAAGGTGCAACGGCTATCTATTCGGCCAATGCCTCCTCGGAAGCGGTGGAGCTGGCGTTACAACTCTTTTCCGCCGTGGGACGGGCCGTAGAGGTTGACAATGAAGAGTTGATCGATGCGGTCACAGCCATCAGCGGATCGGGACCGGCATATTTTTTTGTATTGATGGAAGAGATGGTTAAGGCGGCGGTGACGATGGGAATTCCCGTGGATATTGCCGAAGAGCTGGTGTATCAGACCGCCAAGGGGGCAGGCGTATTGGCCAAGCAGGCGTATGCCCGCGGTGAAAGTCCGGCGGAATTGCGGCGCAAAGTGACTTCGCCGCGTGGTACCACGGAAGCCGCCATTGATACTTTCACGAAATTCGGACTCAGCCAGACGCTGTTTGCAGGCTTTGAACGCGCACGGCAGCGCAGCATCGAACTGTCCCGTGAAGCTCAATAACGCTATCCCATAAAGGGATAACGATAGCTGATGGGCGGAACGAATGTTTCTTTAATCGCCCGTACGGAGACCCAGCGCTGAAGATTGAGCATTGAGCCGGCTTTATCGTTGGTGCCGGAGCCGCGTCCGCCGCCGAAGGGCTGCTGGCCGACGACAGCGCCGGTGGGTTTGTCGTTGATGTAGAAATTCCCGGCGCTGTGGCGTAAGGCCTGTAACGCCTGATTGACGGCGTATCGGTCACGGGCAAAGACACAACCGGTCAGGCCGTAGCCGGTGGTTTGATCGCAAAGGGTCAGCGTTTTTTCGTAGTCGGCATCGTCGTAAATATAGGCTGTCAAAACAGGGGCGAAGATTTCTTCAACCATTGATTCGCAGTGGGGATCATCAGCTTCAATCAATGTAGGCTGAATAAAGTAGCCTGTACTGTCATCACTGCCGCCGCCGACAACGATGTGGGCGTTTGGGCTGGCCGAGGCACGTTCGATATACCCCCGGGTATTGGCAAAGGAAGCCCGGTCAATAACGGCATTCATAAAATTGGAAAAGTCCTGCACCGGTCCCATCTTGATTGATTTAATCTGCTCGATAAGCGGATCCTTGATCGTTTTCCACAGGGTTTTGGAAACATACAGACGCGACAGGGCTGAGCATTTCTGACCTTGATATTCGTACGCCCCGCGAATGACGGCGGTGATGACGGCGGCAGGATCAGCGGAGGTGTGAGCCACCATAAAGTCTTTTCCGCCGGTTTCGCCGACGATGCGGGGATAGGAACGATAGGACGATATCTGGCCGCCGATCGCAGCCCACATCGACTGGAAAACAGTGGTGCTGCCGGTAAAGTGCAGGCCGGCAAACAGCGGTGAACTCAACGCAGGATCGCCGACAGCGGCGCCGGAGCCGGGAACGAAATTGATTACCCCATCGGGCAGACCGGCTTCCTGAAGAATTTTCATCACCCAATAGGCCGGATAGACCGCTGTTGAAGCAGGCTTCCAAAGGACCGTGTTGCCGAGCATCGCTGGTGCGGTACAGAGATTACCCCCAATAGAGACAAAGTTAAACGGCGTTACGGCAAAGATAAATCCTTCCAGCGGGCGGTATTCGACGCAATTGAGCGTACCATCGGTGGAATAGACGGGTTGGTCTTTGTACATTTCCTGCATAAACCAGGAATTGAATCGCCAAAAGTCAATTAATTCACAGGCACTATCGATCTCGGCCTGAAAGACGTTCTTGCTGAGATTCAGCATCGTTGCAGCGTTCATAATATGGCGGTACTTGCGGCTGAGCAATTCAGCAGCTTTGAGGAAAATCGACGCCCTCTGCTGGCAACTGAGGTTTTCCCATTCTTTTTTTGCTTTTTGAGACGCCTGGATGGCCTGATTGACCTCTTTAGGGCCGGCTTTATGAAATCGGCCAAGAATCCGGTGATGGTCGTGCGGCTGAATACAAGGGTCCGTGTTTCCGGTACGAATTTCTTTACCGCCGATAATCAGAGGAATATCCAGCGTTTCGCCTTCCATTCGCTGGATCGTCTGTTCTAAAAAACGGCGATGCGGAGTCTCGGGGGCATATGGAAAAACAGGTTCATTGACAGGTTTTGGAATATTACTGACTGTATTTTGCATTGCCAATACCTCTTATTTAAGTTCATATCCCGCCCGCACGGCAACACGCTTGATTTCATCCGCTGAGGGCATTCGTAAAATAGCACAAAAATAATCAAATTGACAACGTTTTTTGGATTTTTTCCTGTCTCTTTTCTTTTTGACAGGCTTGTTGTGTGCTTTACAATACGGTTTTACAGATCAATAGGATACTTTTGGAGATGGTAAAATGAAGAATTCCTTAAAAACATCCGGTATTATTTTTTCTTTGGTGCATCTGCTGCTGTTTTCCGGCTTTTTTCCAATAGAATTAACAGAGGCTGGCAAGTCCCCGGAAACCCTTGCACTGTGGTACGAATCGCCGGCACAGAAATGGACTGAGGCCCTGCCGGTAGGCAACGGACGTCTGGGGGCAATGGTGTTCGGCGGCGTCGGCAAGGAACGTATTCAACTGAACGAAGAATCCGTCTGGGCCGGACCTCCGGTTCCTCAGCCTGCACCGGGAGCATACGAAGCTCTTGCAGAAACACGAAAGTTGATTTTTGAAGGTAAATATGCCGAGGCAGAAAGTGTTATCGGCCGGCGATTTCTGGGAACGCGGATTGCGCCGCGCAGCCACCAGACCCTCGGCGATATGAGGCTGGAACTGGGCATTGACGCTGCGAATGTCAAAGGCTACCGACGTGAATTGAACCTGGATACTGCAATCGCTGCAACCACATTCGAAGGCGAGGGTATTGTCTATACACAGGAGGTGTTTGCATCAGCGCCTGATAATGTCCTGGTTGTGTATTTGAAGACCTCAAGAGCCGGAGCAATCAACCTGAAAGTTCATTTGGATCGGCCCGTTGACTTTGAAACCGCTGCGTCCGGAACCAATGCCCTGGTCATGTTCGGGCAGGCCGGCCACGGAGAAAAACAGAAAGGCGTGCGCTACCACACAACGCTTTACGCAGACTGTCGCGGGGGAACGTGTTCGTCCGAGGGCAATGCTCTTGTGATTCAAAAAGCCGACGCAGTGATGTTTGTGCTGGCCGCTGCCACGGACTACAACAAAAAGGCCCCGACGGAACCGCTGGAGATCAACCTGGCACAACACTGTATGCAGCAGGTCGAAAAGGCCCTTACAAAAGGATACGCCGCACTCAGAACGGCCCATATCGAAGACCACCGGCGATTGTTTCGGCGGACAGCATTAGACTTGGGCGGCGCGGAGGCCTCAACGCTGCCGACCGATCAACGGATTGAGGCGGTCAAGGCAGGCAAGGACGATCCGGCACTGGCGATGCTGTATTTTCAGTACGGACGGTATTTGCTGATAGGGTCATCACGGCCTGGAGATTTGCCGGCCAATCTGCAGGGAATCTGGAATGATCAAATCGAAGCCCCGTGGAATGCGGATTATCATCTCAATATCAATCTTCAGATGAATTACTGGCCGGCGGAAGTGTGCAATCTGTCAGACTGCCATGAGCCGTTTTTTGATTATCTCGAGGCCCTTGTCCCGTCAGCCCGTAAAACCGCCGAGGAGGTCTATCACAGCCGCGGGTTTGTCGCTCATGTAGAATCCGACGTGTGGCACTGGACGACGCCGATTGGTGAGCCGTCGTGGGGCATGTGGCCTTTTGGCGGGGCGTGGTGCACGCAGCATTTTATGGAGCATTACCGGTTTACACTGGATAAAACATTTTTGCGCCAGCGGGCCTGGCCAATACTGAAAGATACATCACTGTTTTTCCTTGGCTATCTTGTTGAAGACCCGAGAACCGGTAAACTGGTTGCCGGACCGTCCAACTCGCCGGAAAACAGCTTTACGGGGCCGGACGGAAAAGCCGCCAGCCTGGATATGGGCGGAACGATGAGCCAGCAGATCGTTTGGGATGTATTTACCAATACGCTGGAGGCCGCAGAGATACTCGGCATTGATGATGCCATTATTGCACAAGTCCGCAACGCTCGAGCCCAACTTGCCGCACCGCAGATCGGGCCGGACGGCAGACTGCTGGAATGGTCGCAGCCGTTTGAAGAACGCGAGCCGGGGCACCGGCACATCTCACACGTTTATGCGTTGCATCCGGGCCGACAATACACCTTTGAAGAAACACCCGAGATGATCGACGCTATTCGCAAGAGCATTGACTATCGACTGGCTCACGGCGGCGGGCATACCGGATGGAGCCGGGTGTGGATTATCAACCTGTGGGCACGGCTGCGCGAAGCTGAAAAGGCACATGAAAATCTGATCGCTTTGTTTGCGAAATCCACCCTTCCGAATCTGTTTGATACCCATCCGCCCTTTCAGATTGACGGCAACTTCGGCGGCACAGCGGCCATCGCTGAAATGCTGCTGCAAAGCCACGCCGGCTCTGTTCATCTGCTGCCGGCTTTGCCCAAAGCCTGGCCGAGCGGTTCCGTCAAGGGATTATGCGCCCGGGGCGGGTTTATTGTCGATATGGAATGGAAAGACGGCGCTCTGACGGAAGCCCGAATACTGTCGCGCAGCGGCGGAGTGTGTGCGATTCGTTACGGCAAGGAAATATTGACCGTTGATACACAAAAAGGACAAACACTGAGAATTGAGTACAACGGTAAGCTGTCTGTCGGCTATTAACCGGTCAGAATGTCAAATTGTTCGGGACTGAGGCTGTGGCGAAGTTTCTGCAGGGCTTTCAGTTCGATCTGCCGGACCCGTTCTTTGGTCAATCCGAGAGCATCGCCGATCTGTTTGAGAGTCATAGGTTTTTTCTTGATAACGCTTGTATCGAGCGGATAGTGATTCATAATGATAAACCGCTCACGGTCATCGAGATTGCTTTCGATAACGCTGATCAAATCATTTTGAGCCTGTTCGACAGCCGCCACATCGGGCAGGTTTGACAGGCGAAAATCATGCGGAAGGTTCTCAACGTCAGATCCCCCGGCACGATCCGGCCGCTGAGCTTCAGCAGGAATCTTTCGGGCATAATCCTTGGCGATAGCCCATCCGGCATAGGTACTGAAACGATAGCCGCGGCTGTAATCAAACTTTTCGACGGCTGCCATCAGCGAAAGCATTCCTTCACTGACCAATTCGTTCATCGTCATTCCGGAACCTTGATGACGGCCTGCAATGCTGACGACCAGAGGGACATTGCTTTGAACGATATGGTGCTTGACACGGTCAGCTTCGTCGAGGAGTTTTTCAATCTGCAGAAGCTGTTTAACGGCAGGTTGAAGACGATTAAGTCGGGAACGTTCCTGATACGCTGTGTACTTGAGAAAATTGTAGCGGCGAAACAGGTCGGACTCCTGGCGGCGTGTCAGCAATGCAGATTCCCTGTTGGTTTCGGCCGGTGCTTCAAATGGTTTCGTGAACCCTGCATTGTCAACGGAAGCAGAGGCAAACTCCGGACTGTCAATATACTCGATTTTCCGGCTCATTAATTCTTTGGCCCGGTGTTGGTTAATGATGCGGTACAAAGAGCCGCGGCTTTTCTTAAACCGTTCCGTCAACTCGCACATCCGCATCCCCTGATGGGCCAGCTTGTAGATTTGGGTTGCCTCTTTGGTTCCCAGACGACTGCGCGGAGCAGGGACAGCCTGACACGGACCGAGCCGGCGTTCCTGGTCATCAAGAATATAGCGAACAGTCTCGCGGGCACGTCCGGTCTGCCGGCAGATGCGGTGCAGTATCTGATTTCGAGAACGGCACTGTTCGGTTGCGGCCAGATCACAGGCCAAGTCGTAAATTTGTTTTTTTTCAGCATCGCTGAGTTTGGAAAACTGTGCAGAACGATGCAGCATCGCACGATGCTCCTGTTCAAATTTATGAACGGCCGATTCTGAATACCCTTTGCGTTTTTTTCCATCCGCAAAAACATAAATACGTCCGGTCAGACCTCGCTTTTCCCAACGCCGGATCGTTTTGTCAGAAACAGAAAACCGTTTTGCCAGTTCCTCAACCGTAAATACCGGCTCTTTTTGTGTGGATACGGGCACTTCCAGACGTCCGCTCATCTGTGCCAGCCAGATTCGCAAGTCGGACATCAGGTCTTCGCCGCCAATCATACAGTCTTCATATTTGGCAACACTGGGACGAAAACCGGTGATCCGAAAGACAATGAACTCAAATGGATATTCCTGACGGGGATCGAGGATAAGCAGCAGCTTTTCAGCCGCGGCAAGATGTTTGTGCCGTTGACGCATCGGGGCGAAACGAAGCTGCTCAAAAAATTCACGCAATGCAGGATGGTGTATCTGAATTTTCATAACATCCCTATTATCCACTCCGGAAAAACTTTTCGCAAGCACTTATTTTAAATATAGTTATATCCAAATCAATCCCCCCGAAACAGCCCCTGTGTACTTTTATTGTGAAAAATGAAGTTTTTCCTCAAAAAGGATTGACTACTGGAGACGTTTCTGTTATATAGATAGATGCTCCTTCTGCCGCCTGCGGTAGTAGCCCTGGGAAGTTCACCAACTTCTTTTCCTCCTTCTTTATGCCGCAGGCGGATTTTTTTATGTGCACTTTTTATCGAGATATAATGGATTCAATTTTACTTATTCTTTAAACTTCCTAAGATCAACATTTCCGGAGAAGGATTTTTGAATTTTGAGGCAATAAAAGGCATATTTTTGCGTTATCCCCTATGGCTCATGGAATCCGGCTTACTGTCGGGGGGACATCGGTCGGATACACTGTGAGCCTTTCATTATAACAAACATGTTTTGTTGTCGATAGCACTCAGGAAAAACCGTTTTCCTGATTCCATGCATAAAAAAAAACGTATGCCCGCCTGTCTGAGCATACGCTGTAAATCAGTTTCCGATATTTAAGACTAATTCAAGAGGCTTTTAGCCAGATCAACAGCACTGGCAGCATCGGGAGAGTAGCCATCGGCTCCGATTTTATCCGCATAGGCCTGTGTTACAGGGGCACCGCCGATCATAGTCTTGGCAGTAATACCGGCGTCTTTGAGGGCACGGATGGTCTTTTCCATAGAAGGCATAGTGGTCGTCAGCAAAGCACTGAGGCCGATAAGATGAGGATTGGCCTCTTTGGCCTTGGCAACGAACTTATCCGCCGAGACATCGACGCCCAGATCGACAACTTCAAAACCGGCGCCTTTGAGCATCATTGCAACCAGGTTCTTGCCGATATCGTGCAAGTCCCCCTGAACGGTGCCGATAATCGCTTTACCGAGGGGTTTCACGCCGGCCTCGATCAGTTTGGGCTCAAGTATTTCCATCGCCATTTTCATTGCCCGTGCGGCAATCAGCACCTCAGGAATATAGACTTCATTGGCTTTAAATCGAATCCCGATAACATTCATCCCAGCAATCAAACCGTCCCCGAGAATAGTCGCAGGAGCTATTCCTTCATGGATAGCCGTTTTGGTGATATCCACCGCTGTCTTTTGGTCACCTTTGATAATTGCCTCACTCAATGCCTTCAAGTCTGCCATAGGTTCACCTCATTTTCTGTTCATTAATAGGGGTTAACGTCATATTTCCGGCTTCTTTGTACTCTTTTATCACGTGAAAATCAACCCTCCCGATAGATTTTGACAGGATTGTCCAAAAAAGGGGCACAAAACAACAATATTATGCTAATTTATTGTCTCATTTCATATCGGCTCGATAAACCGGTTGAAATGCACGGACGGAACCGCTACAGTTAGAGAATGCTCCGAACTAATCGAGTTCAGGGGTGTCGAAAATTTACCACTGGTGGATTTCGATAGACAACCCCGTTCCAATCGCTATAGTTTTGTGTCTCGATAACGGGTTAAACAATAAACATCAAACGTTACAGGAGTCCAGGAACGCCCATGAGCCATTATATCGTATTGGTTAAACAAGTACCGGACGTATCACAGATTACCGATAACGCTTTTGACCCCAAGACCGGCAATCTCATCCGCACCCGTCTGGCCAGTGTCATCAATGAACTGGACGCACAGGCCCTTGCATTTGCCTGGCAGATGAAAACACTGTCGGGGGATACCAAGGGCAAGCTTATTTGTCTGACCATGGGGCCGCCGATGGCCGCCGAGGTGCTGCGGTATGGGCTGAGCCGTCACGCTGATGAGGCTGTACTGCTGACCGACCGGGCGTTAGGCGGCGCCGATACATGGGCCACCGCCAATCCGCTGGCCTTTGCCATTCGCAAAATCAAGGCTGAAATGATTGGAGGCACGGACGATTATTATATTGTGGCAGGAATGCAGTCCGTCGATGGCGATACCGCCCAGGTGCCGGCACAGATCGCTGAAGAGCTGAAAATTCCCTGCATTGCATACGCCACAGGGGCAGAGTATGAGAATGGACATTTTCGCTTTACCCGCATCATTTCCGGCGGCAGCCAGGTCGTCCAGACACTGCATACCCCGGCAGTGATCACCGTGGCAAAGTATGAATACCCGCTGTTCGCTTCGTTTGCCGCTACACGCCGCGCCAATCGCTTTGCGCTGACCCAATGGGGCGCTGATGACGTCAAGGCAACCGCCGTAGGAGTATCCGGTTCCAAAACCCGCGTGATTCGAGTGTTCCCCCCCGGCAAGACAACTCGCAAATGTCAGGCGTTTGAGTCGGTTCAGGAACTGGCCGCCTCTATCATCGACAGTCTCGGCAAAGCAGAAGGCAACGGCGGTTCTGCCGGCGTTCAGAAAGCGGCGTATATACTCCCGTACAAACGCTCTTCTGTCTTTGACCGGCAATTTGAAGGCACAGAAAAAGAAAGCGAAGATTTTAATGCACTGGCCCATCGCCTTAAAGAACTGAAAATCACCGACCCGGCACAAATTACCGAAGAGCTCAAAGAGAGAATCCTGGCTTCCGAGGCCATTCCATTTCACAAAAAAGCTCTCGAGGATATGCTCGAAGGATTCAACCATACGCAAGCCAGCTACAGCGGCGATGTGTGGGTAATGGCCGAACACGATGAGGGCGTCATCAACGCGGCCACCTTTGAATTGACCGGCAAAGCAAGAGAACTGGCCGACTCACTGGAGGTTAAAGTCGGCGTGGTTCTTGTAGGGCATAATGTCAAACCGCTGGCGGCGGAATTGATCGCCGCCGGGGCGGATATTGTTTATGTCATTGACGCGCCGCTGCTGGAGCATTTTGATCCGCTCAGCTATCGTAAAGCAGTCGCGGACGTGTTTGAAAAATACCGGCCGCAGATTTTCCTCTACGGAGCCACACCCCAGGGACGTACCCTGGCGCCGATGGTATCGTATCGGGTCGGTTGCGGCCTGACCGCGGACTGCACAGGGCTGGACATTCGCGACAGCAGCCGTAAAGGTCAGATCGCCGTACTGATGCAGACTCGTCCGGCGCTGGGCGGCAATGTGATGGCCACCATCTGCACCAAAGATTCGACCTGCCAGATGGCCACCGCACGCCCCGGCGTAATGAAACGCCTGCCTGCTGATCCAAAGCGAAAAGGACAAATCATCGAACATCGTGTTTCGATTTCACCGGAAGACCTGAGTCTGAAAATACTGCAAACTGAACGCGGTCACGGGCGTGTCAACTTTGACAGCGATGTCATCATCAGCGGCGGCAAGGGGATGCAGAACCGTGACAGCTATGAGCGATTGCTGGCTGCGCTGTGTGATTCAATTCACAACCGGTTCGGGATCAGCGTTGAAAAAGGCGCAACCCGCACCGCCGTCGAACAGGGTTTTGCAGAACGTATTCATCAGGTCGGCCAGACCGGTACTGCGGTAGGACCGAAACTTTATATCGCCATCGGCATTTCAGGCGCCATCCAGCATATGATCGGCGTAGCCAATACCGAAACGATTGTTGCCATCAATTCCGATCCGCACGCTCCGATCTTTAAACAATGCGATTACTACATTGTCGGCAATGCCGAAAAGATTGTGCCGGAACTGGCAGCAGCGCTGAACGGATAAGCTCAAGACGGCAGGAACCCAGGAACAAAAGACCTAAATAAGACAGGGATATACGGATGCAGGATTATACAAAGGTATCGGTTTTAATCATCGGCGCCGGGCCGGCAGGACTTTCAGCAGCCATTACCGCCAAACGGCTTAATCCCAATGCCGAAGTATGCGTGATCGACAAGGCGGCAGGCCCCGGCAACCATAATCTTTCCGGCGCAGTAGTGGAGTCAAAAGCACTCGCCCGCCTGCTGGACCCGGTGGATCCAAACTGGAAAGAATCCGAAGACGCCAAGGCAGTGCTGATCGGAACTGTCGATAAGGACGATGTGATGTTCTTTCTCGGCAGCAAGGGGGCCTTTAGAATCTTACCGATGCTGAAAATGGCACGTTCTATGAAGCTTGCGTTCGGACAGATGATTCACGAGGGTGATTATATATGCTCGGCCAGTAAGTTAACTGCATGGCTGTGCAAAATCGCCATATCGAAGGGCGTGGAAATCATGCACGGCTTTGCGGCTGAAGATATTCTTTGGGACAGTGGCCGTAACTGTGCCGTCGGCGTCAAACTCGTTGACCAGGGGCTTAACAAAGAAGGGCATAAAGAAAGCAACTACCTGGCGGGCGAAACGGTCCACGCCGATGTGGTCATGCTGGCGGAAGGATGTGACGGACTCCTGAGTGAAAAATTCATCCAAAAAGCCGGACTTGTCCGTCAGGGCAATCAACTCTATTCCATCGGTGTCAAAGAGCTGATCCGCGTCAGTCCGGAACAATATCAAAAATTCACCTCCGGCCGTGTGGTTCACGCAATGGGATACCCGCTGTGGACGCCGTTTATCGGACCGGCAATGTTCGGCGGCGGCATTATGTACCCGATGGGCGACAATCACATTGCTGTCGGAATGATTGTCGGGCTGGATTATAAATACTGCGATTTTAATCCGCAGGATGCCTTGACACGATTTAAAGAACATAAGTATGTCAAGCAGTTCATCGACGGCGGAACCGTAACGGAAGCCGGGGCAAAAATGATTCCCGAAGGCGGACTGTATGCCGTCCCGCGATGCCCGGAAACCGGCACTATCGGTCGGGGTAATGTGCTTTTACTGGGTGACAGTGCAGGCTTTGTGAATATGCTGAAGATCAAGGGGCTGCACAACGCTATTGAATCAGGCATTGCCGCTGGGGCGGCTGTTGTCGAGTCACTCGCTGCTCCGTCAGTGGTATCGCAGGTTTACACCCGGCTTGTCGAGAATGCCGGGATATTAAAAGAATTGGAACATGCCAAAAACTTCCGTCAGACCGTAGCCAGGTTCGGTCCGCTTCAGGGAATGCCTTTGTCGGTATTGGGCGGCTGGCTGCCGAGATTTAACATTGAACCGGATTATATGACGATGACGCCGCAACATTATCGCCTCAAATCCGGCATACGCTTCGATAAAGATACATTTACAGCTGTGGCCGCAACCGCACATCGTGAAGAAGAACCCTGCCATTTGCTGATTAGGGATCCCAAAATTTGCCAGGACATCTGTCTGACAAAATATGGGGCACCATGCATCACATTCTGCCCGGCGGGAGTCTATGAAAGTATTCAGGGTCAGCCGAAACCGGCAAATCCCTCCAATTGCCTGCATTGCAAAACCTGCCAGCGTAAATGTCCCTACGATAACATTCGCTGGACGGTACCGGAACCGACAGGCGGACCACGCTATAAAACGATGTAGTATGTCCTTATGTAAAAAGACAACACAAAAGCGTCACCACCCACGTGACGCTTTTGTGTTGCCCCGTCAGAGTTTAGACTATTCTTACCCTCACCCAGTCGCATCCCCTTGGTCCCTTATCATATCGGATACCACTGGTTTGTCTCTTTGTTTTGTTTATTGTCTCCCAATTCTGCCGTCAGTACAATTATTACGCTGCTCTTCTGCCGCTGTCATGCTTTCCATTGTCCGCTCTGCCACAGGAAGGACGCCGTCCGGCAAGTCTTGTTGATGATGATTTTGTCAAAAATATGCAAAAAAATATAAATAATTGAATTCCCCCTTCCTTGATGAGGGTTTTGGTGGAAAATAATGAAATTCGGTATCAACACCCTTCTTAACGGCGGCGTCTTTAAGAGTGTGGTTTACGTAACTTATTGAGGAGAACGTATGAAAAGCTGTATTTTATTCACTCTTTTTCTGTCTGTTGGTATGTGGGCAGGGGCGGAAATTCGCATTACGCTATGCAACCCCAACAACCTGCATCCCCTTTGGACACAGGAAGTTATGCTCGGTTCACCTGTCAGTCTGGTCGTACATTCCGACGCCAACGACCTCTGGAGCGGCGGGTTGTTCATTCCCGATGCCTGTCGTATGACGGGCCGTCTGAGCTGCCGTAATTTATTAAATGACCCGAACAGCGTTTTCGGACAGGCAAGCTGTATGGAGGCCGCTGGACAACAGGCATTTGTACTCAAATGGGATGACTCATGGATGAGCGGATTCGACCTGTACACCGGCGAATGTAAACGCTCCCCCGGAAACTGGTTCGTCCTGGATTACACCCCTCAGACAGAAGGTATCTGTACCGTTCAATTCTACGACCACGATGTCTCATGGACGACGGCAGATCCCAATATGACGCTATCAATTATCAACACCCCCACTCGGGACTGGAATAATGACGGCCTGGTCAATTTTGAAGATTACGCCGTGCTGGCCGCATCCTGGATGGCCGACGACTGTGACGATCCTAACTGGTGCGGCGGCGCCGATTTAGATCGCAGCGGCAGCGTTGACCTCACCGACGTAATCATGTTTGCGGACTTCTGGCTGTGGGGAACGCCGAACTGGAAGCGAAGCAATGAGCCTGTTGAACCCTCGCCGGGGGTCGAACAGAATGACCCGAATATCTTCTATGCCATTCTCGATCCGAATGGATTAAATGAAATAACGCTCTATGTCGGACAGAGCATTCAACTCTATCTGGACAAGACCACATATAATGAAAACGTTTATATCTTCAATATCGAGGTTAATATCTCCGATCCCAATCTCGGCTGGATTGATAATACCGAATATGACAGCAGCAACCCCGATACCAGTACTGCTGAACTATTAGCCGCACCGCGTACAACATTCTTTGATTACTGGGGGCCGGGTTATACCCAGAACGAAGGTATCCAATTCCTGGCCGCAAGCTTTAGCGGAGCAATAGCGGACGGGCCGATTGCCTCCTTTGTTTATACGGCAACAGCGGTAGGAGATGTGACACTGTCGCCGTTTGAATATCTTGAAGATCGACCAGTAGGTCTGTTGCCGATTCTTATTCATCAGATTGCTCCCGCTCCTGTGCAATCAACGTCGACCAGTCAGGCTCAGCCGATTACCGAAAGCATGATCGACCAGATGGTGGAAACACTCGAAACACTGTGGCAGCAGGAACCTGCAATGCAGGAAACGATCGAAGAAGAACAATGGAACGAATTTATTGATGCTGTTAAATCCTCCGCAACAGAGGAAATTGTGGAATAACCGGGAGAATTCTAATGAGAATATTGGTTTATATACTGTTCGTCTGCGGGATCAGCCTTACCTCTTTCGGTGAAAGAACACTGACCACCGAAGAGGTCAATACCCTTATAACGACGCTGACCCAAACACCAAAACGTACCTGGCTTGAGGGCGGAACGATCCGTTCCAGATATCTGGAATATCGTGCCGGAGAAGAAACGACCTATGAATCGGAAGAACTGTTCCGTTACGATGGTCGGCGGTTTTATTGGGATATTCGGCTTTTGACTCCGCCCACAGAGTCAACCGATATGACCAGCGCATCCTCTGTGGAACGTCCCGATCACCAGAGCAATAAACACCGTATCTTTTCGTATGACGGAAACACCTATACGCGATACTACAAGTCAACGGATTATGCCGTTGTCGTAACGGATCAGCAGGAAGTTCCCGCCAACCTTTTCGGGCCGTTTACTGCCGGCATCATCCCCTGGGGACTGGGAACCTTCACTCGTGAAAAACTGAATGCCTCCAATCCATCTGCCGTGGAATATACAGACAACGGTCAGGCCCGGCTCCGGCTGACATTTACCCCTCAGGCGGCGGGGGCCTCTTTTGAGATCATCGTCATCCTCGATCCGCAGAAGCAGTATCTTCCCTGTTCCTACACCATGAAAAATACATCATTATCAATTCAGCAGCGTTACACCGACCCGCGTCAAGTCGGACAGACTTGGATTCCCTTTATCATCACGGTGGAACGGTTTGATCTGCGGGGTGAGGAACCTGTCCTTCTTTCCTATGAAGACTGGCGTTTGGGGGATGTTGATGCCGCGCTGCCGACAGAGCCCTACCGTCCTTCGTTCGCCAATGGGACGGTGGTGGAATTGAAACCGAATGGCCAGACGAAATCATTTATGTATCACGCTGCCGAAGGAGTGGATATCGGCGGTCTGCTGGCGGAAAAAATAATGACATCGTCAACCCAAGGCGGAATGGAACGTAATTGTGCCACGCTGGCGGCCAATCATATCGCCAAGCGGTTTTCAAAACAGCTTCCCGCAAACACCGCCGCAGCAACCGCAACCGCCTCTTTGCAATTAACCAGTCTTTATGATATGAAACAGTCCTTGGAGCAAAGCGGACTGCATTGTGTCGCCGTCAAAACAGACTTGGACTCGATCGCCAAATTTTCCAATTACGGGGTTATCCTGCACTATCCTGCCGTGAAGCATTATGTTGTGCTGGATCGCATTGAAAAAGACGCCGCTTGGACCGTCGATTTGGCCGACCGCAAATTTTACTGGAAACGGTCCATACGTGAGCTTCTGGCCGACTGGTACGAAGGAACTGCCCTGCTGGTTTCGGACAGTCCCATTTTACTGTCGGGACAGGTGGAATTTCTCAATGCAGCTCAGCAGCAACAGATTCTCGGGGGCAGTACGGTTGGTTATTCCTGTACCGACCTGATACAGACAGAGGAGATTATCAATTGTCCGCAGCCTATCGGAGGTTTGTGCGGCGGAGTGTATTATAGAATGCAGGAGCGATGGGGCTGCCGCAAAGATACAGACGGCGGAATCTGTACCGGTCAACAATTTCTGGCCTATGAATACTCGTATTGTATCAACGATCCGTCGACATTAACACTATGTGCCCTTACCGGACGATTTTACAACCGCCATATTCGGGCATGCAAATAATTTTCAGGCCTTATGCGGGGCAATAGCGGCTTGCATTGAGGAGTTCAATCGTGTAGAATGGTGCTATGCGCAGACACGGTTTTACCCTGATTGAAGTCCTGGTGGTTATTGCCATTATCGCCGTGATGATGGGGGTATTGTTGCCTGCGCTGTCCGGCAGCAAAGACCGGGGCCGGAGTCTGGCCTGCCAAAACAATCTGAAACAAAATGCAATGGCCTCTTTAGTATACACCCAAAATACAGATTGTTTTCCATATGGCTTTTGTGACAATTCGGGCTATTCATCCGCACCTCCGGGAGGATTTGTCGGCGATGCCTCACGCGACTGGATGGGATGGTGGTGGTTTCACTTTATCGCCGACAGTATCAATCGCACAGGCGAATCCTTTACGCTGTGTCCGTCACAGCCGCAAACCGATACTTTTTTATGCGGTAACTATGGAGCCAATTATTCGGTTTATAAAATCGGAAAGACAACCATAGACAATGAATTTTTCGGCTCACCCCTAAAGGCCTCTCGGCTCCGCCAGGCAAGCCGTACACTGTTGCTGGCGGATTCCGGGTATGCGCTTATGAGTTGGAAAGCCACTTTGCCGGCGGCAAAGGTCAGCTTTGAAAATCTTCATCGTCTCAACTCCTTCTATTTGCCCGGCCTTGCCGCCAACGCCGGCCGGACCTTCCACCCCGCTCAGGAGGCGGATGCCCTCAAAGGCCGACATTACAGCCATTCCGTCAATACCGCCTTTGCAGACGGTCACGTCCAATCGATTAAAGTCTTACGCCTGGCTTGTGAGGACCCGAACAACGGCGGTCCCAGCGCCGTCTATCTTTGGTCGCCGTAAGGAAGTTCAAGGCCGGCGCTGCGCATCGCCTCAATGACATCGTAAGTCTTCGGGTAGGTGATTTCCATCGTCATCCGGAGAGTATAAGGCAGCTGGTTATCCAGCCGTTCGTACCATTCGATCTTTTCCGGAAGATGCGTGTCTCTTTGCAGACTGCCCGTCCATTTTCTGTCAATAGTGCGCCCGCTTGACAGTGTTTCCGTCCACGAAAGCTCGTAAACAACGATCCGCCCACCGTCTTGTACGTCTATTTGTTTCCAGCCGACACCGTCAGGCAGAACAGTAATATCTTTAAACGGCAGCAGTCCCCAAGGCAAATGGAGAAATTCAGGCACAACAAAATTACCCGGCTCAAGACGCGTCAACCCAACAGGTTTGTTCCGCGTGAGCATTTCCCTGCTGTTTATGTTTACCAATACCGCTTTTTCCGGCGAATCAACCAAAACCAAGCCCCGCTCCTGACACACCCAAATGGATTGCACCGCTTCATCTTCTTCGGCAATAGTCGTACGGATGGAAAGATTTTTCACCGCAGAAAGGGAATTGTAAAACTCCTGCAGCTCAAGCGCTGTCGCTGAATGCGGCTCAATAAACAACAATACTGCAAACAACATCACAGCCGCCGCCAATCCCGAGGCAGTCAGCCGGACTGTCCGCCGCATCCGAATCTCCGGCCGGGCAGCCTTCGGAACTATCGTCTCGATATAGAGAGTCGTATCCTCTTTCCCGCCGGTAAATGCCGCACGGGTCAGAATACCGGAATTGGCACGATGCCCGATTGCACCCAGAATTTCTTTAGCCTGCCGTGAAAGCTCATTGCCGGAGTGAACATCCCCTGTCAGAACCCGTGCCGCCTCAACCCACCCGGCCTCGTCTAAATTGAGCAAAAGAAGGCGATCCATATCTGCCCGACACGCCGGACACGATGCAACATGAGCCGTTACCGGCGTATCGATATGCACCGGCAAGGATTGGATCGCCAAAAGGGGCAGAAAGGGCTTGATGGTATCGCAGTCAATCCATTGATCAAGCAAACGAAAATGCAGCGCAAGATGTTGGTCCGTTAGCGGTCGCGGCAACGGCGATACAGCATTGACGGCCTGCTCCAGCTCCGCAATGCGCGCAAGGCATATCCCGCATGAGCGGATATGCTCCAGCCGCTCCGGCGGAATGGACTGGAAATCCTTTTCAATGTAACTGTAATAATATTCTTGTTCTGTCTGGCATTCCATAAGATACTCCCTCTTTACGACTCATCATCCTTGAGGAGCTTGGTTCTTAGCTTCTTAAGCCCTTCAGATAAATAATGCGATACCGTCCGTGGCTTAATATTCATCTTTCGGGCTATTTCCTCTACTTCAAGATTATCTTTATAACGGGCTATCACTGCATCCGCTTCTTTCGGTGTCAACCGGGTATTGATAAGTGCAAATACTTCCTCTATCTGTTCACGATGGAGCGTAGTGCCGGCATCCTCGGCCTGCCGTTCCGATTGCTCATACGCATAAAGCTGCAGCCGATTCGTATAGCGGGTCTGTTTGCGTTTTCGGTCACGGACACGATCCAGGATCACGCGGTATAAGTAGGACTGGATTTTAACAACGTCGTCGGGGATTCGCTTGTGGACAAAATACACAAATATATCTTGGTATAATTCTTCCTGCTCCAGAGGGTCTTTCAGGAAGTATTTGATCGTTGCTCGGATATAAGCATGGTACTCCGCGAACAAACGCTCGGCCCACTTGACCTGATCTGCCGTCTCTTGGGGATTCTTTATGCGTTCTACGTCCACGAAAATATAACCTGCCCTATGTTTTTCCCTGATTATAACTCTTTTTTTGAGAAAAATCAATGTCCCGTGTACAGAGAACGGCAAAAAACACCTATTCAATTATCAAAGAAAACGGCCCGATTACAGCCTTTTAACATGACACCTCAATTCCTTCTATGAATAGGACGCCGCCCGAATCGACAGGTTGATGGTCATTTCAAAAAAAAACGGCTTATTAGCACAGAAAACAGGGAAAATCATGATTCGCTTCTGTTCCGTTACTGCATCACATCGAATTTACAGTTCCTGCTGACATCCATAATGCATCGAAATCAAGACTGCAAGTCAAGTTTCTTGCCCTGATTGGGCGATGAAACAAAGTATTGGACAAAATAACGTTTCGATAGGTCTTGAATAAAGGATTGCCGTGCGTTAAGATACGGCGACTTTAAAAGTTAAACGGATTGGAATATGGATCAATTTTCAGGGAAGACATACCATTTTATCGGGGCCGGAGGCATCGGCACAAGCGGCTTGGCCAAGCTGCTGATGCGGCGCGGCGCCAAAATCACAGGCTCCGATATGTGCGAAAGCACGATCACCGACGAATTACGACGGCTGGGAGCGGAAATTCACATCGGCCACAGCCCCCGGAACCTCCCTCAGGCAGTCGATGCCGTCATCATCAGTGCTGCCGTCACCGCAGGCAACCCCGAACTGGCACGCGCTGGTGAGCTGGGTTGTCCGATTCTAAAATACGCCGAGATGCTGGGCCGCTTGTTTGATACCTTCACCGGTATCGCCGTTTGCGGCACCCACGGCAAAAGCACCACCAGCGCATGGACTACCCATCTTCTTACAAACGCTGGACTTAAGCCAAACTTTATCATCGGTGCCGATATCCCGCAACTGGGCGGCTCCAGTGGTGTCGGAAACGGCCGCCTCTTTGTCGCCGAGGCATGCGAATACGACCGTAGCTTCCTCAATCTGCACCCGAACATCGGCATCATCCTTAATATAGAACAAGATCATCTGGATTACTATAGAGACGAAGATGAAATCGTGGATGCATTCAGTGATTTTGCCGCCGGTATCAAGCCGGGCGGTGTCCTGATTGCCAACGGGTCCGATAAAAACGTCGCTCGCGTTCTGCGGCGGCTAAAATCCGACCAGCGCGTCGTAACCGTTGGCTTGGAACCACACTGCGATTATACCGCCGCTAATCTGGAGTTGACCGACGGACTTTACTCCTTTGACCTGCTCCGCGCAGGCAGTATTCTGGGGCGGGTTCGAATCTCCCTTCCCGGCCGGCACAATGTCTACAACAGTCTGGCCGTGACCGCCGCCGCCATCGAAGCCGGCGTCCCCGAATCCACCGTCCTGCAACTGCTGGGCAGCTTTACCGGCATCGACCGTCGTCTGATGTTGAAAGCAAAGATCGGCGACATTACCATTCTGGATGATTATGCTCACCATCCGACTGAAATCCGGGCGTCGCTGGAAGCCGTACGACAGAGGTACGCCCCAAAACGTCTCTGGTGCATCTTTCAGCCGCATCAATACAGCCGAACCCGTTTTTTGCTTGATGATTTTGCAGAAAGCTTTAAGCTGGCTGATATAATCATTGTGCCCGAGATTTACTTCGTGCGGGACACCGCCGAAAGCAAAAGCACGGTCAACGCCGAGACGCTGGTCGAGAGGATTCGTCAGCGGCAGTGCGAGGCAATGTTTATTAAAGATTTTGCAGGGATACTGGACTATTTGAAAACACATATTCACGACGGCGATCTGGTCATGACGATGGGCGCCGGAACGATTTGGAAGGTTTCTGATGACTATATTCAATGGCTTAGAGAGCATCGTTAAAAAAAATGCATCGTTAAAAGAGCTGACTTGGTACGCCCTCGGCGGGTGCGCCGAGTACCTGGTACGTCCGCAAAGCATCGAACAGCTTCAGGAGATCGTCCATCGATGTACACAATCGCAAATCCCGATCCGGGTGCTGGGCTTTGGCTCTAATCTGCTCATCAGCGATGAAGGTGTCAAAGGTGTCATTTTAAAATTGGACAGCGATGCATTTACACAAGCCGCTTTTGAAGGCAATAGTCTCAAAGCCGGAGCAGGCGTCAATCTTAATAAACTTGTGATGGATTCGGTTCGCAAAGGTCTAAGCGGTCTGGAAGCCTTAACAGGCATTCCCGGCTCGGTCGGCGGGGCCATCCGTATGAATGCCGGCGGCAACCTCGGCGATATCGGCTCCTGCACGCAATGCGTCAGGGTAATGGATATGCAGGGCAATATTTTCGAAAAAGCAAAGCCCGAATTGGTCTTTGATTATCGCTGGGTCAACATCACCGCACCGATTATTCTCGATGCAACGTTGGAACTGGAACAGGCCGATCCCGACCAGATGCTCAAAACCGTCAAAGAAGTGTGGATCTACAAAAAAAATACCCAGCCGCTCAACACTCATAACGCCGGATGCATCTTTAAAAATCCGCGGGGGATGAGCGCAGGCGCCCTGATTGATCGCGCCGGCCTCAAGGGCACACAGGTCGGCGGCGCAATCGTCAGCGATAAACACGCCAATTTCATCACCACCGAAAGCGGCTGCAAAAGCGCCGATGTCAAACAGCTTATCGACATGGTCAAGTCAAAGGTCAAAGAAAAATTTGACGTGGAATTGGAACTGGAAATTGAGATTTGGTAGTCGAATCCAATGTGAACGTTTGAGGCCCCATTTTGATTTTTTAGTATTTGATTTTTTCAGGAATAGCCGTGTCTGACTCACATATAAATCGCTTAAAAGTCGCCGTCCTCTCCGGCGGCATCGGATCGGAACGCCAGGTAAGTCTGCTCAGTGGACAGACCATCCATGCATCGCTTCAGGAAGCAGGTATTAAAACGGTGCTTTCGGATATCACGCCGGATGATACACGGATTCTCGACGACACGACCATTGACGTTTTTTTCCTCGCCCTGCACGGCCAGTTCGGCGAAGACGGCGGCATTCAAACGCTTCTGGAACAGCGAAAGCTCGCTTTTACCGGCTCCGGCGCCGAAGCCAGCCGAATAGCCTTTGACAAAGTCGAAAGTAAGATAGCCTTTGCCAGTGCCGGAATTACCGTGCCAAAGCAAATCATCGTCACCCCGCAGGATACCGAACAAACGCTGCTCAAAAAGCTCGCCGCATTTTCCGGCCGTATTGTTATCAAACCCGCCCGTCAGGGCAGCAGCGTCGGTGTCGAAATCATAGACAACAACAATACCGCCGCCGCCAAAGCCCTCCACTGTTTCAAAACCTTCGGCGATTGTATGATTGAAGAATTCATCAAAGGCCGCGAGATCACCGTCGGCATCGTCAACGGCTCCGCCCTGCCGATTATTGAAATTCGCAGCAAAGCCGCCTTTTACGACTACCACGCCAAATACATCGCCGACACAACTGAGTATCTGTTTGACACGATCACCGACACGGCGATGGTCAAACGGATTCAGCAAACGGCCCTGGATTGCTTTGCTGCATTGAACTGCCGCCATCTGAGCCGGGTCGACCTGATTTTGACCGATGACGGCATCCCGTATGTGTTGGAGATCAACACCCTGCCGGGCTTTACCAGTCATTCCCTGCTGCCGATGGCCGCACGAAAGGCCGGCATTCCGACACCCGAATTGTGCCGCCGTATCGCTGAGGCCGCATGGAACGACCGCCCCGCCGCCGTAACCCCCTGCGCAAGGAAATGCTGCCCGTGACCAAACGCAAAAAAAACAAAGACGGCAAAGGCTGGTTTGACTTTCTCAAACGCGATACAAAAAAGAAAACCGCACCGTCCCCGCGCACACGCAAAAAGAAAGATGCCCCGCTGATGCCGTCCTGGCTGTGGGTCATGCTGACCATCATCGGATTTGCCCTTTTAGGCGCCGGACTGACCGCCGGCTTTATGTATATGGAGCGCTACGTCAAGACCTTGCCGCAGACGGAGGAAAATGCCGGCCCGCTCAAACTCATCAACCCCCCGTCATGGCTGGGACAGGCCTGGACCGACCATATCATCGACACCGTCGGAGGCAGTCGTTTTCCCCTCAACGAGTCGGCCGCCCGATCCATCAGCGAGCGTCTGGGCAAAATCCCGTGGCTCTTCGATGTCCGGGTGCAGACCACACCGACCAACCTCGAAATATCGGCACAATACCGCCGCCCCATCGTGAAGGCAACCGTCGCCGGACGCAGTTATTATGTCGATGAGAAAATGGTGGTCTTTCAGGCCCTGCCGGTAACGACCATCGCCGTTCCGGAAGTGATCGGGTTCACACAGCGGTCCGTCCCTCCTGCCGGCTCTGTCTGGTTGGCCGAAGATGCCAAAGCGGGAATGGAGCTGATTTATATCCTGTCGTTGATGGACTTGCAGATGATGACCGCCGCCGAGCCGATTCAAAAGCCCCTCTTGGATGAAATTGACAGCATCGACGTAACCAACTTTGCCGGCCGCAAGAACGCCGGCCAGCCGCATCTCGTACTCAATGTCAAAGACGGTACCAAAGTCCACTGGGGTGCTGCGTGGGGACAGGCCGCCCGTCTTCTTGAGGCCGACGAAAAGGAAAAGATTACCACCCTCTACCAGCACTACACCGAAAATAAAAACACGCTCCAGGGAAAGGTCAAATTCATCGAGCTGCGCCAGCCGCAGACCTTGATCCCCCGCCCGCAGTAGCATTCGATAATGGAGTTTACATCGCCCCGCTCAATGCCGTTTTCAAATCCGCATACCGATAGGCAATACCATATCGCTCGCAAAGCCCCTTGAACTGCACAATGACCGCCTCACTCAGCTCCCCCTGCCTGCTCTCGTCTCCCTTGCACTGAAAAATCCGGCACCCCGCAAAACGAAACGGATACACGCTGCATTTGCCCTCAATCCGATAAGGACACACACCCCCGGCCATAACCGCCAAAGGCTTCCCCGCAGAATGCGTAAAATACATCAGTTCCGGCGTCGTCAGATACAGCCGATGCCCGAACGCCTCAAAATCACAGCACCCCCCGCACGCCTGACACGATTGCCCCATCCCGGCGATCTGCTCATCCAGAGATTGATAAATCTGGGCAACTGCAATGATAATAGAGGGTTCTTCCATAAAAAAGCCAAGCCCGACAGGCTGTCAATAATTGATTTTTTACTTATCCCACCACTTCTTTTGGGTTCTCTTCTGCTCGATTTCTTCGACTGTATAACACCGCCCGTGATTGATACCCGGGCATTTAACACCAGCCAGATTCCACATATCCGCCAACCGCAGGTTATCGTTCCAAAACGGCCACGTGCGGCATTGGTTGGGCCGTACCGGGTAGATCGCACACCCGCGCCCCCCGTCCTTACCCGTCGTCAGAAAAATGCAGTCGCGGGTCCTCGCATCCTCCAGAATGCTCAGCCGAAAACCGACACGCCGAAGATACTTCTTCCGCACGGCCTCAACGGTCGTCCCCAGATACGCTGCCAGCCGCTCAATCTCCTCCCCTGAAATCCAGATGTACCCCTCCTCCGGCCCGCCGCAGCAATTGCCGCACCCCGTACACTCAAACCGCAGCCCGTCTGCATACCATTGTTTTTTCAAAATCGCCTTTCCTGTCCCAAAAAACCTTAATTCCGAAGGAGCAACACCGTTCACAGGCCAAAAAGTGTACCAGAAATTAACCCCGAAATCGCATAGTTTTTTGGGCTTTTTTAAAATTTCGCACCCCCATAACGTCTTAACAGCCCGCGATCCGCAAGTCCGCAAGAGTCTGTGACGAACAATTTCCAAGCTTCGTCACCCCGAACGAACAGCCTGTCCCGAGTTCATCGAGGGATGAGGAATCGGTTGATTCAGACAAAATTCCACAACCGCAGCGCGGTTATATTTTTGGAAAATGCGCCCGTCCCGCCCGCATCGCTTATTCCGGGGACGGAGCACTGCGATGACAACCCCAAATGACAACGTCCTTCCTTTGCAAAGTCTATCGGAATGGTCCGGTTTCAGCCTTGGACGATAGTGGGAAAACCTTTAAGGAGTTGTGGACCGTTTTCCTTTGGTTAGATATTAAAAACCCGTATTTCTGCGGTATTTTGACCGCGTATAACTTTTTTACTTGAATGAACCGACAGGAAAAGGTACTATAGGGTTGCTTCGAGCAGAATAAGGTGAGTATAGGGCACAAAATCCAAATAGGCGAACAGTGACCCGCTGCGGACAACCTTGAAAGGGTGTAGAAACCGGTTTTTTTGATGGAGAGCGGAGAAAATGAAGAGAATATTTCTATTATCAATCGTGGCTTATTTATGCGTCTCGGGCTTTACTTCAGCAGAGACGTTTGGAGACTATAAGTATGCCGACAACGGCAACAGCACATGTACCATCACAGACTACACCGGTACCGGCAAAGACATCACCATCCCCGACACACTCGACGGTCTGACAGTCACCGGCATCGGAAACTATGCGTTCTCTTTCTGCACCAGCCTGACCAGCGTCATTATTCCCGACAGCGTCACCGGCATCGGAAGCTATGCGTTCCATTCTTGCACCAGCCTGACCAGCGTCATTATCCCCGACAGCGTCACCAGTATCGGTAAAAGCGCGTTCTATTCCTGCACCAGCTTGACCAGCGTCGTTATTGGCGACAGTGTCACCAGCATCGGTTACCAGGCATTCTATTCCTGCACCAACCTGATCGCTATAACGGTGGATACAAACAATCCCGCCTATGCCAGTGCGGATGGGGTCTTATTCAATAAGAGCCAAACCATGCTTATCCAATACCCGGCAGGGTTAAGTGGGAGCTACGCAATCCCCGAAAGCGTCACCTGGATCGAAGACGAGGCGTTCTCTTCCTGCACCAGCCTGACCGACGTCATTATTCCCGACAGCGTCACCGGCATCGGAGACTACGCGTTCGATTGGTGCACCAGCCTGACCGGCATTTTTTTCAAAGGGACTCCCCCCGACTTTGGGCGGTACCCATTCTTGGGCTGCGAAGTAACCGTCTATTACCTGGCCCAAAATGCCGCAAGCTGGCCGGCCACCTTCGGTGGACTGCCAACGGCGCTGTGGCAGTTGTCGATTGCTGATAGGAATGAGGACGGCAATGTGGATTTTTTTGACTTTCTTACATTCGCCGCGGCCTGGCAGGCCGTGTCAGGAGTGGATGCTGCATACAATGGCGATTGCGACCTGGCTGAACCGTTTGGTATAATTGACACAGCCGACCTGCAGTTATTTGCCAATCAATGGCTGATTACACCCTGCCAATAGCCGGTAGGATGGGTAAATTTGCTGTTTAATTTACCCATGCTGGTATAAATAG
>CAZYQN010000051.1:0-25649 GCA_964649955.1 uncultured Pirellulales bacterium
GTCAAGTTCCATCACACTTGCGCTCAGTTGCATACCAGTTGCGCTCAGTTGTGTCATGGTGCGCTCAGTTGCGCGCGGTTGTGTTCATTTGCGCAGAGATGCAAAGTGTTACAAGGAAATTCAGGAGAAACAAACGGAAAACGGAGGCAAAAAAAATGCCCAGGACTGGATTTGAACCAGCACACCCTTATCGGGCATCAGGCCCTCAACCTGACGCGTCTGCCAATTCCGCCACCTGGGCAATAGACATTTTACTTTACACATTTTTGTCCGTTTGGCAAGAGGATTTTCTGCGAAATCTTCACGAGACATTCCGTTTGTGGATGTTTTGTGTTGGGGCTGTGCGGCATCCAAGCTGAGAGAACCGGAACTGGAGGTACCGGCGGTGTCCATGTTGACTTCATGATTACTAAACACCCGGCATGCGGAACAAACAATAACAAGAGATTTTTAAAATACCACAAACCATTGAATATAAATAACTTATAAACATACGGCACAAATTAAAGACTTCCTTAATACTGTTTGACTCAACAAAAAAAAGGCCTGCCTCTTACGAGGCAAGCCTATAAGTATCTCGTATTAAAAGACTTACCATTTTCCGGTTTTGCGTACCGCCGCTTTGGGGTAGGTTTTCAGACACGCTTCGGTTTTCTCAAGCATCTCATCAGGCAATGAATACGGCTTGAGCTTTCCGCTCATATAGGCATCATAGCCGGACAAATCCATCAGGCCGTGTCCGCTGTAAGAGAACAAAATCACCTTTTCTTTGCCCTCTTCTTTGGCTTTTTTTGCCTCCTGAATGGCAGCGGCAACGGCATGGCTGGTCTCCGGGGCACAAATAAAACCTTCAGTCTTGGCCCATGTCAGCGCAGCTTCATAACATTCGACCTGGTCAATGGCGCGAGGGGTATGAAGCCCTTCAACAACACACTGACTGACCAGCGGGGCCATACCGTGATAGCGAAGTCCCCCGGCGTGAATCGGCGGCGGAACGAAATCGTGACCCAAGCTGTGCATCGGCAGCAGCGGCGTCATACAAGCGGTATCGCCATGATCATAAGCAAACGGTGACCGGGTCAGCGTCGGACAGGCCGTCGGTTCAACCGGAATGATTTCAATGTCAGCTCCATTAATTTTGTCAGCGGTAAACGGGAATGCCAAACCGGCAAAGTTGCTTCCGCCGCCGGCACAGCCGATAATTACATCCGGCAGTTTTTCGCCGATACTTTTGAGCTGCGCTTTTGCCTCAAGACCGATGATGGACTGGTGCAGCATCACATGATTCAGCACACTGCCCAGCGAATAGCGGGTCTTGCCTGTTGGATCGGTAACAGCCTGTTCAATCGCTTCAGAGATCGCAATGCCCAAACTGCCGGGGGTATCGGGATACTTGGCAAGAATGTCACGGCCGGCTTTAGTCTCGGTACTGGGGCTGGCGACGCAATTGCCGCCCCAGACCTGCATCATCAACTTGCGGAACGGCTTTTGATCAAAACTGATACGAACCATAAAAACCTTGCATTCAAGGCCGATCAGCCGGCAGGCAAATGCCAAGGCTGAGCCCCACTGCCCTGCCCCGGTCTCGGTCGTAAGACGCGTAATCCCGAATTGCTTATTATACCAGGCCTGCGGAACCGCTGTATTGGGTTTGTGACTGCCTGCGGGACTGGTGCTTTCATCTTTGTAATAAATCTTGGCCGGCGTTCCCAGATAACGCTCCAGGTATACCGCTCGGCGCAACGGCGCCGGACGCCAGCGATACATAATATCCAGCACTTCTTCCGGAATATCAATCCACCGCTGCGTACTGACTTCCTGCTCGATAATATTCATCGGAAACACAGGGGCCAGCATCTCAGGATTTATCGGCTTTCCATCCGGCCCCAAAGGAGGTAGCGGAGGATTGGGCAGATCGGCGGCAAGATTGTACCATTGACGGGGAATGTCTTTTTCATTCAGCAAAATTTTACGGTTCATTACGAGGACTCCTGGACATTAAATGCTGTTTACTTACCGAATCTATTTGCTTGAGTATCTTGGCACCGCGCGTGATTTTGCATAGACTTACCCCCAGTTCGTCAGCAATTTGACGCTGCGGAACTCCCTCCATTAACATCCGCATCAGCTCCCATCGCAAAGCAAGGTCTTTCCTCTCGGCGGGTGTCAGTATTTCCTCCAGAAAACACCGCATCTGATGAACATCTTTGATAGTACATAATACCGAACAGATTTCGTCGATATACGATGGCTTTATGCTTTTTTTGTTTCTGGACATAGAAACATCTTAAAAAAGACAGAGCAAAAAGTAAAGTCCTAAACCGGCAGAAATGAAAAAAAGCTACATCCGAATGAGATTTTCAGTTCTTTCGCCGTTGGTCACAACCGACTGAAGATAACGTGAGATTATTAGCTTTTCGAGTTTCTCGACCTGTTTTTGTTTTAAGTTTTTTATACTGATTTGTCCGCCTGCGTAGCTGGGATGCCCCCCGCCGGTCCCCTTTCGAGCCACAATACGATGCATCACTTTATCTGCACCAAGCTGTTCCTGCTCAGTTCGTAATGAAATGGCCAGCTTATCTCTATTGAAACCATAGACCATTACCCAATTGGTTAAATCATCGCGCAAAAGCAGGTCCGCCACCTCAGCAATCATATCGGAATTGTCAACATTTCCCAGATTGGTCACGATGGCATTGCCATAAACTTTGGCTTTCTTGAGCGCATCGGAAAGCATCTGAAAATAATCGCGTTGGACTTTTCCGCGTTGAATCTCACTGAGCATCCGGTTATTGGCCGACTGAAACAGGTCTGTCAGCGCCTGAATATCCGCACGAGAGGTGTCCCGTCCCAGGTCTTGTGTATCGGAGCGAATGGCATACAACATCGCTGTCGCCAAAGGCGTTTCGATCTTAATCCCGGCACATTTAAAATACTCATAGAGAATCGTAGCCGTAGCACCGTAATGACTGCGGATATCGGTAAAACGGCAGCTTCGCGTCGTCTTACGGCATGGATGATGATCAATAACAATATCCGGTTCGATTTTTTCCGGCAGAGAATTGTTTCCTGTACCGGGCTGGGTATCGACCAAGGCAAACAGTTCAAAAGCGGCCGGATCAATCTGATCCAGCGGACGCAGATTGAGGCTAAGATATTTGACTAACGCACGATTCTCGCCGCGTCCAACCGTACCGCCATGGGCAATTGAGCACTGTATGTCCGCCAGCGCATTGGCCAGCTTGCGCAAAGCAACTGCCGCAGCAATGGAATCCGGGTCAGGATTATCCTGCATAACAATCAGCATCGTCTGATGTCCCTGTAAGACTGTCTTAAGTTGCTCCAGCTTGAATTTTGCTTTTTCCATTCGTGCTTGGTCCTTAAAAGAGCCTATTTGCCCTTGCGCATCGGCCTGAACAACCGGATGAAATGAAGACTGACAGGCATTTTTCGAGGAGCCAGTTTTCCTTTGCTCACCTCATCTATTTCTTCAATAGAATAAAAGGCCTTCGGATTATGTGTCTGGATAATTGAAATAACCTGATCGACATCATGCCGCTGAACAATGGTAAAAATCACCTTCACCGGACCGAATGCTCCTCGTCCGTCAATACATGTCAGACCATATCGAGCGGTTTTAAGCGATTCGATCAATGCATCGGCATTTTCGTGTGTCAGGATACGCACCAAGACCACCCCCAGCGACATTTTTTCCGTCAGCGTAACGCCGACATAGTTACCAAGCGCAAATCCCGACGCATAGGCAATATAGCACAGGGGATTGGACAGGTTCTTCATAATCTGCCCCATCGCCAAAAGCCAGATCAGAACCTCCCAGAAGCCCGAAAACGCTGCCAACAGCTTGTAACCCCGCGAGATAAAGACCACACGGGCTGTCCCCAACGTCACATCGGTAACACGAGACAGAAAAATCAGCAGCGGCAGCACGACCCACGCAAATAAATCAGGATGCTCTTGGAACCAATTCGGCAAAACAACCTCCGTCATTCTGTTTCGACTGTATTAAAGCCACTTATTCCTTCGAAAAACATACACCATAATCGCTACTGATGCAAGGATGATTCCCCAGAAACCCCACGGATAAGCCCACTTCCACTGAAGTTCCGGCATATATTTGAAATTCATCCCGAAAATACCGGCAATAAAACTGAGCGGGATAAAGATTGTCGCAATGATCGTTAATACCTTCATCGCTGCATTCATCCGATTGCTCAGACTGGACAGGTATATATCCAGCATTCCCGCCACGACATCGCGAAAATTCTCTATAATATCCAGTATCTGCACCGTATGATCATACACGTCCCGCAAATAAACACGGGTTCCCTGTGTAATCAGCGGCGAGTCGGTCCGCTGCATAATGCTTAGTACTTCCCGCAACGGCCAGACGGACTTGCGCATTGTCATCAATTCCCGCTTCATATAATGGATGGACGCCAAGAGGGATTCATCGGGGTTGGACAAGAGCTGCTCTTCAAGGTCTTCTATTTTTTCACCCATTGATTCCAGAATCTTAAAATAGTTGTCGACAATCGCATCGATTAAAGCATAGGCCAGATAATCATCACCCATTTTGCGGACACGTCCTTTGCCAGACCGCAGACGCTGGCGAATCTGTTCAAACACATCGCCGACCGCTTCCTGAAATGTTATTAGAAAATTGCCTCCCAAAATAAAGCTGACCTGCTCGCTGGTCACCATTGCATTTTCCTGGGAGTACTGAAGCATACGGACTACCATAAACAGGTAATTGTCGTATTCTTCAAATTTCGGACGCTGTCCCGGATGCACAATATCCTCCAGCGTCAGCGGATGCAGGTTGAATTGTTTGCCGACTTTTTCAACGATATCAACGTTATGAACACCGTCAACATTGATCCATGTAACCGTTGAAGTAGTTTGGTAGCCAAAACAATCTTCGATCTTTTCAAGCGTCTGTTCTTTTAATACCTTCTCATCGTAGTCAATCAGCGTCATCCGTATCGGTTGTCCGGCCCGATCTCCCACATAAACAGGAGTCCCCGGCGGCAAACCGGCCTTCCGGGCCGTGGCGGTGAAGAGCCGCATCTTCTTTCGTTTTTTCGACATAACATTCAGTCCTTTGCCGTCACAGAATCATTGATTAAAATCGCCTGACTACTCTTCCATTCCCAAACCTGAACGGCTCCGTCCGGTGTTATCCTCAAAAAATTATTACGCAGCCCTACCCAACAGCCGCTATTGGCATACCACCCGCCGACCATTCCAGCCCGGTGGGTATGTCCGGCCACCAGACAATCGTAGCCTTTCTGCCTCAGGTCTTTCTGATAGAGCGATAAAATACCCTTAACCCGGCCCGGCTCCTGCGCCGGCGTCAAGGATTCGGAAACACTGTGATGCGGCTCATCGGCCCGTCCCTTTTCAAACCAGTTGACCGAGTTATTCCACATCCACATAAACGACCGGCTGATCCTCAGAAGTGTCTTTTCCGTCAACCCCCCTGCCGACAGAAGCGGCGAGCCTTTCCGGTCTTCGATAATGCCGGCCAGAATCGACAGAATCCGCCCCCAACGCGGCGTGCCGTCGCGGTTGAATGGATCGACTTCATGTCCGTGCATAAAACGGAATGTTCGTTGTCCGATCTGCCGTGAAAACGGGCCGCTCATCCGGTCAAAAAAAGGGTGATTCAGCAGTTTTGTCCCCACCAAATCTTCCAAATCGGCATCGTGGTTGCCTACCACATAAATGACTCCCATCCGGGCAAATCGCTCTAAAAGCGGCATTCGAAATATAAGTACCCGCCCAATATTTGACTGCCAGAACTCAAACAAATCGCCGAGAATAAATAACTCCGCCCTCTGAGTCTCGACATAATCCAGAAACAGTGAAAACTGCTGTTCTTTGTCGTCCGCCGCAAAATTATCACGCGGGCCGCCGTCTCCCATGTGCAAATCACTGACGATAACAATATCTCGCTGTTCCGGCATACTCAAACCTCAAAAAAAGACATCCTGTCAATCACTGTCTAACTTCTTATACTAAATTATTCTGAAGCGGATTCAAGGAATTTCCATATAGTATTTTTAAATAGTGCTATGGTTTATCTACTATTTTGTTTTTCTCCTTAAACACGCATTGCATTTTGCAATGGTTTTATGTATAATATTTTTTATGGATAAAAAAGTTCATGATATTGTATTAGATTCTATTACAGAAGGCGTTTTTACGGTCGATGCCGATTGGAAAGTAACATATTTCAATCGTGCTGCCACAGAGATTACCGGGGTTCCGCAGCAACAAGCCATTGGCCGCTTATGCAGGGAAGTCTTGCGGGCGGATGCCTGTGAAGCAGGTTGTGCCTTGCGTCAGACAATGGACACTGGGAGTCCTGTAATCAATAGACCGGTACATATCATCGACGCTGACGGCACGCAGAAAGCCGTAACTATATCAACGGCCTTGTTGAAAGATAAAAATGGCCGGGTGATCGGTGGAGTTGAAACATTCCGGGATATGACCCTTGTGGAGCAACTGCGAAAACAAATACAAAAACAATATACCTTTGAAGACATTGTCAGCCGTAACCACAAGGTCCAGGAACTATTTGACGTACTGCCGCAGATCGCCCTGAGCGACTGCGCTGTATTGATTGAAGGTCAAACAGGAACAGGCAAGGAATTATTTGCACGAGCAATTCATACCCTTAGCCCCAGAAGAAACAAATCTTTTGTCGCAGTCAACTGCGGAGCTTTGCCTGATGCGCTGCTGGAGTCAGAGTTATTTGGCTATAAAGCCGGAGCTTTTACTGACGCTAAAAAAGACAAACCCGGTCGTTTCAAACTGGCTGAGGGAGGCGTCTTGTTCCTGGATGAAATCGGTGATATTTCACCGGCAATACAGGTTAAACTGCTTCGCGTTTTGCAGGAAAAGACTTATGAGTCAGTCGGCGGCATCACAACTGAAAAGGCTAATGTACGCATTGTTACTGCCACCAATAAGAATTTGGCTGAATTAGTAGATCAGGGACAATTTCGAAGCGATCTTTATTATCGAATCAATGTAATGAAGATTACTCTGCCGCCGCTTCAGCATCGTCGTGAAGACATCCCGCTTTTGATTGACCATTTTGTTAGTCGTTTCAACGCCCTTTATAACAAAAATATTTGTGGACTCACCAGCGAGGCGATGTCAATTTTGTTGACCTATGATTTCCCGGGTAATATTCGTGAGTTGGAGAATCTGATTGAACACTGCTTTGTGTTGTGTCAGGGCGATCATATTGAAGCTTTCCACCTGCCGGCCTATTTGAAGGCTTCACAAGGCACAATGACTCACCTAACCGCCCCTCAAACTTTGGAAAAAATGGAGGCCGTATTAATCGAACAGGCTTTGCAACAGCATGGCGGTAATCGCACAGCCGCAGCCAAATCTCTTGGTATTGACCCGAGTACCCTGTTCCGCAAGCTGAAAAAACGCTCTTCCAAGTAAGAAAGTATCCGTATTCTGAATCCATTGCAAATTGCCATTACATTTTCACCAAATTCATTGCATAATACAATACCTTTAACTCTATGAATTTCAATAGCCACTATTTAAAAAAGCTTTATGTCTTTTTTTTATATGGTTTTATAAAATATCCCTACCCAAACGGGATATTTCGGCACAGATGTTGCTCATTAGCCTTCTATGAAAATTGCAATACCAATATGGCAAGACCAGGTTTCCAATGTATTCGACTTTGCCTGCATCCTGTTGTTGATTGAAAAGGACAGTGACAAGGAAATAGGCCGTCAGACATTTCCGCTTTATGGCCGCTCCGGTCTGGAAAAGGCCGCAATGGTGAAGCATTTAGGAGCGACTGTGCTGATTTGCGGGGCAATTTCCCGTCCAGCGGCCGAATGGGTGGTTAATTCGGGTATCCAGATTATGCCATTTATAACCGGTTCGATCAAACAGGTTTTAGATGCATTTCAGGATGGCTGCTTGGATAAACCTCAATTTGCATTACCAGGATGTTGCCGAGTCCGCCGGGAATGTATGCCCGGTCGCAGAGGCCGACGGCATGGCCATCGATGCCATCAAGATATTAACCAAACAGAATAGAAATCAGAGAGGATTGACGGAATGAAAATAGCGATAACCTCACAAGGGGAAAAACAAACAGACCCGATTGACTTAAGGTTTGGCAGAGCGAAGTATTTAATCGTGGTGGATACCGAAACAGGCAACTGTAGTATACATGACAATGCTGTCAACTTAAACGCCCAGCAAGGCGCCGGCATTCAAACCGGCCGTAATGTGGCAGAGTTGGGTGTTGAGGCTGTTATCACAGGCAATGTAGGCCCTAATGCCTTTAAGACCCTGAATGCTGCGGGGGTCAAAATTTATCTGGCAGGACAGCAGACTATACAAGAAGCCGTAGAAGCGTTCAAAAAAGGAACCTTAAAAGAAATCAATACCGCCAATGTCGAAGGCCATTGGGTTTAAAGAATACCCGAAAGGTCAACACTATGCGAACCTATATTGACTGTATGCCGTGTTTTGTTCGACAATCGCTGGAGGCCGTCCGTTATGCAACGCCGGAAACCTCTATCCATGAACAGGTCGTCCGAGCAGTCCTTAATCTGGCAAGTGAGATGGATATGAATCAAAGCCCGCCGTATATGGCACAGCAGATTCATCGTTGGATACGGAATCTTTCGGCAGTTGAAGATCCCTATTGCCGAGTCAAGCAGCAATTCAATTCAGCAGCGGTATCACTCTATCCGGCTTTGCGGGAAAAAATTGCTAACAGTGAAAATCAGCTGGAAACAGCGATACGGCTGGCGATCGCCGGCAACATCATTGATTTTGGCATTTTTGGCAGTCTGCAGGAAAGTGAACTTGCAATAACGATTGAAAATTGCCTCACAGCAGAATTTGACACCGCAGAATTGCCGGCTTTCATACACGCTGTCAGGGACGCCGAAAAAATCCTGTATTTGGCGGACAATGCAGGCGAAATCGGATTTGACCGTTTACTCATAGAGCATCTGCCCGTCGAAAAAGTAACAGTAGTCGTCAAGAGTGCTCCCATCATCAATGATGCAACCATGGAAGATGCACAGGCGGTCGGTCTGACATCAATTGTTGAAGTAATAGAGAACGGATCCGATGCGCCTGGCACATTACTGAATGATTGTTCAGCAGACTTTCAAAGCCGATTCATAAATGCCGATCTGGTCATCGCCAAAGGACAGGGTAATTACGAAACATTAAGCGATATTGATCAATCGATATACTTTTTATTAAAGATAAAATGTTCAGTCATTGCCAATCATATGGGTTGCGACGTAGGCCGGATGATATTCCAGCACTCCGCTGCCTATAAAGGAAAAAAACAGAATGCCAAGACTTGATGGAAAAGGTCCGATGGGACGAGGTTCCGGTTCAGGACACGGTATGGGACGCGGTCGGGGGCCGAATGCATCTCGAGATGGGAACCCGATGACAGCTCAACCGGCTGGATACTGTGTGTGTCCACGTTGCCAAGAGACAATCCCGCACATCGCCGGACAGCCGTGCAATCAAATAAAGTGCCCTAAATGCGGAACATTAATGATAAGAGAATAAACACTTTTTGAAAGGAAACGATTATGCCAGGTGGCGACAGAACAGGGCCTGCCGGAATGGGACCGATGACAGGCAGAGGTGCGGGTTTTTGCGCAGGATATGCTGTGCCGGGGTACGCAAACCCGGTTGGCGGACGCGGCTTTTGGGGATTTGGACGCGGCGGCGGCGGCCGGGGCTGGCGACATCAGTTTTATGCAACCGGTCTTCCGGGCTGGGCCAGAGGCGGTTTTGGTTTTGGCGCTGCTGCCGGACCGATCGCTCCCGCCGGATCAGAGGTGGACGCCTTGAAACAGCAGGCAGAATTCCTGCAGAACAGTCTCAATCAGATCAACCAGCGGATACAGGAAATCGAAAACAAGTAATCCGTAAACGACAAAAACCAATTTAGGCCAGGGGCGTCATATAGAACGTCCCTGGACTTTGGTTGTCTATAGAATGCACATTAATGAAAATAGCAATTGCAAGCGGAAAAGGCGGGACAGGCAAAACAACGCTTTCGACCAATCTGGCTCTGGCTTTATCACACGCCGGCCTGACGGTACAGTATCTGGACTGTGATGTCGAAGAGCCGAACGGACATATCTTTCTTAAGCCGCAGTGGGATAGTACATACGACGTTAATGTCGGTGTACCCCAAGTCGATTTGGAAAAATGCACCGGCTGCGGAAAATGCGGGCAATTGTGCCAGTATAGCGCAATTCTGGCAATGAAGGGGTCCGTACTGGTATTTGAGCAGTTGTGTCATTCCTGCGGCGGCTGTATGGCGATCTGTCCGACGGGGGCGATCAATGAAGTACCCCGGAAAATAGGTCTCGTGCAGTACGGCAGTTCAAACGGTCTGTCCGTCGGACAAGGACTATTGGATGTCGGCGCCATTCAAAGCCCGGCTGTTATCCGATCACTGAAAAAAGGAATGAGCACTGAAGGTGTGGTTATTCTTGATGCTCCGCCCGGCACTTCCTGTCCGGTCATTGAGGCGATCAGGGGTTGCAATTTTGTCTTACTGGTCACCGAGCCGACACCGTTCGGCCTTAACGATCTGGAGCTTGCGGTTGGAATGGTGCGACAATTAAATATTCCGTTTGCGGTTGTCATCAATCGCTGTGATATGGGTGACGACGGCGTGCTGCAGTATTGCCGCAGAGATGGGATTGATGTGCTGCTGAAAATTCCCAATGACCGGCGCATTGCGGAAGCGTACTCCCGCGGGCAATTGATGATTCATATTATGCCGGAATATCGATCTATGTTTATGAATATATTCGAAGAAATGTCACAGCGACTGCAAGTAATGGATAACCAATGACCAGGGAGATAGTTATTATCAGCGGGAAAGGCGGCACCGGCAAAACCAGTATTACTGCTGCATTTGCGGCGCTGGCGAAAAGTGCAGTGTTGGCAGACTGCGACGTCGATGCCGCCGATCTGCATTTGGTCTTGAACCCTGAAGTTCAGCGCCAGAACGACTTTTCCGGCGGGAAACTGGCCGTAATTAATTCCGCTAAATGTGTCAGTTGCGGCAGGTGTGCAGCCCTGTGCCGATTTGAGGCAGTCCGACTCAACGGCCAAGGCAATGACATTGTTGCCAAGACCTATGAGGTCGATCCAATTGCCTGCGAAGGCTGTAAAGTGTGCGTCGAATTTTGTCCTGTTGATGCAATTTCCTTCGAGCCGGCGATCAACGGTCGGTGGTTTGTATCGGATACGCGATTTGGCCCGATGGTGCACGCTCGTCTGGGTATTGCTCAGGAAAACAGCGGAAAACTTGTCACGCTGATTCGCAAAGAAGCAAAAACAATAGCCGAAGAACAAAACAAACAGTTCCTGATCGTTGACGGCTCGCCGGGCGTTGGCTGTCCGGTGATCGCCTCGGTTACCGGTGCCGACATGGTCGTTATTGTAACCGAACCGACGTTATCAGGCCTTCATGATTTAAAGCGTGTGGCTCAGTTAACCAAAAACTTCGGTATCACGACATTGGTCTGTATCAATAAAGCAGATATCAATCCGCAGATGAGCAAACATATTTCCGAGGATGCAGAAAAACAAGACTTGAAAGTAATAGGGCAAATACCTTATGATGACGCCTTTACCAAAGCCCAGATAATGAAAGCGACAATTATGGAATATACCAACGGAAAAATTGCCGAAACGATAAAAGCCCTTTGGCAACAGGTTGTATACGCCTTGGGGTAATAACAATAACAGAACAAAAGAAACTCAGTCAATTGAAATTTAAGGAAAACGTTATGTCACAGTGTTCAGCAGGACAACAGGGATTTCAGGCGGACGACGAAGAACTACAGGTTCGTCATCAGATGAGCCGTATCAAACATAAGCTGATTGTAATGTCGGGTAAAGGCGGCGTCGGAAAAAGCACCGTCGCAGTGAATCTGGCGGTCTCTCTGGCTATGCAGGGGAAGAAAGTCGGCCTTCTGGATATCGATATTCACGGGCCGAGCATTCCGAAGATTCTCAATTTGGAAGATAAAAAACCCGTCAGTCTGGCCGAACGGATTGAGCCGATTGCCGTAATGAACAATCTGGTCGCCATGTCCATCGGTTTTTTTCTGCCTAATTCCGACAGTCCCGTGATTTGGCGAGGGCCGATGAAATACCAGATGATTAAGCAGTTTCTTAAAGATGTTGAATGGTCCAGCCTGGATTATCTGATTGTCGATGCCCCTCCCGGCACCGGTGATGAACCGCTGTGTATTGTGCAGTTGATCGGCGATGCCGATGGCGCAATCATTGTTACAACACCGCAGGAAGTGGCCATTACCGATGTACGCAAAAGTATTTTTTTCTGCCGTCAACTGAACCTGCCGATAGCGGGAGTGATTGAAAATATGAGCGGCTTTGTCTGCCCGGGCTGCGGCCGCGAGGTCAATATCTTTAAATCCGGCGGCGGCGAGAATATGGCCCTGGAGATGAATGTTGCGTTTCTTGGACGCATCCCGATCGATCCGCAGATCGTAGAGGCCTGCGATTCAGGAAAACCCTATGTCGAAGCCTACAAAGGCAGCAATGCCGCCCGAAGTTTTGCCGAGGCAATTAAGCCGATTCTTGAATTGGACAAAACGAACTGCCAGGAAAAACCTCAGACTCAGAAAGGAAGTATAACAATGCGTTTTGCAATTCCCTTGCTCGACGGAAAATTATGCCAGCATTTCGGACATTGTGATGTCTTTGCACTGGTGGATACAGACGGTGACGGCGGAAAGATTGCCCGCCGTAATGATGTAACACCTCCGCCGCATGAACCGGGAGTTTTGCCCAAGTGGCTTCACGAACAGGGTGTCAATGTGATTTTGGCCGGCGGAATGGGACAACGCGCCCAGCAGTTGTTCGTTCAAAATCAAATTAAAGTCGTGGTCGGCGCACCTGTCGATACGCCTGAAAATCTGGTCAACGCCTATCATAATCAGACGCTTCAGACCGGCGTAAATACCTGCGATCACTAAATAGTAACGTTTACTGAAAATGATGTTCTATTCAGACAAGGTGATAGAGGCTTTTATGAATCCGCACAATGTCGGCGAGATCGCAGATGCCGACGGCGTGGGAACGATCGGCTCCGAAGACTGCGGCGATATGATCCGTGTCTGGATCAAGGTCGCTGATGAACGTCTGACCGACATTAAATACAAGGTCTTCGGTTGTCCCGCGGCGATTGCCTGCTGCAGCCAAATGACACAGATGGCAATGGGGCGAACGCTTGATGAGGCCAACGAGCTGACCGATGAACAGGTTGCCGAATCACTGGGCGGTCTTCCGCTGGATAAGATGCATTGTTCTGCACTGGCCGCCACCGCTCTGCACGAAGCGATACTGAACTATATTCATAAGAGTGTCAAATAGGATAAAAATGTTAACCGCACAGAATGAACAACTGCACCATCGTGTCCAAACGACAGCACACCCCCACTGTGTTGCGTGCAGTCTGCTGAACCGAAACGGCCTGCATCTGGAATTTACAGTAACCCATAACGGAGTTGAATCACATTTTGAATGCGACAATGCCTTCGAAGGATATCCGGGTATTCTGCATGGCGGCGTAATCGCAACGATCCTGGACGGTGCTATGGGCAATTGTCTGTTTGCCCGGGGACAATCAGCGGTAACGGTAGAAATGACAACACGATTCAGACAGCCGGTGCTAATCAACCTGCCTGCTACGGTCAAGGCGTGGATCGTCCGTCCTTCCGAGCCGTTGTATCTATTGGAAGCTCAGATCATTCAGGACGGACAAGTCAGAGCAACCGCCAAGGGCAAGTTTTATCATCGACCGGAATTGGCGTCTTGTTGGAAAGAAAGCAATGAATAAATCGGTCCACATTACGATTCTGGTTGATAACACGACAATTGAACCGTCACTGTCGGCTGAACACGGCCTGTCGATGTGGATAGAAGCCGGCGGTAAATACATCCTCTGGGATACCGGGCAAAGCGAAAAATTCTTCGACAACGCCAAACAGCTGGGTATTGACATCGGCACGGCGGACGCCATTGCACTCAGTCACGGCCACCATGACCATACGGGCGGTCTGGCCAGGGCAACAGCTCTTGCGCCGAATGCAGCGATTTACCTGCATCCTGCAGCAGCACAGGCCAAATACAGCTTCAAAACAGGACAATCCCGCCCTATCGGGATGAATCCTCAAGCTCGATTGGCTGTAATTGAAAAAGAGATAACCAATGGAGTGATATATGTTAACCAGAAGACAGACCTTGCCCCCGGCCTGACGCTGACCGGCCCGGTACCGCGTCATACACCGTTTGAAAACACCGGAGGACAGTTTTACACGGACCCGGACGGCGTATGTGTAGACGAATTGACAGACGATCAATCACTCTATATACAATGTCCCGAAGGTATCGTTGTAATCCTGGGTTGTGCCCATTCGGGCGTGGTTAATATTCTTGACGCAGTTGCCGAAGAAACAAACAGTTCCACTCTATACGCAGTAATCGGCGGAATGCACCTGGTCAATGCCGATGCTTGCAGGATTGCGCAAACAATTGCTGCGTTTAAACGCTATGATATTCAAAAGATCGCCCCCCTGCATTGCACCGGCTCGGCCGCAGTGCAGCGGCTCAAAGAAACCTTCGGACACCGGTGCCTGTCGTTGGGCACCGGGTCGCATTTGTGTTTTTAAACAACAACTTATAAACATTTAACTTACAGGAAACCGAAATGCAAACATTAGTCCCCAAAAAAGTGTTTTTGACACGCGGTGTCGGACGTCATAAATATCAACTAAAATCATTCGAAGAAGCGCTGCGTCAGGCCGGCGTCGCCCAGCAGAATTTGGTTCAGGTTTCCTCGATCCTGCCGCCTCACTGCATCATGATCAGCCGTTCCGAAGGATTAAAACATATGAATCCCGGCCGCATCTCCTATTGTGTAATGGCCCGAACAGACACCAATGAACATGGCCGTCTCATCGCCTCCTCGGTCGGTATCGCTGTCCCCAAAGACAAAGACCAGTGGGGCTATATCAGCGAAGTGCACGGCCACGGGATGAATCAGCAGCAGGCCGGAGATATGTCCGAGGATTTGGCCGCCGATATGCTGGGAACAACCATCGGGCTGGAAGTAGATCCTGACAAGGCATGGTCGGAAAAAGAACAGGTCTATAAGGCCAGCGGATTGATTATCCGAACTTCCAATATCACGCAAACCGCCCGCGGACAAAAAGGCCTTTGGACAACGACCGTTGCAATCGCAATGTTTATTATGGATGAAGCATGAGCGACAACTCCGTTTATACGTATGACCAATCGCCCTATTACTCTTGGGAGAAAAGGAGATTGACGTTTTTGCCCTCGCCGCTGATAATAGTACTGATATCCGGTTTGACTGTTTGTCTCGATTCAATCGGAATAAGGCTTGAACCAGTATAACCCGTAAAATTGCCTCGACCTCACAATTATCGCCGTGTCGGATGTATGCCGGCCTGCCGGTTTTTCAAATCGCAGGGTATACCCCTGTCACTATTGGAAAAATCCATTCTCACGGAAAACGAACTGGAAGCGGTGCGTTTGGCTGATTTCGAGGGACTCTATCAGCAGGATGCCGCAGACCGGATGCACATCTCTCGCCAAACCTTCGGCCGCATCATCGATTCAGCCCACAAAAAAATCGCCGATACTCTCGTCACCGGCAAGGCCCTTTGCATCGAAGGCGGCAATGTCACTCGTACCGAAAAGCCTTCCGCTCTTGCGAATGGATTTCCCCCCTCCTGGAAACGCCACCGCAGGCATGGTTCGCAATGCGAAAACAAATAAAACTCTGACATCGGCGATCAGTCCAACCGAATACCCCGGCGATGCAGCCAGGATTTCAAATCGCCCAGTTCCGTATCAAAGACTTCATTATCATAGCTTTCTTCAAGCTGCTCGACACGCTGGGCCAGATCCGGCTGTTGACGCACCAGCTCAGTGACTCGTTTTTCATACTCCTCGCCCAACGCCCGCAATTCATCGCAGACAATATGCAGCCCCAATAGACTCGACACGCACCGCACCATGGTCTCGATGCATTTGGGGTTATACCCCTGCAGATATGCCGGAATCTCCGCGACCAGGCCTATCAAATCGATGCGCTGTTCCATGGCTCGCCGCGTCAGATGGGTGATAAAACTGCCCGGCCCGTCGTACTGGCTGACATGAAAACCCATTTTGTCCGTCATCGCCCGCAGTTCGGGACGTGAAAGCGTGCAGACAATTCGCGGATCCCGGCTGTGCGGGGCCAATCCGGCCACACTGCCCACAAACAAAATCCGCTGCACATTGAACTGGCGACACAGCAAAAAGATTGACTCCGCAAAATGATCCCAGTTCAGATTCGGCTCTTTCCCGCTAAACAGCATCAGGTTATAGTCGGACTGCACAAAAAAATGATTCACCGGATAATCATATTGCTTGATTATGCCGTCTTCATAACGAACATGTGGACGGAATACCGACGCCAATTCCATCGATCCGGGTACATTGAAGATATAAAAGCCGTCCGGTTCGATTTCCGCAAACGGTGATGCACCAAGCTTAATCTTGAGATAATCGATTGTTCCTGTAGATACATCCCCCCCATCCATCCATCCGGCAAACCCGATTACCAGCGAAGGATTATTCACAGCAGGCTCATGAAATATGCGCAAAGTCTTATCATCCATGGTTCCATCCTGTTTGTTTTGAAATTCACAAAAGTTCGCTCAACAAAGTTCATACCCTGCAATATCCGCCCCGCACTGCGGACACTGATAATCTTTTATTCGATTGGACCGCACCTGATACCCGATACGTTCAATCAGCAGCGTACCGCACTTGTAACACCACGTAGATTCGGCACGATTGCCCGGCAGATTGCCGATATAAACATATCGCAACCCGGCCGCCTTGCCGATGTCGTAAGCCTGCTCAAGCACATCTTCCTCCGTCGGAGGCGTCTGGGTCAACCGGTACTGCGGATAAAACCGGCTTACATGCCAAGGCACATTGGGCGATAGCTTCCCGGCAATAAATTCAGCAATCTGCGTCAATTCCTGACTGCTGTCATTCTTATGCGGAATCACAAGCGTCGTGATCTCAAGCCAGATGTCTGTATGTTTCGCCAAATACTCCAGCGTCTCAAGCACCGGAGCTAGTCGAGCCTTGCATAACTCGCGATAGAAGTCCTCATTAAACGCCTTCAAATCCACGTTGATACCGTCCAGCCACGGACGTACAAAATCCACCGATTCCGGCGTCATATAGCCGTTGCTGACAAAAACATTGGCAAGACCTCTCTGTTTGGCCAGACGAGCTGTCTCGGTGCAAAGCTCCATAAACACCGTCGGTTCTGTATAGGTATAGGCGATACTTTTGCAGCCTGATTTCACGGCCGCCTTAACAATTTTTTCAGGTTCATAAACCTCCCCTTCAAGCAGGGCCTCACACGGAGCCTGACTGATTTGCCAGTTCTGACAGAATACACACTGGAAATTGCACCCCGGTGCAGCAATGGAAAAACTGCCGGATCCCGGTTGAAAATGGAAAAGCGGCTTCTTTTCAACCGGATCGATGTTGGCAGCGCATACCTTATCAAAATTGAGTGATACCAATGTCCCGTCTACATTTTTGCGGACATGACAATGCCCCGTTTGCCCCGGCTCCATCGTGCATCGCCAGTAACATAGGCCGCATCGTACTTTACGGCCCTCCAGCGGCTCCCACAAGACCGCTTCTTTGAACGGCTGGTTCTCCATAAATACCATTATAAATAATGTCGTATTTCAGGCAAGGGACTTTTTTTCATAAGTATAAGACAAAAAAAGTGAAGAAAAACGATAGAAATGGCCCGGCCAAATTTGTTATAGCGTTCACTGAATACACTATAAAAGTGAAAAAATGCTTAGGCTTGTTTTAATATGCGCAAAAAAGGAGGGAAACGGGCGCATTTATTCAAAAATAAGTTGTGGGCCGCGTCTCCCTATTGCCGTTGTGCCGTAAAGTACCTTACCGCGGGGTGGTACAGGGCTTTAATTCGCCGTCTTTGCACCGGCAACAACTTAACTATACTACAATAGGTGTTAAAAGTCAAGAAAAAAACCGTTCTCCTGCCGGAAGAAAGTCATTGATTTATCCAGTCGGCGGCAAGAATAGACAGATCGGCTAAGTCCACTGCACCGGAAAAATCCAAATCCGTTCCACCGCAATAATTGTTGTTTAACGTACAATGATCCTTCAGCCACCACGCTATGAACGAATCAAGGTCTTCTATATTGACACCGTTTGGACAGGCAAAATCACTCTCGCCAATGTCCCAATTCAACCGGGGATAATCTACCCCCTCCACGCACATTCGCCAGTACTCTTTGGTTCCATTGGCACACTCGTTGGTGAAATCCCATCCTGCATCGATAAATGGTGGAAGCGTCATCATTTCCGCGGTGTCTAATCCTATTACTCCTTCCGGATCCGGATTCAGATTTCCAACACCGTCAGCAGTACCGCTGGTTTGAACATCCCAGAAGCAGGCGGCAATGTAGGTCGAATTCCCCGTCCCGGCCAAACCGCCGGTATAATAGTTTCCCCTGACCGGACCGGTTGCATAGCAGGATTTTATGCTGCCCAACATACCGGTATTCCCAACCAATCCGCCGACGCGAGCCTTCGAACCAAAACCGGTAACCGACCCGGTTGCATAGCAGGCCGTTAATGAACCGGCATTATCTCCGACTAATCCGCCGATGCGGGCATAGTCATCCGCACTGCTGACCGGGCCGATGGCAAAGCAGTTTCGAAGCCCAAACTGCTCATACCCAATCAGTCCGCCAACATTGACAAAAGTGTTCACACTGGCAGCGCCGCTGACGGCACAATCGCAATAGCTGTTGATGACCAATCCATAATCACTGCCTACCAAACCCCCAATAGAATCGGCGACTCCACCGACAGAGCCTGTCGCCCGGCAAGCGGTTATCATACCGAGGTTCTCTCCGGCAAGTCCCCCTAATGTCAGAACGTAACCGCAGGAAAACTCCACCTTTTCCAAACAAACATTCCTTACACGACCGCCGTCACCAATCGTACCAAACACGCCCGCGCGAATAATATCGGACGGATTGTAGTTCATTTTGGTATAGCTCAGGTTTCGGATGACATAGCTGTTGCCGTCAAATGAACCGGTAAAAGCGGGATTGACGCGGCTGCCGATAATATTATACTGCGTTCCGGTGTAGATGGACATATCGATGTTGGCCATAAGTTTGAAGTGTTTATTCCAGTCCTCAGGATGCAGGCCGATGGTGTTCATTTGCTCAGGAGTCCAGATTTCATAAGGGCTTTGTTCTGTGCCGCTGCCTCCGCCGTAGGGCACAGCAAAGGTGACTGTGGGTAGACAAACTGCCCGAGTAATGAGAGCGACAACAAGAAACTTCTTCATAGACCTCTCTTCTGAAAGCCTGCCTGCAACTTCAAAAAATATCCCTTATAGGAAAATAACTATTATGTCAAGTTACTCTTCCCCTTCAACGCAAAAAGCGTGAAGTCATCAGGATACGGTACAACAAAAAAAGACCGCAAGTTTTTTTGGCTTGCGGCCTGGTACGTTATCATTTTTCGCGAATCAGAACATCAAGGTATCGCGTACCCCACTTCTTGGCGACACTGTGCGACGGAAAAAACACATCCAGTCGATTACCTTTAATCAGACGCCCGCGATCCAGCACCTCTACCGGCTGATTGCCGTTATACCCCGGAATAATCATATCTGTGTGAAAACGGTAAGATTTATCCGCCGCTACAAAGACATCGCCCGGTCGAATCCGGTGATTACATGCGGTAATACCGTCGGAATGCTTCCCGCAGCATTTGGCACACGGGCAATACGCCGTCACCCGCATCCGCACCACGCGCCAGCGTTCGTCATTTTCAACAACATTATAGACGGCCTGCTGGTCTTCCTGCGTCAGCATCTCAATGAGGCGCTGCTCCATATCATCAAACGCAACGTCCTCTGAGTCTGCTTCAGCACCAACAATATCGGTATCCGCCGCATCCTCTGACGGTTCAAAGGGCATCATCGCGCGCAGATAAACCGCGCCTTCCGCAAATGATGTACGAACACAATACCCCCCAATAAGCAGAAACGCACCCACCGTCATCCCCGTCAGAATCCCGAAGATATACGACTTCGAGCCGCGGTTTTGCAAGACTTTCCCCTGCTGAGCCAATCGTTCACCTTTCCAAGCCAACTCGTTTTTCAGGCGGACTTGCATCAAGTCCTGACACCTTTACACGTTTTACCGCCGTGCAGGCGGCTCCTGAACTTGTCTTGTCGTCGCTGAAAGGCCTTCCCTGGCATCCAATAATACAAAAAGCCCCCACTCCTCCGGGGGCTTTAAGTATGGAAGTAGCATAGCGAGTCAAACCGGAAATGTCAAGAAGATACTCTTTGAAAACGTCGCCTAAAGACCGATAACATAGTCTTTTTTTTGAAAGAAAAAGAGGTTTTTTGAAAATAAATCAGTTTTTCAGGCATTCAGGACTCCATTTATAGTTCTTCTTTTGGAGATACTGTTAAAAAGAGAGAGTATTGAACGGATGAGCCGCGGGCATCCCTGCCCACGACTCGGTGATAATTGAAACCTCTATTCTGCATACAAAGTACCAAACAGAACAGAGTTTAACTCAAAATAGAAAACAATAATTTCCCCGCCCTGAAATGCTCTATCATTGTATCCGATTATTCAACCGGTTCAATGCTTTTCAATAAAAAGGTAGTGTTATTTCTTACGCGCCATCATAAAGACCATCACCGCCACGATAATCACAATGACAATGACTTCGCTTGCGCCAAACATCACGGCAATCATTTCATGGCCGCTCCGATAAGACAATGATAAGTCTTCATTTGTTTTATTATCTCAGGAACAGTCCTGCGGTCAAGCGTAAATTACATACGCTGTTTTCACTTTTTTTCTTGCAACATCAGCGATAAGCATTTATAGTTCTCAAAAAATAGACCCGAAGGAGATATAAAAATGAAGAAGCGTTGTGTTTGGTTTGCCGTAAGCATTGTTGCACTGACTGCCTGCGTTTCCCTGTCCACCCCCGTAACATCCCCCGGCCAACCCGCACCGACAGATACATTCGGCTCTGCTGTTATCTCGCGTGTCCTGAGCATTGACACCGCCTGCACATTGTTCTGCGACATCGACGCCTTTCCTCCGCTTATCGGCAAGAACATCCCTGTGCGTCTTGAAGGGATAGAGATTCCCCCTGCAGGCCCGATAAATCAGGATGTCCCCGTTTTCCTGCGGCAGCTCCTGATGCCCGATGCTTCACATAAAGCCCCGTCAATTAAGTTGAATAATATCCGCCGGGGCACAACGTTCTGTTTGGTTGCCGATATTGAGGTAGAGGGTAAAGACCTTGCACAAATGCTCGTAGAGAAGGGATTCGCCCGGCGGATTATTCGCATCAGTAGCGAACAGGCCGAACAGCAAACCTCTGTCAATAAATCATCCTCTGAAGAAAAATCCGAAACAACGACCTCATCTGTTTACGTTGCCGCAAAAACCAGCAAAGTTTTCCACCGCCCGACATGTCCTCACGCCAAACGGCTTGATCCGGCCAAAACGCTTACGTTTCAGACACGGGAGGAAGCTGAGCGAAATGGCCGCCGTCCCTGCAAAACCTGCAATCCGTAACACTTTTTTACCGGCGAAACATCAGGACATCGCTTCTGGCCTATTGTAAGAGGAACAATAGCAACGTTAATTCACAGTAGTTCAAATTTCCCATTCATGTGATTGCTTGATAAAACGGTTCTGGACGATCATCCCGATAATCGTTGGAATAATAATCACCGTCGGCAAAAACCATTGATGATAATGGACAAACTCATGAATATGCTGTGTCGGCGGATTGAGTATTTTTGTTTCGTACTGATGCAGCAGAGCCAGCACTCCGACCATCATAATTAAACTGCCGCCCAGACCGGTAAACAGCATCACTGATGTCTTGAGCAGAATAAAGGACATCAATCCCCCCGCTACCATACCGATAATTGCGCCTGCCCAGATATAATCCAGCGGAAGTCCGAATGCATACCACAACCCCCCGGTCAATACGCCGCCGGCTATTCCGCCAAGCAGAGAAACACACCACTTCATCAGCGGCACGGAAATAACGGCAAATAAAATCAATCCAAGTATCCCCCCCCAGATCGTCGAACCGAAATTCCGTCCTGCAAAAATGCCCAAAAACATCCCGGCCAGCCCGAAGCAGATAACGACCAAGACACGGAAAATTCTCCAGCCGTAAAGCATATACACAATCCCCACTGAAATGGCTATCACGGCGTGCAGCCAGCTCAAATCTGTTATCTGCTGCCAGATGAACTCCATTGTCTCGGCGTGTATCTCCTGACTGTTCAGGGCCGTTTGAGCCTGTGCTAAAAGCGGGGTTAAGATCATTTTCTATCTCCCTTGGAAGAATGGGCTTCGTGTTTTGTTTTATCTTTAACCTTGACTGGATTTAGCCATCGGTTCAGCAGAGTCCCCGACGCGGCCATAATCGCCGCGCCCAGCCAAAGGTAAGGAATTTTTTCTTTGATATACGGCAAGGCATCAGGGCCCTTGGAAAACAGCAAAAAGGTCATCCCCAGTAAAATCATTCCTGTCCCCAATACCGAACAGGTGATTGCACAAATCCACCTCCACGCAAATCCTCCCGCCAGCACCACCCCCGCCAGTATTCCTGCCGCCGCCATCTTGCGCTCTGCCGGTAACACATCCCAGTATATCCGTGTCCATTCAGCCGCCCAAGCTGCCATTTTTTCAAGGAACTCCACACTCTCAAATAAAGTCATTTCATGAACTGACGGCACCGCTTCCATACGTTGATCCATAGACGACTGTACTCCCCCATCAATAAAGAACGGCAGTGCCAATACCACCCCTGCCGCCAGTACTGCTCCTAAAAGCACAACCACCGGTTTTTCCAAAAATAAGGCAGCCACAGCAAAAATCACGGTACATCCCGCCAACGGCACAAGTGTTCGATCTGTAAACAGCCACGCGCATACTAATCCTGCCCCTGCCGCACTGAATGCTGCTAAAGGTTTGAGCCACCGCAATCCGCCAAGCCATAAAAACAATCCCGTCAGAACCAGAACGATTCCCGGTCCGGCCAGAAGGATTGGCGTTATCTGTCTTAATGCTTCTTCAATTGAACCAAAAACATCCAATGGAATTTTGACCCTGATAAATCAATCGTTCACCGAAACCGTTTCACTCGCAAGCAAATTCTCTAAAAGACTATCATTGAAACGGCGGTCTTGACGCAGTCGCAATGATGTTACGCTCGGATGCTTCCCCGAAAAATGCAGCGAAACCGAAGGCTGATGCCTGTTCCATAGCCCGGAAATTCTGAAAGGTTCAAAGGATATTTGGCATACCTCCGCCTGGGATTCAATTTCATTGGTACATATATCAGGGTCATCCAGCAGTTTTATCTGATCATTTAACATTTTTTTCGGACTCTAAGCTTTGGAATTTACTATCTCTTGCCATAATACCATTTATCGTCATTCAGGGCCGATTTTCGTTAAAAGAAGACGTTGACGACTCCGCTTTACACTCTTATAATCCTGATATGTCAGGAGCCTAATGAAACTTAAACATTCCTTTTTATATAATAAGGTGCTTTCCATTATGTCAGAGGACCTCCAGCAATCAAATGCAAATCAAATAACGCCTGAAGTGCTTAAACGCGCAATGAAAGCATTTAAAAAACGTCTAAAACTCACCTCACTGGACGACGACTCTCGCTTGGGACGCGGACCGTTTTCAGGCGGCTCTACAGGAGTTTATGCCATATGCCCACCGGACCAGTTCCCCCCTGAAGTGTGGCGGGAATTATGCCGGCAAGGAAAACTCCGCGACAGCGGCCATGGAATGTACCAACTTCCTGCAAATGGCTCCGAAAGAATATGACCGGCCTGTTACCCGAAACATATAATTTCCCATTTTGACATTTTTAAAAAATATTACCACAGTAATTCTTTCCTTTTTTAACACATTCTTATCGGCCCATATCAATTACTATTTTATACATAAGCCCTTATTTAATAGAATATTATGATTTATTCATGAAAATCTAATCATTCATCCCATATTGCCCTTTTTGCCTATTTTAACTAAAGATTTTTTCATCTTCTTCCCGATACCTTCTTTGTTAAAACATATTACCCATTTTAACATTTATTTAAAGATAAAACAAAAATAAGGTATTCTGGAAAAGAGAGGCAATCATGATCAAACAGTTTATTCTCGAACGTTATCTAAATTCTCTTCTGGCTGGTGACCGTCAATCCTGCCGCTCCATCATTGAAGAAACCCTGCAAACCGGCACCCCGGCCAATCAGGTCTATATGGATATCATATGGCCAATCATGGTTGAAATTGATACTCTTTTCCGCGACGACCGCATTACCCCTGCACAGGAAGCCTTTGCTTCTCGCATTAACCGCAGTATTGTCAATCAGTTACAAAACAAACTCCCCCGCCGTACCAGCAAAGAAAAACGAATTGTTATTGTTACAGCAGGCTCCGAACAGGCTGAACTTGGCGGCCAAATGACAGCAGACTTATTTGAAAGTGACGGTTGGCAGACACGTTTTCTCGGCGGAACCGTCAATAAAGAAGACGTTTTAGAATTTATTCATGAGTATGCTCCTGATGTACTGTTGTTATATGGATTTAACGGTAAGGATGCTCCGGCTGTACGCGAACTTATTGATACCATTCGTGGGATAAATGCATATCCGGATATGCAAATCATGCTTTCCGGCGGTGTTTTCTCCCGCGCAGAGGGGCTTTGGGAAGAAATCGGGGCTGATCTTTACGCCGAAACCGCTGCCGAAGCGATTCACATTGCCCAACTTAACAAAGAGCAGCTTCCTACCCCCGTGCGAACGATTAAACAACGTATGCGGGCCAGCAAACAAAATGAAGAATCCGATGAATTTGAGTCCGTATTGCGTTAAATTACCTCCTATATTTAAAACTTTTCTTCCTGTTGCTTAAGCCGGGCTCACTCACAACAAAGGAGCCTGGCTTTTTTACGGACACTTTTGATTTTCAGAATAGCGTAAAGTTTGTAAAAAAACCTGTTGCAAAGGCGGTTTCGAATCGCTATAAGGAAAGGCTTGTTTAAGACTAAAAAAATTAAACCCTGATTCAAAAAGTAAGATTTATGATACTGACACAGATACTTCAGCCGACCTGTATCAAAGCGCCTCTTGACAGCAAAGACAAAGACGGTGCGATCGAAGAACTGGTGAACGTATTGGCCGACCGTGGTCTTTTAAGTGACCGGACGGAAGCCCTTGAAGCGGTACTGGCCCGCGAGGCCACACGCAGCACGGGCATCGGTTCGGGCATTGCAATCCCTCACGGCAAGTGTTCGGCAGCAAAAGAACTTGTGATGGCCGTCGGGATTGCCGCTGACCCAATCGAGTTTGAAAGTATCGACAATAAACCTGT
>CAZYQN010000051.1:25749-27360 GCA_964649955.1 uncultured Pirellulales bacterium
ATACCGAGTGCGTCTTCCCACGCTTCTTTAAGCACTTCCGAAACGGTCGGGTGTGCAAAACAAATATCTTCAATCTTTTCCGTGCTCCCGAGCATTGCCCGTGCAACGGCCAGCATTTCGGTAACGAAAGCGCCAACCATTGTTACGCCGAGAATTTTGTTGTCGGCTTTACTGCGGATGACGCGGATCTCTCCAACGCCTTCATTGTGAGCTATACTTCGACCATTGGAGCGGAACGGGGCTTTGCCGATAACGATGTCTATTCCCTTTTCGGCGCATTTTCGTTCATTCCATCCTACAGAAGCCACTTCAGGGAATGAATAGACAGCGCGAGGAATGAGGGCGTAATCGGATATTTCCTTGGGGTGGCCGGTGATGTTGTCGGCGGCGACTTCAGCTTCCTGAAATGCGCCATGGGCCAGATAGGTCGTTCCCACCGCATCGCCAATGGCATAGACTCCGGGAATGTTGGTCTGCATCTTCTTGTTGACGGCAATGGCCGGGCCGCGCATTTCCAGGCCGAGATTACGGACTGTCTCTTTGTCGCAGCAGGCACGACGACCCACAGCAACCAGCACTTTTTCGGCGGCTATTGAGGCCCCGCCTTCAAGCTGAACGGTTGCTCCGCCGGGGCCGGTTTGGACGGCAGTTACTTTGCAGGAGGTTTTGCTATCGATACCGATCTTTTTAAATTCGCGGGCCAGCAACGTGCCGATCCATTCATCTTCATTTGGAAGCAACTGTGAAAGAGCTTCAATGATGGTTACTTTGCAACCGACAGACGCATAGATGCAGGCCATTTCGCATCCGATGACGCCGCCGCCGATGATGACCATCGAAGCGGGGATTGCAGGCAAACTGAGGGCTTCCGTGCTACTGATAATCGTGGTGTAATCAAACGGGAAGGCGGGGATGTTAATCGGCTCTGAACCTGTGGCCAGAATAATATTCTTAGCATTTAATTCCGCGGTGTTTTTGCCCTGAACGGTAACTTTTCCGGGGGCGGTAACAACACCTGTACCTTCGAATAATTTTATGCCATTGCTCTGGACAAGGCTGGTGACCCCTTTGGTAAAGCCGCTGACGATGGCATCTTTACGGGCAACCATCTTGGGCCAATTGGGCACGACCGCGCCTTGAATCTCAAGCCCCATCAGGCCGGCGTGTTTGGCCTGGGTAACAAAATGAGCCGAGGCAAGCAGGGCTTTGGAGGGGATACAGCCGACATTGAGGCAAGTGCCCCCCATTGATTTTTTTTCTACCAGGGCGACTGAGGCCCCCTTCTGGGCACAGCGTATCGCTGCTGCATACCCGCCGGGACCGCCGCCAATAACGACCACATCAAAAAACTCTGCCATACAAGCTACTCCTTATCGGGATTCCATTTGTTTTGAGGATTATTGTACACTTGTCAGCGTGAAATTAAAACCCTAAAAGATGCAAAACATACCCAATCGAAAGCAATCAAACAGAATTTTTTGTAATTATATATTTACGGGTCTATTATTATTTATTGCAAAAGATGTGATTTCATGGATAGTAAAAATATGCGATTCCGAGGGTGATAATGCGGTTTAAATGGGATTTTATATACCTGAAACCGCGCGCAAC
>CAZYQN010000052.1:0-26896 GCA_964649955.1 uncultured Pirellulales bacterium
GGAGCGTCAAGCTCCGCCGATTTTTACCCCCGGCAATTCAGAATCTCAGCGGTTTGCACCAGACGTCTGTCTGTCGGGAGATTTTTTTCCGGCTCTCAGGAGCTTGCTCCGTGGGGGTGGAAAAAACGTGCCCGTAAGGGCGCAGCCCGGCAAACCGCTCTAAAATCCGTGTAAATCCGCGTTCATCTGTGTCTATAACCCTTATTTCTCTGTGTTACTCTGTGCCCTCTGTGGCATAACATTATCCTCTATATCCTGTTAATCCCGTCCAAAAAAGCAGTGTTTTCAACGTAATCTGCGTTTAAATTTCAGTGTCTTTCCGTGTTTTCAGTGGTAAAAACCGCGATGTTGTGTTCAAGAAGTAGCAAGTTGCGTCAAGTTGCCTCACACTTGCGCTCAGTTTCATACAAGTTGCGTTCAGTTAGTGCAATGTTGCGCTCAGTTGCGCTCGGTTGCGCGACCCTGACAAACACCAAAAACCGCATTATTAAACCAAAAACAAGGTTTTCAACATCTTTTCAAAAGAGACAAAAACACGCAAATTTTAATAGACCCTAAATGTCTATTATTAGGCCGCCCTGATTTCCGGATATGGATAGACTGATATGCAAACTGGGTAGAGAATTCATTCTCTTCCCTAATTAGGTACTGTTGGGACAACTGCCATGCTTCGCGTCGGACGATGATATCCTTTTGGGAATATCATCGTCCGTCTCAAATAACCTTGTCAAAGAAAGTCCACAAGTATTTTCAAATAAAACACTTACCTTTATTTCCGCCGAAAGATTGCGTTACTGTCGATCCGTTCCCTTTGCCCTCCCGGCAGCTGGACATACACCTCCAAAACCTCATCGACCTGACCTTCAAAATAGAGGACCTTGATTTCATGATACCCTTGTTTTAATGCAGTAAAACCGCCCGCAAACTGAGCGCTGTGAGGGCCGTCACTGTCAACCACAAGCTCCGAATCAATAAATAAACGGCTGCCGTCATCCGATCGTGTCCAGAACTGATAAATCCCGTTTTCCGGTGCCTTATAGTACCCCGTAAATTCCAATCCGAATCCATCCCGGCGTTTTGCAACAGACAGATCAAAAGTCGCACACCGCCCCCGCTCCTTCGGTTCCGTACCGGCAAAATCGGTGGTCCTGTTGTAATTGCCGATGTAAACTGAATACTCTAATCCGTTCTCAATACTTCCAGGCTCCATAGCCGGATTCAAAGTCTTTTTAGTAACTGTAGTGCTGATCACATTGCTGGGAAATTTTCCGTCTGTGTAGGCCCTGGCTTTAATAGTAGTCGTTTTATTAACTTCCAATGATGTCGTATAAAGCTGTGCAGAATTGTCCGGCTCACTTCCATCTACCGTGTAGTAGATCTTCGCGGCATCCTCATCACATTTAAATCCAACCGTCATGGTATCGATAAAGGCCTGTTTCGAATCGGTTGGATAAGGCATCAGAGTCAGCCGTTTTCCGGGAATAGAATGCGGCCGATCTTTCTGTTCCTGACCCCACTGTTTATTCGGCGCAGAACCCATTTTAAATACAAGCGTGCCGCCATTGATAATATCCGTATGTTGGATATAGGTTTTGGTGTATGGTTTATCGTTCAGGGTTGCGGATTGCACATAAATATTAGCCTCAGATACATCTTGGGCTATAACTCTGAAGGTCTTTCCGTTTTCGAGGTTAATGCTGACCTCCGGAAACAGCGGGGTACCAAAGACGTACATCGGCTGGCCGGGGCAGACAGGATAAAATCCCAGTGCGCTAAAGACATACCATGCGGACATTTGCCCGCAGTCATTATTACCGCACAGTCCATCCGGCCGATCTGTATACAGAGTTTTGACAATTTGAGCAGCCTTCTCCTGTGTTTTCCAGGGTGCTCCCGCATACGCATACAAATAAGCATAGTTATGGCACGGCTCATTGCCATGAGCATACTGGCCGATCAGGCCGCTGACATCAGCATGTTCACGACCCTGACGAACAAACATCTCATCCAGCTTCCGGATAAATCCCAGCTCTCCTCCCATCAGTTCGATAAGCCCCTCAACATCATGAGGAGCAAACCACGTATAATGCCACGAATTGCCCTCGGTAAATTCCCCGGCACCCTCTGCCGGAAGCTGATCGGGATCAAATTCCGGCTTCCAGACACCGTCAGGATTTTTACCGCGAATAAAACCGATCGAACGGTCAAAAAGATTTCTATAGTGCTGAGACCGGCGGTTGAATAGTTCATAATCCTCCTGATAGCCCAGTTCCTTTGCCATAGCGGCAATACACCAGTCATCGTAGGCATATTCAACTGTTCGCGAAACGGACTGTGAATCGTTGGCCATGGAAATAAAGCCTAATTTTTTGTATTCGCCAAGTCCCTGATGGTCCTGCATAGCGCTTTTTTTCATGGCTTCGTAAGCTTTGTCTATATCATAGCCGCGAATCCCCTTGACCCAGGCGTCTGCAATCACCGGAATCGAATGATACCCTATCATGCAGTAGGTTTCGCCGGAAGCAAGTTCCCAAAACGGCAGCAGCCCCCGCTGTTCATATTTGCCGAGCAGGGAGTTAATAAAATCGTTTGACCGCTTCTGTTCGATAATGGTAAACAGCGGGTGGGCGGCCCGGAACGTATCCCAGAGGGAGAACACAGTGTAATTCTCAAAGTTCTCGGCCTTGTGAATTTTCTTGTCCATACCGCGGTAATGGCCGTCCACATCCATAAAGAGATTGGGCGCCAGACAGCTATGATAGAGGGCCGTATAAAAAATACTCTGATTGGCGGCAGAACCTCCGCGAACATCGATCTTGGATAGCTGCTGCTGCCAGCTATCCATCGCGTTGCTGCATATCTGCCCAAAATCCCACCCGGAACATTCGGCATCCATATTCTTCGCTGCGCCTTCCCAGTTTACTGCGGAAAGAGCGACCTTGACAATGACTTGACGGTCCTGCGAAGCGTCAAATCGTACAAAACACTGGAGGTCTTTGCCTTCCGCCTGCTTAACGGTTTCGTTGAGTTTGCCGTTGACGACTATACCGCTCTTTTCAAACGGACGCGAGAACCGTGCCACAAAATAAAGGAACCGATCCGGAGACCATCCGCTCTTGCGGACATAACCTCGCACTTCACGGTCTCCTGTGATCTCCACTTTGCTTTCGCGTATGTTGCTTCCTCCGATATGATGCGCAAGATCAATAATAACATTGGCTTCCCCGGTGGCAGGGTAGGTGTATTTATGAACCCCAACTCGTCTTGTGGCGGTCAATTGAACATCTACTTGATAATCTTCGAGATAAACGCCATAGAAACCGGCACATATTTTTTCCTGCTCATGAGAAAAACGCGACCGATATCCTTCATCGGGATTTCGCTTTGAACCCGGCTTAAATTGCAGCGCCCCGGTTGTCGGCATAAAGAGGAAATCGCCCAAATCAGCACACCCTGTCCCGTCCAGATGCGTATGGCTGAATCCCATAATGGACTTATCGCTGTAGTGATAGCCCGAACACCAATCCCAGCCGTCCGTTCCGGTGTCAGGACTGAGCTGAACCATTCCAAACGGCATACAGACGCCCGGATAGGTATGCCCGTGAGCGTCTGTACCGATAAGGGGGTTTACTTTCTCTGCCAGCGGGTAAGTGTTGGCAACACCAGGATTCTGACCGGTTCCTCCTGCCGTTTCTCCCCACACAAACGTGATAAACGTACATAATACCACCGCCAGCATTACATTTGCAACGCTTTGAAAACTATGACTCCTCATTTCAATTTCCTCATCTTTAAACCTTGGTTTCCATTAAGTTGGATATCTCATTGAGCTAAACACTCAACTGAAATTCACCACGCGACAATTTTCCCGCACAAATAGTCCCTTGAATTGCCGTGTTCACAATTCCGCTTGTTATGCACGTTTTGCTCCGGCAATCATTTTCATTATATCACATAAACCATTCGTGCAAATCATAATTTGCATTTCAATACTTTTTCTGATAACAGTCAATTGCCCCCTATCGGGATATGCATTTCGGCTTTCTCAATAGTCTGAGACGCTATTTCAATAATCCCGGAAGCCAGGTGATGATTTTCGGGAAGAGTATATACAGACCGATGCTGATTACGTAGGCCGGGATGAAGAAACTGACCCCTTTGAATACATCTTTCATCGGTACATCACGGGCAGAACCCGCCACTACAAAGGTTGTCGCCCCCACCGGTGGAGTGATCGCTCCCAGTGTGGTAATGACCGTAATGGCAACCCCAAACCACAGGGGATCGTATCCGAGTTGATCTACAACCAGCGGGAAAAAAATCGGCAGTGTAACAATCAGCAGGGCCAGTGCATCCATAATTGTCCCGCCGATCACATATATAAGAAATATAATCAGCAGAATAAGGGTTTTGGATATCGGCAGTGAACCGACACAGGCCGCTATCTGATGGGGGATCCCGGTGCGGGTCAGGAACTTGCCGAAAATCATTGCTCCTGCAACAATGGTAATGACCATACAGGATGCTTTAAGCGTATCCCGGAGGGCATTTATAAAATTTTTCCATGTCAGCTTTTTCTGCAAGAATCCCAGCAGAATCGCCAATAACGAACCTGCGGCCCCCGCCTCGGCGGCCGTGAAATAGCCCAGAAAAAGCCCCAAGATGACAATCGCAAACAATAAAAAGGTTTCATAAGAACCCAACAGTGAACGAAACCGGTCTTTCCATGAGGCCCTGGGGCCAACCGGCCCCCACGAAGGAAAGAAAACACAAAGCAGGTAGACCGTACCAACCAACAGGAGCGTCAGCAATCCGCCGGCCCCGATACCGCCATAGAAAAGCTTTTCTATGGATTGCTCTGTGGACAGGCCAATGATAATCAGCACCACACTGGGAGGAATCACCACACCCAGCGTCGAGCCGCTGGCGACCGCCCCGGCTGACAACTTGGGATCATACTTGAATTTTTTCATCTGCGGCAACGCCACCGTTGACATTGTAGCCGCAGTTGCGGTGTTGGACCCGCAGATGGTTGAAAATGCCGAACAGGCGGCAATCGTCGCCATCGCAAGCCCGCCTCGGATATGGCCGATCCAGTTGTACGCAGCCGTATAAAGCTTTTCATTCACGCCGGAATAAAAGACCACCTGCCCCATCAGAGTAAACAAGGGAATGACTGTCAATCCGTACATCGAAAAGGTCGTCCACAATGTTTGACCCACCATGTGCGCAGCGGTATCAAAGCTGCTGATGGCGGCGTAGCCTAAAAAGCCCACGACGGCCATTGCAAATCCCACCGGTGTGCCCATTAAAAACAGCGACAGCAACAATACTGCAATGCCCAGTAAACCTATTGCTGCAGCTGTCATCGCTCCGCTTCCTTGTCAGAATCAAATACTTTGAGCATCTCCACGAAAAACACCGCCGCCAGCAGCCCAAAACCGATCGCAACTCCATAGGTGAACGGATAGTATATCATCCGCAGTGTTTCGGTCACTTCGCCCGTTCGCATCAGGTTCTCTGCAACTTTAGCCACCTGCCAGCAGGCCAGAGCAGCAAACAGCATACACGCCAGCCGATTCACTGTTTCCAGAATTTTTTGAATAATGCCGGGATAGAGATTGGTAACGATATCGACTGCCAGATGATCTTTTCTTTTCTGGGTGTAGCCCAACGCACAAGCCACCACCAGAGACCCGAACAAACCCATCAATTCAAACACTCCCGGCAAAGGCTTCCAAACCCGCCGGCACACAATATCTGCACAGGTCATCAGCATCATTGCCAACAAAAAGAACGCGGCTACCGCCATCAGCAGTTTTTGCACCAGCAACTCAATTGTATTAAACCACTTTTTCATAAAAACGATTTACTGCACAGAGAAGTTCTTTATAGACGTCTTAATACCGGCCAGAATTTCATCGCCCGGAAGTCCGGCTTTTCGGGCGGATTCAAGCCATTCTGTAATATTCGGCTCCAGCAACGCATTCCATTCGGCCAGCTGATCGGCAGAAAGAGGTATGACTTCCACTCCCTGCTCGGTTTTAGACCAATCAATCGATTCCTGAACATGAGCATCCATATACTCGCCCGTCCAGACGCACTGTTCCGCCGACAACTCCTCCAGCACCTTCTGGACCTCATCCGGAAGAGCATCCCATTTCTTTTTGTTCATTACAACAGCAAAGGGATAAATGTTGGTTTCCGTCAGGGTGATGAATTTGCATATCTCTGCGAATTTAAAATCCTTCATCACTTCCACAGATGAGAACAATCCCTGGACAACGCCTTTCTGCAGAGCTTCAGGAGTACCCGACATCGGCATCCCTACCTGATTGGCTCCCCAGGCCTTGAGAATCTGGGCCGCCTCTCCGCTGGCCCGCAGATCCATTCCTTTCAGATCCGCCAACGTCCGGACGGGCTTTTTCGACATAATGTTAGCCGGTGCGGTGGTAAACATCGTCAGCACTTTGACATCTGCAAATTCTTTGGGCTGATATTTATTATACAGTTCCCACAGTACCTGACTGCCGATGCGTGAATTGGGAATACCGATGGGCAAAGCTGTCGCGTTGGTGACAACATACCGTCCGGGCTGGTATGCCATACACAAACAACCGATATCGGCCTGACCGCTGATGACGCCGTCCATCATTTCTTTGGCATCCAGCAGCGTACCGCCGGGGAAGGTCTGCACCGACACTTTATTGTTGGTGCGTTTTTCCACTTCGGTTTTCCAGCGTTCCATCTGAACGCAGGGGAACGTCGGAGCCGGAGGGAAATTGGCATACGTCAGCTTAATTACACTCTCGGACGGCTGTTTTCCTGAAGAGGGCTGCGCCGGTTGCGTTTTTTTACAGCCGACATACAGCAGAACCGAAACAACCACCAGTGTCAATACTATCCATTGTTTTTTCATTTTCAGGCCTCCTATAATTTTTGGTATTAACGGATATTTCCGCTGCTATCCTTGTAGAACACCCGTTTGGCTTTGCCCTCCTGCCGCGGCAATGCTCCAATCGGGAAGACATCTCCTTTGGGACTGAAACCCAGCGATTCCTTGAGGACTTTTTCCACCGTATAACTGGTAACCGAAGGGTCCGCTTCGACGTTAATTGTAACATCCTGGACGCCGTCGATCTGGGAAATGATAATCTGGTAATTCGAGCCGACCCCCGGAATCTGCATCAGGGCCTGTTCTACCTGTTTGGGAAAGAAATTAACGCCTTTGACAATCAGCATATCGTCAGCACGGCCGGAAATGGGATTGAGCCGAATATGCGTCCTGCCGCAGGCACATTTCCGGCGACTTAAGACACTGGTCAGATCGCCGGTCCGGAAACGAATGACCGGCAGAGCCTGACGGGTCAGCGAGGTAATGACCAACTCCCCTTCCTGACCATCGGCAACAGGCTCTTCGGTATGCGGCTTAAGAATTTCAATGACATAATGGTCTTCCCAGACATGAATACCGCAATGTGCCTGACAGTCCATTCCCAGCGTTCCCACGCCGCCGGTTTCGGTCATACCGTAGATATCAAAAACTTCTATACCCAACCCCGATGAAATCTTTTTCTTGAGCGAATCGGAGAAAATCTCCGCTCCGAAGATCCCTATTTCCAGACTGGGCAGAGTCTCTTTCAATTGCTCCAGCTCTTCCATAATACGGATACCATAACTGACAACACCGGTCAAAATCCGCGTGTCGAAATCTTTTGCCAATCGAATCTGCCTTGGGGTATTGCCCGCACCGGAAGGAATGATAAACAATTTTGCCGCCCGGGCTCCATGATACATCCCGAAACCGCCATTGAACAATCCGAAGGATGGGGTAATCTGCACCGGGTCACCCTGACGGGCACCGGCCATCCTATAGCATCGGGCCATACATTCGCCCCATTGCTCCAGGTCCGACATCGTATAAGGCATTACCACCGGGGTTCCCGTCGAACCGCTGGACATATGCATTTCCGCCAGACCGCCGGTCGGCACACAGCACAGTTTCAACGGATAACTGACGCGGAAGATTTCTTTATTCATCAGCGGCAGCCTGCCGATGTCTTCCACCGAACGAATGTCGGTCGGCTTAACGCCGCGGACATCGAACATCCCCCGGATCACGGCATTATTGGCATAAACATGACTGACAACGGCTTTGAGCCGTTCACTTTGCAGCCGACGTATCTGAGCAATGCCCGCTGTTTCAACAGACTCTTGAAAAAAACCTTTTGACATACAATTACCCTGCCTGACCAAGAATTGAAAGCACAGACCTGCCGGTCAATAAAGCATTTCAATTCCGCTGTTATCGAATAGCCCGTCCCGATTCAAATGCCCGGAGATTGAGCGCCCGGTATTGTTCTTTGACACAGTTAATAATCGCCTCATGCCACGCCTCAACCGGCAACTCCAAACCGTTTGACAATGCCCCCAGCAGCACAACATTGGCAGTGCGAATGTTGCCCAACTCGATGGCTTTCTGCGAGGCGTCCAGAAAAATCAGCCGCGAAAACTGGTCGCGAAGTTTCTGTTCAACATTTTCAGGATACCTGGAGGCGCCCATCGACACGGTCACGGGTGTAATCTGCTGGGCATTTACCACGCACAGGCCGCCCTGAGCCAGATAATCCGCATAGCGAAGGGCCTCGCTTTGCTCCAGCGAACACAGTACCTGAGCCGTCCCTCTCGCCACCAGCGGGCTGTAAACCCGGTCGCCATAGCGAATCTGGGCAAGGACCGAACCGCCCCTCTGGGCCATCCCGTGGACTTCATTGGTCTTCACATCAAATCCGGCCTTCATCGCCGTCTGGGCGATAATCTCGCTGGCTAACAGTATCCCCTGGCCGCCGACTCCGCATAAAACTACGCTTGTTGTATGATTCATTGTGGCTCGTCCTCCAGATTGATAATAGCGCCGAACGGACAGCTTTGCTGACAGAGACTGCAACCGTAGCACAATAGTTCGTTAATAACAGGCTTTTCCCCTGATCCGTCAATGGCCGGACAGCCGAGCTTTAAACATACCTTACAGCTTCGGCACTTATCGGCAATAATCCTTCGTGTGCCGCCGACGCGTTTGCCCTCCCATAAAGGACAGGCCGCCCGCGATATAATAACCGACGGTTCTTTGACTTCAAGCTCCTGCGAGAGTACTTCCTGCATTTTTTTTGTATGATACGGATTCACGGTAAAGACCCGCTTGATACCGCAGGCCTTGGCAATGGCTTCGATAGAAACCTCTGCAGTCGCCTCTCCCATCAGTGTCCGGCCTGTCCCGGGGTTGTCCTGATGTCCCGTCATTGCCGTGGTGCGGTTATCAACAATGATAATCGTCGAAACGCCTTTGTTATAGGCAATGTCCAGCAATCCTGTAATGCCGGAATGGAAAAATGTCGAATCGCCGACCATACCGACAATCTTTCTTTTTTCGCCGGCTTTATCCAGGCCGTGCGCCATTGAAATGCCGCCGCCCATACACAGGATAATGTCCAATCGGCTTAACGGCTTAAAAGTTCCCAGACTGTAGCATCCGATGTCGCCGGTAACGACTACATCATGTTTGCCCAACGCGGAAAATACGCCCCGATGCGGACAGCCCGGACATAATACCGGCGGGCGTGCCGGCAATTCGTCCGCATACCTGGCAGGAGCGAGCTTCTTCGGCTCGGTCCCTTCCATCTTTGCCCGACAGTCCTGCAACGTCGTAACCGATAACTCCCCGATGTTGGGAATCACATTATGACCTTTGCAGGCAATCCCGAGGGCCTTGATATGCTCTTCAAGAAAATCATCCAGTTCTTCAACCACCAGCAGTTCCTGCACGCCGGCGGCAAATTCTTTAATCAATTCATCCGGATAGGGATATGACATTCCCAGTTTCAGGACAGATGCCTGCGGCCAGACTTCACGCACATACTGATAGGCGATGCTGTGGGTAATAATACCCAGCGATTTATCCTGCCATTCAATACGGTTGAGCGGGCTTTGCGATGCGTATGCCTTCAAATCATTCAGCCGCTGCTCAACGACCTTTCGCATCGGCCGTGCCCACAATGGAACGGGCACAAATCGGGCGGGATTTTTCTCCAGACCGATGGATTTGGGATTGGTCAAGCGGTCTTCGAACTGGACGATACTGCGTGAATGGCTGACCCGAGTTGTGGTGCGGAGAATCACCGGAGTATGAAACTGTTCGGAAATCACAATCCCCTGCTTGACAAAATCCTTGGCCTCTTGGCTGTCGGACGGCTCCAAAATCGGAATCTTGGCAAAACGGGCGTAATGGCGGGTATCCTGCTCGTTCTGCGAAGAATGCATCCCCGGATCGTCGGCGACAATAATCACCATTCCGCCTTCAACGCCGAGATAACTAAGCGTCATCAGCGGATCGGCGGCGACATTGAGACCCACATGCTTCATTGTAACAATCGTCCGCGCCCCCGCACAGGACGCCGCCGCCGCCACTTCAAAGGCTACTTTTTCGTTCGGCGACCACTCACAATACATCTCGGATTTATAGAGAACTGCATTCTCGAGGATTTCCGTTGATGGTGTACCCGGATAACCCGTCGCCACAGTGACACCCGCTTCATAAGCTCCGCGAGCGATGGCCTGATTACCACTTAATAAATGTCCCAAATGTCATACCTCCGATGCCAAAAGCTAATTTTGAAACCGACAAAACCAAACCAGTTTGTTCCTATGAAAAGGAACATTTTACACAAAATGCCGGCGTATTCAAAGTTCTTTTTAATTTATACCATTATATGACATTTTGTGTCGCTTTTCTGGAAAGAGAGTAAAAAAACTTAAGCTGTGTCTTGCCGGAAATGGTTTTCTGCCTTGCCCTGTTTAGACTACAGGACGTGCTGTTAAAAAGCCCACTGTGGACTCCAATATTCGCTGTTGAAGTCTGTCCGCCCCTTTTTGGCGGTTCTGCAACTGAATATCTTCATAATTGGCCTGACAAAAATGACAGCCCAATGTATGAAGATGAAAGTCAACATAATCCTGCCAATCCGGTTCCAGAGTCTTTAGCAGAAACGCCCCGATCGTATTGCGCTTTGGACAGCTCGGGCGGTACTGCTGCCATATCTGGCCGAGAAGCCCTTCCAGGTCGCTGTCTGCAATATCCTTTGATTCCGAACGCGGAAGATGCTTTTGTATTTGCTTGATACAGCGATGCTTGACAAGGCCAACCCGGCCGGCGTCAATCTTCAGCGCTGCTGCTGTATCGGTATTGGATAATTGACAGTAAAAAAGCAATTCGACTATTTTGAGGTGTTCGAAGTTTAAAGAGTGTTTAATCCCCTCCAGCATCTCCAAAATCGCTTTCGATAGACTTTTATATATGCGTTCCTTGTGTTCGTCGCGACGGACATACCAACTGGCGGTCGATTCCCCCGCCGAAAAAGAGGCCAGGTAGTCCGACGTATCGTCTCTGGAATCCCTTTTATACACATCCTGAATAAAACCAATGCGTCCGGCACTCTTTTTGCGGTATTGATCAATGATTTTTCGTCGCAAAATTGTAAACAGAAAGCTTTCCAGGCTATTTTCTCCGCGATATGCATTCAACGCCCGAATGAAATTGACAAACACATCCTGAACAATGTCTTCGGCATCCGCAGAATTCCCGCTGATCTGACGGCGCGCATAAGCCAGCAATCGGCCCTGGTAGCGCTCTATGAATTGCGACCATGCCTGACTGCTGCCCTGCCGAATCTGATCGATCAGGTACTGTTCAGCCTGTGTAATTTCTCCCATCGTTACTTATAACACCCAGTTGCTGTCTATGGATTACACCTTTTCCGGTAATGCTTTTGAACTCGTTTTTTTTCGTGCAGCAAACACCATTATGAGGCCGTAGAGAGTGAACATACTGCCGGGGATGCCGGTCATCAGCGGCAGCTGTTCATAGCTATAAGCCGGGGTCCACGCTAATGCAGCAAACCCCGCAAAAAAGCAAAGCAGATATATAACAACGGCATATCCAAGCAGCGGAATACCGATGGCCAGCGCAGCAATCCAAGACCTGGATGTATACACCTGCTCGAAAGGCACACCGTTTTTCAGGGCAAGGGTTCTGATATGGTCTTCGCGTTTGAATATGGCGCGGATGATATAGGCAATACCCGCGGCAAAAGGGATAATGCTAAACAGATAGAGCGGCATTTCCAGAGCATCGCGCTGGGCTATTGCTGTTTTGACGTAATTGACCAGGAACGGCGAGGAGGCCAGCAACAGAAAAACGCCGATATAGAGGCTCTTGATCCAGTGGGATTTGGAGGTACCGCTGCGAGGCTGCGGAATGATACCTTTTTCGAGCATCATTTTGGCCTGACGGTGTTTGATGATTTTGGACATTGTTTTGTAGGCAGCAAACAGCACTATAGGCAGTAAAATTACAAGCAGTTGGGAAATTTCATAGAATTCAACTGTTGACAGTATAAACGATGCATTCATAAGATTTTCCGTTGTTCAGGTTTCACTTAGCCTATCTCATATTATTGGTCCGGATATTACACATTGTACTTAAATTACCAGCACAAAGAAAACTAAAAAACCGGCAATGACTAAAATGGAAATCAATGCCAGAACAAACGAATAATACCCTTTTGTGAGAGAATTGATAACAGCATAGAGCAGACTGACCAGAACAATCATTCCTGCCAGCGACAACAGCATATTTGCCCAATTTTGCCTGACATGTCTTTGGACAATAATTTTTTGATTCTGCAGCAGCTGCAGTCGTTCCGGACGGACATCCAGCAGCATTGCAGCCCGCCAAATCGGGCCGGAAATACCCTGCAATCGCTGGGTGTATTCATCTACAATAAAACCGCCATCCCGGAGTTCACTATCACTGATGCTCACCGAGGGGATCGCGGATTGCATCTGAATCTGCTCTGCAAGGTAATCCTTCGCTGTCTGCATAACCTGCTGCTGCGCCTGCTGCTGGGTAATTACCGTTTCTGAAGAAGCGATCACGGCCCAGCGTCCGACATTAACGGCGGTTCGGAATTGGTCGGGGGCATAAAGCCACGGACGATAGTCGTACTCTACCTGCTTGGCATAACTGTTCTGATCTGTCCGTACAATAGCCTTTAACGCCCCTTTTATGTTGCCGGATACAAGTATCTGTGCCATTTGAATGATTCCCCCACTGTCAAGCTCATTAATGTGAAGGGAATGACTCACTTCGTCCTGTTTCGATACCGTGATCCAAAACTGACCCGATGCCGGCGAGGAATCCGCGGATGTTTGCACAATAACAATGTCCGCCTCGGGAAAACCGATTTTCAACCCCCTTCGCAATTCCTCCAGGTAAACAATATCAACATTGCCAAGGTCTTCGACAAGAAATATTTTGGGAGAAGTCGATTGAACCGCTGTACGGAGGGTCTCCTGCAATTGTATTCCCAACCCGCAGGCCGCCGCTTTAAGAGAGGAATATACATCCGGTGTTAATTCTTCTTCCAGATTGCTCTGCCACAAAACCGGATTCATAATACTATGCAGAAAAGCAGATTGAACAGGGGTATCCGGCGCCTCTGCGTACTGAGGCACTGACTCTACAGCAACAGCAACCGGCGACGGGACTGCGGTATTACGTATAACCACCGGTCGAAGTCTTATCGCAAACACACTCATAAAGCCCAGCAGGATAAATACTAAAAATGCTCCTAAAATCCAACGGATAACGGTCCCGCCTTTGATAACGGCAATAATAATGCCTGCCACAATCGCAGAAATCATTGCCAGCAGAATTATTCCAAGTGGTAAAACTGTAACCATAATCATACTCCATCCGCAAAGATTAGCGGTTTCTATTCTGTACTTCCGGACTCAATGCTACAATCTGCGGCGGTTTTCGCTTCGGCGGCCAGGCCAATAGAACAATCGAAAGAACCACCAGCGGTAAAGAAAAAATAATTAACTCTTCAATTGTTCGGCCCACTTCCTCAACAACAATTCCAATCGGCTTTCCGCTGATTGACCCCTGAATATCGTATGGACGAACAGACTCGCATATTATGCTATATGCCGCCAGCAACAGGCATAAAGCAAGAATGAGCCGGATGATATGAGCACCGCCAAACCGTCTGCGTCCAATCAGCAGGAAAATCATCGCCGGCAGCATAACCGCAAATGCAATTCCCAACAGAGCCGTCTCACAGGCCACCGGCCAATTGGGAGTTCCCCAGAACTGTTCAATTTCCAATGCCGCTTGGCCGGCCATTGCAGAACCTGCTATGGTCGGCAAATGAAGCGCTCCGGCAATCAGCACAAGTAAACTGATAATCAATAATAGATACCCGATAATACCGCTCAGAACTGAAAAAACGCCTGCCTTTGCTGTCGGATCTTCAATCACGATCGCAGTACTGCCGGCATTATGAGCCGGTTGAAGGGGGAGCGGCGACTGAACCTGATGCTCGGCAACTGGTCTTACGGGGTGTGCCGGAACGGGGGCAGCAGGCGGATTGACAGCGGACCTTGCCTGCTGAACAAAAGTATCCGAATTGCTCCAGACCGTAAGCTTTCGGCCCTGTTTGTCGCAAAATGCTCCTGCTATAATCAGGATAAAATCAATCAACTGGCCTATCCCCAAAAGTCCCCCCGTAAAAAACCACAGCAGGCCCGTCCCGATTTTGCCTACATAAAATCGCTGAAGACCATTAAGCCCCAGAAAACCTCCCGCCCAGAAAACCAATGCCCACGTTCGGAAGTACGGGCTTGCCTGCAAAGGTATAAACTGCGGCGGCTCCTGCCGCAACGGAGCCGGAGCAGGGACAGGTTTGGCTTTTTGCGGCTGCTGGACAAACGGACAGAGCAACTGTACATACAAGCACACTCCCGCCACAACAGCAATGCTTATCACCATCTGACCGTGAAAAATTAAAGCAATCAAACACGCGGCTGCAATCAGAATGACTGCAGGCAGCAATTGAACACGTTTTTTACGATAGGCATCCGTCAATTTCCACCAGTCGGGAATCGCCAGCGCCGCCAAAGCAAAAAGCGTCCCTTTCAGATAATGGGCTTTAAAATCATCCGGCCCATCTTCCCACATAATATATGAAGCCAGCGCTGCAAGAAGAATCGCTGCCGCAGCAGATGCCCAGTTTCGAAATGGTTTGGCCTCCAACCCATTCAGCAGTTTATAACGGGATAACAGAATACCCCCTGCTCCTCCGACTATCATCAGAAACGTCAGAAAACCTATTCCCAAAATCTCATCTCCCCGGCTGCCGATAAACAATCCTGACGCCAGCGCCAAAACAGCGCTGGTCATCAGCGCCAGAAGCACCCGCTGTTTTTTCTTCAAGGGGTCTTTGGCGGCGGCATCTTTCAGCTCACCCTCGGATTCTTTATAAAAGAGGCTTTGAATCTTATCGACCTTCTCATAGAGCCGTTCCGCTTTAGAGGAAGGCTTGACGTCTTCCGACGGAACAGCCGCGGGAGGCTGTTTGTTCACACCGGCCGCCACCTGCTGAGCAATAACGGACAATTCCATCGGGCTGAATTGCGACATACTCTGCTGTATCGCTTCTGCCCCGAAGACATCTTCGACCATCTCCTGAACCGAGCCGTAGCGGTCCTTGGGATCATGGGCCATCGCCTTCTTGATAACGCGGGCAAACGTCTGATCTACGCCGCTCAAATCCGGATTTCCGCTCATGTGCTTCATCAGCACTTCGGCCGGACTGGCCCCGACATAGGGAAGCTGACCGGTCAGCATCTCATATAAGATCACGCCCAGCGCGTAAATATCGATCCCCCGGTCATACTTGCCGACGCCGATCTCAGGGGCCATATAATGCACAGTACCGACCGTAATCGTCTGATTGCTGTAGCGGCTGGTATTAATCGCTTTACTCAGCCCGTAATCGCCGATTTTCACCCGGCCGTCTTCATAAAAAATATTGCCTGGCTTCAAATCCCGATGCACAATCCCGCATTCATGCAGATAGTTGAGCCCTTTGGCGATTTCACGAAGAAAAAACGCCGCTTTCTGAATTCCCAATCCATTGGGTGAAGCCGCAATTAAATCTCCCAATGACGGCCCTGAAACATACTCCATAATCACAAACAGCTTGCCGTCGGCGTTGTACTTGACATCAAATATTGTCACAAGGTGAGGATTCTTCAGATTCATACACTGCTGAATCCCCCGAAGTTCTATCTGCTCATAGGTCTGCACCGCTTTAAGGGCAACCTGGCGTCCGGTATCACTGATGGCATAATACACCTCGCCAAAGCCGCCCCGCCCCACAGCCCGCTGGATCGTGTATCCTTCCAAAGGTTTATCACCTTGCTGATATTGATATTTTGCCATCGTCCTGTCCTTATCCCTTCTAATCGTGATGTGCCGTCAAAACCAATCGAAGCTCTCCGATCTCAATCAGTGCATTCATCGGAAGAGCTTCCTGCGGAGAATACACACGGCCTTTCACCGTTATCGGCTGATCGGTTCGGCAGCAAATCCCTTTATCCTGCATATATAAAGTAATTCGTTCTGCAATCTGACCGCTTTGAATGTGACAATTGCGTTCCGGGCCTATCAGGATTTCCCGACCCATAAGAATGACCCCATTGATATCCACACGGGGAAATCGGGCACTGGACGGAATCAGGCAGGCCGTACTGCTGGCCGGATTCGGTAAAACAAATTTAAACCGGCAGCGAGGCGACAGCTCCACACGGTCTCCATCGCTGAGAAGCCGGCCGGTTGCGAAGGATACAGCCGGCCCCTTGTGCACATCACCGATAAAGTAATCGCCGTCAACCCGCTCAATCTGCTTTGTCTGAATATCCGGTGCAGTTACAAGCTCGACGTCCGAACGCTGCGACGCACTGACAGGCCCGAGGGTCACACGATCCGAACTGAATACATAATAGGCTCCGATTCCGTCCATTTGCAGAATAAATTGCATAGCCTTGTTTGCCCTCATCGTCTCGATGACAGGTGCATCCGGGACATCATAATTGAATTTTTCTCGATGATTCGCTTGCCTTTCGGGATGAATTTCAGGCAAAACATTTTCAAGAATTCCCAAAGGACCGGACTGCAAATCCCGCTTCGCTTGTGCAGCCGATTGGGCATGGCGTATCACGTCATCAAGCCACTTAACCTTTGGAAGCATCATCTGAATTTTTTTGAGCAAAACCGCTGCGGCATCAAAGTTTCCGTTCTCAATCTCCCGAACCGCCTGTCGGCAATACGTACCTGCATTCTGAAAAGGCAAAAGCTTTTCGGACCGACTTACTACGCTGCTCAGTTGGTTTAGAAATGACTCCGCCGGTTGAATGCTGCCTTCAATCCAATACTCAATGAGCTTTTGACGGGCCTGTGTTTGAATCCGCTCAAGCAAATCGACCGCCCGTTCACTCATACTGTTGTGTAACGTGCTTTTTTCATAAATCCGCCCGGCCAGTTCAACCTGTCCGGCCTTGAGGGCCTGTTCAATCCGTTTAGCAGCGGAGTCGCTCTCAGTTTCCAGAATCTCAGCGTTTTTCAGTAACGACAAAGCTTGGCGGTTTTCCTCAGCCGCAGCCAATATCTTCCGACCCGTTGAAAACCAGCCTTTCTGCATCTGCTCTTTAGCCTTGGCCAATTGTTCCGACTGGAGCTGCGATTCCGCTCTGGCGGCATCGATTTGGCTGCAGATCTTCGACCGAAGCTCCATTACCCCGGCAAGATTACCCGCCAGTTTTTCCGCTCGATTGCAGTCTTCCAGAGCCGGGGCCAGACGCTTCAGCGAAAGATGTTCAAGCCCCCGCCGGATAAATGCTTCCGACAGACCGGACAGCAGCTTTTGGCCGGCCCGGTGTGCCCGCAGGGTCGGATCTTTCAGCAACTCAAAGGCCTCATCCAGCCTGCCGTCCGCCAAAGCCACCTGAGCACGTTTTAATCGAAAATCAAACACACTGCACTCCCAAAGCCACGTCCTGCCAATCGGCAAAAATCTTTATATTATTGTACCCGCACTGGAAAAATTTTGCAATTCAGAGAAAGCCGGACTTGAAATTCATCAAATCCGGCCGTTATTCATCGGCGACTAATTCGATTCTTCCATTACATTCTCTTCTGCAGGCACTGCACGGCCAAAATACTCATCCACCTGCGTGACAAGCTGTTCCGGGGAGACCTGATCGATCGGAATAGCCTGGACAAATTTGCTCTCGTGTGCCATGACTCGCTCGGCGACATCCAAACGCTTCTTGATTTGCTCAATCAGCCTTTCAGTCTGTGTCAGCTTGCTGTTATCCACATGGATACCCGTTCCGATGGCAGAAGCTTTCTGTAAACGATACCGGCCTTCAAGGCTTTCAATCTTCGATGCCAACAGACGTTTTTGAGACTTGGTTTTTTCCAAAAGCTGTACCGCCGCCTTCAGCGATGTTTCACGAGTATCGTAGAGTTTTTTCTTACCGGCAAGCACCATTTCAGCTTCTTTGAAGTTTTCAAACTGAGCTGCCAGTTCATCCGTTACTTCCTGTTTGCTGTAATTTCGGTTGCCGAATACATAGGAATTCTGTTCTTTTTCCAATGCATCGCGAAGTTTGGTCACACGCTCTTTCTGCTTCAGAATCGCAGACTCGCTTTCCTGAATATCCTTTTTCAGGGACGCAATCTCGACTTCTTCTTTGGCAATCAATTCGATATTCGCATGGATTTCCGGCAGTATCTCTTCCAGCAGATCCTGCGCCCGGCGTAATTCGAACTCTACCGGCACGGCATTTTTGACCCTGTCCTGAGTCATTTTGGCGCTGCTGTGGATATAACTGGATAAATCTCTGCCGAATAATACGCTTCCGACAACCAGTACCACCGCCAGCCCGACTACTCCTCTTTTTACCCACTTCGTAATCATTTTCGTTCTCCTATAATAGAGTTTACTTCTGTTTCGTTAACAATGCTATAAATGTGGTCGCAGCTGAGAGTGTTGCATTTCGCGGTTTCTTTAAAAAAAATTTCCGGCCGGTGCCGCCCTAAAGGAGAAATAGAGAACGACTTCCTGGTGATTTATATAAATACTTCTATATAAAGTATTTATAGTTTACCCAGAGAGATTTCCGTGATTGTGGATTTGTAATGGAATCTTAGATTATAATTTTGGATGGGTGCGGCACGAAATAAGACACTATCCCCCACGCGATACTTGCTGCGTATCATGTCTTAGAAAAATTGATCATGCCTTTCCAATGTCTTTTATAGCACGGTGCGAGTACTATAACCCCGGAGTGGGAGTTGCGGATTGCCAGTTTATGACATCGTTGCCATAAAGGGTCAAACTGTCCGGTTTCTTTGTCAATGAATAGCCCGCACCGTCCGGCTCCAAGGGCCAGGGAGTTGTGTCTTCATAACTGACTCGATCAATCCTGATGTAACATCGAACCAATGAATCATCCACATCGCCGGGCATTTGAAGCTCGGGCTTTTCGCTGCTGTTGCTCAAACTGCCGCTGAGCCATTCATAATAGGTGATCCCGTCAAGACTGGACTGACCGAATTCCTTCTTAAATTCGCCTGCATTCTTAACAAGCAGAATCTTTTGTCCGGGGGTCATTGTCACCGGCGTATTGCTCGGGAAATAGAATTCCAGTCCCGGACTGTCAGCATTGTCAACAAATCGCCACGGCTCATGGGTAATCCAATCATACAATGTGACCGATGCATTCGAAATATTCTGAAGCTCGACGTATTCTGCATCAGCATTCGTCTGCGGGTGATACATAATCTCGGTAATCACAATGGGCCCGACCTTCGGATAGGCATTGACATAGGGAGGAATATTATAGCCCGGTGTATTTGTGCTCATCGCAACAAAATTATAGGAACCGGTTGACTTATAGTACCTGCCGAATGCCACATCAGGCTCGGAGGCTCCGAACTCCTCCTCCACTAAGTACCCCGTCAATACTCCTTCCTGACCGGACTGTAAATACACGGTCTCACCGTTTTCACTAAACTGAAACGGAACGTTGCAGCCCGGGGCTGACGAATTGCCGAATGTTGCATTCTCATAAAAAACACAAAAACCATTGGCCTTTATAATAGTACCTTCCGGTATTTGATATTTCTTTCTGCCTGCATCATCGTCGTTGCTATCTGACAGGAACCATCCCCCCAGGTTAATATCCTCGGAGGTGGTATTATAAAGTTCTATCCAGTCATACTGGTCCGTATCGGAATGCGCCAAGAGTTCATTAATCACAATCGCTCCGAGCGGCGGAATGATCCCGCTATCTTCATTACCGGGAGACCCGCCTGCTGCGGTACTCGGTCTCCATCCGCTTTTCTTATCCCAAAGGCTCAGGTCGGTTTGTGCGGCATTCCTGACAGTCAGCGAGAAACCCTTGCCATCGGTGATATCATACCACGAGTCTTTATAACTGAAATTGTGTATTACAGAACCCATCGCATCAATTAACTCGATTCGTTCTCCGGCGTTGTCAAGTGAACCGCTGTATACACCCGCAATTGTCCCGGTAAAGTCCGGATATGCCGTCATAAATGCCGCCATATTCTGAACCAAAACAGTGTATTCGCCCGGCCCCAGTACAGCAGCAGGGGCAAATGAAAAACCGATACCTTTTGAAAACATCACCAGATTGAGATTTATTGATTCTGTCCCGATATTCTTGAGTTCAATGAACTCCGCTTCCGGCAGTACAGGGTGATACATTATCTCGGTGATCCGCAGATTTTCCAGAACCGGGCCAATGGCAAAAATAGCCTCATTTAAAGCGCTCCAGTCGCCGTTGACAAACACACGGGCCTTGATTTGCACGGTATTCGTCAGCAACAAAGGTTGGAAATACTGGTTTGCACTCGGATTGATTGAGCCGCCGGGCAGTCTCGGATCCGAGCCGTCAACGGTGTACCAAACGGGTAATGAATTGCCTGCCTTCCAGACCGCTGCATCCAGACAGGGATAAATCAGCATATCCGAGCTGGTGGAACCGGAATTGATACCGTGAATGGCCAGCACATTGGTACCCGGCACAACGAGGTGCCTATAGGCGGATATGTCAAATACATCATAAACAGTTGCCGATGCCTCGTGATCCGGACTGGCCGTCGCGCTGCCGGGAGTCGCATTGGTAATGTTGGAGGTTCTGTAAATCTCTGTTCCATTGAGATAGGCGATAAAGGCATCGTCGTATTTCATCCGGAGAGTCAAAGTCTCAATCGTTGAACCATCATGGGCAAATTCAAGCCGACAAAAAACGGAGGTGCTGATGCCGTACATAGACGATTCAACATCGGTTTGGATTATCGATTGATAACCGCTGGTTCGTTCATAGCCGACGCCTGTTTTTGTGGATCCGTCTGTCCATCCTGACCCCGGTACGAAAGCCTTTGCAGTCCAGGTCAGGCCAAGAGCATTATTCGTCGGTACATACACACGAACCGGCGCCGCCGGGGCAATCAATTCTTTTTCTACCAGAATCTGACTGCCGGACGAGGTGATTGAAAGCTCTGTGCCGCTATCTACATACCCGCCTTCATGGCTGAAAATCGGCGGTACAGAGGCAAATTCGACAGTCATCTGAGCATCAATCCATTCGGCTCTCCGGGCAAGCCAATCTTTCAGGTGATTGATTTCATAATTCCAACTGACAGACGGTGCAACATCAGGCCAGCGTATATAGTTGCGCGACTGAGCCTCCTGAAGTTCACTCGCCATTGAATCGATAATCGAATCTATGTTTTCAGTCCGCAGAGCACCTCTCCGCATCGCAAACCAACGATCGGCATACCGCAGACGGAAATCCGAATCCATGAAAAGCCTGTTCCACCACTCATAATTAAAGTAGTCTGTCCCATCCCCGGTTCCCTTCCATGTATAGGGATCATCATCACGGCCGTCATAGGAATCCATTGAACGGTCAAAATCCCATATCGGACCGGCCTGAATCCTGCCTTCGCGGGATTTGTGGAAGTAGGCACTCAGGCGCAACGCATCGACATTCTTTGCAAACATATTCAGAATGTTGTGATCGACCCAGCTGTCCACATCAATGTATTGACTATAATGCTCCACCGACAGATTATAAACAGCGTTCTCAAAACCCTGGAAGTAATTTTTAAGATAGGTAAACTGCTCAGTCGTAATATCTTCCTGTTCCGGATAAGCCAATGAGAGAGCACTGTTCAGATACCCGCCCCCACCCTGTGAGGCAGGCTTGCCCATAGCGGTATACCAGCCGATCTCGCCGGATTCAAGCCAGTCATTTTTGAAAATGTAACCACCGGCAATTTCCGGTTCAGCATTATTTGTCGTGTCAAGTTTTTCGACAGCAACACGCTCTTCGCCGCGTTTGATCTTCTCCATCAGTACATAAACACCGATATAATCTCCCGCATTCAACGCCCCTCCGTCGGTATTGAGAAATACTTCGACAAATCGCGTTCGCGGGGCATATCGACCGGTTTGATTGCTCAATGCAAAAATAAGAGAATTTCTTATCATCGCCCTGTCAAAATAATACGGGGCATACAGGACCCAGTCCGAGTCAGCAGGCATATCCAGCACCGGCAGCGATTTATCCTGGTTATGTTCATCCCAAAACTCAATGGCATAGCCTTTCTTCGCAAACGTCGAGGAGCTTACTCCGCGAACTTTGGCGCCTGCCCGCGTCAGAATTTCGGGAGTATCGGCCAATCGGCTTCGTCCATCCAATTGAGGTGAAAAAATTCCGACAACGGATGATTTAAACAGATGCGGAGTGGTCGCATCATTGTCCCCCAAGGCCCCTTTTCCAAAGTTGTCGATAACAAGAAGCGGCAAGTCCGAGTTGAAATCCTGAACTGATGACGCCAGAAAAACATAGTATTCACCTGAAACAGGCCCGGAAATTTTACCCGGTTCAATAGCACGGGCCCGCACCGCAGACGTTGTAGTTATTGAAATGGGATTCGAATATCGCGTTGAGTGTATTGTCGGCTCGGTATCATCAACCGTATAATAAATATCGGCGTTGGGATTATCAACATCAAGAGTCAATTGAAATGCACCAGTAAAAATTCCCCCTTCAATCGAAAAGTTCACTTTATCTTCAACGATTCCAATCCGGCCTTGACCGTTCTCGGATCGGGGCGTAGGGCTGTCAAAATAGCCGTATTGATACCGGTCGAAACCTTCGATGTAGGTCAGGCCATAGGAGATATCGGAGGTTTGTGACGGAAAACGCGGTGTGAATTCATGGCAAATGCTGCCGTCAGGCCGTACAAGAGCAAGGTATTCACCCTCTTTGCTGAGCTGAAAGTTGGTATGCAGTTGGGCAGCAGGGCCCGAACGATCCTTTTCTGATGCAAAGACAAGTAAAAAACCGCGAGCTTCAAGGCTGATATCCGGCAGTTGCCATTTCAAAAGATTTGACTGTTCGTCCGTCAGATACCACCCGTTAAGATCCACCACTTCGTCAGAAAGATTCTTAAGCTCAATCCAGTCCGATTCGTCACCATCTTCATCGGTCAATCCATCGCTATTGCTTGCCAGAAACTCATTGATAACAACAACCGGCCCTTGTTTTTCCCATTCCTCAGCCAGCAAAGCAAAATCTTGGAAGTCTATTCCATTGGCCTTATCAATGTCGCCGCAATACTGACCTGCACACATTCCCATCCACTGTTCAGCAATATACAGAAAGTCCCGGATATCTGTGACACAATCCGCATTTAAATCTGTATCCAACGCCAGACAATCAAACGACGGCAAAACAGTACAAAATCGCAGCACCCGACCGGGATAGATACCCTCAGAATCCACCACATCAACCCGCCAGTAATAGCAGGCACCCTCCTGCAAAAGAGCGGGAGTAAACGACTGAGAAGACTGGTTTCCGGCAAATACAGAACTGTCACCATTCATCACGGCGGATTGATCGGTACCAAAATAGACATTATAAGTCACTTGCGACGGGCTTTGGGTTAACTGCCATGACAACGCCGTATCGACCTCAATCCCTACCGCCTCATCGGCCGGGTACGGATTCATTACCCTCGGGCCTAAAATATCCGCAAAACTATTGGCAACAATCAAATCATCCCAGCGGCTTTGTCCTCCCCCGGCAAGGCGAATCGAACTGCTCCAGTTAGACCCGGTGTACGCAAGAGTCACATCCGCTGTATTATCGGCTGCCCCATTGTCATAATCATTCATATCCGGGTCAATCCACATACGCAGCTGATCCCCGTCAAAATCCAGGGCCGATACGAGCCGGTATGTCTGCCCGACAACAACCGCAATGGAACTAAACGAAGTCGCGCCCCCACCTGAAATCTGAATCCCGAAATAGCGAGGAGCACTGCCCTGAGAAGGCTGCCCGAAGAAAATGCGCTCGCTTCCAAAATCATAACTGCTAAAGCCGCACCAACTGTTCTCCGTCAATTGGGTCACAGTAACCCCGTAGTAAACCACTCCCGCCTCGCGAAATGCACCAAGGCGCTCATCAGTACCCTCCGCCGAACCCTCTGTCGGCCCATTATATTCACGAAGTGCCCCCCCGCTGTTAACCAAAAGTGCTTTATCCTGAACAACAATGCTGCCGAAAACATTATTCCAATTGGATACAGTCCCGGTATGTGTTTGAGTTATGTTATCCCAATCCCAATACTGTCCGCCAGCCTGTCCTGCAATATCGCCATTATTGTAATTGAAATCATCAATACCGATGATTTCGGCCTGCAGCGCACCGCACAAGAGAATACTCAACCCAAAATGCAAAACGATCCTGTTCATCATAACTCCTCTAATTCAGATAAAAGCCTAAGAGGTTCACCCGCAGAAATCCTGCCCCCTGTTTCACGTAAGACCATTGTTCAATACTATTAATCTTCGTTCTCTACAAAACTTCTGTCGCCAATCCATGCTTCCCGTCACATCCGGCGGCAAAATATGGCCTTAAGAACTAAATACGCATATCTGGATACATTACAGATTCTTCTTTGTGATTCAAAACTCTATTATTAATACGGCACTTTCCCTATAGCTTAATGACCGATTTTCCGAAGTTTGCACAGAAAAAGGAGGAAAAACCGAATGTCGGCTCCTAAAAATGAGCTTTACTGCCGCTTCTGACTTCTAAAGCCGGTTAAATCGGACGTGTTTCGGTTATTTTAACAAGCATTTCCAGTTCCTGAGGATTATGGGAATAGGATTTGGCTTGCGTAATCCCGATATGGCCTTCCTTGATTAGACGAGCCAAAGACATATTAAAGCTGTGCATTCCATCATGTCCTTCTTTGATGACATCCGAAAGCTGTGACTCTTTTTCCTTCTCTTTAAGATACTGCCTGACCGATGGGGTATTGATAAACACTTCTGTGGCCGGAATAAGGCCGACATTTTCCTGCTCCGACGGAATCAGCATCTGATTCATAATCGCCAGAAGGTTATAACTAAGATTCAGCCGCACGGCATCATGCTCGGCTTCTTTAAAAAAGTTGAGTATTCTGCTGAAGGTCCAGGCCGCCGTCGCCGTATGAAGCGATGTCAGAACCAAATGCCCTGTCTCAGCGGCCTTGATCGCGGCATGAACGGTTTCGGCATCTCGCATTTCACCCACCATAATAATATTGGGATCCTCTCTGAGCACGGCCCGAAGTGCTTCCCCGTAATCCGGAAAATCCAGCCCCATTTCCCTCTGGTGTATCAGCCCCTTGGCATCGCGGAAGACATATTCCACCGGGTCTTCGATGGTAACAATATGCTTGTCCGAACGTTTGGCAATGTAGCCGATCATTGCCGCCAATGTTGAGGACTTACCGCTGCCGGTCTCGCCGCCTACAATAATAATTCCTTTCTGTTCTGCGTTCTTGATGGTACTTTCATAAATACGGGGAAGATTCAGTTGTTCAAACGTCGGGATGTCATATCGGATCCGCCGCATTGCCATTGAAAATTTTCCCATAGAACGGTAAACCTGACACCGGTACCGAAGAGGTTTGCTGCCCGCGGACATTTCATACGAATAGTCTACCGAGCCGTTTTCCTGAAGGAGTCTGGCACATCGCTCTTTTTGGGAACCCTGCTGTGTCGCCTCGATAATGCCCAGAATGTTCTCTTCGTTAAGAATTGTCTCCTCGCCTCCTATGATTCTCAACTTTCCATTGATCCTCATCCGCGGATGTTCGTCCGTCGTCAAATGGATATCTGAGGCCGCGTGTTTTTCCGCAGCCATAATAAAACTTTCCACTTTGTAAATCATAGTCTTATCCTTCTAAATTTTACGGTTCGAATGCTTTCTCCACCACACTGACCAATTGAGCATCAAAAGGATCGATCTTCGAGTCAAACCGGGCAATCGTCTTTCCATCTTTTCCAATTATAAATTTGTTGAAGTTCCAGGTAATCGGCCCCCCGAACACTCCGTTTGCTTCTGGATCGGTCAGATATCGATACAAAGGATGGATATCGTCTCCCCTGACGGAAATTTTGGAAAACAGGGGAAAAGTCACATTAAACGTCATAGAACAGAATGTTTTGATTTCAGCCTCCGTGCCGGGCTCCTGCCCGCCGAAATTATTGGCCGGAAATCCCAAAACAAAAAAGCCCCTGTCTTTATACTTGTCATAGAGCTGCTGCAAACCTGCGTATTGCCTGGTGTAACCGCACTTGCTGGCCACATTGACAACCAAAACCACCTTCCCCTCATAGGCAGAAAGAGACACCGGCCTGCCGTCAATATCGTTTAGCGTAAAAGAGTGAAATGTGCTTTGTGCCGCCGGCGGCGAAGGGGTTTTATCAGGCACATTTGGTTTACAGGAACAAAGGCCCCATAGGAATACAGTAACGGAAAGACATAAGATCAATTTTGGCATAATCTTGTCCTTTTTGGAGTCATCAATCCTTACGGGCGATATTATACCCCCGTTTTC
>CAZYQN010000053.1:0-26049 GCA_964649955.1 uncultured Pirellulales bacterium
TCATAGTCCGTCTCCTGTTTAGCAACTCCCACGGCCTCTCCACGGGCCGCTTCCAACGCATATCATAATACTCCCGCCCGAAATTATCAACAATCAATTTCCCCCCTCCCTACATTCCTATATACCTACGCACCTACATACCTGAAATTATTTATTTGCTATTTATCAAACATTTTGGTATAATACCCCCCGAAGCACAAAAGCTTCCAAAAGCAGGGCTATTTGACAACCAAAGAAGGAAACATTTAATACGAACGTCCAGCCCATAGAACTGTCCTCACTTTTACCTTTTTACTTTTTCCCTGTCTAAAATATCCCGTTAATCCCGCAAAAACCTCCGAACTACGAACTTAGAACTGTTCAGTAGATAACAAGTTGCGTCAAGTTGCCTCACACTTGCGCTCAGTTGCATACCAGTTGTGTCAGGTTGCGCTATGTTGCGCTCAGTTGCGCGCGGTTTCAGGCAACGAACCACCCCCAAAAACCGCATTATCACAATCAAAAACGCACTTTTAGCCGGATTTTGAAAACTCAAAAAAAGCTACAAAACATAGTAGACCCGGATGCACTAATAATGGAGTTGCTTTCTATCGTTTACACCGTACAAATCGGTATCCCAAAGCTGTTTTTCAACTCAAAATGCTTATCTTGTCTGCCCTCGAAACCTCCCAAATGCACTAAAATCTTGCAATTCGGGCACAAATCGAGCATACTTTGACATCGTATTTTTTATTATAGTGATTTGAATTTCTATTATAGATCAGTTGTGGAGTCATTATGGGTTTTTTCTCGAAAACAGTTCAATACCTCAAAGACCATTTAAGCAAAACCCGCTCGCGCATCGCCTCCAGTCTGGCTGCCGTCCTCCCCTTGGGCCGCAAGATCGACGATGCCCTGCTGGACGAACTTGAAGCCACCCTCATCGGCGACGACATCGGCGTCGAAACTACCGAACGCCTCATCGGCGACCTCCGCACCGCCTACAAAGCCGGCCAGATCGCCCAAACCGACGATATCATCCCGTTCTTAAAGAACCAGATGAAATCCTACTGGCCCGAACAGGACCGCCTTCTCAACAAAGCCGCCTCCGGCCCGACCGTGATCCTTGTCGCCGGCATCAACGGCTCCGGCAAAACCACCAGCATCGCCAAACTCGCCGGCAGCCTCCATAAAAGCGGCAGCAAAGTCATGGTCGCCGCCTGCGATACCTTCCGTGCCGCCGCCGTCGAACAGCTCAGCATCTGGGCCGACCGCATCGGCGTACAGATCGTCAAGCACAAATCCGGCGCCGACCCTGCCGCCGTTGCCTTCGATGCCTGCCAGGCCGCCGTTTCCCGCGGCATCGACTACCTCATCGTCGATACCGCCGGCCGCCTCCACACCCAAAAACACCTGATGGACGAACTGACCAAAATCCGCAATGTCGTCGCCCGACAGATCCCCGGCGCCCCCCACGAAGTCCTGCTGGTGGTGGACGGCACCACTGGCCAGAACGCCATCATTCAGGCCAAAATGTTCACTGAATCCGTCAATGTCACCGGCATCTTCCTGGCCAAACTCGACGGAACCGCCCGCGGCGGTATCGTCATCGCCATCAAAGATATGCTCAACATCCCCGTCAAATTCGTCGGCTTGGGCGAAACCCCGGACGACATCGCAGAATTCGATCCCGACGGATTTGTCGAGGCTCTTTTTGCCTGATGATTTCCAGCAGCAGGTCTGTTCTAAAGGATATCGTGCGTACCGCTGTGTATTTTTAAGTTCACAGTAGAGCCTGCCGGAATGTCTTCGGAAAGCCGTACTTTGAATCGAACCCAGTTCGGACCTTTTCCAAATTGTTTTCGGGGAACGTATAGATCATCAGAAATAGTTTCATAGTGAACAGAACTGTCTTCTGACAATACCTGAATATCCACATGTATTTTGACCGCAGAAGCATATTGATTCTGTTGCTTCAAAACGCCGTGGACCCAGGTCCGGCCGTCTTCCAGATAGACATCACTCCAGAGAATTTTTACCTTTTCGCTGTTTTGTTTTTCAATCGATATTCGATTGTCTCCGGCCATAGATTGAGGATTTGCCGAACATCCGGCCAGTGCCAAAACAGATAATAGAATGCCTGCCGTTGTTGTTGCAGCTGCGGTTTTGAATCTCATCATGGTTACCTCCTGAAATACGGGTTATAGATTCTTTTCATCATCTGATTTTATTGCAAACCACGCATAAAATGCCGGGATCACAAATAGGGTTAACAGCGTTGCCGAGGTCAAGCCGAAAACGACTACGGAAGCCAGAGGCCTTTGTACTTCCGATCCGATTCCCTGTGACAGCAGCAAAGGCATAAGGCCCAGAACGGTGGTGGTTGCCGTCATCAGGACCGGCCGCAATCGCTGTAAGGAACCGGTCAGGATCGCTTCCCGGGTGGGCAGTCCCTCTTGTCTTAATTGATTTATAGAATTGACCAGAACGATTCCGTTCTGAACGGCAATGCCGAAAAGAGCGATAAATCCTACAGCCGCAGGAACAGAAAGATACTCGCCCATAACCAGAAGCCCCAATACGCCTCCCATTAAGGCAAGAGGAACGTTGAGAATGATTAAAAATGCCTCTTTCAGCGACCCAAATGTTAAATACAAAAGCAGGAATATCAAAACCAGCACGATTGGAACAATGATAGACAGACGCACCATTGCTCTTTGCTGGTTTTCAAACTGGCCGCCGTATTCAATAAAATACCCGGCCGGCAAATCAACGCTTTCGCCGATACGTTTTTGAATATCCGCGATAACACCGCCGAGGTCTCTTCCCCTGATATTGCCCTGGACGATCCATCGCCGCTGGTTTTGTTCGCGGTTGATTTGCATAGGGCCCAAAACCTCTTTGATCTGCGCCACTTCCTTAAGAGGCACCGGGTTCCCGTTTTCGGTATGAACCCGTAAATTCTCAATGACTTTTGGATTGGAGCGGTAAGGTTCCTGATAGCGCACATGAATACTGAAACGGCGGGTGCCCAGATAAAGATTGTCAATCACTTCACCGCCGATGGCACGTTCCACAAGTTCCAGGAGTTCACTGACATTAATGCCGTACCGGGCGCAGGCTTTTCGGTCGGCGATAATTTGGATCTGCGGCTGCCCGAAACTCTGTTCCACGGCCAGGTCTTCAAGTCCGGGGATGTTGTCGATGGCATTCCGGATTTCAACGGACTTCTCTTGCAGAACAGTTAAATCTTCACCAAAGAGCTTGATGGCGACCTGTGCCTTTATACCTGACAGAAGTTCATCGAAGGCATTCTGAATAGGCTGAGTAAAATTCAGTTGTACGCCCGGATACGAGGATAAGGTCTTATGGAGGGCTTCGATAAGCTGCTTTTTATTTTTATAATTCCCCCGGTCTTTCTGATTCTTAAGCTCAATGTGAATTTCGGCATAATTCACGGGGTGCGGATGGCTGCCCGTCTCCGGACGGCCTATGCGTGAGATCACTTCCTTGACGGCATCAAACGTGATAATCTTTTTTTCCAGGGCCTGGATGACCTCTGTTCCTTTTTCAAGAGAGATTGAAGGCGCCATAGTCACCCCGATCAGGATCGAACCCTCTTCCAGGGTCGGGATAAACTCCGTGCCGAGAAAAGAAGCCGAAAAAAGACTCACTGCAAATGCGGCGAGTACAAAAAGCAAAACCGTTTTTCTGTAGCGGATCGCCCGGCTTAATAAGGGTTCATAAACACGTTTCATACACGTCACAAGTGCGAATTCTTTGCGGGTTTCGGCCTTTAATAAATACGTGCATAAAGCAGGAACTGCAACAATCGCGATCACCAATGAGCCGAAAATCGCAAAGCACAGTGCAAACGCCATCGGCGAAAACATCTTGCCCTCGACATCGCTCAGACTGAATAGAGGCACAAAGACAGTGATAATGATTAATATCGAAAAGAGGATCGGCTTAGCCACTTCCTTTGCCGCGTGAAAAATTTGCTCCGTTTTTTGAGGCAGGGTTTTGCCTGTATTTGTACTGAGGTGACGGAATATATTCTCCACCATCACAATCGCCCCGTCTCCCAGCATCCCGATCCCGACCGCAATTCCTCCAAGAGACATCAGGTTTGCGGAAATATTCAGCGCGCGCATCAGGATGATGGAGACAAAGACGCATAAAGGAAGAGCTAACGATACGATGAAAGCGGACCTGAAATTTCCCAGAAATACAAATAAAACCATAATGACCAGGATCGCGCCCTGAAGCAATGCTTTTTTCACGGTTCCGGTTGCCTGTTCAACGAGTTCCGCCTGCTCATAATACGGAACAAGATGAATGCCCTTCGGAAGGGCTTTCTGGACTTCAGGAATAATTTTGTATAATCGTTCAATTACTTCGGAGGTGTTTGTTCCGAACAGTTTCATCAGGATCCCGGAGACTACTTCCTGTTCGCCGTTCTTTGAAACAACGCCCCGACGGGTTTCTTTGCCGTATTCGACATTCGCAATGTCTCTGATTCTTATGGGGATGCCGTCGATGACTTTTATATGAATATTGCCGATCCCTTCAAGGTCATCCAGAAGGCCGATTCCTCTTACCAGGTACTCTTCGCTGCCGAGCGTCATAAATTGCCCGCCGGCATTTTTGTTGTTCCGGCCGACCGCAGAAACAATGTCTTCCAGCCCGACTCCGTATTTGCTGAGAAGATCGGGATTCACCTGTATCTGATACTGAAGGACATAGCCCCCGATGGACAGAATATCCGTTACACCCGGCACGGTTTGCATTTTGTATTTTACAACCCAGTCATTGATCTCTCGCAGATAGGTGGCCGGGTCTTTGCCTTCTGTGTCAGTCCCCGGGTCAATCGTCAGATAATAAATAAAAATCTGCCCCAATCCTGTCGATATAGGGCCAAGTGTCGGCGGTTCGTGCATTTGGGGCAATTGTGAAAGCGCCGCATTCAATCGTTCAGATACGATCTGCCGCGCAAAATAAATATCGGTATCATCTTCAAAATACACATAGACCACGGCCATACCGAACGCGGAAGTGGATTTAATTTGTTTAACGCCCGGAAGCCCGTTCATAGCGGATTCAATGGGAAATGTGATTAATCGTTCCACTTCTTCCGGTGCCATCCCGTGGGCTTCGGCAAAAACCGGCACCATAACGGGAGAAATATCGGGAAACGCATCGACCGGTAATTGATGATAGTGATAAAGTCCCAGGGCGGTTATCCCGAGCATGCCCAATATGACAAAAAACCGATAATGCAATGAGAGCTGAACTATTTTATGGTGCATACGTACATTTCCTTTAATGCCCATGACCGGCATGGCTGCCGAGCGATGAGGTTATGATTTTGGCTTTCAAATCAAAGGCGCCCTTGGTTACATAGGTCTGTCCGGCGGTTAATCCCGACAGGATTTCCGCAGCGTCTGGAGTCTCAAGCCCGGTTTCAACGAAAGACGGTTCAAAACCATGCTCATTTTTGACAAAAACACATTTTTTCCCTTCGAGCGACTGGAGTGCGTCTTTGGGAATCATTACCTTTACCGGTGTCAATGAAGCGGCAACGGCGGCGGTGACAAACAGTCCCGGGCGGAAAAGCCCTTGCTCATTGGACAGGATAACCCGAACCAACGCCGTTCGGGAGCCGGCGGCCACCGTAGGACCGACGTAACGGATGATTCCTTCGGTGTCCGGGATTTCGGAATCTGCAGAAATAACAGCTTTCTGGCCTGTTTTAATGGAGGGCAGGTCTTTGGGGTATGCCTGCAAATCGACCCAGACCTCGCTTAAATCCGCAACAACATAAACCGCAGAATCTGTTCCGACCAGTTGCCCGTATACGATATTTTTTTCAATAATAGTTCCCGCAAAAGGGGCTTTTATCTCAAATCGGGTCAGCCGCCGGCCGGATTCGTCGAAAAGTGTCTTAAGAGAGGATTCATCGAAACCCAGTGCATACAGCTTTTGCTCGGCGGAACGCTTTTCGATCTCCGCCTCAGCCATGACCTGTCTTTTCTCCAGGTAATCCTGTTCTGACGATATCTTCTCTTTCCAAAGCCTCTGTTCTCTTTCGAAGGACAGTACGGCAAGGGTATGCCTTTCAGCAGCCGCCAGATAGGCCGCCTTCATATCGGCAAGCGGCTGACTTTCAATGACGGCAATGACCTCATCGGCCTTGACCGTATCGCCCAGCTTCTTTTTGACGTCAGCAACAATTCCTTCCACGCGCGGCACAATATGAGCCGTTCGATCCTGATTTACACCGATTTCACCGGGCAGGGTGATATGAACAGCCGCCGTACCGGGACCCGCCGATGCCGTCTCCAGTCCGATTTCCTGAATTTCTTCATCTGTTAATTCTATCGCGCGACTTTCGTCTTCATGGTCTTCATGCCCGTCGTGACCGGAAGCGGTCGTATGGAGTTCCGAATGACAGGATTCTTGATTTCTGAAAGTTATATGACAAACCGCAGTATAGCCGAAGAAACCTGCGGCGGCAAGAACGCAGACGATGATGATACTATGTTTGTTTTTCATATCATTCCTCACTTTCTGAAATAGTCGCAGTCTCGGCGAGGTTGCCGACGAAACGTTCGATATCCATTTTTGCGATATGATACGCAGACAGATGCTGAATGTATTCGCTCTTGACCTCAAAGTAAGTCCGCTGGGCGTCCAGTACATTCAGATAGTCCGCTTTCCCTTCCTGGTATGCTCTTATGGCGGCGCCGAACATTTCATGGGCGGCGGGAAGAACGGTATTCTTCAGCGAGTCCGCCCGATGATAGGCATTGGCATAATCCTGATAAGCCTGATTGAACTCGGTTTGCAGTTTTAACCATGCCGCTTTTTGTTCCTGGGTTGATTTGGCTAAATTATACACGGCCTCTTGTCTGGCCCCCTGGTTTCTGTCGGACAGGGGCAAAGGAATCGATATCCCCAGGACAAAAGCATTATCACGGGTTTCATTAAATCTTCTCACGCCCGCCCCGACGGTGATATCGCCGATCGCTTTGGATTTTTCCAGTTCCAGCACTGCCCGGCTTTTTTGAATTTCGGTGTCCCACCGCGCGTATTGAGGATTTTGTTTCAACAGGTTCTTCAACTCATCGGGGGAAGGCAGCGGCTCGATACGGTCCAGATTTCCTGCCGCCCGTTCAAACAGCGGTGTATCCTGCCCCCAAAAAGAAGCCAGGTGTTTCTTGGTATAGTCAAGATTTCGCTGTGTTTCAAGATGGGTTATTTTCATCGTGGACAAAGCAACAGAGGCCCGTGTTTTTTCTATCGGAGAGTCTTTTCCTGCGTCGGCTCTTTTTTCTACAACCGCAAATGATTCTTCAGAGAGCTTCAATAATTCTTTGGACAACTGAAGTTCTTCCTGGGCTTTCAGGACTGAAATAAAAGCCTTTGCCGTCTCGCTGAAGAGGTCCAGTCTTTTACTTTGAAAATCCAGGTCCGCCAGTTCTTTTTCGAAAGCGGCTGCTTTTCGCCGTTTTCCGGCCTTGTCCCCGAGTTCAATAAGCTGGCTTAGCTGAAAGGTTGATTCCGCCGCCTTAAAACCTCGCTGCTGGCCTGTCCCCCCGATATTTTCAATCTCAACTTCAAATTCGGGATTCGGCCTTAAGCCCGCCTGCAGTGTCCGTGCTTCGGCGGCTCTGGTTTCAAGCGAATACGTTTTCAATTCCGGATTATGAATCAAAACCAGCGCCAATGCCTGCCCAAGTGTCAAATCGCCGTGGGATTCTAAGATCAGGGGCGTTTTTGTTGTTGATGTGCCGGTCTCTTCGGGGATAGAGTCGGGCAGGACATCCTTGATGCCGCGGTCAATTGACGGGGTGACCGCAGGCCTGCGCGGCTGATCGCACCCTGCATACAAAAAGGTTAAAAACAGGTAAAACACGGTAAATTTATGTTTCCACATATAGACTGTTCCTTGCACACAAAGAATAGATACAACAGAGCCGAAACGGTCAGACCGTCTCCAGGGGAGAGTGTTGAATCAGGCAGCACTTGAGGAAAGGAATATCACGCCAGAAGAACGATTGTCTGTAAAGGCGTATGGAAAGAAGACAAATCATAACCCCGGACCGCACAATAATTGAGGATTGATGAGGTGCAGGGTGCTATTGACTTCAGGATACTGTCTAAAGTGAAAATTTTATCCGGAAAAGAGAATCCGCTTTTTCGTATGGGGGTCAGAATGGTTGATGTTGCCGTAGAATCGGTGCAGTGATCATGAGCATTAGACAGTCCGACTCCCGACTCATGACTGCTTGTTTTGTCTGTTTCCGGGCAATCACAATGGCTGTGGGTGGCCGGCTCCAAACCAATATGTCCATCAGCCCCGTGGCAGATTACTGTAAAAAGACCGCTTGTGGAACCCCAGATAATCAGTCCAATAAGCCAAATTGGTATTGCTTTCTTTATCATAACTATCGGATTATAGCAAATATACGGGTAGAATTCAACACGGTTCATCGAACATTGTTTATCTCTGGATATCGTTGGGTTAAAGTCCGTAAGAAAAAAGCGGCATAGAAATCCAAAAAACCCCATTTTTTATCAAAAAAACAGGTTTTCAGTGCTGAAAACAAAGATTTTTAAAGAAAATAAGAATTTCGTTAAGATTTTTGTTTGCTTGTGACGATAATAAGCGTATAATCAGTAATGAAATAATTGCTCTTTTTCTTTTTATAGCTCTATGTGTTTCTTCGGTGCTGAGATGTAGATTTATATTGGGTGATATATTAAATTTACGATTTGCGTCTCAGCAAGGCCGGACCCCTCGAATCCGGCCTTTTTTATTGCGCCCTCGTATTGCAGACATTAAGACTCTGGATATATAGTGTTCTGTTCAGGAGGCAAATTTCCGATGTGCCGTAACCAGTGCCGCCAGAAGAATATGTCTGAGCTTTTCAGTGTCAAGCTTGTCAAGATACTCTTCCGTAAAGTCCAGTCGAAGTGGTCCCTCGAAATGCAGAAGTCGCTGCTTGACTTCTGTTTTGTTCATTCCTGCAACCTTCATGCATACCGATTCAAAATAAACATCCGCCGCCATATAGAACCTTCACTCCAGAACATTAAAACATCAAACAACCCATCGTTCTATCGGAGTTTTCCGCGGACCGTATAACATCGACACGTTAAATCTGTTTCTATTTTATAAGATTTTTTTTCATCCCCTATAAATTTCTGACCCCATCCGATTGTCTTTGAAAATCTCTACCGGTTGGATTATCTTACAACCATGAGAACGGAATTGCTGGATTACACATTGCCGGAAGAGTTGATTGCTCAGACTCCGGCCGACAAACGCCGAGCCTCGCGCCTTTTGGTGTTGGGACGTTCCGACGGTGCGCTGTCCGACCACTGGTTCAGCGAACTGCCGCAGTTTTTACGCTCCGGAGATTGCCTTGTACTAAACAACACAAAGGTATTGCCGGCAAGATTTTATGCGCAAAAGCCCACCGGCGCCAAGCTGGAAGGCCTCTTTGTGACCCAGTCCGGAGATACCTGCTGGCAAGTCCTTCTCAAAAACGCCCGCAAAATCAAACCCGGCGACCCTCTTATTCTTTTGGACCATACGCAAAAGCCTGCTTTTGAAGCCGTCGCCGTCGAACGACTAAGCGAGGGCCTTTGGCATTTACGGGTCAAGACAGATCTTTCACCGGAGGCAGTGCTGCTTCAAATCGGTTTTGCTCCGCTGCCTCCCTACATCAAACGCGCCCCGGATAGTCCCATTGTCGAAGAAGACCTGCAACGTTATCAGACTATCTATGCCAAGCAGCCCGGCGCTGTTGCGGCCCCGACGGCGGGGCTGCACTTCGATACCTCTTTGCTGGAACAAATAACAGCCAAGGGTATAAAGCTTGCCTATATCACCCTTCATGTCGGCATCGGAACCTTTCGCCCCGTCCAAACGGAAACCCTCGACGAACACCCTATGCACGAAGAATATTACCAAATTGACGCCGAAGCCGCCGCGACCATTAATACGGCTGCTCAAAGCGGGGGGCGCATTATTGCCGTCGGCACCACCAGCGTTCGCACTCTGGAAAGTGCAGCCCAGGGCCGTTCGGTATCTCCAACATCAGGCCGAACCCGGCTGTTTATCAAACCCGGATACCGCTTTAACGTCGTCGATGCCATGGTCACCAATTTTCATCTGCCGAAATCCACCCTGTTGGCACTGGTAGGGGCCTTTGCCGGATTGGATTCCATCATGGCGGCCTATCGGCATGCCATTGAGCAAAAATACCGTTTTTATTCTTACGGCGATGCGATGTTCATTGCCTGAGAATCTGCGATTTTGCGATTTTCAACAGCCGCCTCGGGCAGTACAATAGAAATGCCAATTGCGATAATAATTATTTAGGAGTATCCCATGCAGCAGGATTCGACAGTGAACGGACTGGATATCCATCGACTGCCCGCCCGGCAAAAACGTGTCTATGTCCCCCAGCAAGCCGACTTCAGCGATCCTACCCAGGTGGAAACCCTCTATCTGGCATTGTTGGCCAGACCGCTGAAAACCGGCGCCGATCTTGAAGCATTTCTTTTACACCGCTCTGAGCTGGAAGCGGCGATTCGCCAGCACCGGTCTGTCCTGTACGTGCAGATGACCTGTCAAACGGATGATCCGGAACGGGCCGCTCTCTACCGCAAGTTCGTCGAGCAGATCCAGCCGGTGATTGAACGTTTCACTCACCAACTGAATACAACGTACCTGAACGCGCGCGACCGGATCGGGCAGGGGCCTGTGCATTATGCGGTTTATGAACGCAATCTTCGTGCGGACGCTGCGATCTTTCGACAGGAAAATATTCCTTTACAGGTTGAAGAGTCGCTGCTTAGCCAGGAGTATCAAACGGTTACCGGCGGACTGACGGCACAGTTTGAAGGGCAGGAGGTAACGCTCAGCAAACTGGCTACGTTCTTGTACGAGCCGGACCGCAGCCGCCGTGAAAAAGCCTGGCGCACTGCGACAGACTGTTACTATGCTGTTCGCGACACACTTGACGACATTTTTGACAAAATGCTCGAGCTGCGCGGCCGTATTGCCGGCAATGCCGGATTTGCCAACTACCGTGATTATAAATTCCGCGAATACCATCGTTTCGACTACACGCCGGAGGACTGTAAAGCATTTCATTCCGCCATTCAAAAAATACTCGTGCCGCTTCAGTGCGATATGTGGCATCGCCGCTCGGAAGAGATGAGACTGCATCCGCTGCGACCGTGGGATTTAGTGGCCGATACCCATGCATTGCCTCCGCTGAAACCCTTTGAGCAGCCGAACGATTTTATTCCCGCGATGCGAATCCTCTTTGAGCATCTCGACCCCGAACTGGGTGCAAGGTTTGCTCAGATGCAAGAACTGGGTTTGCTGGATTTGCTCAGCCGTAAAGGCAAGGCCCCCGGCGGCTATCAATGCACACTGGATGAGGCCCGCAAGCCTTTTATCTTCATGAATGCCGCCGGCAGCGACGATGACGTTCGCGTCCTGCTGCACGAATCCGGCCATGCCTTCCACGCGCTGGCCAGCGCCGACGAACCGCTGGCTGATTATCGTCACGCGCCGATGGAGTTTTGCGAAGTCGCTTCAATGAGTATGGAATTGCTGGCGCTGCCTCAATTGGGAGTTTTCTATAACGCCGACCAGCAGCGCCGCCGCCGCCGTCTTGTTGCCGAATCCACAGTTCGCTTATTGCTGGCTGTAGCTGTCAATGATGCCTTTCAGCATTGGCTCTATGAGGTGCCCGGCAGGACGCGCGGCCAGCGATGTGCCAAATGGATCGAACTGCAAAACGCTTACGGGCAAAATACGCTTGACTGGGCCGGACTGGAACAGTATCGCGGATTCGGCTGGCATCGTATTCTGCACTTTTTCCAGGTGCCGTTTTATTATATCGAATACGGCATCGCTCAATTAGGCGCTTTAGGGATGTGGCGCCGTTCCAAAACAGATTTCGCTTCGGCATTGCGCGATTATAAAAAAGCTCTCACGCTGGGCGGCAGCAGGCCGCTGCCGGAATTGTTTGCCGCGGCAGGCCTGACGTTTGACTTTTCTGAAAATACCATTCGGCAGGCCGCCGACCTGCTGCGTAACGAATGGGAAAGCACCTTGTAGAGAGTTACAAATAACAAAGGGGAGACGATAATATGAAACGGAAATTTTTTACGCTGTGCATGCTTGTGATTTTGGCCCACAGTTTTGCCGGAGAGCGGAGCCTTGTTGATCTGAGCAATTCGGCTGTCATGGAGACGATTCAGAAAACCGATGTCCAGCTTCAGCAGCAGGGCGGTGTTCTTCGCATCAGCACGGGTCATCAGCAGCCCTGGCCCGGTATTACGATCAAGGCTCCTGATGGGCGGTGGGATTTGACGGGTGTTCAGGCCATTGTCGCTGAATTGAAAAACCTTTCCGATATTCCCGTGAAGATACATCTTCGCGTGGATAACCCCGGCGCAGACGGTACAAAGAACTGCATAACGAATTCCGTTGCCCTTGAAGCGGGTCAGGCCGGAACACTCCGTGTCGCCCTCTGCGATACACCTTGGGCGCTGGACAAACCTTTAAAGCTGGTCGGGATGCGAGGCTATCCCAAAGTTCCTGACTCCATCGATGCCGCTAACATTACACAGCTCATCCTGTTCATTGCCCGCCCGCAGTGCGATTATACTTTCGAGCTTTACCGTCTTGCTGCCGAAGGTGATGTCAAGATGCTCACTGCCGACACCTTTTTGCCGTTTATTGATCGCTTCGGCCAATTCATCCACGCGGACTGGCCGGGCAAGAGTCACACCGAAGAGGATTTAGCCCGTGTCCTCGCTGCCGAAGAAAAAGAGCTGACAGAAAAGCCCGCTCCTGCCGACCGCAATCAGTACGGCGGCTGGACCGCCGGCCCGCACTATAAGGCCACAGGCTTTTTCCGTGTCGAGAAGATCAATGGAAAGTGGTGGCTGATCGATCCGGAAGGGTGTTTGTTCTGGTCGCACGGCGTGGATTGCGTCGGGGTCAGCAACGCTACACCACTGACTGACCGCGAAACCTATTTCTCTGAATTGCCCGAGCCGGAAAGTCCGTATGCTGTCTTTTACGGACGCGGCAACTGGGCGCCGGTCGATTATTACAAAGGCAGAGGCGAATACCGAACATTTGATTTTTCTGCCGCCAATCTTGCCCGCAAATACGGCCCCGACTGGCGCAGCGAACATGCTGATATGGCCCACCGCCGTCTGCGGAGCTGGGGGATGAATACCATTGCCAATTGGTCGGATCGTGACATCTACCAGCAGCGCAAGACCCCATATGTGACGACGATTTCAGCCGGCAGTCGGACCATTGAAGGTTCCGAAGGCTACTGGGGAAAGTTCTTCGATGTATTTGATCCGGACTTCCGCCGTTCCCTGGGCAGGGCGATGGAGTCCCAGAAAGGCCGTTCCGTCGATGATCCCTGGTGCATCGGTTTTTTTGTTCACAACGAATTATCGTGGGGCGATGATACCTCGCTGTCGCTGGCGGTACTGGCCAGTCCGCCCGATCAGCCCGCCAAGCCGGCGTTTGTCGAAATGCTCAAGAAAAAATATACCACCATCGACGCACTCAATACGGCGTGGGCGACACGCTATGCTTCGTGGCAGGCGATGCTTGACAGTACCCGGCAGCCCGACAAAGAAAAAGCCGGCGACGACCTAAGAGCTTTTTACACGATACTGGCAGAAACCTATTTTCGCATCGTCAATGAAGAAGTCAAACGCGCTGCCCCTCATCAGCTCTATCTGGGCTGCCGATTTGCATGGGTTAATGACCTTGCCGCGATCGCCTCGGCAAAATTCTGCGATGTTGTTTCGTACAATCGCTATGAATACTCCGTCGAATCACTCCAGATGCCCGAAAAAATTGACAAGCCTCTTCTCATCGGAGAATTTCATTTCGGAGCACTGGATCGCGGGATGTTTCACACGGGTCTTCGCGTCGCTAAAGACCAGTTGGACCGTGCCGAAAAATATCGCAGTTATGTCTTCGGAGCATTGCGTAATCCCTATATCGTTGGAACGCACTGGTTTCAGTTCCGCGATCAGGCGACCACCGGCCGCGGCGACGGCGAAAACTACCAGATCGGTCTGGTGGATATCTGCGATACCCCGTACCCGGAAATGATCGCGGCACTTCGCGATGTCGGCAGGCAAATGTATGCGTATCGTCTCAAAGAGGAAAGTGCAGATCAAATGAACAAGCGTTAACAGGCTGTGAGCGAATAAAGCGTATGTAAAGAAGAGAATTCAACGGGAGAGATGAAATGGATAATCAAAAGTCGGCGGTTGAGTTGTTTAACAGCGGATGCAATTGCTGTCAGGCAGTATTGGCGACGTACAGCCAGACCTATGGGCTGTCTAAAGAAACAGCGTTTAAGCTGGCGTCCGGTTTCGGCGGGGGGATAGGGGGCACGGGCGGTATCTGCGGTGCATTAACCGGGGCGTGTATGGTGCTGGGATTGGCCTTTGGTTCACCGACGCCCGGCGACAAATCCGCCAAAGCTGAGATGTACCGAAAGATTCGCGTCCTGAATGAAGAGTTCAAGATGCGCGCCGGTTCGACTCTGTGCCGCGATTTATTGGGCTTTGACCTGAGTACTCCCGCCGGTCAGCTTGCCGCCAAACAGCCTCGCGCCTTTGATCGATGCGATGATTTTGTTCGTATCGCCGCCGAGATTCTCGACGAAATGCTTCAGCATAATAATCGTGATACCGAGAGCAGACAATGAACACCTCCATCGACCGTTCTCTTGAAATTACCCGCTTACTGCTTTCCTGCCCGACAGCGCCGTTTCGGGAACAGCACGTGCGGGCGTATATTGTACAATTCTGTGCCGATCGCCATATCCCCGTCCGGATTGACAGTATGGGCAATGTGGTTGCCGTCTATGGCAAAAAATATCCCGACGGCGGACTGGCCTTCTGTGCCCATATGGATCATCCCGGCTTTATCATCGCCGGAGATTCCTTTGGCAAAACAGCCCGCGCATTCTTTTACGGCGGTGTCGAGACACGCTACTTTAAAGGCTCGCGTGTTCGCATTTTCACGCAGAACGGGCCTGTGAAAGGTTCTGTCTTAAATGTCAAAATTGACAAAGAGTTCCGCCGGAAACATGTGCGGCTCAGCATCAATGCCCCTGTGTATAGCGGCGACATTGCGATGTGGGATTTGCCTGCATTTCAAGTTCGTCAAAGCCGTATTTACAGCCGCGCCTGCGACGATCTTGTCGGCTGTGCGGCTCTGCTGTGCCTGTTGGACCAGTTAAGTCGAGGACGTGTGAAAAGAAAAGTAACTGCCTGTTTTACCGTTGCTGAAGAACCCGGCCTGCACGGCGCCAAACATCTTTGCCTGACCGACGCTCTGCCTTCGGAGACCTGCATCATCAGTATCGAAACCAGCTCCGTACTGCCGTCTGCAAAAATGGGTGACGGGGTTGTCATTCGTGTCGGCGACCGATGCAGCATCTTTGAGCCGGCGGTTACCGAATTGCTGCTTGATACCGCCGCGCACATTCAGGGCGGCGATAAAACCTTCCGTTACCAGCGAAAACTGATGGATGCCGGTACGTGCGAAGCCACGGTGTTTTCCCGATTCGGCAGGCCCTGCGGCGCTGTCTGCATCCCATTGGGCAATTATCATAATCGAAATGTCCGCACGGGGCGCATCGGATCTGAATATGTATCTGCGGAGGATTTCCAAAATATGGTGAAGCTTTTTATTGCTCTTGTCAAGGGCAAAGATAGCCGCCGCACATGTAAAACACCCCGCTATAAAATCCGCAAAGGCAGCTTGGGAGAGCGATTTTACTGGTAACGAAGACGCTGGCGTTAAATTGCTCCCTGATCGCAGTAGTACCGAGGCAGCAGATTGCAATTGAGCCAGTCCTCAAGCATAATGGTAAGATCTTCCAGGTTGATCAGGCAGTCACAGTTAAAGTCCGCCGGCAGGCACATCATACAGCATTTCTGGCTGGCGCTTCGGCTGGCCTGTTCAGTCCCCCCGTAGGCTCCGATATTGGGACTGCCGCCGTTGCACCGTAATTCGTTGCGGGTTCCAAACGCAGGGTTGCCGGCATCGATACAGGGACTGTTTTCATCATCGGACGGGTCATAATTCCCGCCGTCATCCAGAACCCAATCGCCGATGCTGCTGTCCCAGCGGCCCGAGGCACTTTTGAGATGATAGTCCCGATTGGCGGCATCTGCAAACATCGGCTCGACGTCGATATTGCCCTCTCCCCATATCAGGGTACACTGGGTATCTACATAATGGCCCTGATCCAGTCCCGTTACATTACAATATTCCACTTTCAATTGTGTACCGTTCAGCGAATCATCCGTCAGGGCGATTTGGCTGCCGGTTTCTTCGCCGCCCCGGTTCTCCCAGAGAATGCAGTTGTAAAGCCGCAGGATGCTATCCATGCAGAAAATTCCGCCGCCCAGTCCGTCTGTGGTGTTGTGGGCAATCGTGCAAAATGTTACAGAAGGCGCATTCGGGTCCGGTGTAGCGGCGGCGGCCAGCATCTCTTCCGATGCATTATTAATAATATCGTTTGCATCTTCCGGAGTACTTTCATAGAGGTACAATCCCCCGCCGGCTTCTCCGGCATGGTTGCCTGCGATGACCGTATTTTCCAGTGTGATCCGCGCATTGACCCAGCCGTAAAGACCGCCGCCTTCTGTGCCGGCGGTATTGTCGAGAATTTCACAGTTGGTGATCCACGGATTGCTTGAGTCGCGGCAACTGATGCCGCCGCCGTAACTGCTGGCGGAATTGTTGCGGATCCGGCAATTGATGATACGCGGACTGCTGTTGTAAAGCGCAATAGCGCCGCCTGCTTTTTTGTAGCCGGCGGCCGTATTGTTTTCAATCACACAGTTCTTGATGGTGGGATTGCTGTAATAGCAGTAAATTGCACCGCCATTGTCCCGCGGATAGCCGTTGCGAATGGTCAGTCCGTTCAGCACGGCTCCCGGGCCTTCGCCGCTGTCAAGAATAAACGCCCGTCGCGGCTGGTCCGCGGAACCCTGGCAGTCAATGACAGTGGCATCGACGACGGCCTTGTCCGCCGGATTGACAGAGCGGATGATTACATTCTTACCTCCGAAGCGAATGTTGGTGTTGTCCGATCCCGTATAGACGCCCGGTGCCAAAATGATCCAATCGCCTTCTCCCGCCATATCCATTGCCGCCCGAAGGGTCGGGAAAGCTGACGGCACATGCAGCTCGTTCGGCTCGTTTTCGGGCTTGAATGTCGTATAACAGGGCGAGCCGCCGACGTTGTTGCGTCCGAATTCGATTCGCATATAGCCGTTTTCGCCCCATCCTGTGCCCCATGAATTTCGCAGGAACCATATGCCCGACTCACCCTGTGTATCGTCCCAGCCGACCAGTACGACGGCATGGTTGGAACTGCCGTCTTCGTGCGCATTAAACACGCCGCCGACGTAACACTGGAACAGGTCATTGGCATAGATCGTCACGGCAATCGGTCCATACGTCTGGATCGCCTGCTTCATTGCATCAATATTGTCCTGTACTCCCTGCCAGTCCGTGAGGATATAGCGCAGGGCTTCTGCGGGAACATTGCAGGGGATATCTTTGGCCTCGTAGGGAAACATCTCTTCCAGCGGGGCACCGATTTTTTTGTAGGGATCTTCAACGCGGATCATATAATCCAGCGCCGCCCCGTACCAACCCCCGTCGCAGCTTCCGGCGTCTGTGCAGCTGACCAGCCATTGCTCGGAAAAATCCATTTCGATTCCCGCCCGGATCAGGTACTGGCTCTCGGCAATTCCCATTGCTGCAAACGCCCAGCAGGAACCGCAACCGCCCTGATTTTTTACCGGTGAGCAGGCATCCAGCTTGCGCCAGTCAAATGACGGGGGCAATTTCAGCTCGCCTACAGGGCCGGCAGCGGATGCAGTTTTAGCTTTAAATCCGGCCGGAACCCGTGTGCCGCAAAGCTGTTCCAGAGTGTATTCTGTGGCAGCGTTCGGCCCCACGCGGAATGTATAATTCTTTTGTCGTACCCGATCCCGTACCGCTTCAATGTCGGGTCTTCCCCCGGCATAAGAATAGGATACAAAAAAAAGCCCGAATACTGCAATACCCCAAAAAATTCGCCCTGATTCACGCATAATATTCTCCTGAAATATTCAACTATTCTAACAATTTATTTCGGTAAAGTCAAATATTATCGGTCGTATAGTCGCTTTTTGGGGTTTAGAACTACTATGGCTTTTGTATTGAAAAAAAGCAAGATACCGGCTAAGATGAAATCGTCGGATAAACCTCGAAATTTTTAAAATCCTTTTTTCAAAGGAAATGAGTATGCCGCTCAGTTCACACATTATCTTGGGTGTTCACATTACCGACCGCATTCGCCATACCGATGCTGTCCAGCATTTGCTAAGTGAATACGGCTGCAGCATCCGAACACGTCTGGGGCTTCACGAAGCCGAAAAGAATTTCTGTTCCCCCAACGGCCTGCTGCTGTTGGAAATGACCGACGATATGAAAAACGCCGATGCGCTGGCCGCCAAATTGAATGCCATCGAAGGTGTCGAAGTCAAGAAGATGGTTTTCGAACACCCGTAATCAGGTGCTTTCGCAGAGGATGGATATAAAAAAACCGCCGGACACATTGATTGCGGCCGGCGGCTTGAATCGCGTGGTTGTGCACTGAATTACTTGGTTTCCGGTGCGGCTTGCGGTTTTGGCTGGGGCTTGGCTTCCCCATCCTGTTTTGGCTGCGGCTGAGCGCCCTGTCCGGGCATCATAGGCGGACGTGCACTTTCTTCACGCAGCTTCTTTTCAGCATCGGAGTATTCAATCTTGGCGGCATCGTGCAGTGTTTTGTTATAGGTTTCCCAGAACTGGCTGCGTTTCTGCTGGGTCAGGTGCTGCTTGATACGGTCCTTGACTTCTTCTAACGGGGTCTTTTCAGCCTTCTGATGTTCCAGCGTTTTGATAATGTGATAGCCGTATTGTGTCTCAACCAGATCGCTGATTTCGCCGTCTTTCATTCCGAATGCCGAATCCTCAAAGGGTTTGACCATCTGGCCGCGCGGGAAGGTGTACTCTCCCCCTTTGTCTTTGGAGCCGGGGTCTTCCGAGAATTCTTTGGCCAAGGCCCCAAAATCTTCACCGGCTTTGGCGCGTTTTAAAATGCCTTCCGCCTTCGTCTTGGCAGCGGCCTTTTCTTCGTCGTTCTTGCCCTGCGTCATAATCAGTACATGGGCAGCACGCACCTGCTCGGGTTTTTCAAAGTACTGCGGATTGTCGTCATAGAATTTCTTGACGTCCTCGTCCGTTACGTCTTTGTCTTTCATCTCGATATCAATCAGTTTGTCCATCTGAAGAGACATACGGATCTGGCCCTTGAGATCTTCCATGGTCATTCCGAACTTGGCGATCTCGGCGGGCACATCCTCCATCTTGAGATTCTGCTGAGTTGCGATCTCTTCGATTTTTTTCATGATATCTTCATCGGCCACCGCCAGTTTTTTGGATGCCAGTGTTTGGTCGAGAATGATCTGTTCAACCATCATATCCACAACGCTGGTGCGGACCTGATTGCGCATCCAGTCGTTGATTTCCATTCCGGGAGGCATCCGCTTGGCCTGTGCGGCGAGACGCTTTTCAACTTCCGCCGTCAAATCTTTTTCCTTGATGACTTTATCATTGACCTTTACGACGACTGTTTCGGGGTCAACGGCTTTTTCCGGGGCAGCCGGAGCTGCAGCCGGGGTTTTGGCGCTGTCTTTGGGTTCTTCCAATTTGATCTCTGCGGCCATTGCCATTGATGCAACCGCCAGTATGACGCTTAAGGTTAAACCAGCCAGAAATTTCATAACCCGTTTCCTTTCAAGAACTTAACTTGTTGTGTCCAGAATTTTAAATATATACAGAAACCTTATTCTCTCGTTGGCTTACAAGAAAGTCAAGAAAGATATTCAATCGCCTTAAAATCGCTGGTCGTGACTTATTATTACAAAAGGCCGGGAGCAGGGTCCTCTGCGATCCAGGCCGCCGGGTCGTTGCCGTACAAAGAAGGCAGAATGCGATGCAGACTTTTACCTTGGCCGTCCGGTTCGGTGGGCCAGGGGGATTCGTCATCGTAGTTGATCTGGTCTGTGCGAATCCAGGCCCGCGGCTTTCCGAATGACTGGTCGCCGGGTTTGCACAAGCGAACTTTTTCGCCGCCGTTACTCAGGCTGGTGTCATTTTCGAAGGGGCCGAAAACCGGTGTTCCGGCCGGCAGCAGGGCGGCGTAATAGTTTGTAAAGGCAGCAGGGTCTTTGGCAAGGATGATAAATCCTCCGGCGGGAATCTGAGTGCCCGGCGGGAATGTAAAATCTATCCCTTCCGTAAAGGCCCACGGGACAATCTCCTGCTCGAAGACATCCGGAGCAGTCTCAGTGTCCACCAATTCCTGCAGGGTGACTGTGTCGGCGGACAGATTGTAGAGTTCGATGTATTCATTGCCCGTATTGCCGGCGGCAGGATTGTACTGGAGTTCCGTGATAACGATCGGACCGACCAGCGGAGAGGCGTTATCCCATCCCGGAGTATGTTGACTCATTGCGACAAAATCCATATCACCGTTGCTTTTGAAATACCGGCCCAGTGAAACGTTTGTTGCGGAAGCGTCAAACTGTTGAGATGTTTGATAGCCAGTCAATTGTCCGTTTTCCGCAGAGGTCAGATACAGCGTTTCACCTTCTTCGCTCAATGCAAATGCCGAACCAAAGTGCTGATCTTCATAGAAGACGATATAACTGTACGCATCGATTTCGGTATTCTCGGCGATTTGATATTTCATCAGGTCGCCTTCACTGTCGCTGAGATACCACCCGCCGATAGAGATGGCCTGAGCTGTGGTATTGTATAGCTCAATCCAGTCCGGCAGAGTATTATGGGAATGGGCCAACACCTCGTTAATGATCAGACTGCCCGGAGCAAGCCCTGTTTCCTCTTGACCCGGCGAGCCGCCGGCAGTCGAACTGGCCCGCCAGCCGATCTTTTGGCCCCAGATGGACAGGTCTGTGTTGAGGGGGTCAAGAATCGTCAGCGAAAAACCATCGCCATCGGTCAGCGGATACCAGGAATCTTTGTAGCTGAACGACTGAATGGTGCGCCCGAGAGCATCTTTAACGGTGATTGTTTCGCCGGCATTATCCAGCGATCCTTCGTCCCATTGAATGACCGTTACGCCGGCCGGAAGGGCAGTGTAAGCGGTTTCGAAAAGAGCCTTGTTTTTAACCAGCAGTAAAAAACCGCCGGCTGCAACAGAAACATCTCCAAAAGTGTGTCTAATGCCGGCGGTGAACTGAACCAGATTCAGATTCAGCGGTTCGACGCCGATATTCTTCAGTTCGATATATTCGAGGTTGGGGTCTTCGGGGTGATACATCAATTCCGTAATCCGCAGATTCTCCCGCACCGGTCCGACATCATAAACCGCTTCAGCCAGCGCGCTCCACGTGCCCAGATTCGTTCTGGAGCGGGCCTTGACATGTACGGATCGGGTCAGCGGAACGACAGCCGTATAGTGTGTTGCCGCGGGATTGACAGTGCCGCCGGGCAGACGCGGATCTGTTCCGTCCAGCGTGTAGTACATCGTGTAGCCGCCGGAGTACAGTTTTAAATTTGCCCCGACTGCGGCGTCGCCGCCGTACAGGATAACATTGTTGATATACAATTCCGGCACGGTGACCCATGGATACCACGCCGGGCTTTTGCCTGTAAACTGACTTAGCACAACATCTCTGCGGCCGGGGATGAAACTGGTCAGCAGCCGGTTGCATTCCGCCAGCCAATCGGTTCGCGTGTAAACTTTATAGGGAGACAGGTTTTCACGGTTGTCGCCCCAGCGGGCGGACTCACCGACGATCGCCCGGTCGATCTGACTGGTCAGATTCGTAAACAATATAGCAAAGTTGGCGGGCGTCAGCGCGCCGTTGTGGTAAAAGTGTTTATGTACGCGGTCTCCGAACAGCGTGCGGTATTCGGCGTTGGCAATCCATTTCTGGTGCAGACCGGTGGGGGCCATACTGTTGTTTTTCGTTGTTACATCTTCCGGCGCCAGACTGGTACCGTCGTCCATAATGTGTTCGCCGTCCCACATATGCCATCGCCAGCGTCCGGCCGGGTCGAAACGATTGCGCGAGGCATACCAGTTCTTGGCATCCCAGTCGCCGTTGCCGATATAAAAGTTGGCGATCAGGTAATCAATAAAGTCTTCCACATCGAGCTTCTGTTTTAGATTATTGAATGCCGTAACCGCATCCGGAGCGGAGGCAGACAGAGCAAACATCGCGATATAGTCTTCATTGCTGCCGCTGAGGACATTGCCGTAGTCGTGTTTGAGAACGTCGTAATCGTCTTTGGTTCCGCCCATATAAGAGGCGGCGAATGAATCATCCGGCCGTTCGTGCAGCCAGTACAGTCCCCAATACAGTCCATTCAGATACAAGTGTACGGGCCGGCCGTGACAGGCATACCCGCCCAGCGCAAGCTGTGTATCGGAAGACACCTGGTCGCGGACATATTCTCCGCTGGTGCGCTGAATTTCGTCTGAGTGGAGCCAACTGTTCTGAGGACGCGAATCGAGAACGAAGGTATCGTAACTTTGCGCTCCCTTTTCGCCGAACAGCGGGTAATCCAGCTGTCCGCCGTACACCCCGCGGAAGACCAGTCGCAGCGACAATTTGTAACATTTCCAGCGATTCAGTGTAGTTCCGCCGTTGGATTCGGACGCTCCGCCCTGCATCCGGACGCCGCAATCGGCTTGAAAGACTTCAGCGCCGGCCGGGTCAATCATTTCCACGGACCCTGCCCGTTCGGTTCCGTCTTGCGATTGATTGATATAAATGCCGGTCGTTGTGCCGAAAAGCTGGTCAATCGGCACCACAACAGAGATTGACGGGATGGCCTTCATATCGTTTTTAATGGTCGGGGCATACAGCGCCGAGTTGACCACATCCGGATCCATTTGATAATCGCCTGTTACCGTTGCCTGATTGGGGTTGCTTATCCATTTGGTCGGATATCCTTCCGGTACCACCTGGGCGCCGGTGGAGGGATTCGTGGCCTGCAGCAGTACATCATCCAGAAAGATGTATGTTTGGGTATCGATGTTCGAGGACAGATACCCGGTCTTAAATGCCGCCGCCCGAAGGCAGGTGGTTGTCGTTATTGAGACAGGATTGGCCGGGTCATAGGCGACGCCGTTGTTTGCACTCGGTTCCGAATTGTCCGTTGTGTAGCGAATTTCGGCATCCGGCGTCGAGCAGGTCAGCAACACCGTGAACGGCTGGTCGAAAAAGCCGCGTTTGACGCTGAATGCGGTATCCCCGACAAGGCCTTCGTAAATGCCCGTATTGGCGCTGCCGTGTGTTACCCCTGTTAAATATCCAATCCGCTCATCGGACCCGACCCCATACGAGACCAAGCCTCTCTGTTTCGGGTACTCGTTGTATTCATGTTCGATCCACCGGCCATCCGGTTGGACGAGAGCCAGATATTCACCGCTTAAGGCCAATTCGAAGTTGGTGTGCAGCCTGCCGAGATCATCGATAAAAGGATAGCCGTATTTTTCCGTTTCTTTATTGGACGCATAAACAACCAAATACCCTTTGGCCGGAATGGAATAGCCTGCGGGAAAACGCCACTTGGTCAAATCATCCGGGTTATCGGTTAAATACCAGCCTTCAAGGCTTACGGATTCATCGGTCAGATTTCTCAGCTCGATCCAGTCTTCATAGGCCGGTTGCCCGTCAATAACAGTATAGATGTTGACCGACGGTGCTGGATACAGATTGCTGATGTTGGAGTTAACGGCCATAAACTCGCTGATCTCAAGCGTCCGCGGCGGAATCGAATACTGCCCTGAGAGGGTAGTCGTCTGCTGACGTATAACGGAAATATTCTGTACATCGGGACTGGACCACTGAGCGATTGAAGAAAACTCGACGGTGTGTGTTCCTTCAGGCAAAGCGTTTACCGTCTGGCCGGAGAACATCCACGGCCCGCCGTTAACGCGCCATTTTGCGCCGGCGGCGATCACTTCAACCGGCAGAAGATTAACCTTAAGCGAACCTGTCCAGTCCTCCTGCCAGCTCTGAGCTACAAGGCCCAATTCTTCCATATCAACAAATTCGTTTCCGTTCAAATCCGCCGGAGCCGCCGTACTTTCAAGCCATGCCAGGGCCAGCAATTCCAGATCAGCAAGTGTTGTTTGACAGTCGTTGTCAATATCGCCGAGCGGACAAACCGCTTCCTGAACCGTTACGCTGACTTCTTGCCATGAAGCCGATTGGCCGTCCGTGGCGTCCAGCCGGAGCCGATAGATACCGGCGGCCGGAAAACGGACAGTCGTCTGCGGCTGATGAATGTCCGTTATAAATTCTGCGGCTATCGGCCCGGATACCTGTGACCAGGTGCAAAGCAGATACCCATCCGGCTCACCCTGACCGTCGTCGGTGACCGAGCCGTTCAATGTCAGATATTCTTTCGGCAGCATGAGCGTTTGATCCGAACCGGCGTCAACGATCGGGGCCGAATTGCCGTATTCTTCGAGCATAAATCCGCCGAAGGGATAGGCTCGATAATTTGCGCCGTAAGCTTCCGCCCGCACCTTGAACTGTCCGGTGCCGTCGCCCTGGTCAGCAACGGTAATATCATCCCAGCGGACAATATAACCGGTGGTGTTTAAGTGGTTGCCGCCTGCTATCAGGACGGATTGGTCTCCGTTTTTCAGATAAATGCCGTCGGAACTGTTATTCAGAGCTTGGGTATGGCCGGAAAGAGTAAACAGTGTCAGGCGATCCAGGTATGTTGCACCCCGAATTGCGGTCGTTGCAAAAGAATACTTTTTTGTCGGATTAAGGCCCGTAAACGCGATTTCGACCCACCAGCCGCTGGCGCCGTAATAAATGAGCCGATTTGAGAAGTCCACAACGCCCCCGAATACCTCATACGCCGGGGTTCCGGGGCGGGGTTGACTTTCACCGTCTTCGGAGCCGCTGGTTTGGCTTATGGCCAGGCTCGCTGTGGAATTCCAGGCAAATGCCGCTGAAACGGGCAATTGCACGCCTGTGGAAAAATCAATCAGCGGGCCGGCCGTATTGGCTGTATAGCCGGGATAGATCGTCCAATTGGTGACGTTGGCCGCGGTGGTATCGCCTGTACCCCGGATGCAGTCATTATAGGCTGTGAAATCGGCCGTACAGACGGACGTTACTAAAATCAGCAATAGGCTGTTTAACGCAGTTTTCAGCATTCCCAACCCCTTAATTTCGGAGGTAATTTCACACTATCGTTACGTGTCGCTTGGTTCTTTTCTGCGATGACGTTTCAGTTATATTTCGGTATATTGAGTGATGAACATAATTGCAAAATCCCCCATAACGTCATCGTTTTCATATCCGGCCGGCTCTCGATACAAAAGCGAACCGGACTGTGTTTTTGATGCTTATATTTCAAAGAAACGCGAACATCTCTCTTGTGACCCGGAGCAAACGCCTCTGGAAGTCATGCACCCTCACTTCCCCCATTCCGCAGAATAACCTGTATTTCGCAGTGCTGAAAAATCAGGAGGGCTTCGAAGCCCGAAGCCCTCCCGGAAGTTACTATTTGTTACATTAGTAAGGCCACTGGCAATTTGCATCCCGAGGATCGTTGCAATCCAGCCAGCCCGAGGCGATCACGACAAAATCATTAATATCGATTCTGCAGTCAGGAACGCCGGCCGGACCGCTGATGTCGCCCGGCAGTGCCAGACCTGCGGGATCAGCCAAAACATCGGCACAGGTCGGAATCGTCAGTGTTACGACAACAGCATCTTCCACCTGATAATCACCGTCATCACCGGTCAGCTTGAGTGTATAAACGCCCGCGATCGGCGGGAAGGTCACAAACGGATCTTCGGCGGTGTCATCGTCGAAGGTAACCTGCGACAGCTCAACACCTACGGGAGCCGAGAGGACTTCCCATTTCAGCGCTAG
>CAZYQN010000054.1:0-11518 GCA_964649955.1 uncultured Pirellulales bacterium
GTGTCTTTCCGTGTTTTCAGTGGTAAAAACCGCGATGTTGTATTCAGTAGCATGCAAGTTGTGTTAAGTTACCCCACACTTGCGCTCAGTTGTATACCAGTTGCGCGCAGTTGTGTTCAGTTGCGCTCGGTTTGGCAAGCCTGAAAAACACCAAAAACTTTATTATTAAATCAATAATGCCATTTTAAGCGAATTTTCAAAATGCTTATAAATCGTCAAAATATAGTAGACCTATAATGTCATTAAAGTGATAACGATTTCTCTTGCATTGTTTAGGACGTTATGGGTAAAATTTACATTCGTTACCGGAATAGGATTAAATCACATACATTTGTTAAGGAGAACATCATGAAAAAGACAGTATCAGTGTTGGTGGTTATTTTAAGTGTTGTATTGGCAGCGGGCTGCAGCAAAAAGGAAACACCGAAGGCCCCCTCACAATCTGCCGCGCAAAAACAGGCCGCAGACGCAGCCGGCCAGGCAGCCCAAACCGCACAGGATGCCGCTCAAACAGCCAAAGAAGCGGTTCAATCTGTTGCTCAAGAAGTCAAGCAGGCCTTTACGGCAGACATCGATTTGAACAAGACCGTCGATGCCCTCAAGGCCGAAGCCGAAAAGATGGATGCTGCCTCGCTCAAACAGGTAGCACTCAAGTACAAAGATGCGATTGCCTCCAAGCAGGGTGAGATTAAAGCGATTGCCGATAAACTGACGGCGATTCCAATGACACAAAAACTCGGTGCCGAGGCTCAAAAGCTTACCGCCGACACTGCAAAGCTGACCGAGTCACTTAAAGCCCTTACCGAACGTTTCAATGTCTATTTTAATGCGCTCAAGGCCAAAGGCGGCGATGTGTCCGGCCTGACGCTGTAGGCTGGGGTAAATAAAACAAATGAGAGGGTCACATCGTGTGGCCCTCTCTTTATCTTGTTCAACGACATTCAGGAAATAATAAACACTCGCTGAAGGCCTCTTGAAATCGCGTCTGATGAGCGATCTCAACATAGCTGATACGTCTGGCGAGTCCGGATGCCAACGCGCGGGCAGATTGACTGATAAGGACCATCGTTGCTCCGGCCCCGGCGGCATTGCCTACAAAGTGGATGCGTTCAACTCCCGGCCCGGGTAGCAATCCTACGCGTACAGCACTTTCACGCTGAATATAATTTCCGAACGCCCCGGCCAATAGAATGCGGCCGAGTTTTTCCTCCGGCAGTTCGGCCTCCGCGCACAGCAGCCGAATTCCTGCACGGATAGCTGCTTTGGCAAGCTGAAACTGCCGAATATCTTTTTGGGTCAGCGCCACAATCGCCTCTGCATTGGGGTCAGACAGCACAAATGCGGGCTGTCCTTCATACTCCGTTACTCGGCAGGCGATGGCTTTCGGCAATGGCGGAAAGAACATTTCCTGCTCGGCAAAACGTCCTGTCTCATCGATGATCCCCAGATCCAGCAGGACCGACACTGCATCGATCAATCCGCTCCCGCAAATGGTTCTTGCCTCTATACCCCCGATCACATCGGTATCAATGTCCTTTTCATTGATGAGAACCCGCTGGATTGCTCCGTCCTGAGCAGGCGATCCGAATGTGATTCCCGCACCTTCCAATGCCGGCCCCGCCGCACAGCTTGCGGCCCATAATTTTTCCCCCGCACACAATACCAACTCCCCGTTTGTACCGATATCCACCAGCAATGTCGGCCCTTCTGGGATATCCATCCCTGAAGCAAGAGCGGCCGCAACGGTATCAGATCCGACGAATCCGGCAATATTCTCAATTGTATAGAGTCGTCCTTCCGGGCAAATCGTCAGATTCATTGTTGAAGCATTTTTCTCACAAGCCAGAAGAGAATAAGCTCGGTAGGGGGCTTGCCCTAACTGTACAACCGGCAGGTTCAATAGAAAATGGTTCATTGTGGTGTTGCCTGCGGCAACCACTTCATAAATATGGTTACGTAAAATTCCCGCCGATTCTGCCGCTTGACCGATCAGCCGTTCAAGTCCCTCGAGAATGCAGCGTTGAAGGTGTGTTGCCCTGTGCGGATCGGAGGCATATTGTATCCGGCTGATAACATCGGCCCCATAACGGGCTTGGGGGTTAGCTCCCGATGCCGTAGCGATGACCTGTCCTGTGTTCAAATCGACCAGGTTGACAACGACCGTTGTTGTGCCTACATCTATAGAGGCCCCGTATAAACTGGCGGAGGTATCACCGACCTCCGCGGCAGCCAGTCGAAAACTCGGATAGTCCGAACCTGTGTGCTCTTGGTCCAACGAATATGAAAACAGAACCGCCGTAAACCCCTCCTTTGCGGCAGGATTTCCGGCAATTTTTTCTAATTCTCGTTCAAATGGCCCCTCTACAAGCGGCCGGATGTGGGCTTGTTCAGACAGAAACTCACAGAAGGCCTCTATTCCTCTCCATGCCCCGGGGACAAAAACCTTGCATACCCCCGGTTTTAGCGGGACATCCCGGTCGATTCCATGCTGGAGTATTTGCTGCCGCAGAAATCGGCTTTGCTCCGGCACATTCACTTCAATGTCGTGTTCAATCACATACTCGCAGGCCAAGACGTCTTTGCCCCCCGGCAGAAGCTGCACCCGACATTTGCCGCATCGACCGATTCCGCCGCAGGGACTGGTCAGAATAATGCCGGCCTGGCCTGCCGCCTCCAGCAGCGTTGCTCCTGAATGGATCGTTACGACTCGATTGTCAGGCAAAAAACGTACCGTATGATGCCGCATAGATAGCCCTTATCAGAGAAAAGAAAATGCAAAATAAAGTCGTTCTACAACCTTATTTTGCATTCAATGAACACCTATCTGGCGCAAAAGAAGCGCAGAAATCATCTTGCAACGCCTTATAGGGCGTTTGTCGACTACGTAATCTTGTTGCGGACTTTCCAGCGGGCACGTCGTTTTTTACTGCCGATCTTCCGTCTGCGTCTTGATTTAGCCATTCACATCTCCTGTGTTTGATGTCAAATTTCAGTTTCTAAAAAATCTTTAAGCTGGTATTATAGTATTCCATTGCATAATTGCAAGTCAGGGATACAATTTTTTGTTAACTCAGGAGACCGGAAAATGATCCAATGTGCCGAATGCGAGTTTTATTCGAATGAGCCGGATGGCCGGCGCGTCTTCCGGTGCGATCCGTTCGTGAACATCAAGGAGCCAGAATGTCTTAAAAAGTGGCAACTTCTACGTCTGGATATGTTGGTCTCGAGTTTCCAATCAATGAGCTTGTGGCAACACAAGATGGCACCCATGCAGGAAAAGCTGTTTAAGTATGTCAAACGCGAGTTAGACGACATAGAAGAGTCAGATAGCTGGAAAACTGCGGATGATCCGGATCAGCCCGATCATCCATATGATCCTGATATGGGGACGGATACTACTTATTAGCCTGCGTGTAGGCTTTTTTAGTATTAAAATGCAATATTATTTTTGTCCAGAGCGTCATTTGTCACAGGAAGACAACTTGAGACATGGCCGAATCGCAGCAATCATCAACATTTATTGAGCGTCTGCTCAAACATGACCCAGACGCTTTTGATGAGCTGGTTGAGCGATACTCTGGCCGCTGTTACGGCTATTTTTATCGGCTGTGCGGTAATCCCGAGGCCAGCGAGGAGCTTGTTAGCGAATTGTTGGTAAAATTAGTAGAAAAGATTGGAACCTTTGAAGGCGGTTCTTTTGAAAAATGGCTGTTTACGGTAGCGTCGAATCTTTTTCGGGATCATTTGCGTCGTCAATATCGGTATAAACGCCTGCTGGATGAAGCGGCAGAACAGCAGCGATTGACCGAAACCTCTGAGAACACAGGCCAACAGGCGGTATATGACAAGCTTCAGTGGGCACTCGAAAAACTCGATAAAGAAACTGCCGAGTTATTGATGTTCCGGTATTACAGTCAGGTCAGTTTTAAGGAACTGGCGGAGATGAGAAACGAGCCGATTGGAACGACGCTTTCAAAAGTTCATCGCGGATTAAAGAGATTGCGGTTATTGCTGGAAGATGTAAGATGAAAAACACAACAGACAATTTGAATGAATTGCTGCAGCGTTTTGTGGATGCCTCTTTGGCGGAAACGATGGCGGAAGATATACGTCAGGGTGATGCCATGCTGGATCGCTACCCCGGACCTTTTCTTAGTCCGGAGGCGACGATGCGACTTCGCCTGCGGTTGAGAACTGTCCGGGCAAAACGACATCGGCGGACATTACTGTTGGGGTGTACCTCGGCGGCAGCGGCGGCTGTTGCGGTTATCGTGGTTATGATCGGATGGACCGAGCAGAATATGCCCTCGGTTCCGCTGGAAAGCAAACCTATCGTACAGGTATTACCTCGTGAATTGCCCGGTTTTTCACTGAATCTGTGGGATGATACACTTCACTCCGAGAGCGACGAATCGTTTGCCGCGATCCGCTCCGAGCTGGATAATATTGCGGAAGCCATGGAAGCGGTTCGGATCGAGAACACCGAGTTTTACAAAGAGCATTATCGTCGCAGCCGTGATATAGAACAGATTAACACCCAAACCAAAAAAGTGGAGTTCTGGAAGGGATAGAACAACGATGAAAAAAGCATCTTCTGGATGGATGTACAGCATTCTTCTGGTGGCAGGGATCATGTGCGGAGGTTTGAGCTTTGCAGAAGGCGAGGCAGAAGCCCCCAAACCAAATATATGGGAAGAAGCACTTATCCATCCTCTGGACGGGATGGTGCTGACTGACCAGCGAATTGATCAGTTCCTGGCACGCCTTTCCAAGAGCAATCCGGACAGAGCCGGCGAACTTGAGAAAATGCGTATCACCAATCCGCAACAGTTTCGCTGGGAAATCCGGGAAGAAATTACCAATCGTTTTTTTCAGAGCGTTATCCCTACCCCTCCTGCTGAGGGCGAATCCAAAACTGCAACCCCGCCGTCCCCTCCGGCCGGAGGTTCCGGGCAATCTGCCGAAGAGGTTCAGAAAACACACCATGACCTGATCGTCTGGCTGGAGAAAAACTTTCCCCAACATGCCGACGAAATGAAAGCCAATCCCGCCCCGTCAACCGAGCGAATCGAAGAACTAATCAAGCGATACGATCCGATCATACGCGCAGAAAAAAGTAATCCCCCGCTGGCAGAGGCGATGAAAGAGGATATTAAAAACCAGATGCAGTGTGATGAAATATTGATGGATATCCCCTATGCTGACGAGAAAGGCCGTGAGGCATTGATTAAATCGCTGAACGACCTTCTGTCCAAGCGTTTCGACTTGATCGTTCGCAAGCGGGAACTTCAATACGAGCAGCTTTACCGTCGTCTTGAGCGGCTCCAGCAGGAACTTAATAAACAAAAAGAAGAGATTGACAAGCTCAAGGGCGCTAAAGAAGAAACTGTAAATGAACGTGTCAAGGTATTGATGGATCGAGCGGATAAAGCGGACTGGAATTAACCGTCCTTGCTTCAAGGCAAACGAACAGCCAGCCGTGGATTAACGAAGCTGTTCCTGTTCTCTTCGTGTTGCCTCCCTGAGGGTGTTTTTTTCTTTTTCGGTCAGACTGGTGAGGCCTTCTTTGTGGATTTTCGCAAGGATACGATCAACCTCGCTTTCAAAAGAACGTTCCATCTCGACCTTCTGTGTCCAGCGTCCTTTGTTTTTCCGCATACGGAAACCGGTCAACCACGGCAGATACAGGACATACACCACGCCTACGGCCATCCCTGACAGATGCGCTGCCTCGCCGCCTACATTGGAGCCTCCTGCGATATTCATCAAACTAATGAATACTGACAAAATTGCCAGTGTTCGCATACTCATCGGGATAATCCCGAACAGCAGAACGCGTAATTGAGGAAATAAAACCGCCACTGCCCCGAGTATTCCGTATAATCCCCCTGAAGCTCCTACCATCATTGCTGCTTCCAGTACACCGAATGCGGCCAGGAGGGTATAGACGATACCGCCTGCGGCGCCGGCGCAGAGATAAAACCTTAAAAACCGCTTGGATCCCCATTCCCTCTCCATCAGCGGTCCGAAGAAATACAATACCATCATATTGAAGAGGATATGGAAAAAACCATGCAGATCATGCAGAAATTGGTAGGTAATAAGCCGCCAGAGCTGGGCGATGGAAACCCAACTATAGGGAAAGACACTGGCCCATTTGTAGACGATATCGCCAATCGGGCGAATCAGCGCACAAATCAAAAAAAGTCCGACATTGATGATTAAAAGCCACTTAACCACCGGCGGTAACGAAGGTGCGGTAAAATGCATCCGTTGACTGCCCGTGCCGTAATCGTCCTGTATATAATCGCGGTCGTAAATCCCCATAGGTCTTTGCAAAATCCCATATTCAAATAATGTTATCTTTGCTATAATATCGCCCAAAAAGCTCATGGGTTCAACACTAAATTACGAAGATGACTGATTTTAGCTTTTTATTCCAGGAACTTTCCCGGATTGAGTCCGAGCATATGCTGCGCCGATGCGTATGTGTGGAATCGGCCCAGGGACCTGTTGTGCGTCTGGAAGACGGCTCGGAAAAGGTGCTTTTTTGCAGTAATAATTATCTGAATCTGGCCAATGTTCCTCGGGTAATCGAGTCGGTTTGTCAGTCCGCTTTGCACTATGGTTTAGGCTCGGGGGCAGCACGTTTGGTCAGCGGTACTATGCGTGCTCATGTTGAGCTTGAACAATCGATGGCCAAATTTCTATGCAAGGAGGCAGCCTTGTATCTTCCGAGCGGGTGGGCTGCCAATCAGGCTTTGCTGACGACGCTTCCCCAAAAGGGCGACCTAGTGCTTATCGACCGTTACGATCATGCCTCTATTATTGATGCTGTCAAAGTCGGACATGCGGAATTTCGCAGCTACCGCCGTGACCAGTTAGAACGGCTTGAACGGCTTCTGGCCGAGAGTCGTTCTCCTCATAAATTCATTGTGACAGAGAGTGTCTTTTCAATGGATGGAGACATAGCGGACCTAAAAGCTCTTGTCAAACTCAAGCGGAGGTATGGGGCGATTTTGATTGTTGATGAGGCTCACGCTTTAGGATGTATGGGGCATACAGGGGCAGGACTCTGCCAGCAAGAGGGGGTGTTGGAGCAGGCCGATATCATCGTTGCCCCACTGGGTAAAGCTGTTGCCGCTTCAGGCGGAATTATCGCCGGCCCGCAGGTTGTAATCGATTATCTCATCAATAAATCACGGCCGTTTATTTATACCACTGCACCTTGTCCGATTATTGCGGCCGGGGCTTGCACGGCACTTGAAATCATACAGACCGAACCGGACCGCCGCAACAGACTGCAGGAGGGGGCTAACTCTCTGAGGCAACGATTTCTGGCTATGGGACTGGATATTGGAAACAGCACAACCCACATTATTCCTATTTTACTGGGGACGGCTCAAAAAGCTCTTGCGGTTTCAAAGGGACTCTATGAGGCGGGCTATTATGTTGCGGCGATCCGTCCGCCGACCGTTCCGCCCAATACCTCGCGGCTGAGGATTTCCGTTCAGTCTGACCATACGGAGGCTCATTTTCAGGGGCTTTGTGAGGTGTTAGGGAATGCATTGAAGGTCTGATATCCAGCCATCAGATTCGTTTCAGGATTGCCGAAGTGCAGAAAATTACTGTTATTTAAGTCTTTTTCCGATATAATTATAACTGTCTTTTCAAGGTGACGTCGAATACGACCGAAACAATAGTGACCTTGTTGAATATCGGACGCTATGGAACAATACTGGACCAAACGCAAATTGATCGGGCTGTCCCGTGGGGACACGGAGACGGTTCGGCAATGGCAGTCGCATTTTGGGCGATTTATCTATACCTGGTTATATTATCAGCTCAATAAAGATGAATCTCTGGCTTCGACTCTGACTGCACAGACACTTTCGCAGGCCCTAAAGGAGATAGCGGCATTTGAGCCGGAGCAGATGACGATGTATCTGTGGCTAAAAGAGCTTGCTTTACAGCAACTCCAGTCGGCGATGTCCCAGTCCGGTGTTAAGATCCAGCGTCCTTTTGCGTGGTCTGAAATTCCTCCGAGTGTTATTGATGCGCTCAAGCGGATTCGCACAGAACCGTTAACCCCGGAGGCAGCCGGATACGGAGCGGTGATTGAGATGGTTCAAGCGGTCCTATCAGATCTTTCCGAGCAGGATCGCGAGCTTCTTGTTCGACGTTATACACGATTGGACACGATTGAACGGATTGCATCAGAACTGAATTTAACAGGGGATAAGGTTAATGAACAGCTTTATTTGGCTCGCCATGCATTTCGTCGCGGGCTGTTCTGTTTGATTCAATCGGTGAATCCGGATTTCAGCGAACCGTCTGCATCGGGTGGGCTGGAACTGTTTGAAAGCAATCTTGAAACATTGCTGCGATCGGTTAATGCTTCTGCTGTAATATCTTCCGGAAGCGCCGAGCAGATAAAGCGGGCAATTCTTGATGCCGCGTCCGACAATGCAACCCGATTGCCGCTTGGGGGGGGGACATATAACAACGTCGGAATGAAGGTGCTGGCCGGTTTTGTGCTGGCTGCGGCGGCGCTGGTGCTTTTTTTGTGGATAGGCCGCGGCGGCAACGTTCCTTCCGGGCCGGATAATACTGAATTACCGCCTACTGTTCAGGTAAAACCTGATGCCGGAACATCGACTTCAGATCCGCACGAATCGAAGATCGATCCGGAAGAGTTAAAGCGTGTTATGGATTTGGGCATTCAAGGAAATGTCGCAGGATTGCTGAACGTTCTGAAGACTGGCAATTTTGTTATGCAGATGACTGCGGCACATTACCTGGGGCAGTTGGGTGATGAAACTATGATCGAGCCACTGCTTGAGGCAATGAGACGATGGTATCCGGATGGGCCAGAGGACAATCAGTTTGCCCGTGCAGTCTTTGAAATTACAGAGCGTCTTAATGCCGGTGCGGCAGTGGACGAGACGGTGGTTGTTGAATCGCCCAAATCCGTTGAAGAGCCGGATAAACCTGCGGTGTCTGAGGTTAAAAAAACACCGTTGCTTTCCGGGAAGGTAATGGATTTTGACGGTTCACCGCTGAGCGGAGTTCAGATTTCTATACAAAGAGAGCCACGGGCCGGCAGTCTGCCGCCTCAGGCAAAACCGATCTTAGCGACCACGGATGCGGAAGGGCGATATTCCTTTGAGAGTATTCCCGAAGGTCTTTGTATTATCCAAGCCAAAGACCCTCAGGTTCGGTTTGCCGAATGCCGCCGTTTAGTATCTGCCGTTAAAGGGAAACCGTGTACGCTTGACTTTGGCGGGCCGGTGTCTGTGGGGGGGACTGTTGTTGTGGGGGGCAGTCCATTGACGAATAAAGTACTGCTGTTGTCTGACCAGTTTAATGTGCCTCAGGAAGGTGTGTTTGTCGCCGAAACAACGACAGATGCGCGGGGAAGTTTTCTGTTTACGGGTGTTCCGGCGGGAGTCTATGGTATTTATTCTCCCATTACAGCCAATCGATGGACGTTACTGGGGCAGGTGGAAACAGGAACCGTGGATATTATGATGGCTTTGGAAGAGCCGACGGTTAAGCTTACTATCAAGGCTGAAGCAATCGAAGAACCCCTGCAGATCGTCGCGGTATCGCTGCGTTATCATCCTATCAGTCCTGATACCCTGGCGGAATGGACCGGCATCAGAACCGAGGTGGATAGCATATATGAAATCAATGGGGTTTTGCCGGGGGTATATACGCTGTGTGTGGACCTGAGCAATGGGGTACGAATGCTGCGGGATATTACCGTTACGACCCAGCCGCAACAGGATGTGATTTGTGGCATCATGCCCCTTGGGACTGCGGAACTGTCCGGGCGGTTTCTTAGTTCATCCCAAGAAGGGTTGACGCTCAGTTGTGATGAGCCGATGATGGAGATTAGTGTGATGCCTCAGGAGGATGGAGGCTATGAATTGAGGAATTTGCCTTCTGCGGTCTATCGGCTGGGGACTATTATCAACCAAATGTTTGTGCCTTATCTGGAGGTAGGATTGTTTGAGGAACAGCCGGCAGTGTTCGACCCGGATCCTCAAGCCATGGAGAAAACACGTTCGCCGTTGTATGTCTATGTTACGGATGCTCAAGGCAGGGGGCTTGCAGGCGGTCAGGTCTGGATGACGGGAGAGGCAGGACTCTATACCGGATTGCCGTTTGGACGGGGCTTTTTTATAGCGGCTCCGCCGGGCCAATATATGCTGTATGCAGTTTTTGCCGGATATTCGGCCTTTGAGCAACAGGTTACGCTGGCAGTGTCCAATCTCCGTGCCGGGGCGAATGAGAGCAATACGGTGGTGGTCCGGCTGGAAAAATAGGAAATAAAGACAAAACAGCTCGCCTGTTGGCTCTGTTTTTAGGGAAAAACATAGAAATTTTTCTTGTCATCCCATAATTTTTGGGTACACTACGGAACTTTGACAACTGTCAAAAACGGCGGCGTAGCTCAGCTGGTTAGAGCATGGGATTCATAAGCCCAGGGTCAGTGGTTCGAATCCACTCGCCGCTATTTTTTTTCTCAAAGCCGCCCCCATCGTCTAGCGGCCTAGGACGCCGGGTTCTCATCCCGGTAACAGGGGTTCGAGTCCCCTTGGGGGTAGTCATGCTTTAGAAAAATTGATTAAAACCTTTGAAGTAAAACATTTCGAGCTGATTGCATTTTAAGACAGGTTAAAACATGAGGAAAACCAAATCTGAACACTCCCTTACCTGTTTGGTCAATATCGGCAACGTAACGGCGAAGAAACTGGAGCGTATTGGAATTTATACGAAAGAGGATTTTTTATCGCGTGATCCATATGAGGTTTATACGCTCCTGTTGGAGAACGTCGATCCTTCACTCTGTCGCTGTATGCTGGCGAGTCTGGTTGGCGCCAAGAAAGGAGTTCCCTGGCATACCATTACCAAGAAAACCGCCGAGGAATACCAGAAACGCAATCCCGATCATCATTGGAAAAACAACTGCTGAGGATGCTTTGTGTCTGACCAACTTAGAACCATTAACACGTGTGATGACGAGCGATACATGCGGATGGCGATTGATCAGGCATTTATTGCCGAAGAGAATGGCGATGTCCCTATTGGTTGCGTGATCGTATTTGAGGGGCGTGTTATCGGGAAAGCCTATAATCAGCGGGAACAGCTTCATGATCCGACGGCTCATGCGGAGATTGTAGCCTTGACTCAGGCGGCGGCCTATATCGGGAATTGGCGACTGCATGGCTGTACGATCTATGTGACCCTTGAACCCTGTCCGATGTGTGCCGGAGCGTTGGTTCTGGCACGGGTGGATCGGCTTGTTTTCGGGACCGATGATCCCAAAACAGGAGCGTGCGGCTCGCTATTTAATATTGTTCAGGACGGGCGTCTTAACCACCGTCTTGAGGTGACTCCGCATGTTCTCAGGGAAGATTGCCGGGATCAGCTTCAGGCGTTTTTTCGCCGCCGCCGCGAGGAAAACGGCAATTCTCAGATTGAATAAGTCAATTCTGCGTCCGGTCTGCGT
>CAZYQN010000054.1:11618-20868 GCA_964649955.1 uncultured Pirellulales bacterium
CGAGGAAAACGGCAATTCTCAGATTGAATAAGTCAATTCTGCGTCCGGTCTGCGTTCGGTGTCAGGAGAAATATAAAAGACAAAATGTTGTTTTTTTCCATAATTAATGGTATAAGACAATCACATAGAGGGGGGGAATTGTAGATTGGACCGTATTTTTAATAAAGCCTAAGTGCTTTTTGTTGAATAGGATGGAAGAAAGGAGGCTGCGATTGGCCGGCCGATATTCTTTGCGAGGCATATGGGAAGATTTGGCGATGCCGGAGCTGGCGTATGGATTTACGCTGGCTGTGGGGCCGACAAAGCTGGTTATCGCTTTTCTGGCGGTGGCGGCGATTTGTTTGACCGGCTATCTTCTGGATCGATGCAGTCAGTCGGTGATGGTTCATCCTGAGCCGAGTATCTGCCAGTACGGGCAGACGGTGACGGTTTCTTTGATGCAGGCCACAGAATTGGAAGTCTATTTGGCTGATCCTGAACAGCTCCGCACTTTTTATGAACGCTATGAAGGTCAGACACCGGGAAAAGGGGTGTTTTCTACATTGTGGTCATTTACAGCGGGCCGTTTTAATGATGCGAACAAGCAGGTGTTTGATTTGCGACGGTCGAATTTTTTCAGCAATATGGGGCATGTTTTTTTGAATTTCTGGCTGTGTCTAAAAGCGATCATCTGGGCTTTGCGGTTCCATCCTTATTACAGTATTTTTTTCTTTTCTTTTTCATTTGCGGTACTGTGTTTTGCCGGGGGTGCGATCTGCCGATGCGCGGCTCTGGAATATGCTCAAAACGAAAAGCCGGGTTTTTTTGAGGCGGTTGAATTTGCATACAAGAAATATTGTTCGTTGCTATCGGCGCCGCTGCTGCCGGCCGGGTTGATGCTGATTCCGGCGGCACTTGTGGCCGGAGTGGGTCTGTTGGGAACGCTTCCCTGGGTGGGCGAACTGCTGATCGGGGTATTGTTTGGGGTTCTGGTACTGCTGGGACTGGCGGTGATCGGTTTAGCTCTTGCAACGACTGCCGGGGGGTTGCTGCTGTTTCCTGCTGTCGCTTATGAAGGGACCACGGGGCGAGATGCCATCGGACGGGCCGTCAGCTATGTTCTCAGTAAGCCTCTGTGGATGTTATTTTATATTTTTGTTGCCGGTGTTTTAGGAACGTTTTTTTACCTGCTTATCCGGCTGGTCGTTTTTTTGGTACTGAAAATTGTGCATGGTCTTCTGGCTGCCGGGATGATGATCTCGGGTGAGGGAGCGGAAAAACTAAACCGATTATGGTCGGGTCCGGCATTGTTCTCATTGATGGGAAAGACGCCGAATGCGGCGAACTGGTCGGAATCCATAGGATCCTTTTGTATTTATCTTTTCTTTCTTTTTGTAATCGGTATGCTGGCTGCCTACATCATCAGCTATGTGTTTTGCGCGTCCACAATTGTGTATGCGCTGATGCGGAAGAAAGTAGATAAAATAGTTGCTGAGCAAATCTACATTCCATTGGTCTATGAAAAAAAAGACCCGGATAGCGTATGCACAAATGATATTAATGAAAGAATCAGAGATGCCGGACAACACATTACAACTCAATAGATCAGAGAATAGTGAAGAGCAGAATCCGCCCAGGGCCGAATTGCCGAAGGGACTGCTTCGGTTTCGCCGAGTCTTTATCCTGTTGGCTCATGTCGGGTGTTTTGTAGCTGCCCTGTTGATGGCATTTTTATTTGCCTTCAATATGGAATTTGTTCGCAAGTGGTTTATTTACCAATTTCCGATCGTGTTGGTGTTATCGCTGCCGGTCAAACTCATTGTTTTCGAACGCTGTCGGCAATACAGCGGCTGGTGGCGTTATGTCGGTCTGTCCGATCTTCTGCAAATTGCCAAGGCATCGTTAATCAGTACGATTATCCTTATGGCGATGTGGTACGGCTACGGTCTTTTTGGAAAACATCTGGTCTCAGATGCTGCCATTGCAGCGGTCCGTGACCGTCTTGCAGCAATCGATCATGAGCTTCGGGAGGCGGTCAGCGACGAACTGACGCTGGATCTGGATCGTGAGAAATCGAATTTGAAAGGACTTCAGGAATTGCTTGAGGTCAGCCGGATTACGGAAATGCGTGCCGAGTCAGAGCAGCATCCACTCAACAGTGACCAGCGCATTGAATTGGTTAAGCGTCATCTCGAACTGAAAACAGCCCAGCGCAAGATCGAAGGTGTGATTATGCTTGATTTGGTTACGACGATCATGCTGCTGTCGGGTCTTCGAATGCTGGTACGGCTGTATCACGAAGAGTTCTTTTCCGAAACGAGAGGCTCTGTGCGACGGTATCTGATCATTGGGGCCGGGAATGCAGGGGAAGCCCTGTTGCGGGAAATGCTTCGCCGCAAAGAGATGCAGTATGAAGTCGTAGGTTTTATCGATGACAATCCGGCAAAGATGGGAATGAGCATACACGGTATTTCAGTACTGGGTAATGTGGATCAATTACCGGACATATGCAAAAAAAACAACATTGATGAACTGGCAATTGCGATTCCCAGCGCTTCCCGCAAGCAGCTTCGCCGTGTTGTCCAGGTCTGTCAGGGTACAAAATTGCGATTCAGTACAGTTCCATCGTTGACTGACATTGCGTCGGGCAGATTCCGTGTTTCTCAGATGCGCGATGTTGATATCAATGATTTGCTGGGCCGTGATGTAGTCAAATTGGACCTTGATGACATCAAAAAATTTCTCAGCGGCCGGATCATCCTGGTGACCGGGGCAGGCGGTTCAATCGGGTCGGAAATGTGCCGGCAGGTGTGTGCATTTAATCCCCAATTACTGCTTCTTGTCGAACAGGCAGAAAATCCGCTGTTCTTTATTGAAGGGGAATTGCGGCGTACATTTCCGAAGGTTCAAATGAAAGCGGTGATCTGTGACATTACTGACAAAGCCCGCGTCACACAGATTTTCTCAGACTACCGCCCGGAAGTCGTAATTCACGCGGCTGCACATAAACATGTGCCGCTGATGGAAATCAATCCGGGCGAAGCCATTAAGAATAACGTTATCGGGACACGGACCGTTGCAGATGCGGCGGATGCCTACGGCGCCTCGAGTTTTGTGATGATTAGTACTGATAAAGCCGTTAATCCAACGAGTATTATGGGGTCCACCAAACGTGTTGCGGAGATGTATATTCAGGATTTGAACAATACCAGCACCACGCGGTTTGTGACCGTTCGTTTCGGCAACGTCTTGGGGTCTAATGGTTCGGTGGTCCCAATTTTCAAACAGCAGATTGCCGCCGGCGGCCCGGTCACGGTTACCCATCCGGAAATGCGGCGGTATTTTATGACCATACCGGAGGCCAGCCAGCTTGTCCTGCAGGCCGCTGCTATGGGGGAAGGCGGAGAGATATTTGTATTGGATATGGGAGAGCCGGTTAAGATCGTTGATCTGGCCAGGGAATTAATTACCCTGAGCGGATTTCGGCCGGGTGAGGATATTGAGATCGAGTTTGCAGGACTTCGTCCCGGCGAAAAGCTGTTTGAGGAGTTAAGTATTGAAGGTGAGAATATGCTCCAGACCCGCCATCCCAAGATTGCCGTCTGGAGGAATATTCCCAAGGAACGGGAGACCCTGCGAAACAGCATTGAGCAGTTGATTGCAACAGCACCCAGTCAGGATCGTAAGAAAATTGTCGATGCGATCCGGCAGCTTGTGCCGGAGTTTATCTGTCAGTAGTACGCAGTACTTTTGTAATAAAATAAAAAGCCCGCAGAGAAATTCCTGAGGGCTTTTTTATTTTGTGGTTATGGAAATTTTTACGACACAGAGGTCGTTTCCAGCGGATGAGCATTGTGATATTGCTCCTGCATCCGGCTGGTGGTGATATGGGTATAAATCTGAGTCGTTGACAGCGATTGGTGCCCCAGCAGTTCCTGTACGCTTCGCAAATCAGCGCCGTTGTTGAGCATATGGGTCGCAAAACTGTGACGCAGTGTATGCGGACTGATGGCCGGATCAAGCCCTGCTTCAATTAGATACTTGTCCATCTTCCGGCGAACACTGCGGGCGCTCATCCGCTGGCCGTGCTTGTTGGCAAACAGCACTTTGCTGTCGAATGCAGAATCATTGGCCATACGGCGATTGCGGAATTCAATATAACTTTGAATGCCCTGCAGGGCGCTGGAGCCGATGGGACAAATGCGTTCTTTTTTGCCTTTTCCGCGGACATGAATGACTTCGCCGAGGAAATCCACATCGTCCATATTCAAAGCCACCAGTTCGCTGACACGCATACCGGTGCTGTAGAGTACTTCCATCATAGCGCGGTCGCGGGTTCCCAGCCAGGTATTGAGCGGGGGGGTGTTCAATAATCGCTGGACCTGATCGTATTCAAGAAACTTGGGCAGTTTCTTTTCCTGTTTAGGGGTCTTGATGGTTGCTGCCGGATTGCCCGAAACATAGTTGCGTTTGACAAGGAATTTGTAAAAGCTGCGAATCGTCGCCAGTTTCCGAGCTGTTGTAGACTTGGAGTAAGCATGTGTGTTCAAGTCCGCCATGAATTGGCGGATAGTATTGATATCTGCCGACAGCAGCAGGGTATCGATTTTTACCTCAGTCTGGGTTTCTGTCTGAGTCGCCACAGACGAGCCATTTGATGCCCATGGATTTGAATCGCCTGTCTCAGATGTATGGCCGTTAGCTGAGATGAACGCACTGAACTGTTCAAGATCAGCCTCATAACATTTGGCGGTGTGTGCAGAGAAGTGTTTTTCGAATTTAAGGTAGTTGATAAAATCCTGTATAATAGCTGAGTTGTCCATAAATTTTTCCTTAGTTATAGTGTTGATGCTCCGTTCGGTGCCCTTGTTATTCTTTCCCTATTTCGGATTCGTTCCGACAGCTCTGGATCGGATCGGTTAAGTCTTTATAAAGGATTTCATCTGCCTGATGAATAAGCGATTGTGTCAATTTAAAACTCAAGACTGCAGCATCAAACCAGTCGAAGCTGGTTCGGGTATCATTTGCCGAGGCGACCAGTGCATCCAGAAGGAGGCCTTCCTGGCCGGGTTCGTAACGGAAGATATATTTTTCTGACCCTTTATTCAGAACAAACTGCCGTTTTATGATTTCCATAAGCATACCTTAAAATAATGATTCTCATCTTTTTTTATCGGCCCGAAGGAAGAAATCTGAAGTTTTTTCCAAGAAAAATTCTGCAAAATGCGTATTTCAGGGAAAACTCCTACTCTTTATATCGACCGATAATGATGCGTCCTTAAAGAGAAAACGAGAACAAATGAGCCGATATTTCGATGTCCCATAAAAAACCTGCCGGTCACTTAGAAGCTACTGATGCCAGAGGGGATTTCAGGAGAAGAAAAAATTTATATCACAATCAGGGAAGCTTGTAAAAATGGGTGCCATAGCGGATTTCAGATACAATTTTACCTGTATCTTTGAGATTTCCAAGCAAAGGATATACTTGGTCCTGATTTAAAGATAATCCTTTACAGATATCTTCAAGAGAGCAGGGGTGCCGCTGAAGCATATTTACTATGGCGGCGGCATCCGCTTGCCGGGTCGGGAATGAGGATTGGCGGCCAAAATCAGCAATAATTTCGGCATTCGGATGAAGTTTCCGTGCGATCCATTCCAGTTGATCGGCCGGTACAGGCAGGGCCTCGGAGTGGGTGGTAGGGCGTACGGCGGTATTCAACTGGATTTTGTCAGGGCGGATTTTTTCAATGAGCTGAGCGATGCTATGAACGCTACTATCGTCCGTATTGATTCCCAGGCAGAAAAAGACTTCCAGCCATATCTGGCCCGAATATTCTTTGCGAAAGGAACACAGACCGTCGATAAAAGAGTGAAAATCAAGATCGGGATGTGGTTTGTTTAAACGGCGAAACACCATTTCATCACCGGCATCCAACGAAGGCATTACCACGTCCGCTTTAGCGCATTCCTGCCGGACGTCCTTTCGACTAAACAGCGTGCCATTTGTAATGACAGCCGTAGGAATTTTGGTTAAGACCTTAATGCGATCCAGCAGAAGTCCCAGTTCGCTGTGGAGCGTTGGTTCCCCCGAGCCGCTGAGGGTGATATAGTCTGCCTGAAGCCCTTCGTTGATTCTGCATTGCAATTCGTTAAGTACGGCCTCTATCGGGACGTAGATCTTCCGGTCGAGTGTAAGGGGTGCATCTTTTCCAAGCTGACAATACAAACAATTCTGGGTACAGGTTTTCATCGGAATAATGTCTAAACCCAAACTTTGTCCCAATCGCCGGGATGGAACCGGTCCGAACAGATAGTGATACTTTTTACCGGTCATATCAATCCCGATTGCGTATGAGTGAATGTATTCGGTCACACATGGTAATGAGAGGTTCGACATCGGACAGGGGCAGCATGCAGGCCGCATCGCAAAGTGCGTTTTTCGGATCCGGATGAATCTCCATAAACAACGCATCGGCTCCTGCCGCAACGGCGGATCGAGCTAATATCGGCGCCATGTCGGGTGTTCCGGCACTGGCCGTTCCTAATCCCCCCGGACGCTGGGTGCTATGTGTGGCATCAAACACGACGGGACAATTCAATTGCTGCATTAATGGAATAGAGGTCATATCATTGACATTTCGATTATAACCGAAGAAGGTGCCCCGCTCCGTCAGTAAAACTTTGATGTTACCGGTGGAGCGTACCTTTTCGACGCAGTTTTTCATTTCTTCGGGGCTGACAAATTGCCCTTTTTTTATATTGACGGGTTTTTGTGTATTGCCGCAGGCAACCAATAAATCGGTTTGGCGGCATAAAAAGGCCGGGATTTGAAGACAATCGACGACTTGGCCTGCAATTTCGGCTTGTCGGGCTTCGTGGACATCCGTTAAAACAGGCAGGCCGGTCTGACGGCGGACATCGTCCAATATAGAAAGTCCCTTGTCGATACCGGGACCGCGAAAGCTGGTAATGCTTGAACGGTTGGCTTTATCAAAACTGGCTTTGAAGATAACCCCAATACCGGTACGGGTCTGAATACCGGATAACACCTCAGCAATATGCAGGCACAAATCCCGGCTTTCAATCACGCAGGGTCCGGCGATGATGAAGAACCGCTGGTCCAATCCGATGGTGGTATTTCCAACTTGAAATACTGTGTCCATAAAAATAGTCCTGATTGTATGTTGACATTAAAGTGCAGACAATTATAGCCAAAGTCCTTAAAAGTAAAGCTTCAATTCCATTTAAAATACAATGCAATAAAGAGTGTATTAGAAATAGAGGCCTAAAATATTGAAGTACTAAAAAACAGCAAGAAGATATATAATATATATAAATGTAATAATGATTACTCTTCAAGCTAAATCTGTAAAGAAAACCAAGATTAAGGCCGATAATATAAAGGAGTTTTTCTTGCAATGGGCATTATCAGCCGTTTAACGGCAATTATCTTTATAGAAGAGCATTTGAGTCGAACAGAAAGAACCTGAACCAGGAGCAAGAACTGAAAAAGGGGGTAAGAATTACCCGTCCTATTTCGATAAAAGAGGAATTATGGAGACAAAAATCTGCCTTCATCTTAGAGAATCTCCACATCCAAGGGATGGGGCAAGGTTATGTTTTAGCCTGAACTTCCATTTCAAGTCCGCTCTATCCTTTGCACTTGCTTTTTTTTTATTGATATCTTTTCATTCACAAGCAGCTTCTTATTCCGGCGGATCGGGAACTGAGGATGATCCTTATTTAATTGCTACTCCTCAGGATTTAAATTCAATCGGAGCCAACCCCAGCGATTGGGATAAATGTTTTCGATTAACGGAAGACATTGATATGTCTGCCTATACCGGAACGCAATATAATATCATCGGGAATCTTACCAGGAAATTCACCGGAACCTTTAATGGCGACGGGCATGTTATCAGTAATTTGACATACTCGACGAATGCAGAGGCCTATTATGTCGGCTTATTCGGTTACACTTCAGATGCGCTGATATATTGCCTTGGTTTAGAAAACGTTTCATTTCGATCCAATGGCTGGTATGTCGGGGGGATGGTCGGATATAACAGCGGCACGGTTAACGAGTGTTATGTAATCGGTTCGATCAGCGGACAAAATAATGTCGGCGGTCTAATCGGATATAATTCCAATGCTGCCGTGATTGCTTGCTCTGCGGCCGGTTCGGTGGCAGGAACAGCCTTCATCGGAGGTTTGGTTGGTTATAATCTATCGGGTACAATCAACAACAGTTATGCGACCGGTGCGGTGAATGGAAAAGTGTCTATCGGAGGGCTGGCGGGATATAATTCCTATGGTACGATTTCCGCCTGCTATAGCTCCAGTCCAGTCAGCGGTTCAAGCAACTATGCCGGCGGTTTAATTGGAGTCAATAATGGAACAGTGACGACTTGCTTTGCAACCGGTTCGGTCAGTGAATCAGGCAACTATGTCGGCGGATTGTTGGGGTATAACAGTGCGGACGTGGCGATTTGCTATGCGAGCGGTTTGGTTAGCGGAACAGGCACTTCTGTCGGGGGATTGGCAGGGCAGAATAAAGGTTCGTTTTCCGCTTGTTTTTGGGATATTGAAACCTCCGGCCAAACTAAAAGTTCGGGTGGAACCGGGAAAACAACAACCGAGATGATGACAACCGAAACCTTTACCTCGACAGGTTGGGATTTTTCTTCGACCGACGGTGATCCTTCTGATTGGTGGATGCCAAGTGATGATTATCCTCAATTAGCTTCAGATGCTGCTCCATCCGGCTCAGTAAAAATGAGGTATAGAGCCTATACGGTAGCCGAAGATGTCGAAAGTGTTCGCATCTATGTCAGTCGAACTGGAGGGGCATCAGGGATTGCCAGCGTCAATTATAGTACGGCTGACGGGACGGCGTCAGCGGGGCAGGATTATACGTCGCAGTCGGGCACGCTGACGTGGTCGGACGGGGAGTCGGGGGAGAAATATATTGACATTCCGATCACCGATGACAGTCTGACCGAAGAGGATGAGACGTTTACGGTAAGCCTAAGCGGTGTCAGCGGGGCGGTTGCGGGCAGTCCGAATCAGGCCACGATTACGATTCCCAGGAACGATCAGGTCTCCGGTTCGGTGCAGTTTGTCTCGTCGGGATATACGGCCGCGGAGAACGCCGGGAGTGTCCGTCTGTATGTCAGCCGGACGGGAGGGGCTTACGGGGCTGCCGGTGTCAATTACAGTACGGCTGACGGGACGGCGTCAGCGGGGCAGGATTATACGTCGCAGTCGGGCA
>CAZYQN010000054.1:20968-25813 GCA_964649955.1 uncultured Pirellulales bacterium
GCGGTGTCAGCGGGGCGGTTGCGGGCAGTCCGAATCAGGCCACGATTACGATTCCGATGAACGATCCACTCCGTATAAAGGGGGTAGAGTTATATAAAGTCAATTTACCGACACTTTCCGAGCTGGAGCAATTGAGAGCTATAATGCCCCATTCTACCGGTCGGCTGGATGAAGTGGAGCAGGCTATACTATCCGGCCGGGAGTATGAATACGGGATCAGGATTGATAAGGGATTTAATGAAGGATCAGGGAGTGTCTTTTCCGTTGAACTCATAAAACCGGATGCCACGAGTGTACCGTTAATTTTCATCAATAATAGATTTGAATTACAGATATGGTACTTTAGTTTTGAAGATTTATCCGCCGCTTTTCCAGAAGGCGAGTATTCAATTCATGTTGTGTATGACGATGCTTCAACAGAGGATATTCCCTTTACGGTACCGAGCTATGCAGAAAGTGATTTTGCTGAAGGGATTAACGGGGAGCTGGTGTGGAACGGTCATTACCTGAACTTGACATGGGTACCCACAACAGATGAAGATGTTTTTTACACAGTAACCGTCAGTGATTTAAACCGGGAAATCGAGATTTGGGATAATGACCTACAGCCGGATAACACGACACTGGCTTTCGGCTCATTGATTGCAAAGAATATGTATGATTGCCGGGTCGATGTTAAAGCGATAAAAATTATTAATGATTCTGACATCGCAGTGTCACTTATCTCCGGTTCAAGCCGGTGGAGTTTCAGAGAGGCGTTACCGGTTTATGAAGTCAAAGCCACCAAATGTACCGTAGTTTTAGACAAGGGGACGGTAGGATCTGTTTCGCTGGCCGGGACTATGAATGCATCAGAAGCGGATTTTGTTACTTCCGGCAAGGCGGTTGTAACGCTGGATGCAAACGCCATGCCGAATCCTCTTACATTTACATTTCCGATTACCGATGTTACCTTTCGAAACGGGAAATACGATTACAGCCAAACCGTAAACGGTTCGCCGTTGGTCTTTAAGTACAATACCCAAACCCGAGCCTTTGTTTTTAGTGCAAAAAAAACAGACTTGAAAGGTATGGGCTGTCCGGTCCGTATTAATGTGGCAATTGGAAATCAGTTTAGTTCACAGATAGAACTGGACGAAACGCTTGTAAACGGTCCAGAAAAGTCCTGTCCGCCTCAATTGATCATGAGGCATCAACGCAGCCTGAGTATAACCCAAGCAAGATTTATTACAGGAAAAAAAGCGAATACAGATACATTATCCGTTCAGGGAACGTTCACCATTGATAGTGAGATTGATTTAAATGAAGCCTTTGTTGTTGCCCTGGGGAGTCAAAGCTTTACAATCCCGGGCGGTTTGTTCACCTATCGAAACGGCGTGTATCGGTGTAACAATGTTCCGGCGGATGAAGGCGGCCTTCTCAGCGTCAAGCTGGATACCAATCGGTGTCTTTTTTCTTTGTCAATAAGGAAAGCAAAGATTGAAAATAATGCTGTTTCGGATTTTGCCCTGTCTGTGTTCGGCTGCCCCTTGGCGGGTTTTGCACACATTGATTTGGGGACCGCTCATACTTACTGGCAATTGACACACTATGACCAAAGAGGGGCTGCGTGGCAATACGATTCCGGCAGTGGAATAAAATCGGCTGAAATCGGGGTGTTTGAGCAATGGGATGAGTATTTTCAGGTCTATGAAGAGCATCCGGAACAGACCATAAGGTTTTTCTATGCAAAGGGCATAGATATTTCTGCTCATTTGTGTCGTATCGTTATTGACAGCAACCGCCTGGGCAGCATTGATGTATATACCGATTTGGAAATATGGCCCTCCTTCCTGAGGCCGGGCCAGATACACGTTTCAACATCAGAGTTGACCGGGACAATGGCGGTCTTGGGACAACCTGTTGAGATTGTGAACGGGACTGCTTCGGCAACTACTACAGTGAATGCATCTTTAGTAAAGGCCAGGATTCCGGACGGGACCTATAGTACGGTGCGCTTTAATGAAAACTGGACTCTGCAGGGCGACCTGCAATACTCAGGAGAACGGTTAGGGCGGGTTGTGATCAAGCTCCAGCGACAAAATTTTGCTTTGCCGGATCGCGGTATTGTAAAACAAATTTGCACTGGGACCATCGCTGTTCACCCGGTCGGACGGGCACCCCTGCGCGACAAGATATCCGGCATCTATGTCCTGGCTCAGGAATGACATTCCAAAGCGTCTATGTAACGAAGTGGGTTTTTGTCTTATTCCTTAAGCTGTTTGAGCAAATATGAAAACTCAAGGCTGCTCATCAGTGCCCGCTGCTGATTGGTGACTCCGGCGGCATGACCGCCTTCGGTGTTTTCGAAATAAAAGATTTCATGTCCCTGTTCTTTCATTTTTGCCGCCATTTTTCTGGCATGTCCAGGATGAACTCGATCATCACGTGTGCTGGTTGTAAAAAAGACGACGGGATACTGTTTTGAACCGGTCAGATTGTGATAGGGCGAATAACGTTTAAGGTAGTTCCATTGCTCCGGGATGTCGGGATCTCCGTATTCTCCCATCCAGCTTGCCCCGGCCAGTAGCTTGGTATACCTTTTCATGTCGCAAAGCGGTACGGAACAAACCACCGCATTATAAAGATCAGGACGTTGCGTAAATACCGAGCTTACAAGAAGTCCTCCGTTGCTCCCTCCCATAATTCCCAGATGCCTGCCGGAGGTGATTTTTTGGCGGATCAGGTCTTCGGATATCGCGATGAAATCATCGAAAGCACGCTGACGATTCTCTTTTAAAGCAGCCTGATGCCATCGGGGTCCGAATTCTCCGCCGCCGCGAATATTGGCCAATGCATAAACGCCGCCGTTTTCCAGCCAGCAGCGGCCTAAAATCGGCGAATAATAGGGTAGAAGTGAAACTTCAAATCCGCCGTACCCATATAACAAGGTCGGATTTGAACCGTCATACTTAATCCCTTGAGGGTAAACCAGAAAGTAGGGGATTTTCGTTCCGTCCGGGGACGTAGCTTCTCGTTGTACTATTTGTAAGTTAGAACTATCAAAAAAGTGCGGCAAACGTTTGACTTCCTGAACGTCTCCGCTTACGTCTGAAACATAATATAAGGAACGGGGTGTCAGGAAATCTTCAGCGGTAAAGAAATACTGTCCCGATAATTCATCTGCAGAGGTAATTGAAATCTGACTGTAATCCGGAGCTGGAACCTTTCGCTGCTGCCATCGGTTTTTGTTAAACGTATAACAATATAGTTCCCCGCGAACATTGTTTAATATGCCGATCAACACGGCGTTTTTTGTAAAATGGATCGACGTCAGACTTGATCGTTCGTCAGGTTTAACAATGACATCAAAATCGCGAGACCCTGTTAAAAAGCGGCTGTATTCAATCCCAAGCAGCCAACCCTGCTGGTAGGTGTTTTGACCGATCGTCCAATCCGACTTCAATTCAATCAGCATTTGATTTTGAAAAAAACCGCGCAACCGGGCATCCTTGGGGATATCCAGCTTGACAAGTTCCTCACGTTCCAGCGCAAAGACTTCGGAGCAATAAAAATCAATCGCACGGCTGACCAAGATATACTGCCGCTCCAATGTATTTTGTACCCATCCCCCGCTTCGGACATCGTCTGGTTTGCCTTCAAAAAGGGTTTTCGCTGCACTTAACGGAGTTCCCCGTTTCCAGATTTTCACGATCCGCGGATACCCGGCATTCGTTGTTGTCCCCGGTCCAAAGTCGGAACTGATCAGCAGCGTATCTTTGTTAATCCATACGGCGCTGCCCTTGGCTGACGGAACAGTAAAACCCTCTTTAACGAACGTTTTGGCATCCAGATCGAACTCACGCATTTCTATTGCATCGCCGCCTTTATGGGAAAGCTGAACCATGCATACATTTGTGTCGGGAGTGCAGAATACAGCTCCCTTAAAAGCCCACTGTGCATTTTCCTGTGTGCAAAGCAGATCGATATCCAGTACTGTTTCCCATTCGGGAGAAACCTTGAGATACTCGGAGAGAGGGCATCGCCGCCATACGCCGCGCGCATTATTTTCATCTTGCCAGAAGTTGTAAATCCATCCGCCGCGAATTGACGGATAAGCAATCCGTTCGGTGGAATTGAGGATATCCAGAATGCCTGTATAGAGTTTCTCGTATGCCGGGTATTTCTGAATGACTTCCAGAGTTATCTGGTTTTGAGTATTCACCCACTCCAGAGCGGTAGAGTCGTCGATTTCTTCCAGCCAAAGATATGAATCGGCTTGTTCTCTGGTGCAGGAAGCCATAAAAATCAAACAAATGAGTACGGCTGTTAATGCTTTGGTCATAGTCAGTGTCTCTTATCTCAAAAAAGTCAATCGTTCTGAATATCTGTTCTGGTAAACGATAATTTTGGATAAAGTATCAAATTGGTTTCAATATCTCAAGCGTACAATCTAAATTAAGTTGTTTTCGTTGAAATAAGAGGGTCAATTGACTTGTCCCCGACTGACTATGGTGGGCCATTATAACGTTGTTCCCACGGCGGGGGTATCAGCGGGTAATGACCCATGACGGATAAGGATAGTATGGGTAATTTTTCGGTTGATTCTGGTGCAGGTATGTGTATAATTAGTACGCTTGGGTCTTCCCTGCAGGTGTCAGGTAAGAAGTTGATTCTATGACTCAAGGGTAAGACGTATAAGTTGCTGTTATGACATTCGAACGATTCATCTGTACAGAAGCCTTAACAGGTTCTTCTGCCCAGAGATGTGATTTTGTTGCGCTCGTAGCTCAGTTGGATAGAGCAACGGATTTCTAATCCGTGGGTCGGGGGTTCGAATCCCTCCGGGCGTGGTTGCTAAAGTAT
>CAZYQN010000055.1:0-24268 GCA_964649955.1 uncultured Pirellulales bacterium
AGTTTGCGGTAAAATATAACAGGGCCGGAGAGACCGGAAAGGCATTGGAACTGCATCGCTATAATGCGACGCAATCGCCGGTTGATACTCTCTATGCCATGCAGTCTCAGGGGGCGATTGTGAATTATTATATCGAGCATAAGGATTTTGCCAATGCCCGGAAAGAATATGAGTGGATGCTGGGGCGGTTTAAAGACCAGCCGACGTGGCCGCAGGAGATCTATCAATTTGCATTGAAGTACCGGGGGGTCGGGGAGAGCGAAAAAGCGCTGGAACTGCACCGCTATAATGCGACGCATTCAGACGTTTTGTCGAAATTTACGATGTGGTCCCAGGGTGCCCTGGTTCACTATTCTATTGAGCACAAGGAATTTACGGACGCTCAGAACGAATATGAGAAAATGCGGGAGCGGTTTAAAGACCAGCCGACATGGCCGCAGGAGATATGTCAATTTGCCGACAAGTATCAGCAAAACGGCAACTATGAACAGTCTCGGAATCTGTGCCGGTATGGCTTGAAGACCTATCCGGACTGTTTGTGGAGACACGACTTTCAGAAGGTCCTGATCAAAACGTGTCTGGCGGAAAACGATTATGAGCAGGCGGCGTCAGTCGCAACTGGGTTGATTGCGGAAATCTCAGAGCGTTCAGCGTTCGTAAAGACGATGACAGATCTGGGGCATATTTATCGAGACGGAAGGCAGTGGGACCAATCGATACAGTATTATCAGCAGGCCCTGGAAAAGGCTGAATTGCCGGAGGAGCAACTGGATGCGTATCGAGGTATGGCGCAGGCCACTGTCTGGCTGGGCAATGATACTAAAGTCCAGGAAATAGTCGACTTGATCTACACCAATTATGTGAAAGAAAAACGTGTTGATTATTCTTTATTTATGATCGGTGAAGAATATTTCTTCATGGGATATTTGAAGATCGGTCAGCCCTCACAATCCATTGAAATGCGCCAGATGTTTTTAAAGGCGAAAACATTCTGGGAACGAATTATCAGTCAACTTCCGGATAGTGACCATGCAGCCCGTTCCTTTTATTCAATCGGGATGATCCATACGCATCTGAAAGAGTATGATATGGCGATTCCTTATTATGCTCAACTGATTCAAAAAAGGCCTCGCTATTACATGACACCTGGGGCCATAAAAGAATGCGGGAAATGCTACAATGAACTTTACAAACAAGGAAACCTGTCTTTGGATGGAAATCAGGTTCTTGGGGCACTCATTGATACCTTGGCCATGCAGGGGAATATCAACGAGGTCAATGAATTGTGTTTTGCTGTTGGCGAGTCGAAGTACAAAACCGGGCACTGGAAGGATGCATCAAAATACCTTGAGCTTTATTGGTCATCACAGAGTACAAGCAAAAAGAATTATGACGCTTTATTTCTGCTTGCTCAAGCCTATGAAAAAATGGGATACACAGAAAAGGCAAAAGAATATTATCAGGACTATATTGACAAGGCCTCACCTGAAAGCAACGAAGAGCATTGGATTCAGGCTTATACCCATCTTACCCAAACGATAGTTCACTAACTAATTTGGCGATAGTAAGGAATGACCAATTCATTGAGATTAGGAGCGATCCGATTATGAAGCTTGAAAATATTATCATGACAGTGTGTATGCCGGTTATATTGATCGTCTGCATTTGTGCTTGGGATGCGTGGGCTTGTTCACCCTCTCCAAGCCCGCAGGAGAGTGATTGTGCTGCGGAGGCAGCGATGGAAACACCCGATGCGCCGCAAGTCTCAAATGGTACTAATGAAGAAAAATTAAAAGATCCAATATTGATCAGCAGCGGAGAATTTCTCCTGACCCGAACGGACTCAGTGACTGAGAACACAGGAATTGCGCATCCGTTTCCGATTGTTCGTACCTATCGCAGTAAACCGGCACCGGTTACTAAGCAGGCCGGTCATACACTGGGAACAGGAGGCGGCGATTCAGGCACAATACGGTATTCGGATGTGTGTGTGTTTCGGTGGAAGAGACCCCCGGAGCCACGTCCCGGCAACCCCTATGATCCCTATTATATTTTTGATGTACAGTTTACGATTTCTCCAGGTACCGGTTATATCGAAGAGGGCTGGGGGAACTTTTTCATATTGCCTCGTGAGGATGAAGGGAGTTGGACCGGCAGAGCGTTTCGTTTTCAATTAGGAACGGGAATCACCTATCATGTCAGTATTGTTTACACGCGGCGTGATCCTTCGTGGTATTGGAGTGAAAATGATGATCTGTGGTGTGCCACTTCTCCCTATAGTACACACGAACTCTATCGCTGGGAAACTGATTTTACGATTCCGGAATTCCAAGCGCCGGAACTGGAACAAGGCAACAATATCCCCACCGAACAGGACAGTCCCATGGCTCGGGGCGCTCATAATAATGTTCCCTCACCGGAATGGACTCCCGGTTGGGATATGAGCTACAACAAGCACCTGATGTTCTATCCGGATACGGATACCACCAACGAAATCGATGAACGTAAAATTTATTTTTACAGCGGCGACGGCAATATCCATGTCTATACGCCGTCAAGCGTTCCGGACCCCGTATGGGGATATGGATGGCGGGCCCCGACACGGGATGATTTTCTTACGAAGACCACCTCGGGCTTTTATTACATCTACATGAAAAACAGACAGATGTACATGTTCAATCTGGATGGGTCATTATACGGGATTTATAAAAACCATCAGATTGTAAATCGATTCCACTATTCCACCGGCTATGGTCTATTTGGCGACCTGAAACGGCTGGATGCGATCAGCGACCTCTACGGACGAAGAACGGAATTAACTTATACGGATTCGACCAGCGTCTTTCCGGGCAATCTGGCACAGATTTGCGATTGGGCCGGGCGAATATGGACCTACGATTATTATTCCAACGGAAACCTTAAAACCGCAACGGATCCGGAAGGGAATACAGAGACGTACTGCTACTCGGAGGACGGGCTTCTGGAACAGATCAAGGATAACAACGGCACTGTCTGGCTGGAGAATGATTACACTACTCAAAAAAAGGTTTATCAGCAAACCCTTGCCGGAGAAACCACTACGCTCAGCTATAACGGCTCTGAGGTGACCAGTACGGATGCTGCCGGTGTTGAGGAAGTTATTGTTCTAAGCGATGACGGGTATGCGCTGTCCAAAACGATTGAAACCGAGACCTCGGAAGTCACCACAGACTATGAATACAACTCCCAAAACAGCATCACCAAGATCACGTATCCGGAAGGCAACGGTTATGATCTGGGATACGACAGCTTCAATAATCTTACCAGTCTGTCGATGTTTTCAAGCGATCCAAACGATCCCAATCTAACTTATTCGGCGACCTATAATACAATTTCTATTAACACTTGCCGATTGACCTCTGTAACCGATCCGAGGGGCCATACAACCCAATACACCTACAACATCAATTCCCTTCTCGACAAGATTACTTATCCGCAGGTCATGACCGATCAGGGCCTTCAGACACCCGAAATCAATCTCACCTACACGTCCTATGATCTGGTGGAGACCATCACGTCTCCGGACGGCATTGTAATCAAGTATGATTACTACTACAACGATCTGACGGACCCCAATTCAGACCCCAATTTGCAGGGATTGTTGAAAACAGCAATCATCGACTATGGGACGGATCCCAATTGTCAGAACATTACATATAACTTTACCTACGGGATTGCCGATGCCAACACCTTCCCCACGACAGATCCCAACCTGCTGCTAACAGGGATGAGAACCGTAACCGTTGAAGATCCGAACAATCATTTGACTACGCTGACCTATGATGCCTTAAACCTTCTCCGACTGGTCGAGGATGCCAATGGTAATCTGACCCGACTGGATTATAACGCGGACAAAAAACTGGAAAAAGTACAGCGGCAACTCGGTTCCGGCTGGCAGGAGTTCGAATATGGCTACAATCTCATGGCCAAACTCCAGACGATTACCGACTCGCTGGGACGAACGACCACGCTGGACTACGATGAACGGTTCCAGGTGGAGGGCGTTACCGATGCCAACACGAATACAACGCAGAAAAACTACAATACCCGGATGCTCGTCAAAGAGATCATAGATGCTGAAAACAACTCGACAATTCTGGATTATGACGATAACGGGAAACTTCGGTTGATAACCGATGCCGAAGACGCGGAGACGGAGTACCAGTATGACGGCTATGGCCGGTTAGAGAAAGTTATCTATGCCGATACCAGTTATGAAGAATACGGCTATGATGCAGCAAGCAATATCACGTCTTTCCGAAACCGGGCCAATGAAACGATTGCTTTCGGGTATGATGCCTTAAATCGGCTGGAATGGAAGCAGCGCCCTAACGATCCCAATATCCTCCTGACCTATGATATCGGCGGACGGTTGGTGGATGTTGCGCAGGATACCGAGCAGATGTCTTTTGCCTATGATCGTTTGGGACGCTTGGAACGAACCGTCGATCAGAACGGTTACGAGGTCGGCTATGAACACGATGTAATGGGCCGGAGGGAAAAACTGGAGTACCCGGACGGCTCGTTTATTACCTATGAATACGACAACATTGGTCGGCTTCAGTACATCAAAGACCAGAACGGCTATAAAATCGTGGAATATGTCTATGATTCGCTTTCCCGAACGACCAACGTCCTCTATTTCCGAGGCCAGAGTCCTGTCGGCAACATGGCCTATGACTATGAAGACAGGGTTCCCAACTCCGGCGACAATCTGGGCGACCGGATTGCCCGGATTGACTACTGCTGCAATCCCTCCCATAGCATCAGCTACACCTACGACAACGTCGGCAACATCACCTCAATGGATGTCGGCGGTTCCGGGGGGTATTACGGCTGGACCTATGGGTACGACAACGTCTATCAGGTAACCGACGCCGATGAGCTGCTCAGCACACCCCGCCAGCTTGATATCCGGTATGACGCGGTGTATAATCGCACCTCCTGGAATGATTCCCTGACGGGCTTATCGATGGGCTATCAAGACAATGCCTTAAATCAGTATTCTCAGGTGGTTTATAACGGCACTCCGCGCACCCTGACCTATGACAGCCGGGGCAATTGTACCTCGTTTACCGGTACGGTCTTGGGCTATGACTGCGAAAACCGGCTTGTGTCGGCGGGCTTTGACCGTTATACTTATGACTTGCTGGGCCGTCGGATCGGCCGCAACCGCGGCAGAATCGCGACGGTCTATGTCTGGGACGGCGCGCATATTATTGCCGAATATACCAATGGCTCTTTAACAAAGAAATACATCTACGGCCCGGGGATGGATAACCCGGTAGCGATGATCAATGTCAGCGGAACCAGCCAGACGTGGTATTACTACTACGCCGATGCGCTGGGGTCGATCCGCCTGCTGTCGGATGCGGGCGGGGCGATTGTAGAAAGCTATACGTATCTGGCGTTCGGCCAGCCGACGGTCATGACTAATGCCGGCACCGACGGCAACTGGCTGACGGAAGACGGAACGACGATAAACACCAGTGCCTACGGCAATCCGTACCTGTTTACCGCCCGCCGGTGGGATTTTTATACGCAGTTGTACTACTACCGCTTCCGGGATTACTCGCCGCTGATCGGCCGTTTCCTTCAGCCCGACCCGGCGGGGTACATCGACACCATGAACCTCTACGCCTACGTCAATAACAATCCCCTCAAATGGATCGATCCGTGGGGATTGTTGATAGTTCATTACTGGCCATCTGGTGGACAAGGATCCGACAAATGGCATGGACATATGTCAGTAGAACTTGATAACGGCACTAATATTTCACATTGGCCTTCGGATAACAGTAACTATCCATATCTTCTTCCCAGCGGGGCAAATAAAAATGAATACATCGATGATTTACGTGGAGAGGGAGGACGACCTCCGATAGATATTCCGATTAAAGGATTAAATGAGCAAGCTATTCAAGATTGGTGGAATAATTATAATGAGCCATTCAGCATATGGAATAACTGTACTGACGTTGCAAAAGAAGCATTAAGGCAAGGTGGCATGTCTTTGCCGAACGCTTTTATTAACTATCCTGATAATGGAGTTAAAGATGTTCTGAGCAATCTACCTATGGCTACCCTGGTTGATATTGCTGACAATTGGATGAAGGGATGTTAAATGTACAAGATATATATTATATGTGTATTTGGTTTATTTTTGGGAATAGCCTGTACAAATCCACGGCAGTGTACCGTAAAGAATGAACCGTTTACAGTCACATTTCAGTTTGAAGAAACGAAATTTTTTCAACAGACAGGAAATTTCTTTGAAATCAAAGTCGATTTAGAGCAAGGAATTTTCTCAAAACCAAAACCCATTGTTATTCAACATATTGACTCATCGAATGCAGATAAAGAATCTACATCCAACAATAGGAGTATGGATAATATTCATGTTATTTGGGATACCTCTCCAGATCAGAAGTGGATAAGTGAGTTTGAGCTTTTTGATAAATTTCACATGAATACCCACTCAGGGTCTTATCTGTTTTCTATTAAAAATCGATCAAATAATGAAAAGGTACAGGTTCCTTCTCAAAACAAGATATATTTTTCCTCAGATTCAGAATCGGCATTTTTTATTTATAATTGGAATCTGCTGAAAATAAAACTTACAGAAAATATTTTAGAAGCAATCAAAACTGACTTTTACAAAGCAGAACCTTTTTACAAAGAAGAATCCTTGGAATCTAAATTTCCCCAAGGCTCATTAAAGATGATCGATAAAGCAACAACTTTTTTTCAAACATCTGACAGAAAACAATTGATTATTTTTTATAACCATAGCATTAGTCGAATGGACATTAATTCAGGAGAAAAAAAAGAAATTGGAAAATACAAATATATTGCATATGATTCAGGCCCAATAAATCAAAGGTATGGCTATTTCATTACGGCAATTTCCAATAAGGGAGGGGCGAAATATTTTTCTCTTCTCGATCTGAAAAACAAAAGGCTTAGACCATGCCCCTTTTCCATACCGGAATCAAGGGTAATTAGTGTTATTATAGCTGATAAGTAATTGAGTTGTGCAAAAAAATATCTGTCAGCCAAATCAGATGACTTGTAAGGTAGAAGTAATAGAAATGGCTCTTTAACAAAGAAATACATCTACGGCCCGGGGATGGATAACCCGATAGCGATGATCAATGTCAGCGGAACCAGCCAGACGTGGTATTACTACTACGCCGATGCGCTGGGGTCGATCCGCCTGCTGTCGGATGCGGGCGGGGCGATTGTGGAAAGCTATACGTATCTGGCGTTCGGCCAGCCGACGGTCATGACCAATGCCGGCACCGACGGCAACTGGCTGACCGAAGACGGAACGACGATAAACACCAGTGCCGTCGGCAATCCGTACCTGTTTACCGCCCGCCGGTGGGATGTTTATACGCAGTTGTACTACTGCCGCTTTCGGGATTACTCGCCGCTGATCGGCCGCTTCCTCCAGCCCGACCCGCTCGGCTATATCGACGGCCTGAACCTCTATGCCTATGTCAATAACAATCCGCTCAACTGGCTCGATCCATGGGGATTGGCAAAAGACGATATTGTTATGGTAAGAAAAATTGGGAAAGCATTGGGATTAACCGATGAAGGGATGAATCTCTTACACGACATCATACATAATAAAGGCTATAATTATCATCAGATTCTGGAGGAGGGAAAGGGTGTTCGTGATTTGGGTGGCAAAATGGTTAAAGGTGGTGGAGCTACAAAAGGGGGTTGGGCAAGAGGTGCTGGCGGTGCATTAACTTGTTTAATGTGGTTTTTTACGATGTCACAAGAGTCCCAAGCTCCTAGTATTCCCATAGAGCAGTTAAAAGAAATGTATCCTGGAATATATGATTATCTTGATGGTTCCGCAAAAGAAGGGGACATATGGAATCCATTTGATTCGCCACTTCACAAAAAGGGTTGGCAGGCTATGCAAGAATATTTAAAAGAATCCCTCGATTCATTGAACGGGACAGAGGAGTGCAAAAAAGAATGAAAGTTTAAACAGAGATTAGGCATAAATGATTACAAAAATTCTTCAAAAGATGATTGGTCAAGTATGTTGGAACGTAGTTTTCAAGACAATAAATTTCTCATTTAATCTTGGGGAACCACGATTGCTTTTTGAGAGTAGCCAAGATGATCCAGTAAGAGATAGAAAACTCCGAAAGTATACTCGCGTAAAAGGAGAATGGTTTCTGTGGGTATACAATTCTTATTGGAAACTTGTAGTTTCTGATATTTCAGGCAGACAGAGGTTGTCTGCTGTTTCATCATCAAGTGACAAAAAGAAAACAGAAGTATGCGAGCTTTTATGTGGGCAGAAACTGGTTCATATTGAGATTAACAGTAAAACTGGAAAAACAAAATTACTTTTTGATTTAGGTGGAGAACTAGTTATTCGTAGACCAAGCCAAGAAGCTGAAAAGCTCTGGATTTTGTATGACTCCAATAGCTATTGCCTCAGCGTTCATGGCGATGGATCGTATTATTATGCCCCCAGTTCGAGTGATGACAGTCTACTGGAAGATGGGAAAAAATATATTCCAAAGAATATAATGATAGGGCCGAAAATCTTATAACGGATAAATCAAAATTCAGAGCATAGTGATTGGGCAGGTAGTCTCTGAAATATTTACAATGGTTACTAAAATATAAAGGAGTACAAGTCATAGGCTTATGGATGTTGATTTGGTGAATTGATTTTGTATATTCCGGAGTTATAATCTGCAATCATAATAAGGCTCTTTGGCAAAGAAATACATCTACGGCCCGGGGATGGATAGGCCTGTAGCGATGATCAATGTCAGCGGAACCAGCCAGACGTGGTATTATTACTACGCCGATGCGCTGGGATCAATGTGGAATATAGCTTTAGCAATAAAAGATAGGCAATAAAAGGGGAAGCAGGATCAAACCTGTCTCCCCTTATGTTTTAAATTGCCCAATCAGCCCTCCATCAGATCGTCAAGCATACTGTCGATGTCGTCAATGCGGTAGTAGTTGCCGTCCTGCTCATAAAGTTGGCCGTCTTCGGCCAGGCTGTCCAGGTTTTCCTGAACGCCGATGTTAAAGCAGACCGGGTCCAGTTCTTTCATTACCTGTGAGGGGCTGAAGGTGCAGCATCCGACTTTAACCTCGGGATAACACTCATCGAGCAGTTCTTCGAACATCTCAACGCCATCCACCGGTGCGCAGTGGGTTTTCAACAGGTGTTTGATAATCCAGTCGGTGCCGTACTCGACGCCGACCCCTTCGAGGTGCCGCATCAGGTCATCGGAGCCGCAGGAGTGACAGCGGCCTGTAAGAGCCGGTTTATAACAGCCGTAGCAGAACGGCTTGCTGACTTTCATTGCCGCCTCTTCCAAACGGGCGTGAATGAGTTGTTGAGTGGTCATCGTACGTTGTCCTTTCAAAAAAGAGGGCCGCCTGAGCGATTCTACCCAAACGGCCCGTAAGTGAAGGAAGCAGGCCCTCAGCGACGCGCTGAAAGCTCTTTTAGCGGTGCAGGGGTAAAATGCAGGTCCCGTTCGATAGGGAGGGCCTGAAGGCCTTTGCAGCCGTCCTTGGCGTGCTGAAGCTCAAAGAGTGTGAAATATCCGACCTCGAACTCAATGCCGTCCACGGCTCCCCAGAAGAGCCAGTCGCCGTCATCCTGTTTCTTGCCCTCGGCAACGTACCAGGACCAGCTTCCGGTCGGGTCAAAGAACTTGACTGTCGCGATGGGCGGGGTTTGGGTGGTCTCAAAGTGATACAGCGGGGGCAGAATACATTCGATTTCACGAGTCATCAGTTTCATCACAGAGTTCCTTTCAGAAAAGTGCGGAGCCAAAAGACAGTGCCCCGCGGTTCAAGAAGTGGTTTAGCCGTTGGAACGGCTGACAATGGTGTGTTCATAGGTGTCCCAGGGAGTGCTGTCATGGGCGGACTTGCTGGGCTTGCCGCAGTTGTGGGCCCATTTCCCGCGTCGGGAGGACCAGACAAAGCCCATCTGGCGGAGTTCCTGACGCAAGGGACGCGGAGGCTTTTGGCCAAACTCCACCCAGACCCAGCCGCCGACCCGTTCGGCATCCAGGTGGCGCTGTCGGCAGAAGTCAATGACCTCCAGGATGTCCGGAGACGGCAGCAGCGGTTTCGATTCAGTGTTCTGTTCCATGGTAATACCCTTTCAGTAAAGAAGTGAAGTAAAGCCCTCGCTCACGGTGAGCATGTGGGGCCAATGTGACTCGAATGAAGCCCTGCGGCAGGCACTGGGCACAAAAAAAGCCCCCTGCGGAAAACCACAGGAGGCGAATAAGACAGCGGGCCTTGGGTGAAACACCGGCAGCCCGGTTCGGACAGCGGCCTGGTGCCGAAGGCAGGCTTAAGACGGGCGTAGAGAACTCAAGCGATCTTCGAATTGAGCGCAGAGTGGTCGATAGTCGAGCGGCAGCGAGCGTCAAGCAACGCAGTTGCGTATCGAAGCCGTACAGGGGCAAACTCCGGCAGGAAGGACGGCGCAGAGCGCCGGAAACACAAACGCTTGTCCCCGAAACGGCGTCCCGGCGGCCTCCTTCCGGCGAAGCGTTCGGAATCGCCGCCGTCTCAAGCCCGTCGCCAAGCCCGGGCGCGATGAATTGCCCTGCCGGGCAAGAACGCGAGGGTCGGTGGCCGTTGTCCGGTCGGGCGGCTGATACAGGCCCCTCCGCTTGTAAGGTTATCTGTGGATATAAAGTGTTTGATGGAATGATGGAACGCAGGCGGGTGAGGATACTGATTCTGCCGAAGGGGTATCAAGCGGCGATTGATGCTTAACCTCAGGGCGGCAAGCTCTCTGTGTGTTGCATTAAACAAGCCCCCCCGGGTACCCCGCGATTGGGGGGGGAGTAGTCTGCGAAATGAGGGTGGGTGCGTGAAAAATGTAAGCATCGACCACAAGAAAAAGACACAATGCATCTTGATATTGTATATGTATTATTTGGCATGGTATCCGCTTTAAGGAAAAGAAATCAGTTTGGATTGGCGTAGAAAGTGAAATTGCATAGGCAAACGACACCGCTATGCACCTGAATCGAGGGGGGTATTACTTGACAGGACAATTAATTGACCATATATATACATTATCGTTCTTTAATGGAGAGACATACTTTCTGCCTCAAGATAACAATAATGAGAGATTCTTATGCATAGATTAACACCAGAGAGGAATGAACAAGTATTCAATGAACTGAATGTAGAGGCCGAACTAAACAGGCTATGGGATCAGTACATTTTAATCCCTAAAGGAAAATCCAAAGAACGAATAGAAAAATTTCTTGCCTACCTTGTACGCCGAATTGAAGTGCATCATTTGGTTCATGAAGCTACTTTAGGTAATTATATTACTGGAATTGAAGATGAATTCCGAATGCTTCATAGCAGGTGCTCGTTGTTAAAAACTGAACTGTCAGAGAGATTTGCTTCTCTTCCGGTACTCCCAGATTCCAACACTTGCCCAATAAGCGGGTTGACCGGCTTGAAGGAATGGATGGAACAACTGTTGCAGAACTGGGACCCTGTAAAGAGTCCCAAGGTCCATGACGATATACCTCCTATACAGGCAAGGATAGATGCGAAAAAATCTGCATCCAAGATTACCAAAGATGAAGTGTGTCAAATTTTGCGAAAAAGGCTGCCTCAGTTGACCAAGATCATGCCACTTAAAGATATTACTATCCGTTTTCTGGCTATTGAGATCGGTTGCAGTACTGGTTTGATAAGCAACTGTTCACCTTGGAAGGCTTTCTGTCATGCAAGGGATGGAAAATCACAAAGATGCCCCACAGTGACACGGCTAGATGAAGTGAGTGCAGACAGGTTGGTTGCCCCAGATAAGTCCCCTTGTGAAATAGTGAGCGAACAAGAAGAACTTGACAATCTTATCAGAGAGCAAAAAACTGATATGCAGAACCAAGAAGGCAAAAATATAAGCTTCCCTCATCTATAACAAGTTAGTTTTCTTATTAGAGTGAGTTGCAGAGACTTATAGTTTGCTTAGGTGCTATTCATACGTTTTTTACCCAGCCCGCTCTATTATAAGAGATGTCTATCTACGGCCCTAGAATCGCTCCAACCGTTAACGATTGATGGTGAGCCTATCTTGCGTTTCTTTGGTTGCTGTATTACAATGCTCGAAAATAGACTCACTCTCACACAGCCATCCAGTTTCATATCAAACTATCAGTGTTCACAGTGTTCATGAACACTCAAAAAAAAATAATCAACATTTTTACTACTTCCAATCGCGGTTTTTCCGAAATAGTGCTGTTGTTCACATGAACATGATATATCTTACAGAAGGGCACTGTGTGCTCTTTTAGCTCAATGAAGCGGTGTACCAGCGGTACGGGACAGCAGAAACGTGCCCTATGTACCCTAAGTACACAAAATAAAAACTTATGCTGGGGCTTATTAGTGCCCCGGAAAGGAGGTTTATGATTAATATCATAAACCAGTCTCAGGAAAGTCTGGGACAAATGGAATCGGGTTGCGGTTCTGAGGAACCGACAACCCACAGTACCGGAGGTGTGTTATTACCTCCGCAAGTAACCTCTACACCTCTTTTAGAAGACGAAGTAGAAACAGGGCTGATTGTCCGGCCTGAGTTATTCCACCGCCCCAGTGTCTCCGGCCTTACGCTGCCGGTGACAGTGCGTGATAGGTCTGGTATCAGACAAAAGTGGTCACTGTATCTGCGGCACGGGTCGGGCAGACGTGAATTCCTGGATTTGAAGGCCGACATGATTCTGGCTGATGGCCAACAGTTAATCTTTTCGCTCCAACCGGGAATACCGGATGCTGCAAATTGTCCTTGGACACAGTCTGCACGAATAGCATGGTTAAGCGGTTATGACCCTGATCCTGCACAAACTTACCTGCAATTGGCTGAACTTGTCAGAAGTTTCGTAATGTTCCCTGAGGATCGGAATGAAGGTACTTTGGCAACAGTTTCATTGTGGATTATAATGAGTTATTTATATCCGATATGGCCCTCTGTTCCCTACCTTTCTGTCGGGGGGCCTGCGGGCAGCGGCAAGAGTCGTTTATTCGAGGTATTGGCTGAGTTAGTGTTTCGTCCGCTCGGATCCTCAAATATGACTGCACCGTGTCTTTTTAGAACACTGCATCAAAGAGGCGGAACACTTCTGCTGGATGAAGCGGAGCGGCTTAAGGATCGTTCTGCGGAAGCCGGAGAACTACGAAGCATTCTTTTAGCGGGTTATAAAGCCAATGGGAAAGCTCATCGGCTTACCGGGGAAGAGTTTGCAACTCGGGCATTTGATGTCTTTGGTCCCAAAGCATTAGCATGTATTGCGGGGCTTCCGGAAGCATTGGTGACGCGGTGTATACCGATCACAATGTTTCGTGCCGCCAGCGACAGTCCGATTGTGCATCGCAGGATGAGTGACTATCAATCACAATTCCAGTCGGTCAGGAATGATTTGCACGCGATGGCTTTGTCATATGGACAAGATGTTCTCACCAGCAGTGGGCAATTGTTTTCACCTGAGGGATTGACCGCAAGGGACTGTGAAATCTGGCAGCCGTTGATTGACCTAGCGCGGTTTATTGAAACCAGCGGTGTCGCTGGCATAACGGATTTAGTGCTGGAATTTGCCGTTCGCCTGGCTGAATCTGTTCGTGATGATGCTGTGCCCGAATGCGATGAAGTGGTGCTGCAATCACTTTCCCGATTGCTGCCGTCATCGCCCATGGGCATTACAGCAAAAACTATTCTCGATGACACCAAAAAGTATCATTTTAATCTTATGGCCAATTTCAGTCCCAAAGGGGTTGGAGCCATCTTGAGTCGCTATGGAATCAGAAGTATCAAAACTGGCGGCAAACGAGTATTTAGGCCGACAGAAGTAGAATTGCAAACAATACAGCAATCCTATGGAATTGATCTTGGTTTTCCTGGGGAAAACGATGCCAATGTCTCAGGCCCTTTTTCCGAGAGTACATGGGGTACATCGGGTACGTTGGGTACATTACAGGAGGCCCGTCATGCCTAATGCCTTTTCTTTATTAAAAAGCATTGTAGCAGTTTCGGCAAAGATGGTTTTTCCGGCATGCTATACAGAGGAATTTCAGGAACGCGCAGCGATTTTAGAATTCGAAGGCAGCATGAGCCGGTCGGATGCGTTGCTGCGATCCTGCGATGAAATTAACAAACGTTACTTATTAAAAGGAATCAACAATGGATAAAAATAATACTGGAACAGCTATTCGAGTTCCGGTGTATCCGGTATTAAAGGGCATCAGGGCTGCTGCCGATGTGCCTGCACTAATGGTGTATCCCGACCTGATGACCGAAGACGAACTGATTGTGTACCTGCGGATTCCGCAGATTAGCTCGGCAGTCAATTACAGAAATGTGATCGAGCACCTGATTCGGATGCGGAACCTGCCGTGCATCCATATCTCCCGCAAGCGGCTCTATCCGCTGGAGTCGGTCAAGGTATGGGTACTGTCCCAAGTCAGAAAGGGGGTTGCATGAATAGAATTATATTTGATTCTGGAAAATTTCCGTGTATAATTGGTTCGGATCGGTCTTGCCGCCCGGTGTCGAGAAAGGAGTTCATTCTATGACACAGTTGGTAAGACTTATAACACGGCCAAGCCGGAATGGCGAACGCTATACGTTCTGCGTCGAGTACAAAAACGAGAACGGCAAGCGAGTACGCCAGTCCCTGAGACATGCGGACAAGCGCAAGGCCGAACAACAGCGGGCACAACTTGAACGGGACCTGCGTATGGGAACCGTGGCCCCTGGCTCTTTGAAACTTAAAGAATTTTTGGAAGACAGTCTTGGCCGGACTCGCGGTAACGTTCGTGACAGCAGCCTAAAAGCTTATGAGGATTGCTTTCAGGACTTTATCCGTTTTGCCGGAAACGTTGATTACCGATCGATCACCTTGAGGCATGGTGAACAGTATATCCAAGCGTGCCTGGATCGCGGCAATCGACCTGCAACGGCGGGCAAGAAAGTGCGTCACTTGAAGCGACTCTTTCAGTTGGCTGTAGAACGAGGTCAGCTTGAAGAGAATCCGTTTCGCTTTCTGAAATCGCTGAAAAGCCCGGTCAAAATTATTCGGGTTCTCAGCGAGGAAGAATGCCACCGGTTGTTGGATACAGCCTCGAAGTATGAGGCTCACAACACCGTTAATTGGCTGCTCGTATTGAAGCTGACGCTTTGTACCGGGATGCGAAAAGGTGAGGTGCTGAACCTGACCTGGATGGATGTGGATTTCGAAGCCAAGACTGTCAATGTGTCGCCAAAGTCGAATACGGCCTATACGTGGCTGTGGCATATTAAGGATTCAGATCACCGGGTTCTACCGATAACGGATGATGTTGTTGATATGCTGTCGCTTCACCAATCAGAACGGTCCGCCGGAAATCCGTATTTGTTTGTGCCGGAACCGAGGTATCACTTTATCCAGGGATTGCGCCAACAAGGACAGTGGGATGTGATCAAGGGTAAGAACCCGTTAAGTAACTTTGATCGGCAGTATAAAACGATCTTGAGGAAAGCGGGGATTACAAATTTCACGTTTCACGACTTGCGACGGACATGTCTGACCCATTGGTTCAAGGGTGGCCTGCGTGAATTCGATGTGATGCGAATGGCAGGGCACTCCAGTTTCGAGACGACGCGGAAGTTTTACATGGGCGTTGACCGTGATCTCTTGGAGCGTACTCGGCAGGCAAATAACAAGACACTGTCTGCCATGTTTGGCACGCATTTGGCACGCGCCCCTAAAAACCCATAAAACAAAAAAAGCGGGACAGTCGTAACTGGCTGTCTCGCCTTATCTTACGTTACTGGGCCCGGTGTGATTCGAACACACGACCAAGGGATTATGAGTCCCCTGCTCTACCGCTGAGCTACAGGCCCGTAAAAAACGCCTCATCCATCACAGAAGCCCCCTCGAAGAATCTAATCTATGCACTCGACGAACTGCCTATCGTATAGTACACTGTAATTTTTGTCAACATTGAATCCGAGTTGAATTTGCAGTAAAGGATATGACTTGGCAGCGAACAAGTCCAACAACCCGTTTCTGCCCGTCTGTCGGGCCGATATAGACGCCCTCGGCTGGGACGTGCCGGATATTATCCTCGTCACCGGCGATGCCTATGTCGATCACCCGTCGTTCGGGATTGCACTGATGGGCCGCTGGCTGACCCGGCACGGTTTTCGCGTCGCCATCCTTGCCCAGCCCGACTGGCGAAGCGTCGATCCCTTTCGCATCTTAGGCCGCCCGCGTCTATTTTGGGGTATTACCTCCGGCTGTATCGACTCACGCCTCAACAACTACGCCTCGCTGGGACACCGCCGCCATGAAGACCTCTATAGTCCCGCTGGACGCACCGATCTTCGCCCCGACCGCCCGCTGTTGGTCTATGCCGCCCGTGCCCGTCAGGCCTTCAAAGACGTCCCCATTATCCTTGGCGGTCTCGAAGCCAGTCTGCGTCGTCTTGTCCATTACGACTATGTCGAAGACCGCCTCAAACGCTCCGTCCTCATTGACGCCAAGGCCGACCTCCTCGTCCACGGCATGGGCGAACAGGCGACTATTGAAATTGCTCGTCGCCTTGCGGCAGGGCAGTCCATTGACGCCATGACCGATATCCCCGGCATCGCCTATCGCCTCGTCCGGGATATCCAGCCGCCGCAGGATGCCGTTACACTGCCTCCGCTTCCGGAACTCCAGGCCCATCCCGACCGCTTTATGGATTTCCAGCTTGCCTATCAAAAGCACGCTCATCCCGGCGGCAAGCCCGTCATCCAGGAACAGGACCCCGGCCGTATTGTTGTCAATCCGCCCGCCGATCCGCTTACACAGGACGAACTGGACACGCTCTACACGCTGCCCTTTACCCGCAACTGGCACCCGATGTACGACCGCGACGGCGGCATCGCCGCGTTGGAACCCGTTCGCTTCAGCATCACCACCCATCGCGGCTGTTTCGGCGGGTGCAGCTTCTGCGCTATCTATTTCCACCAGGGCAAACAGATCGCCTCACGCTCTGAAAGCTCCATCCTCGCCGAAGCTGACTGTCTTGTCCGTCACACCGCATTCAAAGGCACCATCGCCGACATCGGCGGCCCGACCGCCAATATGTACGGCATGACCTGTCCCGACGCTGCTGCCTGCGCCCGCGAAAGCTGCCTCTTCCCGTCGCCGTGTCCCAAGCTGCCCGCCGACCATACAAAAGTCATCGGCCTGCTCGAGCGGGTTCTAAGCTGGCAGCAATCCCAAAAGCGAAAACTCCACAGTTACGTCGCTTCCGGCATACGCCACGATCTGGCCCTCAAAAGCCGCGACTACATCCGGCTTCTGGCCGCACATTTCGTCGGAGGTCACCTCAAAGTCGCCCCCGAGCATTACTGCCCTCACGTCCTGAGCCTGATGCACAAACCCGGCTTTGAGGTCTTCGAAGAATTCGAAGCCCGCTTTACCGAAGCCTCCGCCCGCGCCGGCAAAAAGCAATTTCTCGTTCCGTATTTCATCAGTGCCCACCCCGGCTGCTCTCATGACGATGCTCTCCAGCTTACCGAGTATCTCATTGCGCGCAACTGGCGCCCGCGTCAGGTACAGGACTTTGTCCCAGCGCCGTTGGCCCTCTCGACAGCGATGTATGTTTCCGGCCGCTCGCCCAAAGGCAAATCTATCATCGTCCCTAAAGGCCACAGCGACAAAAAACTGCAAATAGCCCTCCTGCAGTACTACGACCGCCGCAATCTCCGCCAGATCGAAAACTACCTCACCGCCCGCGGCCGCCGCAAACTTCTGGCCCAGATCCGCCACGCTCAGGCCCGCACCGAAAGGAGCCGCTGACTTCCCCGATGGAATTTTGGGTACTGCTTAGCCTAATCTCGCTGGCCGCTAACACCGCCAAAGTGCTCATTGTCAAACGTCTCTGCGCCGGCATCGACAGCCGCTTGGTCGTATTGGCAGGGCGGTCGATCAGCGCCGCCGTACTGATGCCGGTTCTGCTGCTGCAAAGCCGTTCCTTTCCGACCGACGCCGTCTTCTGGCTTGTTACGCTTGCCGCCGCCGTTATCACTGCTTTTGCCAGTGTCTTGTTCACCGAATCCGTCAAAAAAGGCCCGCTTGCTCTGGTCATTCCCGCGCAGGCCGCTGTTCCGGTCTTTACACTCTTGACGCTCTGGCTGTCCAGCCGTCAATCCCCCGCGCCCCAAGCCGTCATTTTGATGCTGCTCAGTATGGCCGCCGTTGCCTGGATGCTCTATGCCAATTACCGCCGCGAAGACACCTCCCATCGGCGCACCTTCTTTGCCGTTCTGTCGCTGTTGGCCGCTGCGCTGTTCGGCGTTTCAACCGTATTGGATCGCGTTGCCATCGCCCGCATCGCCTATGGCGCATTGGCCTACGCTTCCTGCTGGAATCTCCTCAGTGCCGCACTTCTGGCCGCCGAATGCCTCCGCACAAAAGCAGGGCGGTCAGCCCTCACCCTGCAGCGCGTCAATACTCTCCCGCTTATCCTCTACGGCCTGTCTGTTCTCGTCGCTTTCTATACCCAGCAGCTCGCCGTCCAATATTCCCTTGCAATTCCCGGCGCCGTCGTCAACGTCAAATCTATTGTTATGCTCCACCTGCCCGCCGTCCTCCTGGTCGGTATCCTCTTCTTCGGCGAACGCATCGTCCGTCAGGCCGCCGTCGCCGGCGCAATCGCACTCATTTTAGGCTTGGCACTTCTCCGCGTGATGATGTAAAATACCCGAAAACCGTCATTCCCGCGCAGGCGGGAATCCGGGAGATACACATTCAGCGAGAGATGCAAGATGCATGAGCGGAAGGGAAAACCGAACGTGATAAAAACCATACTGCACTGGTACACCAAGCTCTTTGGAGTGTGGATCGTCCTGTTTGCGGTCATTGGCTATTTTTGGTCCCGGCCGTTCGTCTTTTTGGCGACGTACAAAATGTTCGGTCCCGCCGCCGACCGCTGGCCCGAGATATTCCAGTCCCTGCGGACTCCCAACCTCTGGCTTTTCTCGCTGACCATGTTCGGCATCGGCGCCGTCTTGACCGTGAGCGATTTTAAGAACATCGCCCGCCGTCCCGTCATCGTCCTGATCGGCTCAATCGCCCAGTTCACCATTATGCCGCTGGGCGCGTTTTTCCTGGCCAAGCTCTTCGGCCTTCCGCCCATGCTGACCGCCGGACTCATCATTGCCGGCTGTGCCCCCGGCGCCATGAGCAGCAACGTGATGAGCTACATCGCCAAGGCCGACGTCGCCTATTCCGTCTCGCTGACGACCGTCTCGACGCTGCTGTGCCCGATCCTCACGCCCGCCCTGAGCAAATTGCTGGCCGGCCAGGAATTGCCGGTCTCGTTCTGGAAGATGTTCTTTGAGATCATCTTCATGGTCATCCTGCCGCTGGCAGTCGGCTTTGCCGTGCGCTATTTCTTCAGCCGTGTGATCGAAAAGATCAAAGACGTCTTCCCCGCCATCTCGGTGACGTTCATCATCTTCGTCTGCACGGTGGTCATCGCCTCCAACCGCGACAAAATGCTCCATGCCTCCGCCCTCATCATCACGGTCGTCCTGCTGCTCAATCTCTTCGGTATGGCCACAGGCTACGGCGTCGCGGCCCTGTTCAAAATGCCCTTTGACCAGCGCCGCACCCTCTCCATCGAAGTCGGTATGCAGAACGCAGGCCTCGGCACCGTCCTGGCCATCAACAACCTCGGCCCCGAAGCCGCCATCCCCACCGCATTCTTCGTCTTCGCCTGCATCATCACCGCCTCCATCATGACTGAAATCTGGAAAAGCAGAAAAGTTTCTCCGATTTAGTCCGCGCAGCGGACGGCATGTTGTAGCCCCGTCCGTGAGGGCGGGGACCAAAGTCTCACCCAGCCTCCTTCTCCTTTAGCCCGCGCAGCGGGCGACATAAAACCGGCTGCAATTTTTCGTTTGGCACTCATCCATTCGATACTGTAAAATAAAAGCGCACGAAAAAGCCTGCTCAATCAACAATAATCAATGAACAAGGGAGTCTTGAAATGAAGACATTAAAAAACACGCTTTTCGCCTTGTCCTGTCTGGCCCTGATAATGGCAATGATGTCCTGCCGTAACGGAACTGCTGAATCCGATACAGGAGCTTCGACTATGCCAAAAGACACGATTCAAACCACCGACGGCCCGCTGACCATTACCTTCATCGGCCACGGCACTCTGATGCTGACCTTCAAGGGCAAGGTCTATCACATCGACCCCTGGACCAACCTGGCCGACTATGCCGCACTGCCCAAGGCCGACGTTATCTTGGTTACGCACGACCATTCCGACCACCTCGACGCCAAGGCCATCGAGATACTCCGCCAGCCCCGAACGCAGATCATCGCCTCGCCGTCATGCGAAGGCAAGCTCCCCGATGCCGTCATTCTGCAAAATGGCCAAACCAAACAACTCGCCGAGATCACCGTCGAAGCCGTCCCCGCCTACAACATCCGGCACAAGCGTCCCGACGGCCGACCCTTCCATCCACAGGGCGCCGGCAACGGCTATATCCTCACCTTCGTCAAGACCCGCGTCTATATCGCCGGCGACACCGAAGACACCCCCGAGATGAAGGCCCTCAAAGACATCGACATCGCCTTTCTGCCGATGAATCTGCCTTACACTATGACCCCCGCGATGGTCGCCGAGGCCGCCAAAGCCTTCCGCCCCAAAATCCTGTACCCCTACCATTACGGCCAGACCGACGTCAGCCAATTGACCGACCTGCTCAAAGACCAAACAGACATCGACCTTCGCATCCGAAAAATGGAGTAACCCGTAGGGCAGGCCATATCCGTGCGAAATAAAATCAGAACAATTCAATAATCCCGAAGGGGTGCCAAGGTTGAAAAATTAATGACGGAGCGCGTAGTGATGAACCAAAATATCAGAAGCAAAAGCGTCATTTTCATGAGGGCAGTGTCAGCAGTAGGGGCGTTGCTTTGGGTAGCAGGCTGCACCACGCAGCGCACAATACTCGTGACGGGCTTCTGGCCCCCGACAAATGAAATGCTGCGAGGTTTCAGTGAGAATGCGACGGCCAATCCGTCCGGCTGGCAGGGCAGGAACTGGCAAAACAGCGGATACGATATCTATGCGTTTTTTCCGGAGTTTCCCAACGGTACAGCTGCTCAACCCTCGGGGCAGGGCGATTTTGAGGTGGACTATCAGGCGGTGCGGGCGGATTTTGAACGGCTGACAAAAAAATTGAACCCGGCCATTATTCTCTGCTACGGCCGGGGAGACGGCCCATGGGAGATCGAAACGCAGGCGGCTGTCCACGCATCCTGGATCAACGATTACCGTCCTCCGCAGCAGCCGGAGTGGCCCCATCGTTTTAACTATCCCGTGGGAACGAAGTTGGCCTTGACATTGCCCGCAGAGGCCATCCGGCGGTCCGTGAAGGCAAGCATCCCGAACCTGAACGTCTGGATCGATCGTCAGAAAGACCCGGGAAATTTTATGTGCGGATACCTTGCATGTCTTGCCGCCGATTATCAGGTGCGGCATCCAGCACACTGCAAAGCCGCCGGCTTTATCCATGTGGCTGGCGATGTGGACCCGCAAACCGCTAAACGAGCGCATGAGGCGACACTCGCCGCCGTGATCGAAGCAATGCACAAATAAGAAGAAAGGGCCAAACAATGATAAAGCAAAAAGGTCTTACGCTTATGGAACTGCTCGTCGTTATCGCTATTATTGCCGGCGTACTCTTCTTTTCCACTGCATATTGGTTTCCAATATCGAACCCAAATCATGCCCAAAGGATCGTCTGCGGCACCAATCTCAAAGGTCTCGGCACGGCCATGATCGTCTATGCCCACGACTACAACGGCCGTTACCCCCAATTGCGAGGCACCGGCCCGTGGTCAAAAGAACTCGGTTTTGCCTATGATATGCCCGACCCCGATTTCTCCCCCAACGGCACGCAGGGCAGCACACCCCGCACGGTCACAGCAAGCTGGTATCTGCTCGTCCGCGAAGCGGATGTCTCGCCAAAATCATTCATCTGTCCGCAGAGCAGTCAAAAGGAATTTGATGGCAAGAATCCAAACAATCGGGATATTGTCGAACTCTGGGACTTCGGCGCAACGCCGCACAACAACGTCAGCTATGCCATGCATAACCCGTATGGCCGTTTTCCCGCCGGTGAACATAAACCCGCCGCCTTTGCCGTCGCCGCCGATATGAATCCTTGGTTCAAAGACGGCGATATCATTCCTCCCGGTCAAGATAATAAACCTCCGCAGATCATAACTGTAACGGATAAACTGACATGGGCACTTGGAATGCCGTCTTTCCGTCACCCAGATAAAGGGAATTCGACACACGGCCAGAACGTCCTCTATGCCGACGGCCACACTTCTTATGAAACCCAGCCCAACATCGGCGTCGATAACGACAACCTCTACACCTTCTGGTCCACCGACGACAACCCGACTGAGCAAGACAAGCAGGGCGGCTCAGCCCCCACCGGCCGCACCCCCGACAACGACGCCAAATCCGAAGAAGACTCCTTCTTGGTCATATAAAAGCAGAATAACCAGCCTCAAACAGGGCCAAGACATTCGACGGGGCGCCTCCATATGCTTTGCGAACAGCTAAGAAACTTGATTTGTGATATTTTCCTACTTGTATCTTGACATATTCATAGCTTCGTATATCATTCCATTAAAATGTCGGTAATCTGTTCACTTTAATGGGAAGATATTCATGAAAAGAAAATATGTGCTATTCGTTTTTGTTGCATTAACGGTCATCCTGACAGTATCCGTTTATGGTCAGGATAAGGTGAAAACATTTCCCAAATATAATTGTCAATTGAAATTGCCGGTTAGCTCATGGCAATGGAATGATCAACATGGAATTCCCCATGTGCTTGCTTTTGCAGAGTCTAAGAACAGCATAAAGATGCTTTTATCTGTTTTACCTATGCAAAATAAACGGCTTGATTCGGACTTTATTGCCGGATATGAAGAGGAATTCTTAAACAATCCTGGAATGCGAAAGATAGAAGGCAAACGTCTTGTTTTTCAAGGGCTTCCGGCTTATGAATTAACGGCCGCAGTATCTGATGCCGATGCATTGATTTATTCCCGTGTTTTTTTGACTGAACAGGCCATTTACTCGCTGCAATTAATTATTCCCCAAAAAATGAAAACAAATCCAACTGTCCGTGAGCGATTGTTTAATTCCTTTTCATTTATAGAAAAGACGAACCAGTCGGATCAGGAGCTGGTTCCAAACGAACAGCCGTCTAAGGCAGAAACAGATCCCAATGAGCTTTCCGCCCGCAAAACTGAATTCAACGATCCAAATGCTTTACTGAAGGAATTGGGTCTGAAAACCGTAACATATACGATTTCAGACGGCCCGGTAAAAGTCAAGGTGGATGTTGTCAAGAGCGTGCATGTGAAGGTCAGCAGCAAGGAGGGTTTTTGTTTTGTTGCAGTCGGTGCCGAAGACCGGAAATTGATGCCGAATGATTCTCAAAACCCCCACTATTCATCCGTTCCTGCAGAGTGCAGTGTCACAATCCGTAAACAGACGATGGAAGAGGCGTTAAAGTCTTGGAAAAAAAGCTATATTGATGGAATAGGCAACAGGAAACTCTTGAAAAGAAAGGATATGAAAGGCTACTGCCTTGCGCTCATAGTAGATGAGATCGTCAAGAATAAATCGAGCGAACACAGGGCTTTCCAATTTATTCAGGTGGGTGAGTATGTGGTTACTATTGAAGCAAGGTCTGACCAGCTAATGGGCTTTAGAAACGAATATAAAAAAGAACTGAACGCTATTCTCCAAACAGCAATTAAAAGCATCCGGATTAACAATAAACTTGTTAACGTTGAAGAATTCGCAAACCACGTAATAAGGTTATAGATACAACCGGCAGGCTGTGCCCGAAATTTAAGAAAGGAAAAAACGGAAGAATACCCGACCGACCAGGACAAGCAGGGCGGCACTGCCCCCACCGGCCGCACTCCCGACAACGACTCCAAATCCGAAGAAGACTCCTTCTTGGTCATTTGAAAGTACAAGAGACGACTGTTTTAGGCACTTGGAAAGATTGCAGTCGGCGGTTTGCATATCTGAATACTGAATAACGGTAGGTTTTATGCATCTGATTTTTTATTTGATATTTATCAAACATTTCGCTACGATA
>CAZYQN010000056.1:0-23658 GCA_964649955.1 uncultured Pirellulales bacterium
GTTGCGCTATGTTGCGCTCAGTTGCGCGCGGTTACGCTTAGTTTTAGCCTCCTGAAAAACACTAAAAACTACTTTTTCATGTTGCTGTAAACATACAAGCAGCCGTAAACGCTTTTCTGTCGTCATCGCAGACGTGGAAACAGCCCCCTTTCATTTATTGCAGTGTGTATCTTGCCCCTCGAAGTTACAGGAATTTTTTTAAAAAAAAATTCTGATGCAATCTCTGTTTAGTGTCTGAAAAGTAAGCGGTTGACCCTGCCGTCATCCACGGTGTTTTTAAGTGCTTTTATCCTATGTATTTACAGACTTAGACTTTCACAAACAATCGATGCCGGTATAAAAACCACAACCCCACCCACAGCACCGCAAAAGCCGCAATCGCATGAACAAGGTTCGTCCAGTCCCCCGTCCACCGGTCCAGCCCGCCGACAAACCGGTTGGCAATCCCCCAAAGATCAAAAACACAATCGGCCATATACGCAACAATTGCATTGGCTCCGATCACCACAAATCCGTACGCCCACTTCCGCAAACCCCAAACATCAATCACGAAGTAAAACACACCCAGCAGAACCATACACATCCCGCCGGAATAGAACACAAACGAACTGGTCCAGAGATGCTTGATAATCGTAAACCATCCATCCCACACCCAGCCAACGAGTATACATACCAGCCCCGCAAAGACCAGTCCTGCCGCTTTGTAAGAACCGGAAATATCACACTTGAGAACTCGCCCGGAAAAAACACCCAGCAGGACTGTCGCGGCAAAGGTCATACTGCTTAGTATCCACGTGTAAGGGGTACCGTCCTGAAATCTCCCGAGGATCAGCTTGTCAACGTAAATCGCAAAGTTGCCTTCAGGTGTCAAACTTCCCGTTACACCGCCGGGTATCGGCGCCCACATCAACAGCGCCCAATACCCCAGCAGCAGTCCGCAAAACATCAAATATTGAAACCCGACTTTGAAATGCAGAATAATAACAGCCGTAATCAAATAGCCCGCAGCAATCGCCTGCAATGTATTACTGTAAAGTTTTAACGAATCCGGATTATACTCCAGCAAATTACCCTGCTTGATCATCCCCAGTATCCACAGCAAAACCACACGCAGTATAATATGCCCATATAACTTTAGCTTACTGCTTCCTTCGGCAAGACGTTTATCAAATGAAAACGGCATTACCACGCCGACCAGAAATAAAAACAGCGGCATAATCAGGTCTTCAAAATGAAATCCTTCCCACGCGGCATGTTTTAACTGGCTTTGCACCCATACACCCGCCGGACTGTCGAACCGTTTGGCCAAAATCTCCGCGATCGTTCCTCCGCCGACGATCCAGAACATATCAAATCCTCGCAGGGCATCGACAGACACAAGGCGACCGGCTTTGGGATGATGATCATTCATATCGGGAGTTAACACGGAAGCGTTTTGCAAATCGTTCTCCTAAATCCGGATCATATTATTTCATAAACATATTAATCCTATCCAAAACGAATTTTAGCAAAACATAACAATAAATCAATCACCGAATAAATTTTACATCTCGAACGCTTCGCAATCACGTACGTAGAAAATACAAAATGTTTTGAGTTAAGGGAATTCAAGATGCATTCTAAGGGTTATATCGCTGTTTACGCGGCAATTTTTGGGGCTGTGGTTTTCCCGGCACTCGGTCGGCAATCCTGCCAATGCCAGCGTGTTGATCATCAGGCCTGCACGGAACATACAACCGCTGTACCGGCCAAAAACAATGCAGATTCCCGTTGCTCTATACCGGAGAATGCAAACGATTCAAACAGTTTCCACTGTTGTTCATCTTGCATACAGGCTTGCTGTCATTCGCCTCAGCAAGTACTCATTGTAAATATTGAACGTACCGTTGAGCCGCCAACACTTCTGAATCCCCCGATCCTTCCTTCCGCATGGAAGCTGGATACCGATATTCCTCTTGTCGTACAAACGAAATTTTTTTACGACACTCCTGCTTTGGAACGGCTTTGCCGCCTGAACTGTTGACAGCCTGTTTTCGATAATGTTTCGTTCCAAACATAAATTCATTTCATTTCAGATAAAGTGAAAGGCGGTAACTATGAATATTAAAATTATTTCTCTTGTAGGTTTAATCGCTGCGACCGGGCTGTTGTTTGCATTTTCAGGCATACCGGCGATACAGAGCGATTCCGTAAACACAACCGCTATGACAGGCGGCTGTACACAGAATGCCTCACAGACCGGATGCTGCTGCACTGATTGCCAATGCACCGATTGTGCCTGCAAGACGTGTTCCTGCGGCGATTCGTGTAAATGCGAGGACTGCAAATGCGGAACATGCCAGTGCGCTGACGGCAAATGCGGCAAATGCGAAAATTGCTGCCCCAAAGCTAATACCAAAGGCGGCTGCAAGAAGGCCGCATAATCTATAAACATGCCGCTGATGGTTAGCGGCCCATATAATAAGAGGCGTCTGCAATAGGACAGACGCCTCATTTTTTTACCTACACATGTTCTGTCTTGACAACCTGATTTATCAAGACGAATCCTGTCCTGTCCAATCAGGGATTCCCGATTTCAGTCCCATTTCAACACGCCGCCGGTATCGGCGCTGGTGGCCATTGAAGCATACTTGGCCAAAGAGCCTTTGGTGATGCGTGGAGGACGCGGTTTCCAGGCTTTTCGACGTTTGGCCAGTTCAGCTTTTGAGACCTCGATGCGAATGGTACGATTCGGAATGTCGATATGAACGATATCGCCGGTTTTGACCAGTGCAATCGGACCGCCGAGAGCCGCTTCGGGACTGACGTGGCCGATGCAGGCCCCGCGTGTCCCGCCGGAAAAACGTCCGTCCGTTACCAGTGCAACCGACTCGCCTAAGCCGGCCCCCATAATATAGCTGGTGGGACTAAGCATTTCCTGCATCCCCGGGCCGCCTTTAGGGCCTTCGTAGCGGATAATGACAACATCACCGGCCTTGACCTTGCCGCCGAGAATACCATCGCAGGCTTCTTCCTGACTTTCGAATATCACCGCAGGCCCGGAGTGCTTCTGCATCGCGGCAGCCACACCCGCGGATTTGACCACACAGCCATTCGGTGCCAGGTTACCCCGCAAAATCGCCAGACCGCCTGACTTGGAATATGCATTTTCGAGTTTATGAATACAGTCGTAATTTTTGATTTTTGCTTTGGCAATGTTTTCGCCCAGTGTTTTTCCGGTGACAGTCATACACTCCAGATTCAATAACCCCTGTACCTTACTGATTTCTTTCAATATAGCACTGATCCCGCCCGCCGCATCGACATCTTCAATATGCCATGCACTGGACGGCGATACTTTGCAGATATTAGGACATTTTTCGCTGATTTTATTGATGCGATCCAAATCATAAGAAATCTCAGCTTCGTTAGCAACAGCCAGTGTATGTAAAACAGTATTAGTGGAGCCGCCCATCGCCATATCAAGGATAAAGGCATTGTCTATCGACTTTTTAGATACGATTTCAAGTGGCTTGAGGTCTTCTTTGACCATTGCAACGATCCGTTTGCCTGCTTTTTTGTACAAATCCTGCCGTTTTGGATCCACAGCAAGGATAGTACCATTACCGGGCAAGGCCATACCAATCGCCTCGCAAAGGCAGTTCATACTATTGGCAGTAAACATCCCCGAACAGCTTCCCTGAGTCGGGCAACCCGAACATTCCAGATCGGTCAGTTGTGCTTCCGTGATTTTTCCGGCGTTGTATTGGGCGACACCCTCAAAAATTGTAATAAGATCAGCACTTTTGCCGTCCTTGGTCTTGCCCGCAGCCATTGGCCCGCCGGAAACAAACAACGTCGGAATATTAAGCCGCATTGTAGCCATCAGCATTCCGGGAACTACTTTGTCGCAATTCGGGATACAGATCATCCCGTCAAAACAATGCGCCCTGCACATCGTTTCTACGGCGTCGGCAATGATTTCACGAGAAGCCAGCGAGTATTTCATACCGGTATGCCCCATTGCAATACCATCGCATACTGCTATGGTGTTGAACTCAAACGGCACCCCGCCTGCATCGCGAACGGCCTTTTTAACGACCTGGGCAACCTCATGCAGATGCACATGGCCGGGAACAATATCACAGTAGCTATTGGCAATCGCGATAAAGGGTTTGTTAATGTCTTTGGACTTGAGACCACATGCGCGGAGCAAACCGCGGTGGGGTGCCCGCTGAAATCCCTGTTTAACAACATCACTTTTCATAAACTCAATCTCCAAAATCTTAAAAAACGGCCTGTTCCAGAAATCCGAACGTTTTAAAACCTGAATTATAGCCTTCAAAGGCAATTTCATAAACCCAAAAATTTCTAAAAACGCTTCTTTAAAAATTTGCCCGAATGCCGACTTATGAATACAACGTTTGACGGGTATTTCATCCGGAATTCAAGCAAAAACGCTTTTTATCTGTTGTAAAGTCCATTCAGAGGGACTATAATTTTGAGAATGTCGATGAGAACACAATGGATTCACTGGTTTTCTAAGGAGAACATTATGTTAAGCAAAGCAAGTTTTACCACAGCGTCAATCGCATTATGTCTTCTGGTTTTCCTGTCGGGGTGCGGACCATCAGCAGACCTTTCCCTCCAGTTTACCCCACAATCCTCGAATGCCTATGAAGTCACCACAGAAGTCACCAAAGACTTTCGATTCGAACAACCGACCATGGACAAGCTGCGTGAAGAGCAGACCAAAACTCTGATCCGGGTCGCTTTCACTCAGACCATCGACAGCGTCAACAATGAAGGTATTGCCTCTGCTACAGTCATTATCGACGGCCTGTCGGCCTATATGACCAACAAAAACGAACAGCGTTTGTCTTATGACAGCACCAAAGAAGAGGATAAGAAAAATCCGCTGGCAAAACTAATCGGCCAGCGATACACCGTTCAACTGTCGCCGGACGGCAAGGTCGTCGGATTTGATTCCACCGCCGCCAAGAAGGCCGTTACAGCCGGATTTGAGGCTAAACTTGCCGAACGTATTATGGATGAAAGCGGTATCCGTGAGCGCCACGAAATACCCGCTTTGTGGGAGGCCGGAAAGGCAAAGAAATCCTGGACACAGGTCGTTCCTTCTCCGCCCGGACTGCTGGCCCCTAAAAGCTTCCAGAAAACATATACCCTCACGGGAACTGACACCATTGACGGCAAAAAAGTTGCTGTCGTGGAAATGAAAGCCATGGAGAGTGCGGAACCTGCAGAAGGACAAAAAGCGAGTTCAGCAAGCATGGGCTTTATGGCCAAGATGTTTGACAGCCAAGATGTTTACACCGGAAAACTGCTGCTGGGACTGGATCACGGTGATGTCATCGAATACGACGAAACACTGGTAAGTACTTATGTCGCCCAGGAAATGCCTGAAAACGCCGCTCCGAACAAAGGACCAGACACTCTGACTATGCGGTTTACCAATCGGGTATCGATGAAGAAGCTGTAAACATTAGAAGCTGTATAACCACCTGTGGCCGGAAAGGAATAGGGCGTGCATAAAAGTGTAACTTTGATAATCACGACGGTTTTCTGCCTTGGACTGTGGGGGTGCGGTTCATCCCTGTTTAAAGGCGAATTGCTGGTCGTCAACTTTGAGCAGAATCAGCCGCTGCGTTACCGTATGATTTCCCAGCGGGAAACCCGAATCGATCTGGCCGGCGGCGGCTCAGCACAAAAATCGCAGCCCCAGACGATGACCGAACAACTGGAATTGGTCATGGTCTATACGCCTGTCGAAGTGGATCCATTCGGGCTGACAACACTAAAAGTAACATGTGAGTCGGCAAAGGTAACACGCACCTCGTTTTCGGGCAGACAGGCGGGGCTTGATGCCGTCGAATCGCTTCCCGAGATGTCTTTTACTCTTGAGTTGACTCCCACCGGCCAGATCAATGATATGACCGAATTTAAACAGGTTGTCCGTCAATTGGGAGATAAGGCCTTTGCAGACGTCCGTCAATCGGCCGGCCGTGTCAAAAATCCTGATATGATCAGCGATTTTATCGCGATGCAATGGTATGTGTGGGACTCGATCGCCTCTGTAGACGATCAGACTTCGGGATTGTCCGCCGGCAAGACATGGAAAACACGACAATTGCTGCCCTGGCCGTCGCCTGTTCCAAACCCTCCGACCCGCATCACCACCTTTAAGCTGGATAAGATCGTCGATGAAGACCAACAGCGTAAAGCTCATATCACAAGCACCTATGAACTGACCGAGGATTACCTCAAAGATATTCCGCTGGCCTATGAAGGTTCATTCCAGATGCGCGGATTATTCGGTTTTTTACGGCGGTATCAATTTGAATCTATGCAGGGCGGCGGCTCTCAGATTTTCAACATCGATACCGGTGTTCTCGAAAAGGACGACCAGCATTACACCATGCAGGTCAGTGCAGATTTTATGCTCCCGCTGGGTGATTCAAAACCGATGCTTCAGGTCAACCAAACCGTCTCTATCGAGCTGCTCAAATGAACTCTGAAAACGGGCCGATAGAACGAAAAAATCTGTGGGCGCCATGGCGCATCAAATATATCCAGGGGCTGTCGGGTAAAAGCGATTGTTTCCTGTGCGATTATTTGACCACGCCGGAAAAGGATATCGAAAATCATGTATTATGGCGCCGCGAACATGCTATCGTTGTCTTTAATAAATTCCCCTACAACAACGGCCATCTTCTGATCGCACCGACCCGTCATGTCCCCGATTTCGGGCACGCCTCGGACGCTGAATTGCTGTCAATGATGCGGCTGGTGCGGGATTGCCAGCACGTCCTGACAGCAGCCATTCATCCTCACGGGTTTAATGTCGGTATGAATTTCGGCCGATGTGCAGGTGCAGGTCTTCCGGAACATCTGCATATTCACGTTGTCCCCCGCTGGAACGGCGACACCAACTATATGCACGTCTGCAGCGATACCGATGTCATCAGCCAGGGACTGGACGAACTGTACACCCAGCTTGTCGAACTCAGCCGACAAGAACATCTTCCGAAGGACTAACGCCGTGAATCACGAAGCCCCCTATGCTGTCAGCGAAGCCAACAGCCGGGGCCGACGCTGCAATGAACCGGCCCATCCTTATCGCAGCGCTTTTGAACGCGACCGCGATCGCATTATTCACTGCGCCGCGTTTCGACGGCTGGAAGGGAAAACCCAGGTCTTTACCACCGGTCTAAACGACCATTACCGCACGCGACTGACGCACAGCATTGAAGTCGCCCAAATCGGCCGCACCCTGGCCCGAAACCTGGGCGTCAATGAAAGCCTGACGGAAGCCATCTGCCTGGCCCATGACCTGGGACACGCTCCTTTCGGCCACAACGGCGAAACTATTCTCAACGGGTTAATGGCTTCGCACGGCGGATTTGAACATAACCGCCAAGCCCTGCGAATTGTGGATTTCATCGAACACCCGTACCCGGACTTTGCGGGGCTGAACCTGATGTATGAAACCCGGCTGGGGCTGATGAAGCATTCTTCGCCTTATGACCACCCTGAGAGCAGAGTCGACTGGCCGCATCGCCCGACCCTTGAAGGACAAATCGCCGATCTGGCCGACCGAATCGCTTATAATTGCCACGACCTGGAGGACGGGCTTCGCTCCCGCCTGTTTGACTACGACCAGCTTGCGACCCTTGAGCTGTATCAGAGTGTCGCTCAGCGCGAACGGCTCAAGCAGATCGATGACTATGTCATACGTCGTACACGGCTGGCCAAAGGAATGCTTGATCTTCTGGCTGTAGATGCCATTGAAACGAGTCGTTCAGCCATTGCGGCATCACAGATCAAAACCTGGCAGCAGGCGGCAGACTATTCCTGTCCATTGGTGTATCTTAGCGGCCCGGCGAACGCGGCACTCTGTGAACTTGAAACATTTCTGCTGAATACAATGTACCTGCATCCGGACCTTGAGCTGTCGGCCCGGCAGGCAAAGATTTGGCTCCATCGGCTCTTTGAAACGCTGATTCGAAAACCCGACCCGATGCCGACGTATTACCGTAAGATGATCGAAACCGAGGGCCTGGAACGGGCCGTCTGCGATTATATTGCCGGCATGACCGACCGGTTTTGCGTTTCCACTGCTGAGAAACTTTCCTGTTAATTCTCACCCGTTCAGTGGTACCCTCTATCCTTAAATTGCCTCGCTCCCAGCTACCGGAATAACGCTTCGGTCCGTTTCCCGTATCTGCACATTATGGGACGCAGGAAAATTATCTCTCTGTAAACTTCAAGAATTTTTCTCTCTTTCGGCCTCTTTTTTCGGGATTGCCTTCCCGGATTATCGCTCCGATAAGATACGGCGTTTCAGTTCTGAGACAAACAGCCGGTGTATTCCCCTGCCTGAATAAACTGATAAGGACTTTATTATCAGCCCCTACAAAGCGATAGGCAGCCGGTTATGCTGTTTTGCCTGCCGGAGAATGTTATTTAGACTATACGTATGGTTTGACGGGATACGCGTTTATGGGGAATTTCGGAAGTCTCGCTCCTAATGCCGAAGCCCTATCGAGACGACAAGTACAGGGCCGAAAGCCGTGAAATCGAAGTGTCCGTGGTCGTTGCGTAAACGATGCGGGTGATTTTTGAAAGAAAGCGTAACGGATTATGTTAGGATTCAGTAAAAAACAAATTTGTCCCATTGGCGTCGATCTTGGCAGCACATATCTGCGGATGGCACAACTGGGGATAAATGGACAGGGACCATTCCTGGTCTCTGCCGGTTTGCGCATCAAACCGGAAAATATCACCCCGCACAGTCCGGCCTGGCAGCATTGGTCCATCAACGCTATCAAAGAAATCATGCATGAGGCGGGGTTTAAAGGCAAAGCGATTGTTACCGCCCTGCCCTCCGGTGATATGTTTATTGATCCGATCAAGGTTCCCCGATCAACACTGGATCGGCTATCTGAAACCGCACTTCCAAAGATACAGAAACGCCTTCCGTATCCGGTGGAAAACGCTCTTATTCAGTACGCCGTTGTCGATATGCCCGACGCCAAAGGACCGGATGCGGATGTTTTGGTAATCGCCGCCGAACGGGAAATGGTTGACCGCCATCTGGCAATCTATGAAAAAGCCGGCCTGGACATTGTCGGTATGAATATCTGGCCTACGGCATTGATCCAGAGTTACTCGAACTTTTTCTGCCGGCGTAAAAACGAAGAAAACCGTATTGCAATCCTGCTGGATGTGGGAACCAACCATTCCAATGTCGTCATCTGCCGCGGAACCCATTTGCTTTTTGCCCGGGTTATTTCCATCGGGTATGGACAACTGTCCGAAGGCCAGATGGGCCAGCGTCTGTTGGGTGAAATAGACGCCTGCATCCGATATTTTGAAAGTCTGCCCGGGAACAATACCATAGAACGTATGGTATTTCTGGCCGGCAGCGGAACCTCCACATCGCTGTGCGAAAAGATCGCAGAACTCGCCCAGCAGATGCAGGTTGCCGCCCAGATCGGCGATGTTCTATGTGCCGTGGAAATGAATCATAGCCCGTCCTGTCTGCTTGACCGCCGCAACAGTAAAATTGACTGGGCGACGGCCTTCGGGCTTAGTCTGAACGATACAAAATAATACAACCTTTGTTCTACAGTAAAAAAAATAATGATCAAATTCAGTTATGAGGTTGAATATGGGAACGATTAATTTTGTTCCGAACGATTATATCCAGCAGCGGCAGTCCAGCAGGGCCAACATCCTGTATCTGATGCTGTTGATGGCTATGATCGGCGCTATCGGAATCACATTCGGATTCATTAAAATGCGGCAACGCAAAGTCGCCGCCGAAATGGTGGCTCTGAATACCCGCATGGCCAAGGCCAAAGAACAGATCGCACAGCTTGAAGAACTCAAGGTTAAAGGCAAGACCATGCTCAAGACGATGGTCATGACCGCCGAGCTGCTCGAACCGGTTCCCCGCAGTGTCATTCTGGCTTCATTGACCAATACTATGCCTTCAGGCGTTTCACTGCTCGACCTTATGCTTGAAGAAAAAGAAATCAAGACGGCCGCTCCCGCCGCCAAGCCCGGCGCCAAACCCGCCAATCAATATCAGGCTAAAACGGCTCAGACCGGAAAACCCGGCACCCCCGAAGAACCGGTGCGCAAGGTCGAAACCAAACTTGAGTTGATGGGTATCGCACCCAGCGATATCGAAGTCGCCTCATATATTGCTCATTTAAGCAGCTCTATACTGCTGGATCGCGTCGAGTTGGTGGAATCCAAAGAACGCATTATTGATGAGGTTAAGTTCCGCGAGTTCAAGCTCAGGGCCACACTGAAACCCAATTTGGCGCTGACGAAAGAAGATATCGATTCGGTACGGCTTAAATATGAAGAAGCGACCCTTTAAGACAGCGTCGTTCAGCGGGAAAGGAATACAATTATGATGACCAGTGGAATTCGACATCTGATATTTTTTGTGCTGATCCTCGGGTTGGCTTATGCATCGTATGCCTATATGATCAAGCCGGCCAACGCGCACCTGGCTCAGGAACGCTCCTCCATGGAACAGAAAAAAGCCAAGCTTGACGAGTTGGAAAAAGCGACCATTGCCGCAGAAGACCTCAGTGAACAGCTCCGTAAGGTCGAAGACGCCATCGCGGTTTTCGAAAGCAAACTGCCGCCCAGCAGCGAAATCCATACCGTACTGGAAAACGTAACGCTGATCGCTCAGCGCCACGGCCTGACGCCCAAAACCATCCGGACGATGAAGGCCGCCGAAAACCGGGGCTATATTGAATACCCCATTAAAATGGAGCTGCACGGGGATTTCAATTCGTATTACGCTTTCCTGCTCGAGCTGGAAAAGCTGGACCGCATTACCAAAATCCGGGAATTGAAACTCAAAAAGAAATCTCAGAGTGAAGGTCAGACCGAATCGGAATTTGTGATGAGCATTTTCTTCCAGAATACCGCAGCCTGATTCAAAGACCGGCTATGAACTCACTGTCAAACGGAGAGCAATTATGTTATCGTATTTGAAAGACAGTCAAACTCAGATTCCCGCCGCGTCGGGGACACCGGCCGAGACCGCCGGAACCGATGCAGCGCTGAGCAAACAGGAAGACTACCTGACCGTATCGGGACACAGCCAGAAGCTGCGTCAAAGCACAATCCTGCTGATTGTTTTGTTCGGGGTCGGAATGCTGGGCGTCTGGTTTATGATCAAAAAGACCACACCCGCTCAGGGCGCATCGCCCGCTGCGGACGATCAGGCTCAGCTGGAAGCCGCCATTGCCCAACTGAACGGGATGCAGTCCGAAGTGAACACAAAAATGGATTCGGTTGTCAACCGATTTTACCAGTTTTCCAATGTCGGCCAGGTCAGTGTTGACGAACTGAAAAAAAATCCTTTCAAGCTTGAGCAAGGCGCTTCAGTCGCAGTCGATGAAGATTCCCAGCAGCGGAACAAACGAATGCTTCTGGAGGACAAGGTTCGCCGAGCGGCCGCCGGTCTTCAACTCTGGTCCGTCACGTCCACTCCCCGCGGGATTTGCTGTATGATCAGCGACAAAGTCCTGTATGTCGGAGACAGCATCAACGGACTGACCGTCAAGAGTATCGACAAAAAAATCGTTGAGTTGGAACTGGACGGCATTATCCTCCAAATGAAGATGGACGAATGAAACGATTATTCAGTAAAAAAAGCGAATCGGCTCCGGCGGATTACGGCGCTGCAATGGAAGAACTCGACTCCGGCCAGACTGAGCTGGCGCCGGGTCTGCGGAATCTTTACAGTCCGCAGATCACCACCGTTAAAGCCCGTATCCGGGATGTCGCGGACATCCTGGCCGAGCAGCAGCTGCTGACGGAGGAACAGGCCGCACAGCTTCGCCAGGAACGGCGAAACAGCGGACAGGAAATTGAAAAGCTGCTGGCCCGATACAACATCACCCACGAACAGCTGGTTCAGGCCAAGGCAAAGCTGTATGGCTATGAGTTCCGCCGCATCACGGCCGACCAGGTCGATCCAAAAGTCTTCACCAAGCTCGACCTCAAGTATATCCGCACCAATCACCTGATGCCCGTATCGGTCAGCAATAATGTTCTGACCATCGCATCGTGTGATCCGGCGAATGTGTTCGCCATCGATGATGTCAAACGGCAGACCCAAATGGCAGTGGATGTGCTGGTATGTCTTGAAGAAGACATCGATAAGGTCTGCGATGATCTCGACGAAAGCAAATTCAATTACAACGTCGATGAATTCGTCAGCGACCTGGATGATATCGAACTGGTGCAGGACAGCAGCGACGACATCGAAGACCTCGAAAAAAGCGCCGGTGAATCGCCCGTTATCAAGTTTGTCAACTATGTGCTCAGCAATGCCCTGCACGAAGGGGCCAGCGATATTCACATCGAACCGAAAGAGAAAAACACCAAGATCCGCTACCGTATTGACGGTGTTTTGTTCGAAGCGATGCAGGCTCCGGCCAAAATGCACCCGGCGATCGTTTCACGTCTGAAGATTATGGCCAACCTTGATATTTCCGAACGGCGCGTTCCGCAGGACGGTAAAATCGCCGTCATTATGGGCGGACGCGGCGTCGATCTGCGTGTTTCAGTACTGCCGACCAGCCATGGCGAAAAGGTTGTGATTCGACTGCTGGACAGCAAGAGCATTATGATCGGCCTAGACAAGATGGGCATGGAACCCCGTATTCTGGACGCCCTCCGCGAACAGATCGCCCGTCCCCACGGCATCCTGCTGGTCACCGGTCCGACCGGCTCCGGAAAAAGCACAACCCTCTACTCGGCGCTGGCCCAGATGGACAGTGTCACGATGAACGTCTCGACGGTCGAAGACCCCGTCGAGTACAATCTGGAATTCTGCAATCAGGTGCAGGTTCACGAAAAAGCCGGCCTGACGTTTTCGGCCGCCCTTCGCTCCCTGCTGCGTCAGGACCCCGACATCATCATGATCGGTGAAATCCGTGACTCGGAAACCGGACGCATCGCCGTACAGGCTGCATTGACCGGCCACCTGGTACTGTCTACCCTGCACACCAACGATGCCCCCAGCAGCGTCTCGCGACTGGTGAACATCGGGCTGGAACCCTATCTGATCGCCGCATCACTGAACGGTATTCTGGCCCAGCGTCTGGTACGAAGAATCTGCCCGAACTGTAAAGAACCGTTTGCCGCTCCGGATAACCTCCGCAAATACATGGATATGGGACACATCGAATCCCATGAAATGATGATGGGAAAAGGCTGTGATCAATGCCGGAACAGCGGTTACGCCGGACGCTGCGGTATCCATGAATTGCTGATCGTCGATGATCCGTTCCGTGAAATCATTAATACCGATTCCTCGGTCAACAGTATGCGGCAGGCTTTCCGTAAAAGCGGATGGCCCAGCCTGTTCGAAGACGGACTGACAAAAGTTAAACGGGGCGTGACCAGCATTGAAGAAGTCCTCCGCGTCACCGAGGCCGAAGGTCTCGATCCGGCGGTATTCAGTCATCACGCCTGTGAAAGCGGCGTCGCCTGAGACCTTAACCGATACAACAGAAATAAGAAGGGATAGAAACAATGATCGATATCAAACAAATGCTGGCCAAGGCTATCGGAAGCGGCGCCTCAGACGTCCATATCAATGTCGGAATGCCGCCTGTGATGCGCATCAACACCGATCTGGTGCTGCTGGATTTACCCGAACTGTCCAATGATGATGCCGGACAGATGGTGCTGTCCATGATCGGCGAGGCAAAATTCAAGGTGTTTCTTGAAAAACGCGACCTTGACTTTTCAACGATGATCGATGACGGCAGCCGTTTTCGTGTAAATGCCCACTTCCAGAAGGAAGGCATCGCTATCGCTTTCCGTGCTATCTCCAACAAAGTACCCGATATCGAAGACCTGCATCTGCCCGAAGTTGTCAAAGAACTGACCGATCTGCCGCGAGGATTGGTCGTCGTTACCGGCCATACTGGGTCAGGTAAAAGTACCTCACTGGCCTCGATGATCGGCGTGATCAACCGGAAATACAAAAAACGCATCATTACCCTCGAAGACCCGATCGAATACATGCTTGAAAACAAGTCCTGTATGATCGAACAGCGCGAAATCGGGTCGGACTGCACCTCGTTTGCTTCGGGTCTTCGACATGCTCTGCGTCAGGATCCCGATATCATCCTCGTCGGTGAAATGCGAGACCTGGAAACAACCAGTTCCACCATCACCGCCGCCGAAACCGGCCACCTGGTCTTCAGCACCCTGCACACCATCAATGCCTCGCAAACTGTCGAACGTATCATCGACATCTACCCGGCCAGCCAGCAGAACCAGATTCGTGCCATGCTGTCCAACACCCTGCAGGCGGTAATCTCCCAGACTTTGTTCCGCCGTGTGGACAAGCCCGGCATGGTCCCCTGCGTTGAAATCCTGCTGTGCACATCGGCGGTACGCAACTGTATCCGCGAAAACCGCGTGTATGAAATCCCCAATATCATCGAAACTTCGCGGCGGATGGGTATGCAGTCGATGGATCACAGTATCCAGCAGATGTATATGGAAGGCTTTATTGACCGCGACGAAGCGATCATGAGATCCAGCAACCCCGGAAAAATGGAAAAACTGCTGCCTGCTCACCCTGAACCGGCGATGCAGACAGCATAACGTGAATACTCGATGTTCTCTGTGCCCTCGGCGGCTAAGAATCGAAATTCGTAAAGAGTGTAATCATTTGTGGCAGACTTCGTCACGCAGGAGAACAGGCTTATGTCGTTTTTGGAACAGTTGACCGCTAAAAAAGATGCCTCAGCATCACAGGCAAAAACCGCACATACTGCACACAGCGGCTCCGGCCCCAATCCATCCGCCGCCAAAGGCGGATTCCGTATTGAGTTCGGCCCGAACCGCAAAGATATTCTCAACTTCAGCAACCAATTGGCAGTAATGGTCCGGGCCGGCATCAGCCTGCAGGATGCTCTGGAATCCATCGGCTCACAGATCCAAAAAGAAAAATTCAGGACCGTCGTCTTCGACCTGAAAAACCGGATAGAAGGCGGCCAGAGTTTTTCCCAGGCCCTCGCCGAACACCCCGAGGTATTTTCAAACCTTTATATCAATATGATAGCTGCGGCGGAAATCTCCGGTTCAATGAGTTCAATGCTCCAACAGCTTGTCGAATACCTGGATCAGGAGGCGGAAACCCGCAGCCAGGTCATCAGCGCTATGGTCTATCCTATCATTATTGCCGTTATGGCCATTTCGACCACAACCTTTTTGCTGACGTTCGTACTGCCCCGCTTCCTGGTCGTGTTTGCGGGAAAGGAACACCTGCTGCCTGCCCCGACACGTATCATTATGGTTCTCAGTGGTGCCATGAGCAACTATTGGTTTATTATCTTCCCCGGGATCGGCGCAATATTTATGGCGTTCTGGTATGTAACCAACAAAACCAGTGTCGGAAAATATTGGTGGGACAAAACCAAACTGCGTATCCCGCTGCTTAAGACACTGTGCCGGAGTCTGTATATCACGCGAAGTATGCACACCATGGGCGTGCTGACCAATGCAGGTGTACCGATTCTCGATACCCTGTCGATAACCGCCCACATTTCCGGCAATCTGCTCTATGAAGGGATGTGGAAAGGGGTTCACGAAGCCGTCCGACAAGGCCGTAAAATCGCCGTCAGTCTGGGCGATTACGCACTGATGCCCGGCAACGTCGTTCAGATGATTCAAAGCGGTGAAGAATCCGGTACGCTCAGCGAAGTGCTGGGAGATATCGCCGAGTTCTATGCACGTGAATTAAAAACCGTCATTAAAACCGTAACAAGTATGATCGAACCTCTGATGATCGTCGTGATGGGCGTACTGGTAGGCTTTATCGCAATGAGCATCATTCTGCCCATCTTCAAAATGTCCAGCCTGGCAACAGGAAAATAAGGACGTTGAAGGGAATACTTATGAATTGTAAACAGAAAACGAAAACACGGTCAAACAGCGGATTTACACTGCTCGAAGCCTTATTTGCTTCGATGCTGATCGGACTGGTAATTGCCGCCCTCGTCGCCTCCAGCGGAGCCTATACAATGGCCAACGCCGCCGGCGTGGATATGTCAACCGCCGAGTTTCTCATTGAACAAATCCGCGAGCGCACGGCCCCGATAACCTTCAGCAACCTGCCGGGATTTGCCGGCAATTTTACGCCGCCGATAGATGTAAACGGGAACCCGATGGCCGAATTTGCTGCATTTCAGCAGCAAGTTGCCGTTCAAAATGTCAGCAGTGCCGATTTTTCGACACCCGCGGCGGGAAGCGATTTTATTCGGATAGCGGTCACTATTACAAAAAACGGCCAGCCGATCAGCAATGCTTCCTGGATACGCGCAAAGCTTGATTAATACGGGGAAATTGCAATGAAACAGAAAACCACTCAACATAAAAAGGCCTTTACACTCATTGAAGTGCTCATGTCGCTGGTCATACTCGGCTTCCTGATGGCTGCGGTGGCCGTTGCATTTGATGCTTCCGTGACCAACTACCAGACCAATGAGGGCATTTATCGTACGGTCAATACGGGCCGTCAAACTCTGCTGCGCATTACCAACGACATACGCACAGCTCAGTCCGTCGCGCATATCGGTCCCGGCGGCGACCTTCACAACTCCCGCCTGAGCTTGATGACCGCCGACGGAAGAGATATTACCTATCGTTTTGACCTTGCCAGCCATACGCTCTTTCTGATTACAAACGACGATACGACCGACAGCGATTATGTGCTGTGCCGAAACGTATCAGCGATGACCTTCAACCGTACACCGGTAAACACACAGCCCATTCGGAATGTCAGGATCGTTATGACCGTCAATGATGCGGAAAGCGACACCAGTCAGACCCTGGCTGCCGCCGCCGTGGTGCGGCGAAACCTGTAGAACAGGGGTTGAGGTTTCGTATCCGGATTTGCATAAAAAAAGGAGAAAGCCGCCGACAGCAGCTCTCTCCTTTTTTCATTTAATTTCATCCCGTTCACGATAAAAACGTCTGAACGAAAATCTGATTCTCAGCGGTTGCAGCCGCAGTCAAGCCCATGCGGATTCGCCTGCACATCCCGCCGTACCGCAACAATGCTGGTATCATCTGTCTGGCTGGCCAATCCCACGAAGCGGCGTCGATACCCCAGGATATTGTGCAGCAGATACTCGGCACAGTTGACCGGATAATTACGCAGCACCTCTATGAGGCGGTCACGACCCCAGGTTTGCCCGTCAAAGTTCATCGCATCGATCAGGCCGTCGGTATACATCAACAGACAATCATCCTGTTCAAACGGAACCGTCTGGATGCTGTAATGCGTATCCGTTGTTATCCCCAGCACCAGCCCGCCTTCATTCAGTTCGATTAGTTCGCCTTTATGCAGTAAAATTCCCGGCTCATGGCCGCAGTTGCAGTAGGTCAGCGTATTGGCTTTCGTATCAATACGCGCGATAAACAGCGTAATGAATTCGCCATCCTTGCATTCGTTGCAGGCAACCCGGTTGAGTTTCTGGATGATTTCTTCCATCGAATGCCGGCCGTAACCGCCGTCGGCATAGGCCCGAAGCGTCCCGCGAAACATACTCATCATCATCGCCGCCGGTACACCTTTGCCGATAACATCCGAAATACCCGTCACCAGCGTATGGTCATCCACCTGCAGAAAATCATACAAGTCGCCGCCGATTTCATAGCACGGTTTATAGACGGCGGCCACATCCAGTCCGCACATACAGGGCGCCTTGTTAGGGATCATTCGCCGCTGGATTATCGCCGCCAGACGCATCTGTTCGGCCATCCGCGCCCCTTCGATCGCCTGCTTATACAGACGTGCATTGGTTATAGCGATTGCACACTGACTGGCGACCAGCCGTGCAATACGAATTGCATCTTCATCAAACCGGGCCGGCTCCGGGCTATACAGCCGCAACACGCCGATTGGTTTATCATGAAAAAACATTCCCACTGTCAATTGGCTGATCAGCCCCTCACGTATGGAAGCATCGCGGTACTGAACACGCGGATCAACCCGCATATCATCCAGCACCACCGCTTTCCCCTCAAAAGCCTCGCGAATCACCGGTTCATCCCGCGTTACCGGTCCCTTATTGCGGTAAGCATCGCTCAGACCAAACGTGCTGCGCATTTTCAGATCACCGGATTCTTCATCCAGCAGCCGCATCGAGCAGGCCGTCGTATTGGTCACGCGCACCGCAGCCTCAGCCAGACGATCAAGCACGACCGGCAATTCGAAATTACCGGCCACCATTGTGGAAATCCGATAGATTTCCTCTTCAAGATAACTTTGTTTATCCACTTGTTCCATAATCATATTTTCATCCGCCGCCAAAACGGCAGTTCCTGTTTTTTACACTTAAAATTAAATTATAACTCATTCCGAAAAAAAACATACCTTTTTATTACTTACATATTCGGGTAATATATAGCCATTACTGAACATTCAATCCAAAGGAGTGTTTACTATCCGAGATTATACGACAAAGGGAGCCTGGTGTTTCATTGTTTTTTGTTTAAATTAGGTATTTTGTGGGCCATATTGTCCAATAAGCAACTGTAATGCCTTCACCGCCGTATCGCAAGATGTTGTCTTAGATAAGCCACAGACAATCTCAAACTGTCTTTGTGTAAAACATATCGGCTGGTTTTCGCTTAGCATATCTATCTGCATTGCAGATAAAATTGCGTCGAGAAGACTTTCAATTCCCTCCCCATCAGCCGCACTGACCAACACCCACGGCACTGAGATATCAGCCGTAAACCCAACAGGGTCCTTCAGTAAGTCACTCTTTGTAAATACTTTAATAACAGATACTTCCGGAATAACCAACGACCGTTCAACACGCGACTGAGTACATTCGCAAAGCTCCAGCACCAATTCAGCAGATGCCATAACCTGTCGAGCCGACTGTTGAGCCGCTTGATCCAGTTCACTTGCCGCCGCTAAATGCTCATCCAGCCCGGCCGTATCAAAGAGTTCAACCCGCAAGGGACCGATCCGGCACACGATTGAAACCCAATCTCTCGTTGTTCCGGCGGTATCCGAAACCAATACCTCCTCGGCCCCGGCAAGCCGGTTCAGCAGAGTACTCTTTCCGCTGTTAGGGGGGCCGATCAATACTGCCCGAATCCCCTCAAGAAGTCGTTTTGCCACACCACTTTGCTTGATAATCGCTGAACACTCCTTGCGCAACCGATTGATATCATGGCACTTAGAGCCAATCCAACCCGCCGCCCATGCCGACAGTCCTCCCGTAATCTGCCGATTGAGCAACGTCACTGCCTCAAGACTGGCCGCTTTTGTCATCGCCAGGCGGGCTTCCGCCTCAATCAAAGTTTTCGAGTCACTGTGAAACCGGCTGAAAAGAAACTCCTCTGACGACTGCAAAACGGCCCCAAACCGGCAGCATCGGCTGACAATCTGCTCGACCAGAAGAGGATTTCCATGACAATGAATCACATAACAATCAATGTCTTCGCAGGACACAACAACGCTGTCAATAGAGCCAAAATCGCCGTTTATAGTACCATAAACGGAGTTTCCGCGTTGCGGGACAGGCCGGCTGAAAAGGTGTCCAAGCACAGCGCTTGCTCCCTGCCCTGTCAGCGCAATACTGGATATAGCCGCCATCCCGCGGGGCGTCAGCACGCAAACATTTACACTTGGTAAAGCCGTGTTTAAATGCGGGGAATTCCGTTTATCCATACTCATCCACAGTAACGCAAATTTATAATCAACGTGCTGTCTGAAAACAAAGTTAAAAGACAGCCTTTCGCTTTTATTTCTTTTCGCTTTTATTTGAGTTTTTATTCTCGCCTGATACAATATCCTTCTGTATTGGAACGTATCTTGTAATAAACAGCTGAGTAAATGGGCAACTTTTAAATTGAAAGGAGTATAAGCGTGATAAGAAAATATGCAAGCTTAAGTATCATTTTGACCTTAAATCTTGTCTCAGCAGTCATGGCTGAAACAAAGACCGAAACGGACTATTTGGCCATCCTGCTGGAAGGGAAAAAAATCGGCCATGCCGTTCACACTCGCGTTATTGACGGGGCCAAAGTAAACACTAAAGAATATCTGACGATGACCCTCGGGCGGGGCGGACAAGCCGTGAAAATCGAATCCACCGAAACCCATTTTGAAACACTGGATGGAAAACCGCTGGGCTTTGAGATGAGCCTGAATATGAGCGGTATTGAACAAAAACGCACCGGCGTCATCAGCGATGGAAAAGTCATCGTTGTCATTGAAGCTATGGGCGACCGGGAGGAAAAGACCGTCGATTGGCCAAAGGGTGCACTCCTGAATCAGGGAATGCGGCTCTTACAGGAACAACGGGGTTTGAAAGAGGGGGATACCTATGAGGCGGATATTTTCCGGCCGGATATGCTCACGGCCATCAAGACACAAGTGGCGGTGGGCAAAAAAACAACCGTGGATTTGTTCGGACGGGTTGTTGACCTGACAGAAGTAAGAGTCGCCATGCAGGTTCCCGGCCAGCCGATCACGGTAACGAGTTATCTGGATACCAAGATGAACGCCCTCAAGACTCTCGTACCGATGATGGGCATGACGATGGAAATGATCGAATGCGATAAGACCTTTGCACTGCGGGAAGATGATGTGGTCGATTTTCTCGATCGGCTCAGTATCAAAAGTCCGTCCGAACTGACCGACATTGCAGGCAAAGCATCGATCCAGTATGAACTGACCCCCACCTGTGAAGGCGGCCTGATTTTACCGACCACCTCCAATCAAACCGTTAAAAAAGAGAACAACCGCATCGTCGTCACAGTGCAGCCGTATGCACCGAAAGCGGAAGCAACCCTGCCCTATGCCGGAGAGAATGCCGAGGCGCTAGCGGCATTAAAACCTTCGGACTACCTGCAAAGTGAAGATGAAAAAATAAAAGAACTGGTCGCCCTGGCCGTCGGCACAACCACCGACGCCCTCAAAGCGGCTCGTCAAATTGAATCGTTTGTGAACGGATACATCAAAACCAAAGACCTGTCCGTCGGATACGCCGCAGCAGCCGAAGTGGCACGAAGCCGTCAGGGAGACTGCAGCGAACATGCCGTCCTGACCGCAGCGATGTGCCGGGCGGCGGGAATTCCGGCACGAGTCGTCTGCGGGATCGTCTATGTCGATAGCTTCATCGGACAAAAAAGCGTCTTTGGCGGGCACATGTGGACGGAAGTATTTATCGAAGACGGTTGGGTCGGTCTGGATGCCACGCGAGCGCCGAATGGTTTCGGACCGGGACATATTTCACTGGCAGTCGGCGACGGTAATCCATCGGACTTCTTCAGCCTGGTCAATACTTTGGGCTGCTTTAAGATTGAAAAGATCACTGCAACCGCAAAACCCGCCAAATAAAAATACAAGAGGACCACAAACAATGTCAAGCAATACCTGCAAAGGGCACGACCATCATCTCTGTAAGCTGCATGGCGAGGGACTTTACAAAAAAGACCCAAATGCCTATGCCGCATTGGTCAAAAACCCGAAATTCGTCTGCAAAAACTGCGGTCGCGTCGCTGCCGGAAAAGAAAATCTCTGCTCGCCGGTCCTGCTCGGCACCTGGGAGGAATAACAAAAGACGCTTTGGCAGTTATGATTTTCCCCGGAATGCTTAAGTGGATTTAACACTCTATCAATATGGACTGCTTTGGGGTGCGGCGTTTCTGGCGGGCTTTGTCGATTCGATTGCCGGCGGCGGCGGTATTATCACCGTCCCGGCCTTACTGGCGATGGGTCTTGATCCGCATAGTGCTCTGGGAACCAATAAACTTCAGGCCAGTTTCGGCTCGTGCGCGGCCTCGCTGCACTATACACGCGGCAATCTGGTCAATCCGAAACAAACCCTTGAAGGCATTCTCTTTACCGCCGTCGGAGCGGCTGTCGGCACCCTTGCTATCCAGATGATTGGGGCGCCTCATCTAAAAGTCATACTGCCGGCCCTTCTGTTATGTATCTTTTTCTATATGCTGTTTTCGCCCGACCTTGGCCGATTGGACAGCAGGCCGGTAATGCATCCGTTTTTGTTTTATGTTTCCGCAGGGTTGGGACTGGGGTTTTACGACGGCTTTTTTGGCCCCGGTACAGGCTCATTCTGGACCATCGCCTTTGTCGTGTTTCTGGGGCAAAATCTAAAAAAAGCCACCGCCCACACCAAAATTATGAATGCAACAAGCAACCTCACTTCACTGGCATTTTTTCTGGCTGGCGGCAAGGTACTGTGGATACCGGGACTGCTGATGGGGTCCGGCCAACTGCTCGGCGCCTCAATCGGCTCCCATTTAGTCCTCCGCAAAGGCACTCGGTTCGTCAGGGTTTTCTTTCTGGGCGTCGTGGCCGTAACCATCGCTAAAGTCTTTTATTCCGCCTACTTCCACTAAACACCGGCACTTTGGGCCACCCGGCATCCGGACCTTCGAATCCCAGGGCAATATAATGTCCGAAAATATTTTTATTTTTATGTTACTTTTTCTGTTTTGCCCTCCACTAACCCGATAGAGTTGTGTTTTATACATATCGCGGGGAGAGTTTTAGAGTCTTGCTGCCTTTTGAACATTAAACCTTTGCGGGATGGTCAGGCTGATTTCTGATGATTAAGGGAAAAAGGTATGTCGGCAGACTCATTTTAAACCCATTGGGTATTGCATTGTTCAAAGGTGCATTCCCGTCAGGCTCGCTGGGTTTGTCTGTCCGCAAAAAGCCGGAGATTTTGGCAATGGATGCCAAGAGCAATAACGAATTTGGAAATGGAGATATTTTATGGTGGACTCGATTAATTCTGCAAACGGCACCCTGAATATTCAGGAAATTCTGAGTAACACGGTCCGTCGTAAAGAAAATCAGGAATCGGAAACCCGGGGGCTGCCGATTGACGAGGCAACCTTAAGCTCAATCGCTCAGATCGTAAATGGGGCCAAAGAAGCCGGAGCAACACAAGAAGATTTGGAAAACTTCCGTATCAAAATAATGGAAGCCGTCCAAAACGGAACGTTTGACGCCGAAACATTGGCTCAGCAAGCCCCGACGGCAATCAAAGAAGCCGCAGAAGAACTGGGGATTGATTTGACAACTGCCCTAAAAGAGATGGCTGAAGATATTCAAACACGAGGCGCTTTCCCGCCGCCTCCGCCACCGCCCTCCGAAAGTGAGGATGAGGATGATGACGAAGAAACGCAAACCACTCGTGATGCAATGATGAAACTGGTTCATATCGCCAGATCGTCCGGCGCCTCAGAAGAAGAGCTGGAAACATTTCGCGTCAAAATTATGACCGCCATTGAAAACGGCACTTTTGATGCCGCGACGCTGGCTGCACAGGCTCCGGAGGCATTAAAAGAAGCCGCCGAACAGGAAGGGACAGATTTAAGCTCAGCCTTACAAACTATGGCGATGCGGGCCGCTGACCAATAATATCATATCCCGGCAGCATACGGACAGATAAAAAGTAAAGATATACTGCTGTGTTGGATTTAGCAGCGTAAGGCCGGATTCTTCCTTCCTCTCCCTCCGGGAATCCGGCCGTTTTTCTTGCTGAGAAATCGTTTCAGCATCCCAGGCTCGCTCAGCAAGAGTTGCGTGAATATTCAAATTTT
>CAZYQN010000057.1:0-23528 GCA_964649955.1 uncultured Pirellulales bacterium
ATTTTTAAACATCTTCCTAAGTGGCAAAGACCTGTAACAAACACAAGCTTTTAAAAGATTATAAATAAAAGAAAGTAATTTTATTGGTAGTATTCATATAGCGTGTGGAACTGTGAGAAAAAACACTGGAAAAGACGTAAATCTATAACATAAAAATAGTTACAAAAACACTCAAAATAAAAATATTGTGGATAAAGTGTAAAGAATCCTGTGTGTGCCGGAAATTAAAATTGTTAATACACCTCTTTCAGTACTGAAAAGACGGATTTTATAGAAAATACCCACCATTTAGCACATGTTTATTAACAGGTTTTCCACAGTGAAAGCAACAAGCTGAGCCTGTATTTCAGGGTTATTAACAAAGCCTCTAACCCAGTCGATATTCCCAGGCTTCATACCATAATTCCAACTCTTTTTTTAGGTTATCCAGCTCTTTTTGTAATTGGTCCAAATGTTTAGGATTTTGATATACTTGCTCGTCACCGAATTTGCCGTTCAGTATTTCCTGTTTGTCTTCAAGATCTGCAATACTTTTTTCAATTTGCTCTAAAGTATATTTATTAAAAGACTTAAGATGTTCCGGGGCGGCGTTCTTTGACCGCTCCGGCTTGGCAGAGGATTTTTTGACCGCAGCCTTGGCTTGTTCTGCGGCTTTGCGCTGTTCGATCATTTGTACATAAGTACTGTAAATACCATCACTTTCCGGATATGCTACAGACACAGACTCAACCGATCCGAGCTGTTTGTTTCCATTGGCATCAGTGCCCATAACCAACAGGCGGTCGGCTATACGGTCCAAGAAGTACCGGTCATGACTAACGGTAAGTATAGTTCCGTTAAAATCTTGTAATGCTTCCTCAAGAAGTTCACGGCTGGCAATATCCAAATGATTGGTCGGCTCATCCAAAATAAGCAAGTCCGGCCCGCTCAATACCAGTTTACATAACATCAGCCGGCTTTGCTGGCCGCCGCTAAGGTCTTTGACCCGTTTAAAAACATCATCACCGCTAAACAGGAATGCCCCCAGACGGGAACGGATTGCCTCCGGCAGCAATTCCGGCCGGGCAGTGCGGGCTTCATCTAAAACGGTGTTTTCAGTATTAAGAGACAGTGCGTGTTGATCCAAATAACCAACCTTAATGGACGCTCCAAGCCGGACCGTACCTTTATCCGGATTCAGTTGACCAAGGATCAGCCGCAGTAAGGTGGTCTTACCTGTTCCGTTGGGTCCGGTTATACCCAGTCGTTGTCCGCTTGTCAGTTCGAACGATAAATGGTCAAACAAAGCCAAATCTCCAAACCGCTTGCCGACCTGTTCAACACGCAAAACCATATCACTTTTTGCCTGTGATTCTGCAAACGAAAAATGAATCGTCTTCTTCGCTGTGTCTTTTTGAAGAAAATCGGGATTCTCCTTCAACAACCGATTCAGCCGTGTTTTACGGCCGCGGGCAGTCTTTCGCATCCCCTCCTGATCTTTGTTTCGGGCGATAAAATCCAGTGTCCGCTCTACCATTTCAGCGCGTTTTTCGTATTCCCTTTCCTGTGTGAGACTTACCGCTTCTTTGGTCGCTTGGTACTGGGAGTAATTGCCCTTCCAAACCCGGGCGGCTTTGCGCTCGATCTCCACGATTTTCTCGGCAACGCGATCAAGCAGATAGCGGTCATGGCTGATTAGAATAACAGCACCTTCATACGCGCGAAGAAAGGTTTCAAGCCATGACGTCGCCTGTAAATCCAGATGATTGGTAGGTTCGTCAAGCAGCAGCAGGTTTGTGTTTTGAACAAGAACTTTTGCCAAACCCAACCGCGAAACTTGTCCCCCGCTAAGTGCAGAAGTCTTGGTGTTATACAATTCAGGTCCGAATCCCAACCCGGCCAGGGTACTCTTGATCCGGGCCTCATACCGGTACCCGCCGTTGATTTCAAATGCATGACACAGCCTGTCATACTCTTTCATGATCGACGAGATATCTTTCCCCTCCGGATGGGCCATCCGATCGGCAATATCTTCAATTCGACGCAACATTGTTAATAGCTCTGCCATTCCGTCATGCATCTCTTCCAAAACGGTTTTTTGCCCGTCAAAGGAAGGCTCCTGTGACAGGTAACCGATTTTAAGGTCGTTGGCGCATACCAATCGCCCCATATCCGGTGTCTCTGTGCCCAAAATCATCCTAAACAGAGTCGTTTTCCCGCAGCCATTCGGCCCGATGAGGCCGACCTTTTGCCCGGCGTAAAAATGCAGATTCAGCCCCGAGAAGAGAACTTCCGGGCCGAACGCTTTATGAACATCACAAAAGGCGGCAAGGGCCATTACTGCTTGTTTCCTGTTCTATTATAACCAATGATCTGACAATGAGTTATAGATTTACCGGTCAGCTTCAAAGGGGTTTTTGTGACCAATTTCTACAGGCCGCGAGTATAGAGAAATTCTTCGTTAAAGTCAAACGAACTTCCCAATCGCCTCAAAAACAGATAAGACCTTTTCAGAAAAGCGTTTGAGGATGCGTTTTTACTTTGACAGCCGTTTAGCGGACTGCTACAATCACTCAAACACGCGGCTGTGTATGACCGTATGTTCTTTCGGTCCGGGAAAAGAGTGTCGGCATTATAATTAGCAGGTAATAGGATGACTATGAAAAAAAACAGTGTTCTAATGCTGGTTTTGGTTCTGGTGGGTGTTGCCGGATTGTTATTGTCGGGCTGTGCGGCGCCGGGTCTGACCAAAAAGGAAGTGGATCGTCGACACCAAGATGCTATCCAGAATGACCTCTGGCAGCTTCAGGACGACATTGACGCTGTCTTTTTATTCGACAGACCCGGACGTCTGAGCGATAAAATGGTACGATGAACATTTGGTGTGATCGGTGTAAATCAACAGGGCTGGTCACTGCAAACAAATCGACGTATTCAGAATGGGAAGCTGATTCTTGAATGCGATTCTTGAGTATATTCTGCGCATCAATACCTATGAACGATTTATCGTTATTGCCGAGTTGCTGCTCATAGGTGTATTTGTTTATATCATCATCAATTTCCTCGAAGGAACGCGAGGCGAGCGACTCTTTCGCGGAATGATTTTTATCCTTTTAGTCGGCTCGCTGATTCTCAACCTGGTCGTCAAGAAATTCGGAATGGATCGTATCGCCTATCTTTATGGCGGTTTTCTGATTGCCATTTTAATCATCGGGGTGACGGCTTTTCAGCCGGAGATCCGCCGCGCGTTGATTCGTATCGGACAGGCCCGCTTGTTTACCTCCAGTTCACCCCTGCAGCTTAGCCGCAGCGTCGAACAGATCATCGCTGCCGTCAGCCGCATGGCCGCCACACGCACCGGCGCTATCATCGTTATCCCTCAGCAGGTTGCTCTGGGTGAATTTATCGAAACCGGCGTGCGTATCGACGCGAAAGTAACCGCTGAGCTGATTGAAACAATCTTTTATGAAGGTTCCCCCCTGCACGATATGGCGATGGTCATCCAGGGCGATCGTATCGTTGCTGCGAGGGTTCAATTGCCGCTGGCTGAAAGCGAGGCAATGCCTGGCCCCCAGCTCGGCTCACGTCACCGTGCCGCCGTCGGCGTAACCACCAGCTCCGATGCAATGGTGGTTGTCGTCAGCGAGGAAACAGGAATTGTTTCGCTGGCGATGAACGGAAGCCTCATTCGAAATATCTCTGAGGCCCAGCTTCGCCGGCATTTGACTACGGCGGTCGTGAAAACCACTCCGATGCTCGAAAAACTCGGCCATCTGCATAAAGAAGACACGGAAAGCACAAACGGAGAAGCATAACGCAATGTCCGACAAGATAAAAAAAGTTGTCGCGGTTGTGTTTTTAACCCTTTTGATCTGGGCGTGGGCCTACCTTTCGCTGGAACGCGAGGTCTCATTATGGGGCAGTATAGAAGTTTCTCCGGCTACCGGACCGGAACTGCTGGCGACATTCAAAGGCGGAGACAGCTCTTTTCCGATCAAGCTGACGTTTAAAGGACCGCCCGCAAAAGTCAGCGAAATCGAACGCTTGTATCGGGCCGCTCTGATGGACCCTAAACAAGAACGGCTGGTCTTTTATTATCTGCCGCAGGATTTCGGCCACACTCAAACCGACACCTATACACTCGATTTGCTCGAGTTTATCCGAACCAACCCGGCCTATCAGGAAATGGCCCTGACGCTGGAAGCCTGTGAACCGGCCCGCCTCGAAGTGGATGTCGAGGCGTTGGTCAAAAAACAGCTCCCCGTCCAGTGTCTTAATGAGAGCGGGACTCCGCTTAAAGCAGCGGATATTAAACCCGGTCAGGTTGCTATGTATGTGCAGAGCGCCTATACCGGTCCGGCTTATATACAGCTTTCCAGCCAGCAGATCGAGGCGGCCCGGAAAAGTCCGATTCGTCAGCGGCCCTATGTCAGCTTCGGATTAACCGGCCCGCGGCGCATGTCCGCTGAAGAGGTGCGCATTTCGCTGCCGACAACCGAAGAACTCAACGAGTATCCCTTTCAGCCGCAAAACATAGGATTTATTTTCAGCCGGAACTCTACCATCCCGGCTAAATACCGCATTCAGATTGAAAACGAAAGTGATTTGAGGACCATCCAGATTCGCGCAACAGAAGAGGCTCTCAACGCATACCAGAAAATGCGGCAACACCTTTTGATTGAAATACGCAATGATGATGCAAATCTGACAGAGATTCCTGCTCGCGAAGTTATCTTTAATTTCCCGGAGGAGTTTGTGCGCAGCGGTCAGATAGAAGCGACCGCCTCAAAATCCGCGACGATTAAACTGGTTCCCCTGACTCCCGCGCCGGCCGGCGGCTGATTGAATTAGGTTTGGCGGGTGGGTGCTGTACAGAACACGATCAATGTTTCGATGGTCATCCAGCAGGCCAATACCAATACGATTCCGCCGATAATACTCAACAGATGGTTATGAGTGTGGAGGTATGCAATTTCATTTAAGACCATTGCCCACCCCGTTACCCCGATCATTAACACACAGGGAATGGCGGCGACCAGATAGCTCCATCCGCCTTTGCGTTTCAGGAACATAGTAACCACCAGCAAAGCCAGCGCCGCCAGAAGCTGATTGACGGTTCCGAACAGCGGCCAAAGCACTTTGGCCCCCGTTGCATCGGCGCCGAATCGGATTGCTCCATGCTCGGTTTTAATAAAGGCCAGGGCCGCCGCCGTCAGCACCGCCAGCGTTGTAGCTGCCCAGCGGCCTGACAAGGCCGGCACCTTCAGATCTTCCGCCAGTTCTCCCACAACATACCGCTGAATGCGCACGGCTGTATCCAGCGTTGTGCCCGCAAAGGAAGCGACAAAAACCCCCATGATCGCAAGTCCAAGCGTCCGATGGATCCCCATTGAATTCATAATATTGGCAGCCCCGTCGATCACCGGAGCCAGATTGTTGCTCAACCCTTTTTCGCCCATCCACGAACTGTAGAAATGACGCCATGCTTCCTGTCCAGTCATTCCGTCAGACCCAAGGCTCAATCCTCCCGCAATGGACAAGATCACCAGCACTGCCAAAGCCCCTTCCACCAGCATAGAGCCGTAACCGACAAATTGCGCATCGGTTTCATAGGCCAACTGCTTGGTGCTTGTTCCGCTGGCCACCAGCGAATGAAATCCGCTGATAGCGCCGCAGGCAATCGTCACAAACATCATCGGCAGCAGCGGCGGCGCATCCAGAGCGGCCTGCTGAAATACCGGAGCCGCCAATTCAAACTCCGGACGAACAAACGCCGATACAATTATGCCTGCCGCCAGCAAACCCATCATAATGAATAACTGCCACGCATTCATATAATCCCGCGGCTGAAGCAGCATTGTCACCGGCAGCGTCGAGGCGAACCACGCATAGATCAAAAGCAGAATCGTCCACATTCCCGTCGGCGGAATGATCCAATCGGCGGGAAACCGCGTGGAAAAAAAGCCTTCGTGTTCATTCCACGCACCCAGTACCACGGAAGCATACATCAATGTTACGGCGATCACCGTTGACCAGAATACATTGGCATTTTTCTTATAGATAGCCCAGCCCAGCCCGATGGCGATCGGTACTTCCAGCCAAACCGCCAGCACCGACTCCGGATACATCTTAAATACCGTGGCGATGACAATGCCGAAAATGGCTATAATAATGAGCAATGCAAAAAACACGACCAAAAAAAAGATCAGCCGAACACGCTTGTTGATATATCGGGCCGCGATCTCCGAAACACTCTTTCCCTCGTTCCGCAGCGACACGACCAATGTGCCGAAATCGTGAACCGCCCCCATCAGGATGCACCCGACCGTTACCCACAGCAAAGCGGGCAGCCACCCCCAGATGATCCCGATGGCCGGCCCGACAATCGGTCCGGTCCCGGCGATGGAGGTAAAGTGATGCCCGAATACGATTCCGCGCTGCGTCGGCACAAAATCAATGCCGTCCTGCTTCTGCCGGCTGGGGACAGAAGCGTCCGCTTGAAGACGAAAGATTTTTTTAGCCAGAAATCTCCCGTAGGTATGATAAGCAGCAATATATCCCGCAAAACACGCCAGCATCAATAACAGCACGCTCATAAAAGACCTCCGATTCAGTTAAAGATCAATCTTTCTCAGATCGACGCTCCCCGCGTTGACGCAGCAGCAGACGAATGGGGACCTCCTCCAAACCCAGCAGTTCGCCGAGACGTTTTATAAAAAATCGTTGGTATGTTTCGTCAAACAGCGACGGCTTATTGACAAACAGAAGAATGCTGATCGGTCGCGTTGAAACCTGTGTGGCATAATAGATTTTTGGAAAACCTCCCTGTTTGCTTCGGCCGCCAAGCCTTTCCTCGCTGATGATCTGGACGGCCTTGTTCAGCTTACCGGTTGAAATTTTAGTCGTTGACTGCTTGTAGAGCTGCGCGGCGATATCCAGAACACTTTGTATATTTTTAGCATCTTTGGCGGTTGTAAAAGCGATGGGGGCATGGCGAAGTCCCTTAAGAACCTTGTCAAGATACTCCGCGTAATCATCGGAGTTGGCCTGATCCTTGGCCAGGTCCCATTTATTGACGATTAGGATACACGGCTTGAATTCCTCCTGTATCAAATGGCCGAGCTTTTTATCGACCTGCGAGATCGGCGTGGTCGCATCCATCATAAACAGCACCACATCGGCCCGCCGGATACTCCGCAACGCGCGGGTATAGCCGTAGTATTCAATGTCGTGGGCCATCTTGCCGACCTTGCGAACACCCGCGGTGTCGATGATCAGGTATTGCTTGCCGTCTTTTTCAAACAGCACATCGACCGCATCGCGGGTGGTACCGGGTACTTCACTGGCAATGACACGCTCTTCCCCGACAACGGCGTTAATGAAGGTGCTCTTGCCGGCGTTGCGTTTACCCACGATGGCAAGATTCATCATCGTCGGGGCGGGTTTTTCTTTGGGCAGGTGGTCCAGTTCGTCTTCGATGCGGTCCAGCAGTTCCGCCCGGTTCACCAGATTGGCTGCGGATATACAGACAGGTTCCCCGAAACCCAGCCGAACAAATTCTCCAGCCAGCGGCAATTGTTTGGGGCTGTCGGCCTTGTTGGCCACCGGAATGACTGTTAGCTTGTTTTTTCGAAGCAATTGGGCGATTTTGGTATCCAGCGGTGTGATGCCTTCCCGAATATCCACAACGAACAGCACCACATTGGCCTTGCTCATCGCCTGAAAGATCTGGTTTTCGACATGACTTTCCAAAGCATCACTGTCAACGATACCGTAACCGCCGGTATCAACCAGCTCGAAAAAGCGGTCGTTGTACTCGATGATCGTGCTGACGCGATCGCGCGTCACCCCGGCCGTAGGCTCGACAATACTGATCATCTGACCCGACAGCGAGTTGAGCAGACTGCTTTTGCCGACATTCGGCCGGCCGATTATTGCAACTACCGGAAGCGCCATAGTTCTCTCATATATAATAAAGGCTCAGGTTAAAACACCATAGTATAACCCAGAATCTCGCTGTTGAAAAGGGAGAAACCGTCAGACGAAACCTCCCCTTAGAGTCAAATTCCCTTGCCAAAAACTCCGCTTTAAGATAAGTTAATGAAATCTATGGCTGATAATCCGACAAAAAAGTGCCCCTTTTGCGGCGAGCAGATTCACGCCGAAGCGACCAAGTGCCGCTTCTGCCGGGAGTATCTTGAAGATGAACGGGGCCTGCCGGTCTCCTATCATGCCCAGATCGTTCGTCCTGCCCGTCCCTTCCGCCGTCCGGCGGCGGAGGTTGATATAACCTCCCAGGACAATCAGGAAGAGGCCGAAGTGTTGGAAGTTACACCGTCGCTGTGGTCATTGACGGGAGTCTTTATCAAGGCGGTCTGCATGGTGATTGTGGGGGGCGTGCTTATTTTCTACCCGTTTGGCAAGCTGCTCATCCGCCATGCCAAGGCAACCGAAGTAATCGCCAACCAGGTCGATCGCTGGACAGGCTGGGCGGGACTGGCGCTGTTTGTGGCGGCGGGCCTGTGGGTGTTGTATCGGGCCGTTGATCTCAAACGCATCCGTTATGAAATCAGCCTTGATCGTATCGAATTTGCCCGTGGTATCTTCAGCCGGAAAATTGACAATCTTGATGTCTTTCGTGTTGTGGATTTGAAGCTGCATCGCTCATTGCTGGATTGTCTGACCGGCGTTGGTTCAGTGGTACTGGTGACCCGCGACGAATCAGACCCGGCGTTTCAGTTCGAAAAGGTCAAAAACCCCAAAGAGCTGTATGATGTCATCAAAAAAGCGACGCTTGTTGCAGATCGCAAACAGGGTGTGGTGCATTTGCAATAAAGTGTGCAAAACGTTTCTTATTGTATCATATCTTTCGCAGGGTGCAGGCCGCTTAAGACAATCGTAGTTGCAGAATTGATCGGTTACTCCTCAAACTGAAATACTTCCTCGACGGTTTTACCGAATGTACGGGCGATCTTGATTGCCAGCGTCAGCGACGGCGTATAATTGCCCTGCTCAATGGCAATGATGGTCTGCCGCGTAACGCCGACCTTTTCAGCCAGCGCCTGCTGTGTCATCTCGCTGGCCTCAAACCGCAGCCGCCGCACCTGATTGGTCAATTGGTCTTTATTCATGGCATTTACCGTAAAGAATCAGAATTGAGGCAAAATAGACCGTTGCCGCAACAACAAATACGCCGACATGGATAAAGATCAACAGAATGGCCGGAACCGGGCCGGCGACGCCGACCAGAAAAACCGCCCAAAGACTGACCAGCAACAGAAGCGGCCACACAGAAGCAAAACAGATTTTGATGGCCAAACTGCTGATCTGGCTGTCTCGTTCATCGGCATCGATATCATTGGTTTGGCGCCTGCGAAAGAGAAGAGAACAAAACAACAGAACGCCAAAGGTTAAACCTGCAAAACTGAGTCCCGCAAAAATCCGCGGCAATGTTAAGAACGTAAACGATAAGAAAATCATAAAGGCAATCAAAAAGTCTGCGACAAGCGAAAACCCTAATCCAAACCAGGCATTTTTTTGTGCACGATTCATAACGACTCTCCTTCCGCGGCGTCATTGTCTTTTCTGTAAAGGAACCACGAGACAAGGCTGGAAATGACCGAAAAGATGCCCATCCCCACATACAGCATTACCGGAAAAGCGCCGATGGGGACAGAACCGTTTGGCCCTGCGGCAAACCATAGAATGATACTGACGGCGATAAAATAAAGCCAGATACTGACAAGACCGGCGAACATGGATTGTTTGGTGATCATCAGGTCGCGTTCGTCCACAATGATTTTGGTTTTCGAGCGGGGGCGTTTGCAGAACGGCAAAAACCACATGAAACTAAACCACACCAGACAACCGGCACAACCAAGGACATAAAGTGTGGTCATTTTCCCGGACAGATAAATGACAAATCCGGAAAACGCAAAGATAGACCATATGGCAAGATTCAGCAAGAGCCACAAAAAAACCTGTCTTTGCTTGCGATTCATGCGGCACCTCCTTCTGTTGTTTTATTACCCTTTCCATACAATACAATCATCGCCGCGTAATAAATAGCTACTGTAATGATACCTACCTCCAGATGAATTACCGGCAGCGTAGCTGTCGGAACAGTACCCTTGATGCTTTCCCATAACATCAGCAAGGCATCTGAAATATAGATTAGCAGGCAGAATCCTACAAAACTAATACTCACGGCCCTACGGGAAATCAGGCTGTCCCGTTCGTCATAATCCAGCTCAGGCGGAGTTTGTTTTTTTCGATACACCCATACAAAAGTAACCAGAAACACCGGAACAAAGACGCAGTGGATGGCCCACAAAACCCGAAGATAAGCCTGCGACAAAAATAATGCTGCAAAAACCATCGTAAAAAGTACACTGATGGCCAGGCACCACAAAAATCCAAACCATGCCGCTTTTTGTGCCCGATTCATATTCATCTCTCCTTTCTGACTCTAATAGGCATACTCAACTAAACAAATAGTAAACCCAATAAGACATAATGTCAAGTATATTTCACATTTCTATTTAAAAATTTTTGTTAATGCATAATCTCGTAAGCGATTTCACTGGAAAATCCGATGGTTGCCAAAACTATCCGTTGACCCTGAATCTTGTAAACCATGACGATATCTTCATAGAGATAACAATCATACCACCCCGGTCCGGCGGAGGTAACCTTGTTAACCGGAAAGTAATCCGACAGATTTTTACCTGTTTGAAGGACGAAAATTGCCTTATTGAGTGCCTTTCGAAGCGGCTTGGGGTCTTTGAGCCGTCTCTCAAGCCGATTGAATTTCTCCTTGAATTGCTCCTTCCAGACAATTCTCACGCATCAAGCTCCTTCATTAATTCTTCCACACTGGACACCTCATGCAGCCCGATCCCTGCATCCGCCTCGGCCATAATCTTCCTGGTTTCCTCATTGAGTTCCAGATATTCAAGAGGAATCCGCTTCTGATTTGCTATTTGCCCTAAAAACATCTTAATCGCCTGCGACATCGTGATATCCATCTGCCCGAGTACCTTGATGACCTTCTTTTTCAGGTCTTCATTGATCCTGATTTGGATTGTTGTAGTCTTGGAAGCCATAATTTACCTCTCTTTGTAGTGATGATGTAATGACGTTGTCACTACAAATAGTATCGCATATTTTGAATTTGAGTTCAAGGAAAAAGGCCGGGATTTTCTAAATGAAGGAGGCGTTTTTTGGTTTCTGTGCCGCCGGGGGCGGAAAAGCCGCCGAGGGAGCCGTCTTTGCGGAGGATGCGGTGGCAGGGGATAATCAGGGGGAGGGGATTTTGGGCGATGGTATTGGCGACAGCGCGGACGGCTTTGGGGTGATGGGAAAGGGCGGCGATTTCGGTGTAACTTATTATTTTTCCATAATTTAATGATTGCAGGGTGTGGAGAATGGATTGCTGAAAGGGACTGAATTGGGACAGGCAGACGGGGATATAGGAAAAATCGGCTGGCTGGCCGTCAAAATAGGCACAGATGAGCTGCTGATAGTTGGAAAAGATGTTTGAGGACTTTGATTTTTGGTCAAAATCTTCGATTAAATGGCTGATAACAGTGTTTTTTTCTGGAAGGGGGAGGCAGGAACGCCGGAGGGCGGTTTCGTCGCCGAGCAGGCCGAAGAAGCCCCAGTGGGTTTTAAAAACAGAATAGGCGAGCGGATCATTCATTGCAAACCGCGATTTTTTATGTGAAAAGCTTCAAAAAAAGGTTCAAAACGATGGCGCAACTGCGTGTTTTTGTGTGTTTTTCGAGTGTCACCCAATCACTGTCAGCAGTTTTGATATAAAGCGTCGACTCGGCGGCACCGATGGCTGTGGGGGCGTTGGCGACAATCATATCCAGATTCTTTTTGCGAAATTTTTGCTCGGCGTTTTCTAAAATGCTGCGATCTTCGAGGGCAAAACCGCACAGCCGTTGATGAGCTTTTTTGTGACGACCCGCCCAGGCAAGAATATCGCGGGTAGGCACAAGGTGCAGGCTGATGACGGTATTTTGTTTTTTAAGCTTTGTGGCGCTGGTTTTTGCCGGGCGGTAGTCGGAGACGGCGGCGGCCATAATCAGGCCGTCGCAGGAGTCGAAGGCAGCCTTGACGGCCTTGAACATCTGGTCGCTGGTTTGGACGGGGATGATTTTGGCGCCTTTGGGAGTTATCAGGGCCGTGGGGGCGGTGATGAGCGTGACGGTGTGGCCGGCTTTGAGGGCGGCGCGGGCGAGGGTATAGCCCATACGGCCGGAACTGGCGTTGCTGATAAAGCGGACCGGGTCGATGTATTCCCGCGTGCCGCCGGCGGTGATGATAAGGTTCAGTTTTTTCTTTTTTTTGGGTGTCATTGGTTCATAACAGGCATTTTAATATCAAGGGCGCAATTTTTGTCTCCGGCCGGGGGATATTATAGCCGGAGATCGGAAAAAGAAGGCAACTATTTATGGTAAAAAACACCACAAAAGTGGATAACAGGTACTGGGCAACTATCTTCCCTGAATGATCATAATAGACAGTTGTTGATAGACTTTTACATGGATGCTTGACGGTAAAAATATAAGAAATTTTTTAAAAAAAATGTAAATTTGTTTTTTATGCCGTATTTCTAAATGAATAGAACAGGAATCATTAACAAAATGACCGGGACAGTGGAAAATGAGTGATGCAAATCATCACAATTGTAAAGTCCAGCAAGACGAGCATTTTCTCAGGCTGTTAATGGGTAACCAGGATAAAATTTATGCCTTTATTCTTTCCATGGTTCATAACAGCAGCGATGCCGATGATGTCATGCAGGATACCATTACTCTGATGTGGCGCAAATTCGATGACTATACTCCCGGTTCAAGTTTTATCGCCTGGGGAATTACAATAGCTCGAAATTTTGTATTGAAGTTTTTTGAAAAAAACAAGCATTCCAAACTTTCATTTTCTCCGGAAATTGAAAAGAAAATTGATGCATTGGCTTCCCAAAAACTTGAATCCAATGAAAATCGGCACGACGCTTTACGAAATTGCCTCAAGAAAATCAGCACTCAAAATTATGAATTGCTCAAAATGAGATATGTAAAGAAGATGCCGACAAAAATTATTGCGTTGGAACGAGGCATTGCGCCCCACGCCATGTACCGGGTTATGGGAAAAATCCACGATGCACTTCAGCTTTGTATGAAAAAGGCCCTTCTCGGGCAGGATACTATCTGATGGCTGATACCAATAAAATTGAAAGAAGCGAAATTTGCAGGCTGACCCTCCAGGCCGTTGAGGGAACCCTTTCGGATTCGAATTTTTTCCTGCTCGAAGAGCATTTGAAATCAAATCCCTCTCTCTGTGATGCGTATGTGGAAACGGTTATTCTCTATTCAATGATGAGAAAAATGGAAACCTCATACGATGCAAATGAAAAGGAAGATATCTGTCCTTTTGACTCTTTGACATGGCAGGCAATGGCGGAATATGAGGAGCTGGCCCCGCCTGTGGAGGTTATAAAAGAGAAAGCGGCGCCCTCCGTGTTGCCGATTTTTGTGCCCCAGCCCCGTAAAATCAATAAATGGAGCGTTTATACAGCTATCGCTTCGGCGGCAGCGCTGTTCTTTATGCTTTTACTGGTTCATTATGTGCCGGAACGGCAAAGTCGTGTGGTCGGTCAATTGAAGCGAACCGTCAATGCGGAATGGGCCAGTGTCAGCGGGGATATCAATGAAGGTGATGAGTTGTATGCCGGGCCGATGAAATTAGTTAAAGGAATAGCGGAAATTACATTTGTCGGCGGCGCGCAAATCATCATTGAAGGTCCGTCTATCTTTGAAATAGAAAGCCCTAATCGGATATGTCTCAATTCCGGCTCGCTTGTGGCAAATATAGAAAACAGTATGGAAAAACGGTTTGTGGTATGCACAGACAATGCTTCGATTGTGGATTATGGTACGGAATTCGGCGTTTCTTTTGATGCAATGGGAAATACGCAAACCCATGTATTTCAGGGATGTGTTGAGCTTCGTCAGGGATCGGATCCTCTCAAGTTTGACAAAGCGCTTCGGCTGGAGATTGGACAGGGAGCAGTCGCTGATAAGCAGGGATCTCTTTACAGGGCGAATATCATGCCGGAAAAATTTGTACGAAAAGAGCAGTTTGATGATCGGATTTTAGCTGCAAAAGGATCCGCCTATCATCGCTGGAAGGTCTACAATCAGCGGTTGAATTGCGACACCTCATTGGTAGCACATTACACGTTCGAAAGAAATGCGGATCAGCCGGAGAGACTTTTCAATGTATCCGCTTATCCCGGCGATATTCCGAATGGCAAACTCGGCGGCGATTCTTTTAACAGTCCGCAGTGGGTAACCGGCCGATGGCCCCAGACAACCGCATTGGAATTCGACAGAACCAAAGATCAGGCCGTGCAGATACCGGAGCACTCGGCATTGAACATTTCGGGTGAAATTACTCTGGCTGTGTGGGTTAAACCAAATATTAGTGATGATTTGTACTGGGGTGGCATTCTCCTTTCATGCAGAAATAAAAGCGATGTAAATGGAGTGAATTATACGCTGGCATTCCGAAACACCCAAGACCCCACGCCTTCGGATAAACAGAAGATTCGATTTATCCGAAGATCTCTGGGTGAAAATGCGGGGGGGCATTATGAAAGCGAGTATGTGACCCTTGAAAAAAACCGGTGGCATTTGGTGAGTGTAACCCATAACAACAAAGAAATCCGGTTTTTCTTTGACGGTGTTTTTGTTTCAAGTAAAGAATGCGTCTACAACTTTGCCCCCTCTCCGGCAGAACTCATCATCGGCAATAGCCTCGTGGGAGAAGGCGTTTCGGAAAAACATCATGGCTTAATCGGGGAAGTTGCTATTTTCAATCGGGCAGTGTCCGATTCTGAAATCCAGGAAATGTATCAGGCCGGAAAAATGTAAAGCCGGTTCTGTGTGGAGGTATTCATTAATTACCGAAAAGGGGAATGTTATGATGAAGAAATGTATTTTATGTGTGTTAGCGGTATTATGTATTTCGGGGGTGTATGGCAAAATTACGTATATCGATGCGAATGTAACCAATACGACTCTCAACGGAAATGCTCTGGTTGAGGGGATCAATTACATTCAGCATTCAACCACTGATCCGGCCAATGGCCTTTGGGGGCTTCGGCTTCGACCCAACTGCAACGGCGGTTCCGTGTGGGAAACAGACACCTCTGCCTCCGGCGAGATTACGGAGCCTCTGGTTACCACAATCACCATTCCGAATCCGGGAACGTACAAGATATACGGTCTTTTCTGCATCAGCAATCAGGGAACCAGCCGCTGGGATTGTTCTTTCAGCCTCGGCAGCGACGGACCGTATAAATTATTTGATAAAACGAATGCCGCTCTGGCCAAGACTTCCGATTTTGAGGGCACTGTTCTTGTCGCAGACACTGGCGGCACATCCTATTTTTTTCTGGCAGAGATCGCTGTAATTACAACTACAACGGCCGACGAACCTGTTTCCGTTTATATTCAGGGAGAAGATGTGTATTCAGGTGATGATCGTACCTGGTATGAAGGTCTCGGTTATCAGGTAGTTACCGAAGCGCATTCCCCGAATCCTGTCAACAAAGAAGGACTGTATACGGAAGATATTCAGCTAAGCTGGTACGCCGGTTTTGATCCCAACGATCCTACCCAGATGAATCCTGCGATTGTCAGTTATAATTTGTACGTCGACATCCTTAACATTGATTCGACAGCGGAACCTAATCTTGTCGATCCGTATGCGAATATTCCGGCCGGAACGAATCCGATGCTGTACCCGTCGTCCGGCGCTCTGACCATCGGCTATGGTAAGCGTGTGTATTGGCGTGTAAACGAAGTACTCACTGATAGTTCAGTAATTGAAGGACCCGTATGGTCATTTACGACCTTGGATCCCGCCCTGGTCAAGAATTTGCTGGCACACTACAAATTTGACAACGATCTGACAGATTCCGGAGAGAACGGGATGCATGGGACAGATCCGAACGGTGTGGGCTATGAAACCGGCATTCTCGGCAGCGGCGCCCTTGTTCTGGATCGCTCTCGTAATGAATACATCGTCTTGCCGACAGATGCCTATCCCAAGACAGGCGTGTTCAATGGATTGGGAAAAGGAACGTTTTCCTGTTGGATCAAAGCGGCAACGTCGGGATGGATCATCAATAATGGCAACGACGGTGCAAAGACGTTCTTTGGAATCGAACTCCAGGCCAGTTCGGATATTCGTCTCTATATTCGAGGCGAAGATTATACGACTCAAATGACCGTCTCATTGAAGAAAAATATTATCGGCGATGGAACTTGGCATATGGTTACTGCGACCTGGGTTGCCGGGGGTTCCATGACAATCTATGTGGACGGTACACCGGTAAATTCGATGGCGATGAACAGTATGACGTTTGCCGCCTGGAAGTATCCGATGCTGATAGGATCAGGCCGTAATGCCAGTAACAGGAATTTACTGGAAAATTACTTCGGCGGCAGCCTGGATGATCTGAAGCTGTATAACTATGTCCTGACGAATGTGGAAATCGCCCAGGCCTTTTTGGAAGGCAAGCCGGATGCCTTTGTCTGTGTAAATGAAGCCGGTGCGATGGATTCCAGATACGACTTCGACGGCAACTGTCGTATCGATTTGGGAGATTTAGCGGCACTGGCATCGAATTGGATGGCTTGCGGCCGTTATCCACAATCCGCCTGTGCTGACTGAGTATCTCACGGAATGCTTTGCCGGCCCGTCTGAAAAATAGAGTGTCGGCAAAGCATCCTTATGAAATGTTCAAACGTCTGTGAAAAACAGGCAGAATCAGGATATGGGTACATTTTAATTTTTTCATATTCATTCCGGGATAGGATAAAGAATGTCAGCAGAAAAAAATAAACAAGGCTTTACACTGATAGAATTGCTGGTTGTAATCGCCATCATTGCCCTCTTGTTATCCATAGTGATGCCTGCTTTGAAGATAGCAAAAAAGAAAGCCTCGTCAGTAGTATGCCTGACCAATAGTAAGAATCTGTCTTTGGGTTGGTATAACTACGCCCAGGATAACGATGAAAGGATTATGAGCGCTACTATGGAAAACTGCGGCCCGGTTCAGGAGTGTCGCGAGGGGTGGATTGGAATTCCATTCAAAGAAGACGGAACCCTCTGTGATGCGACCGCCGTTTCTCCTTACGTCGTGACTGATGAAGATGAGATCCGGGGTCTTCGGCAGGGGAAATTGTTCGCTTACCTGAATGATTCGGAGGTTTATCACTGCCCCGGCGATACGGTACGCAAAGCGGCGCCGGATATGTCCAATATGTATGTATCTTATTCTATCGCAAAATGCCTGTACGGGGCCACAAACAGCGGCACCTCCTGGTATAACAGACAGATAAAAAAATATGCGGAAATCAGAAGCCCTTCGCTGCGGTACAACTTTGTAGAGTGCGGTGAAATGAATCTCAACTGGGGTGGCGGCGGAGATTTCAGGATAGCAAATCCGGCCGAAGGTCATGATGATTATAAATGGTGGACCCCGATTGCTATAAATCACGGAGATAGCAGTACATTCGGATTCTGTGACGGACATGCTGAATACAAGAAATGGACATCCGGGACGGCATTGGCGCAGTTTGAAAAAGGCCGTTCACAGACGCCGGGAGCCTCGTATGGGGTAGCGGCGGAAAATCCGAAGAGTGAAGACCTTCAATGGGTAATTACAGGTTGGCCGTATCATTGATTGATGCCGGCATAAGAATACAAGCCGTGTTGATTTGACTTTATCGAAAAGGAATTACATGATTAAACGGATTATTTGTATTGTATGTATGGCGGGGGGGCTTCTTGCATTCACAACGGTATCGGCCGCAGAGAATCCCGTTTCACAGCCCGGCACCGAGCTGCTGAGTCCCAAAACAAAAGCGTGGTTAAAAGAAAATCTCAAAAAACTTGAGACCATTTATGATCCGGATGTAACGCTCAATAAAAAAGCGGACGGATACTGCGGAATCTGGTACCAATGCGGCACGACACCCGGGGAATATGTTTATAAATATTCCGGCGGCCTGGGAACATATTGTGCCAAACACCGTCCGTTTGCGGTCTATTGCAGCAAAGTCGATAAGACTTTTTTTTGTTATGGAGGCGCAAAACCCGAAAACAATCAGGCATTGCTCCACATGGTTTCCTATTATGACCATAAAACCGGAATGGTTCCCCGTCCTACTATTCTGTTGGATAAAAAGACCTCGGATGCTCACGATAACCCCGTTATTTCCGTTGACGATGAAGGATATATCTGGATTTTTTCGACTGCACACGGAACGCCTCGTCCCAGCTATATTCATAAAAGCACATCTCCCTATTCGATTGATAAATTTGATTTGATCAGGCCTGACATTAAACGATTTGAAAATGAAGAAAGGGAACCCTTTATTAATTTCTCGTATTTTCAGGTCTGGCCGGTTCCTGACAAAGGATTTGCCTGTTTTATGACGTTGTATGGCCAGCCTTCCGGCCGAAATACTTATTTTGTTTCAACACCGGACGGCATTCACTGGGATACTCCGGTATGCATCGGAGCCATGGCGAAAGGCAGTTACCAGATCAGTTTTGCCAATGCTTCAAAAGCGGCTACGGCATTCAATTATCATCCCCCCAAGGAAGGCATCAATTTTCGCACCAATGTCTATTATGTTGAGACGCCCGATTTGGGAAAAACATGGTTTACCGCCGGGGGCGAAAAAGTGGAGTTGCCGTTGTTCGATCCGCAAAATAAGGCCCTGGTTTATGATGCCGAAAGCCGGCGAAAAAGTGTTTATATAAAAGACCTGGCCTTCGACGAAAAGAATCATCCGGTCATTTTCGCACTGGAAACCGAGGGATGGGAATGCGGGCCTCAAAACAATCCCAGAACCTGGATGACGATACGGTGGGATGGAACCCAATGGATAATCAATAAAGCGTTCGGCTCGGATAACAATTATGATACAGGCTCAATTTTTATCGGAAAAGAGGCTTGGCGAATCGTAGGTCCCAGCGTTACAGGGCCTCAGGCTTATAATCCGGGCGGAGAAATGATGATGTGGGAAAGTGTCAATAAAGGAGAAACCTGGAATCGCGTAAAACAGCTTACAGTCAACAGTCCGAGAAATCATAACTATGCCCGCGGGGTACTCTACGGCAATCCGGAGTTTATGGCTATATGGGCCGATGGCGACGGAAGACAGGAGTCTATCTCAAACTTGTACTTCTGTGACGAGCAGGGAACGGTGTATAGGCTTCCGGCAAAAATGGAAAAAGAATTTGAAAAGCCGATAAAAGTCGGATTAGGCACAATTCAATAGGACAACACACAGAGATTCGCTCGAATACATGTGAAAGGCCTGGCTTCATGCATAAATCATCTGCTGCCGTACTCATCCTCTGTTCATTTATGTTGCTTTGCTGTAATGTCAATGCGGGAATTCGTATGCTCCGCCTGCCTTATCCGGAACCAGATGCGAAAATAGAATATATTGATTTGGATCAGGACAAAGACCCGGATGTACTTCGCACCGTAACTCATAACAATACGCCTATACAGTGGATTGATGACGATGATGATATGAAAGAAGGCGATATTGCCGGAGATATGGACAGCGACTGCCTGATGATTGACATAAACAGGGACGGGCAGTACGGCGGATTCGGGGATTTGATCATTGATCGCGGCGATGAAGATGGTGACGGTAAAGCGGATATCGAAGTGATTGTCGATAATGCAAAACCGCAGGATACAGGATGGGGTCCCGGCCATTATATGGTTGTTATCGATACGGACGGAGACGGCGTTTTTAATTATATTGACTGGCGGGAGTTCAAGCTTAAATGCTGGGAGCATTCCGGCTTGAGCCGTTTCTTTGAAGATTACCTGGGCCAGAGCCTGTTTCTGAAAATGCATACTTCAACCTACAACATTAAGAATCTGGAGTACAACTGGGAAAATCCCTTTTTGTTTTACGATTATGATCAAGACGGGCTGACTGAAATGGCAATTCGGCTGTGTGATTCTCCAAAGATAAATTCCGAGAAGGATTTCGTGTTGCCGGAAGATTCCGGTCAGTTGACGGATATGCAGCGCTGCGTTGAATTTACGAAGAAAATGGACTGGGCCTCGATCGCAATTGACCTTGATAATGATTCGGTGCCCGGCAATGAGTTTGATTTCGATATGACAATTAATTTTTACGGGGGAGGGTTTGACTATTCCGACCAGGTTCACGTATGGAAAAGCCTGTCCGGTATCCGTGAAGCGGATCAGTATTTTTATGACGCCCGGTGGAGACAGATGGATCGGCTGATCTATCCTGACCATAGTACTGCCTGGGATCTGGTGTTTAATAGGGGAAAATGGGAGCACGCTCGTTTTGTCTATGATGAGGATGATGATTGTCAGCGATGGGAACGGGTTGAGCTGTATGAACTAAAAGACCCGTTTATCATCGGTTTCAAAAAAGGCGGACTGGACAATCACCCGCAGAGCGATCCGAGCGGCGACCGCGGCGAATGGGATATGGACAACTCCGGGAAAGGAAACCTGTATCTGGCTGCCTTCGACGGGAGAATCCATCTTTACGGAGCGGAATCGGGATACTGGAGAATTGATCAGGATGCGGCGATATTTCAGGGATACCATCAGCTCACCCCGGGACCGCATTCGGATCAATTTGCCACCGTTAAATATTCCGATACAGACAACAATGGTTTTATTGACACCATTGAATATGATCTTGATGCAGATAAAAAATTTGAAGAGACGGTGCATCTTGCCGCGTTGGGAATAGAGGACCACGGTCAGGTTATTCAGACAGCCGGGCTGGATTATACCAAGCTGGCCGAACTGCACAGACAATCGGCGGAGGCACTGTGGAAAAGAGCTAAAGACGCTCTCGGTGCCGCAGAAAAACAAGGGATCGATACGGCCTGTTATGCGCTATTCAAATCGCCGCGAACACTGAGGGAAAAATATCACTACGGATACTGGTTGAGTTTCTATATTTATAAAGACCTTATATATATCGCGGAAAGAACTAAGAACGAAAAACTGAAATCCGATATTCAGAAATCTTATTACAGCGGGGATTGGACACGGTTGAAATAACGCAATGACCGGTTATTGATTTTCGGAAAATTGCTTGCGCAGTGGTTCCCGTCAAAATCGGACAGAAAAAACACGGGGGTATCTATGAATCAGTATGGGTGGGTCCTGTATTTTTGCCTGGTGTCTGTGACATTCGGCTCGGTGACTCTGAATCAGAAAGACACCGGATTCAGAGGCATCTGGTATGCCGTTGGAAGCACAGGGGATGAATATGTTTATAAATACAGCGGGGGCCTGGGAACATATTGCGCCAAACATCGTCCCTTTGCGGTGTATTGCCCGGAAGCGGAAAAAACATTCTTCTGTTATGGGGGCACCCCTGAATACAGTCATACGCAATTGCTGCACATGGTCTCCTGTTATGATCACCGCACCGGAGAAGTCGCTCTGCCGACAATTGTGCTGGACAAACAGACTTCGGACGCTCACGATAATCCGGTTATTTCGGTCGATGATGAAGGATATATCTGGCTGTTTTCGACTTCTCACGGAACCGGCAGACCCAGCTATATACACAAGAGTAAATATCCTTATGCGATTGATGAATTCGAATTGATTACCCCGACCCGGATTAACGATTCCGGTAACGTTGTTCCTATGGATAATTTTTCCTATTTTCAGGTTTGGCATACGCCGGGTCACGGTTTTTCCGTGTTCTTTACGCGATATTCCTATCCGGTTGCCAGAACAATTTGTTTTATGAAAAGTGCGGATGGCATCAATTGGTCAAAATGGCAGAGAATAGCCACGATTGAACAGGGCAGTTATCAAGTGGCGGGCGTTCAGGGAGACAAAGCAGGCACGGCTTTTAATATTCATCCCGCCGTGGGGGGGCTGGATAGTCGAACCAATCTTTATTATGTTGAAACGACAGATCAGGGACAAAGCTGGCACAGTGCAGACGGAGTATTACTGAACCTGCCGCTGGATGATGCGGATAAACTTTCAACTTCTGCCTTGATTCGGGATTATCAAAGCGAAGGTCTGCTGGTCTATATGAAAGATCTTGTCTATGATGCTTTCGGGAATCCTGTAATACTGTATCTGACCAGTCGAGGGTCAGAGCCGGGACCTCAGAACGATCCAAGAACGTGGAGGATTGCTCATTGGAAAGATGAACAATGGATGATAAAGACCATTACAACCTCGGATAATAATTATGATATGGGGTCTCTGTATATCGAATCGGATGGAACATGGAGACTGATTGCGCCAACGGATAGCGGGCCGCAGCCTTATAATCCCGGCGGTGAAGTGGTAATGTGGGTCAGCGGCGATGAAGGAAATACATGGACAAAGGCGGCCGCTCTGACTCAAAATAGTGAGTTCAATCATACCTATGTGCGAAGGCCGGAAAACGCCCGCGAAGATTTCTATGGATTATGGGCCGATGGACACGGACGACAAATATCTCCGTCCGGCATTTATTACTGTAACAAACAAGGAAATGTGACGAAACTTCCGAGCAATAAAAAAAGTTGCCCGGAGCTGTATCCTGAAGATATAACCAGAGATTGCCGTGTGGATTATGAAGATTGTGTACGTCTATCTGAAAACTGGATGCGGGAGGGCACTTATGAAGAGAATACTTGTAACACGGGAGCTTTGGGCGGCGGAAGTTCTGAAGCAGGCGACATATTTGAAGATTTTGAGCAGAATGCAGTAATGGAGATGCAAACGGATAACAGGATTATTTATGGTTCTCCGGCAATGACCAAAGAAGTGAAACGCAGCCGGGAGCAATCTATTTGCTGGCCGCAGGGCACAAACGGCAAAATTGAATACACTGTTTTTGATTCTGACGTGACAGATTGCAGGTATTCCGTATGGACCTATATCCATCCCGAAAAAGTACTTGGACAGGGGTATGCCGGAGTCTTTGATTCCGCCGGCAATTATTGTCTCATTGTAATTCCTTCAAACAGGGAAATATATTACCGATTTAAAACCACTGTGTACCCTACCTCAATCACGGCAGAGGTGGGTTGGCATTTGTTAAGCTTTATTGTCGGTGCCCAAGGACATATTTCGATGTATTTTGATGACACCTTTTTGGCGACTTATACTTCGAGCGGGGGGTTACACCAGGTAAGGATCGGAAAGCCATGGGGCACAAGCGGTTATAACTATTTTGATTGCATGAGTATTGTTCAGGATGTCCGCGGGGGATTTTGCGGTGACTGGAATACAATTTATACCACGGGCGATTTTAATAACGACTGCAGGACGGATCTGGATGATTTGGCAAGTTTTTGTGAAAAATGGCTTATGCGGTCTTAAATTGTCTATCACAAAAAATGATATTTGAACCTGCTGTATGTCCTTGCGCAACATGTCGCAAGATGACGTAACCTGCCGCGCAACTGAGCGCAACATAGCGCAA
>CAZYQN010000058.1:0-22303 GCA_964649955.1 uncultured Pirellulales bacterium
AGGCTTTTTTCGCAGGCGACCTGGATCAGCACATCCGTATCCAGAAAATACCGGCCCAGCCGCTTGGCCAGCAGCACCCCGACGGTACTTTTACCCACGCCCGGCATTCCGATGAGAACAATGTTGGATTTAGCTTCTATCATATGTAATTCGATTTCTTGCTTTCTAACTAATAAGGTGCCTCAATCGGCTCGAAAGTCATACCATTGAAATCATATAACTCTTTCACATCGCACAAACCCTCATCATCTGCCGTGCCACGATATATCTTTCCTCTCTCTGCCCAGTAAAGCCTGCTTTTTCTCGCCTCAGCCCACTCCCAGTTGGGAAAAGATTGTGTGTGTTTTGTTTTTCTATTAAACAATTCGTATGTATTATAAACACAACCTTTTCCTTCTGAATGACAAGATACAAAACCACTATATTGTTTTTTAACAATTACCCAATTTTTGTTGATATCTTTTTCAAAAAATAAAACCTGATCATTTCCTTCATGTCTTTTTTCTTTATAACTCCAACCCTCCCATTTTTCGCGGCAAAGGCCTTTTCTAAAAAACTCCCAATATGGACCAAACCATGATTCTTTAAAGCCGTCAGGTTTTTTTGTACACATCTGTCCGAATCCATCTTTATTGATCCAGTACTTTACATTTGAAATAAATCTTCCACCACCACCCCAAGTATTCGTTCGTTTCCAAAGGCCAAGTGGTTTTAAATATGGAGCAATTGAAATCGCAGTCCAGATTCCTTTTATATCCGCACTAAACTCTGCATGTTTTGCAAAGTATATCAGGTGCTTTCCGTCCGGTGACAAGTCGCTCATTCTTGCATCAATACTTCCCTTTAACCACTGTCCAAGAGTAAAGGTATCTTCACTTAAATCCCACCCAACCGTGCATACATGCTCAGAAGGCCCGCGACGTATGACGACAGCATAATTGGCCTCTCTGGCCATTAAAACATGTATTCGTGCCGGAAACTTTTTCATGAAATTATCCTGCTCATCCTGTCCTATTTTACAATTTCCAATATGCACGTTACAATCGCATAATCTCTTCCGGTCTCGATAAGCTTCCGGCCGGAAGCTGTTTAATAACGCGTTCGGCGAAGGTTTTCATCCGGATGCTGTCGAGGGTGTGGGCGTCGGAGCCGTAGATGAGTTTGACGCCCGCGTTCAATGCGACCTCATAAATACGGTACCACTCGTGCTGCCAATATTCGGGCAGTCGGTGGCCGGTCAGTTCGTTGACCTCCCAGGCGATATGGTTTTTGGCTGAGAGTTTTGCGACCTTCTCAAAGACCGCCAGCCCATGCTCAAAATAGACATCCAGTTCGGTGCAGGCCGCCAGCATCCGGCCGGGATGGGCCAGCGTATTGATTCGCGGGTTGGAGACGATGCCCAGCAGCGAGCTTTCCCACAGGTCGAGAAATTGCTCGATGTCCATCCGCCGGTCTTTGATGGACCACGGATAATGGCCCATCGTGGGGACATAATGAAACCCTGCAATGACGTAATCCAGTCCGTCCAGCTCGTCGGTGACCAGCCGTCCGTCGGCGTAGTCTGAATCGACATCGATTTCAGCCCCCACCAGAACGCGGCAGTCGGGTTTGCAGGCGGCGACTTCCTGCCGAATCCGTTCGATGGTTGTACGGTTTGACGGCTCGAAGATATGGTCGGTGATGGCAATCAGACGCAGCCCGAGTGCATCGGCCTGCCGGCAGATCGCCTCGACGGCCATTTCGGGTGCATGGCCGCAATAGGCGGTGTGAATATGCATATCGTAATCAATTAATGGTTTCATCGTTTTGTTTTTTTTGTTTTTTAATTTTAAAAGCAGTCCAGGCGGCCAACGCACAGGAGGCGGCAAAGACCACCGGGATATCCATCAGCACCGGCCGTGTGCCGAAATGTTTGACGACCGGCCCCAGCAGCATCGGAAACAGGCACGCCACCAGCCAGATGCCGCCGACCATAAATCCCATACGCTGTCCGAGTCGCGGGCCGCGGCTGCGCCGGGCAAGGCTGACCAGGATCGGATAGGCCCCATAGCAGAAAAATCCGCCGACGAACATCACCGCCGGCGACCACTTATGCTGCATCAGGAACAAGTAAGCGGTAATAAACGGCAAACCCGTTGCGAGCATGGCCGTCGCGACCGCCGCTTCGCCGCGCCGCCAGGCTGCCTGCGACATGACGATACCGCCGATGCCGCCGGACAGACTGAACATCGCCACGGCCACACCTCCCAGCGACAGCTCGGCTCCAAGCATATTCAGATGCTGCGGGATCAGCCAGCACATCACCTGTGCGGCCACTGCCGACAGCGTTGCAATGGCCATCACCGGCCAGAAGGGAACATCGACATCATGCCCGGAAAGCTTGCGCTCGGCGGGCGCCGCCTCTACCGCCAGCCGGACGCCGGTCAGCCGTACCGCAAAAACCCCCGCGATAGCAAAGACACAAAAAGGCAGTTGCCCCCAAAAGCCCCACCATTTAAACAGGTAGGTGCTGGCCCAGCTTCCGACCGCAAAGCCCCCGACGCCGAAGCCCATAAAAATTGACGAACTCAGCGCCGAATGAATGCCCTCGATGCGATGCACCGCACGAAGCGCCTCGGGATGCACCATACCGATCCCCACCGCACTGGCTGCGGCCACCGCCATTGCCGCCGGCATGGTCGCGGGACCTTTAGGAACGAATGAAAACAGCAGGATTGACATCGACAGCAGTAAGCCGATGTATAAAAACAGCGGCGTTTCTTTTTCGGAACGCAGGTGTCCGGTAGCGACTTGGATGCCGTTGGCGGCGATCAGAAACACCGTCAGCAGTGCCGCACCGGCCTGGACACTCATTGAGAAGCGATCCTGAATCGCCGGCAGAACTGTATGCATCAGGCCGGGCATGCAATCCACTGCAAAATGTGCAAAACTTAATGCCAAAAGCTGCGTCCATTGGGACCGCAGGGTGTTCTGTGTGTTCATACGGCAGTTTCCATCCGCAGCCAATAACCGTTTTCGCTTTTGCCCACACGGCACCGGCCGCCGAACAGCTCGCTCATAGTTGTGCCGGAGATGACCTCGTCCGGCTCGCCCTGAGCCAGTATCTTGCCGTTTTTAAGCATCAGCACCTGTTTGATCCACGGGCGGATTTCTTCGATGTGGTGCGTAACCAGCACCATAGTCGGCGAATCCGGGCGGGCCGCAAAATCGTCAAGATCCTGCAGAAATCGTTCCCGCGACGCCGGGTCCAGCCCGATGCAGGGCTCATCCAGAATCAGCAGTTTCGGCTCGCTGACCATCGCACGGGCGATCAGCGTTTTTTGCTGTTCGCCCTGAGAGAGGGTATTATATCGCTGACGGGCGATGCTTTCGGCCCCCAGATGCGCCAGGATCCGTTGCGCTTTATCCAGCTCTTCTTGTGAAAAAGTACGATACAGACCGATGCTGGCTTCCAGGCCCGACGCGGCGACCTGGACGGCGGTGTCCTGTCCGGGCAGCAGTTGAGTCATTGCAGAGCTGACCCAGCCGATAAGCTTTCGCAGGGTGCGCACATCGCATGCCCCGAACCGCTGGCCCAGCACCTTTACCGATCCGAAGGTCGGCCATTCATAGCCGCAGATGAGTTTAAGCAGCGTTGTTTTGCCCGAACCATTGGCTCCGAGCAAGGCGCAATGATGTCCTTTCTCGATCCGCCAGTCAATGCCGGAAAGAATCGCCCGCTGCTTGCGATAAAAAGTAACCCGTTCAATTTCTACAACCGTCTCTGCCATAATGCTCTGTTCTCATTTGCACCGCTATTGTGTGGTAATAACCAGCGTCTTTCCTTTTATGAGGTCGTGATGAGAAATGAAATAACCGTCAATTTTCCGATCCCCATACGTGATCTCGCTGATCTTGCTGCCTGAATTCTTTTTTACAATTGTACACCGACTATCGTCTCTTACCGTTATTTCAATTTTATCAAAGAGCGGCACTGAAATCATATAATCCGTATCCGCCGGCGAAAACGGATATATCCCGATGGCACAAAACACGTACCAGGACGACATTTCACCCGCATCATCCATTCCGGCATACGCCAGCTTCTCTTTGCCCATATCATAGAACTGATCCATGATTTTATCTAATAAAACCTGGGATTTTTCCTGTTTGTCTACGAAATAATACATAAACGGAAAACCATGGTCGGGCTGATTGCCGTGGCAGTATTGACCGATAAAGACAGAGAAATTATACGCTTCGATTCCCTTCCAGGGGAGGGTGAAAAGATCGTCCAGCTTCTTTTCGAATGCTTCCTTACTCTTGTAGAGGCCGATCAATCCTTCCGGGTCATGAGGAGCAAAAAAAGAAGACTGCCACGCATTGGCTTCCCGGTACATATATTCATAATAGGGGTACTCCGGGTCGAAGTTCTTGATCCACTCCCCGTTTTCCAGACGCCCTCGCATCAATCCGGTGGACGGATCGAACATATTTTTATAGTTGCGCGATCGCTTCATCAGCATCTCGTAATTTTCCGTATCGTTTAATTCTTTAGCCAGCAGCGCCAAAGCATAATCATCATAGGCGTATTCAAGTGTTTTGGTAACGCCGGCTTTGGCTTTCGTTTCGACCCCAGGATTTTCCAGGTCCGGCTCCGAGATGAAGCCCTTTTCCATATATTCTGTGATATGAGGCCGGGTCCCGCCTTCCACAGTGGCATTTCTTAACAGCAGGTTGTAGGCGCTTTTAATATCGTAGCCGCGGATGCCTCTCAAATACGTTCCTGCAATAAACGGAGCGGCATGGTCGCCGTGAAAAAAGGTCGGCATAAACCCGGTCTTTTCGCCCTTGTCGATCAGGGATTGGATGACGTCAACCGTTACCTCAGGGGACAGCATTCCCAGCAGCACCAGCTTGTTGCGATAGTCATCCCATAAAGAGGGTTCCGTGTAATAACGAAAGCCTTTATTAACAACATTGCCCGATCTGTCATGAAAGTCTCCATTCACATCGCTTCGTAACGCCGGCCAGAGAAAAGAGCGGTATAAGGTGGAATAAAATAGTCTGCGTTGCCGGTCCGTTCCGCCCGTGACCTGGATTTTTGACAGCAACGCCTCCCAGATCGCCGTCGCTTCAGTTCTGACCTGTGAAAAACTTTTTCCCAGCATCTCTTTTTCCAGGTTTTCTTTTGCATTCTCGATGCTTACAAACGAAAGACCTATCTGTATCTCCAGCGGCATCGCTGCGTCGATAAAATTGACAACGGATATTTCTTTCCTGTCTTTCTTGAGCGATTCGATGTTTCGAATCTTATGGTTGGACACGGCATAGAAGTATACTCTCTCGCCGGCTTGCTGAAAGCCCTTGAATGCAGTGTCGCCTTCCTGGGCGATCTCCCATCGTCTGACGCGTTCGTTGGAGATGGAAAGGTCCGCGATCAGTTTTTTGCTCTGTCCGTCTTTAAACGTGTATTTATGAAATCCGCACCGTAATGTTGAGGTCAACTCGGCATTGACATCGTACCGTTCAAGATATACCTGGTAATACCCCGGACGGGCAGACTCGTTTTTGTGGCTGAATGCGGAGCTGTAATCATCCGGCAGGATAGTACCGGTGGCCGGCAGTAAGGGAATATGACATAAATTCCAATGCCCTTTATTGGTATGGGTAAACGCATAGATGACCGTATCTTCATACTGATACCCCGAGCCGCTCCTGAACAGTGTGACCGGACTTAACTGAACCATCGCATTGGGAAGCGAAGACCCCGGAAAAACCTCGCCCCCCCATGTCCGGTGGGTCGGGGTATAGCCGATGTCTTTACTGTCCCATAAAGTGGCCGTACCCAAAAAGGGGTTTACATAATCGGTAAGCTGTTGAGCAGGCAGCAGGGCGGCGGCATAGAAAAACAAGCTTATTGAAACAATCGTTTTAATCATAATCCGGTTGCCTTTCTGGACGAATCCTTTTCTTTGATAAGCGAATAATCCTGCATCGCTGCCGGCATGGATTGAATTCGTGTTTCGATTTCCGGTCAAAAAGAACGCCTGGAATCTGTGTTTATTGTTTGTCTATACGGCAGGTTCGAACGTGCATCCTGTCAGTTTCTCATAGGCTTCGATATACTTGGCGCTCGTTTTTTCCGTGATATCGGCCGGCAGTTCCACACCCGGGCCGGATTTGTTGAACTTGATATCTTCCAGATAATTTCGCACAAATTGTTTGTCAAAGCTTTCCTGATCGCGTCCGGCCTCATACTTGTCGGCGGGCCAGAACCGCGACGAATCCGGCGTGAGCACTTCGTCGATCAGGATAATACGGCCGTCGATCTCACCCCACTCAAACTTGGTGTCGGCCAGCAATATCCCTTTGGATGCGGCATAGACGCCGGCCTTTTTGAATATCTCAATGCTCTTGTCGCGAATGTACTCGGCCTTTTGTTTACCGATTAGCTTGACGCATTCGTCAAAGCTGATATTTTCGTCATGGGCGCCCTGCTCGGCCTTGGTTGAGGGGGTAAAGATCGGCTCAGGCAGCTTTTGGCACTGCTTAAGGCCCGCAGGCAGATGAATGCCGCAGATTGTGCCGAGTTTTTGATACTCTTTCCAGCCGGAGCCGGTGATGTAGCCGCGGACAATACACTCCACCGGCAGCACCCGCGTCTTTTTAACCAGCATACTCCGACCGGCCAATTGTTTGGGATAATCACAGAATGGTGTGGGGAATTTGCTCACCTCGTCAGTAATCAAATGATTTTCAATCACCCCGGCCAGATATTTAAACCAGAACTTGGAGATTTCTGTTAAAACCTGACCTTTATAGGGAATGCCTGTTTTCATTATGACGTCAAAGGCGCTGAGGCGGTCAGACGCGGCGATCAGCAAAGCGTCACCGAGATCATAAATATCCCGCACTTTTCCGTGTTTGACGGGCACATTCGGTATTTCCGTCCTGAGTATTACATTGGCCATAATTATCTCCACTTACGACAGACCATCTCCACTTTCAGTAACGCTTTACAACGCCGATACTATAGCCCAAAACCATCCGCGGATAAAGCATTTTCCGCAGATATCGCTAAGCTGACAAATGAATGAAGATGAAGTGGGTAAAAGCAGGCGAGTCAAATTCTTGTATTGCACGCCGGCAAAAGGAATCGTACAATAAGCCCCTTTACATAATAGGTTGGGTCTTTTCTGATGGGATAATGATGATGATGCAGGAATTTATCAGTACCTATATAAAGATGTTTTTTCTGTTGGCGCCGTTTTTTACGATGTCGCTGTATTTAAAGATGGCTGAGGGATTGGACGCCCAAAGTCGGCGCCATGCGGCGATGCGGACATCGGCGACGATCCTGATTTCGATTACAGTCTTTTTCTTCTTCGGACGGGCGCTGTTCGGCCTGCTGGGTATTACACTGGCGGCCTTCCAGATCGGCGCGGGTACGACTCTGTTTTTAACATCGGTGATGCTTGTGCTGGGGCTGAGCAGACCCCCGCAGCAGACGGAAGACGAGGATTTTTCAATTGTACCTCTGGGAATGCCCATCATTGTCGGCCCCGGCACGATTGGTACCCTGATGGTGTGGGGTACCGAAATTACCGGTATAGAGGCCAGATTGGTGGCCTATGCGGCGATTCTGTCCGGCGGGGTGACGGTATCGATTTTCTTGCTGCTGGCGGACGGGATAAAAAATCTGCTGGGCCAAAAAGTGATGACGATGATGATTAAACTGACAGCGTTGGTACTGACGGCACTGGCCGCCCAGATCATTTTTACCGGCATCAAAGCGTTTCTGTTTACATAAGTCTGACAAACGGTTGTTATGATGAATAAAAAGCCCTGCTCGCAGAGAATGCGGCAGGGCTTGCCTATTCTATAGAAAACGCCGTTTGTTATGCGTTGGCGGCACGTTTGACGAAAAGTTCGGGCAGGGGGAATTTGCCGCAGAGTTCCTGTACGGCCTGGCCGACCTTGGCGATAACCGCTTCATTTTCGATGTTTTCAGTGACGGTATTGATCCACTCGGCGATCTGATCCATCTGGTCTTCTTTCATTCCGCGTGTCGTCAGGGCGGGAGTTCCCAGCCGCAGGCCGCTCGGGTTGAACGGGCCGGCGGTATCACCCGGTACGGAGTTATAGTTGCAGACGATCCCGGCTCGGTCGAGGGCTTTGGCCAAAGGCTTTCCGGTCAGGTTTTTATTGCGCAAATCGATAAGCATCAGATGATTGTCAGTGCCGCCGGAGACCAGCTCAAAGCCGAATTTCATCAGTTTGTCGGCCAGCCGTTTGGCATTGGCCACAATTTGTTTGGCATACACTTCAAAGTCCGGGGTTGACGCTTCGCCCAGTGCGACGGCCAGGGCAGAGATCGTGTGCATATGCGGCCCGCCCTGCATCCCCGGGAATACGGCCTTATTGATGGCGGCTTCGTGTTCTTTCTTGAACAGGATCATACCCCCGCGCGGCCCGCGAAGAGTCTTGTGTGTGGTAGTGGTCACCACATCAGCATAAGGAACAGGACTCATATGGACCTTGCCGGCAACCAGTCCGGCGATGTGTGCCATATCGCAGACATGATAGGCCCCGACGGACTTTGCGATCTCCTGAAATGCGGTAAAATCGATGGCTCGCGGATAGGCGCTGGAGCCGGAGATCAAAATCCTGGGTTTGTGTTTTTTGGCCAGGTCGGCAATTTTGTTGTAATCCAGACGCCCGGTTTTAATATCCAGTTCATACTGAACAGAATTGAAAAATTTTCCGGTGAAACTGACTTTCCAGCCGTGAGTCAGGTGCCCGCCGTGCGGCAGAGAAAGGCCCATGATCGTGGACCCCGGTTCCACCAAAGCACAGTACGTCGCCAGATTGGCCGGCGAGCCGGAATGCGGCTGAACGTTGGCCCCTTCGGCCCCGAACAGCTTCATAGCCCGGTCTCTGGCCAGATTTTCAATCATATCGGTAAATTCCTGACCTTCATAGTAGCGTTTGCCGGGGTAGCCCTCGGCATATTTGTTGGTCAGACAGCTTCCGGTGGCAAGCATAACGGCTTTAGATACATAGTTTTCAGAAGGAATCATCCGAATTGTGGCAGACTGCTTGGCTTCTTCGCGATGAATTATATCAAAAACAGTTGAATCACTTTTTTCAATGGCCGATAACATCGTTATATCTCCTGTATTTATGAAGTAATGAGCAAAACGGCCTTATAACACAGATTCAGATTGGTAACAAGTATTTAATTTGTGTTGACAGATTGCCGAAAAAGAATATAAGATAATTCCTTTACTGTTCAGAATTTGGGAGAGTCAGTCAATCGTGACACATGACGATTCATTGGATGTCGGCCTTCAGAAAGCCCGGGCGTTTTTCACCCGTGCCGAGGAAGTGGCCTCAACGGACAACTTTGATTATGCGATTGATCTCTATCTTGAGGGACTTCGGTTTGCGCCCGATGCCTTGGAGGATGGTCACGCCCCGCTGCGCCGTTTGGCGCTGATCCGCCAGGGAAAAGGCGGAAAAAAGCCGTCAATGATGGAAATTATCCGTCATAAAGGCGGAAAGCTGCCGCTGGATGAAATGCTCAACGCCGAGTTTTTGCTCGCCAAAGATCCCGATAATCTGGGGTACGCCGAAACAATGCTGAAAGCGGCGGTGGCCGGAGGCTATCACCGTACCGGCGAATGGATCGCACTGCTGATTTTTGAGGCCAATAAATCATCCCCGAAACCGAGTTTTGCAGCGTATATTCTGCTGAAAGATTCCTACGCCAAAATGCAGATGTTTACAAAAGCCGTGTCCGTCTGTGAATTGGCACTGCAGATTCGACCCGATGATGATGCGCTGCGTGATGAACTGCGGAATTTGTGTGCCAGTATGACAATGGAAAAGGGAAAATACGGGCAATCCAGCGATTTTCGCGGTTCTATCAAGGATAAGGAAGCTCAAGACCGCCTGCACAGTCAGGAATACGTCGTTAAAAGCACAGATACCAAACAGCAGGTGGTGGCCGAAGCCCGAAAACGGCTTGAGCAGGTCCGCACCTCGCCGGCCAATGTTCTGGATTTGGCCAACGCTCTGGCCGATCTTGAAACCGAGGCGGGATACAACGAAGCATTCGAACTGCTGGATCACTATTACCGCCAGTCCCATGATTTTTCGTTTCGCCGGCGCCAGGGTGAATTGAAACTCCGTATGCTGCGGGGACAGATTCGCGACGTGACCCAGTCGCTGAAGGCATCCGGGGAAGACAAGGCACTAAAAGAACGGTTGGCTTCGCTTACGGCGACTATGGAACGTGAAGAACTGGAGCATTTTAAGCTGTGTCAGGAAAATTACCCGACCGATCCCCGCTTCAAATATGAATATGGCCGTTGCCTGATTCGTGCCCAGCAGTTTGACCAGGCAATTCCCCTGTTTCAGGAGGCCCAAAAAGACCCTAAACTGCACCTTGCGGCCCTCGACAAGACGGGTTTGTGCTTCCTTTTGAAGGGGTGGAATGAGGATGCCATAGATATTTTTCAGCAGGCCCTCAAAGCCAGCCCGTCCCAGGAAGGTCCGATTACAAAAGACATAAAGTATAATCTGGCAAGGGCTTATGAATCTTCCGGCCAGATCAAAGAAGCCCTGGAACTCTACCGCAAGCTGGCTCAGCTCGATTTTAATTATAAAGATGTCGGACAACGTATTGACATTTTGCGAAAAGATGTTAAAAAATAGCGTTTCGCCTGCGCGTGCAGGCAATTCGAACGGAATCAATGAACCTCTTTTAAGCAGGACAGAAGTTACGATATTACAGGAGTAAAACGTGGCACATTCATTATCGGCCAAGAAACGTGTTCGTCAAAGTGCAAAGGCAAGGGTTCGCAACCGTGCCCGCAGAAGTATTGTCAAGACGCAGATCAAGCGGTATGAAGAAACGCTGTCAAACGGCAATGTTGAAGCGGCTCAGGAACAATTCACACAGTTGACCCGCAAGCTCGATAAGATTTCGACGACAAGCACCATGCACAAAAACACTGCCTCGCGCCTCAAATCGCGTATGGCCAAGCGGCTTAACGCCCTCAAGACGAAGGCCAGCTAAGGCGGCGCTGCATCCCTGATTTAGAGAAATTCCGGCGTCTTGTCGATGAAATACTGTCGGCAAGACGCTTTTTTATTGGATAGAAGGTTGGAACTGCTTAAACGACAAATATTGACGGCTCTTTCCCGGCGGGATTACACGCCCCAGCCGCCGCGTCGTCTGGCCGAAAGTCTCGGAGCCGGGGGGCAGGAGTATCCTGAATTTCAAAAGGCGCTGGAAAATCTGCGCCAAAACAGTCAAATCATTATCGACTCCAAAAAAAATGTAACCCTCCCGGCAATGCCCAACCGCGTTATTGGAACGTTTCGAGCCAGCGCCCGAGGTTTTGGTTTTATCGTGCCGCTGGAGCCTAATGCCTATGGCGATCTTTATGTTGCGCCGACGGATACGGCCGGGGCAATGAGCAATGATGTCGTCATTGCCCGCGCCGTCAAGAAAGGAACCCGCGACGGACAGATGCGCTATTCCGGCATCATACAGGAAATTGTCGAACGCGGCAGCGACCGCTTCGTCGGAACACTGCAGCGCAATGAAGACACTTGGTATGTGGTCCCGGAGGGCAAAGGATTCTTCAAGCCGGTATTGGTGGAAGATGCTCCTTCCAGCGGCGCCAATGTCAATGACAAAGTTGTGATGGAGATTGTCAGCTACCCTCGCAAAAATGAACCGGCCACAGGCGCAATTGTGGAAGTCATCGGCAAGGCGGGCCAGTATGATTCGGAACTCTATTCTATTATGGCCCAATACAACCTGCCGCACGAGTTTCCGGAAAGCTGCCGGGAACAGGCCCGGCAGGCGACCGAAGCCTATGATCCCGACCGTCCGTCCAATCGGGCCGACCTGACCGGCGAAGTCATTGTCACCATCGATCCCCCGGACGCCAAAGATTTTGACGACGCCATCAGCCTTCGCCGGACACGCGACGGCCACTGGCGTCTTGGCGTGCATATCGCCGATGTCAGTCACTTTATCCCTATCGCCTCGCCGCTGGATGAGGAAGCCAGACATCGCGGCAACAGTGTGTATCTGCCGCTGAAAGTGATTCCGATGCTGCCGGAAGTGCTCAGCAACGGCATTTGCAGTCTTCAGCCCAACCAGAAGCGCTTTGCCAAAAGCGCCTATATGACCTATGACGATGAAGGCAAGCTGCTGGGCACCGAGTTTGACAACAGCGTTATCTGTTCGACTGCCCGTCTGACGTATCTGGAGGTGGACAAAATTCTCAAAGGTCATGCCGCCGGACATCCCGGCCAGGTAGTTGCACTGCTTAAGGATATGGAAACGCTGGCCCGGGCGATTGAACGGCGGCGCGAACAAAACGGGATGCTGCATCTGGACCTGCCGGAAACGGAGCTGATCTTTGACAAGGCCGGCCGTGTAGTCGATGCCCAGCCGGCCGATACCAGCTATCCTCATACGATCATTGAAATGTTTATGGTCGAGGCCAACGAAGCGGTTGCCTCGCTGCTGGATCGTTTCACGGTGCCGTTTATGCGGCGTATCCATCCGGACCCGGACGCGTTTACAACGCAGAATCTGGGGCGGTTCATCAAGCTGTGCGGTCTGAAAGTGCCGCGGCATCTGGATCGTACGGCCATTCAGGATTTGCTGGCGGCCGTCAAAGGCACGCCGGTCGAATTTGCGATCAATATGCATGTATTGCGCAGTATGCAGCGGGCCGAGTATTCGCCGCTGCATATCGGGCATTTTGCCCTGGCCTCCAAACATTACTGCCATTTCACCAGCCCCATACGCCGTTATGCAGATTTAATGGTGCATCGATTGCTGGATTGCTACATCAAGGGGCAGCTCAATAAAATCGGCCTTGAAGAAGTGCTGCCCGAAGGCGAGCTGATTGAGATCGGCAAACACATTACATTTACCGAACAGCAGGCCGCTTCCGCCGAAAGTGAAATCAAGACGGTGCTTATTCTCCAGATGCTCAGCGAACGGATCGGCGAAGAACTGAACTGTGTCGTCTCAGGACTGACCAATTTCGGCGTCTTTGTTCAATGCACAAAATTCGGCATCGAAGGGATGATCGAGCCGGGCGATTTGGGGATGGACGAGTGGAAATTTGACCAGCGTGCCCAGGCTGTAATAGGCAAGTGGTCCGGCGAGAGCATTCATCTGGGCCAGCCGATGAAGGTCAAGATCGCCGCGGTGAACCTGCCGAGCCGACAGCTCTTTTTAATGCCGTCAGAGCCTTTGGTTCGTGCCCGTTCGATCCGCAACGGGCGAAAATCCGCCGGCATAAAAATCAATCGCCGCAAACAACGGGGACGGCGATAAATTCTTTTGTTTCTTTTAACCATTGAACGAAAGGGACAATATGAAACTGCCGAGATTTTCAATGGGGATCGGCGACCGGTTCGGTTGTCAGGGCGTTGCGCAGCTTAAGGCAATGCAGATGGCACAGGCCGAAGGCATTGACATTACGCCGGTCTGGAACAAATCTTATCGCGAACACAGCATTATCGGCACCCAGCCGGGCGACGTTCGCGCCGAGGCGGATGCAGCAGTGGCGGCGCTGAACTGGAAGAAACCGTATTTCGTGGATGCCGACCATGTCCATCTTAAGACGATTGACGGATTTTTAAAATGCTGCGATTTTTTTACGCTCGATGTGGCCGAATCCATCGGCCAGCCTGCCGGAGCCGATGAGATCGAGGCGTTCTGCCGTCAAAACCGGCATTTCATCGGGACTCAGAACATTCCCGGCCTTGCCGTTCCGTTTACAGTAACCGAAACAGACCTCAAACGCATCGCCGCCAAGTTTCTGTTTGCAGTCAAGGAAGCCGGGCGGATTTATCGGCATATACTCAAATACCGTCCCGCCGATTCGTTCGTGACCGAAGTGTCAATGGATGAAACGGATATCCCGCAGTCCCCGGCGGAGATGTTATTTATTTTGTCGGCGATTGCCGCCGAAGGCATTCCCGCTCAGACGATTGCTCCGCGATTCAGCGGGCGATTTAACAAGGGGGTCGATTATGTCGGCGACGTAAAGCGGTTTGAGGCGGAGTTCAGGACGGATGTTGCCGTCATTGCGTTTGCCGTTCAGACGTTCGGTCTGCCGGATAATCTTAAGCTCAGTGTCCATTCGGGCAGCGATAAGTTTTCGATTTATCCGGCGATCTGCCGCGCGCTGCGGGATTTCGGCGCCGGCCTGCATCTGAAAACCGCCGGCACAACGTGGCTGGAGGAGTTGATTGGTCTTTCGCTGGCGGAGGATCAGGGGCTTGCTTTAGCCAAAGAAATCTATGCCGAATCGCTGTCGCATTTTGATGCGTTGTGTGCCCCGTATGCGGCAGTCATCGATATCGACAAGACCAAACTGCCAAACCCGTGGATCGTCAACGAGTGGGACAGTCAGCAGTTTGCCGCCGCACTGCGGCACGACCCCGGCTGTACGGCGTACAACCTGCATTTCCGCCAGCTCATTCATGTCGGCTACAAGATGGCCGCCCGGCGGGGCACGGAATACACCGATGCCCTCAAGCGGCTGGCCGACCGGATCGGACCGCACGTAACCGACAACATCTATCGGCGCCATATTGTACCGGTCTTTGGCGCAAGCAGATAAAAGCCGAACGTTAAAAAGCATTCAGACAAAAAGAAAAGTCGCGCTGCATCCGGATTCAATGCATCGCGACTTTTTTCTCGTCGGGTGTTAATGACTGCGCTACTGTGCCATCTCCAGTGCGGCGGTGGTAATGTAGTACTTGGCGATCATATTCGGCACTTCCCATTCAGGCATCTTGCCGTTCTCAAGGAACTTGAGATAGTTTTCTGTGACCTGTGTAAAGTGAGCTTCATGGCCGACATGGTAGCGGGCAGGGATCGCAATATGCCAGCGGTCGCCCTGACGCTGCATCATCACGCCGGGATATTTCTTTTGCAGTTGTAATATCGTCATATAAATCGGCCCGTTCAGGGAGTCCGCCGCAACGCCCTCCGCCGGTTCAATATACAGTTCCGGCTTATAGTTCTGCTCTTTTCCCTGCAGAATAAGGATGTTGGCTTTGGTGCCTTTCATAATCGAGTAATGCATATCCCCGGCGCCTTCGGGAGCCTCATAGTTCCACAGAACCTTGACTTTGGCGTGAATGCCCTTAAGGGTATAATTGATTTCGCCGTTGGCATAGCAGGGCAGCGAACCGTTGGCGTCCAGTTGTGATTTCAGAGAATCGGGAAAATCAGTCAGTGCGGTGGATCGCTCAAATTGTTCCCGGGTCAGCAGCGTCGGCCAGCGTTTGGCGCTGAGCAGCACAACATCGGTTTTGTAATCGATGATTTGTTCGGGAAACGCCTCCCATTGCACCAGATCTACCAGATGCGTCGTGACATCGACAATGCCTTCGCCCTGTTGAGTGGTATCGTAAAACCAGCCGGGACGCTTAAGAGGATTGCCGGAAACATACTTAAAGAAGTGGTGAACGCTTTCTTTGACGACAGAGGGATCCTCCGGAGTGCCTTTTTTCAGGGCGCCGAAGATTGCCGGCGTATTGGCCAGTTCTTTTTGCAGCATTGTGGTAATTTCATACCGCTCGGTCATAATGTCATACAGCAGCACATTATTCTTTTTAGCCGAGGCGAAGGCTTCCTGGAGTACTTCAAAGCCCGCTTTGTTGATGCACATGGGCTTGTCGGAATAGACGTTTACCCCTGCATCCACAAAGGTTTTGATGGTCTCGATTTTTTTACGGTTATTGCCCGCCAGCATCACGACATTACCTTTTTTCTCGGCCATTGCCTTTTCAAGAAAATCGTCGCCGCGATATGTGGTGGTCTTCCACGCGGTGGGATTTTCAGCACGGGTATTGAAACCTTTGATGCGGTCCAGATGATCGTCCACATCCGGACTTTTCGGCGCATAGACAAACACCTCGGGATTAAGCTGCGGGTACATATTCTTCTGCACCAAGGCCGCATGGAAATGGCCCGGATCCACCGTCATCAGCGTTACCGGATAGGAGGAGGGGTTTGCCTTGATGGATTCGTTACAGGAAGCAATCATTGTCATACATCCGATCAATCCGAGCACACACAGCATTTTTTTCATAGACGGCAATCCTTTCAAAACATCAGCTTCGGTTCATCATTGTCATTACGCCGCGAACGTATCCGACACTTTCGGCAAGACCCATCGTCGGATCGTCGGCGTCTTTTTCATATTCAAATGAGGCAATACCTTTATAGTTGATCTTGCGGAGGGCTTCAATGGCCGCCGGGATATCGATAACCCCGCGTCCGATTTCGATGGTTCCGCCCTTGGCGTTAGCCTGGTTGACATCTTTAAAGTGTACGTCCAGCAGCCGGTCGGCAAACCGCAGGACATCGTCGGCCGGGCGAATGCCGCTGCGCTGCGTATGGCCGAAATCCACACACAGGCCGAAGCGTTTGTCGCGCGTTTTTATCTTTTCGTAGGCGCTTTCGGCGGTCGGATAAAGTTTGTCTTCCGGCCCGTGGTTGTGAATGGCCACCGCGATGTTATAGGTTTTGATTTTCTCTTCCACCAGATCCAGAAATTCATGACGCGGCACGCCGACGATCATCCGGAACCCTGCGGCCCTGGCATAATCAAAGGCCTGATTGACATCGTTTTCGGAATTCATGTAAATCACGCCGCCGGCATAAAGGTCAAGTCCGGCGTCGCGGACTTTTTTAGCGGTTTCTGCGGTTGTCTCTGCGGAAACATTTCTCGGCAAGTGCATATCCTTTAGGGAAATACAGGTCAGCCCCACGCGCTTGGCGACCTCAATCGTCTTATCAAGGGACAACTTGCGCGTGGTGTAGGAAGCCAGACCGAGTCGGAGTGTATAGGGTTGTTTTTCGTTGGCGGCGGCGGCTGGCGAAGCAGCCTGCTCTGCAGCGACACACCCGGCCGCGCCGGTCAGTGCGGTTCCCGCCAAAACGCCGGCGGTCTTCAGAAACGTTCTGCGTGATGCGTTTGCGTGCATATGTGTCTCCTCAATAAAAATTGTTTGCCTTAATTATAGCGTGTACTTTGCATAATAAAAGCCCTATCGGCGGGGGTCTGTCAAGGAAATTTTTCACGCCGTGAGAAAAAAAGATTGACAAACTTCTGGACTTTGGAAACAATAGTTAATGTGGTTATGAAAACACGGGGAATCTGCGGGTTGGCCGTTTGGTAGAAAAGTTCATAAGCTGTTCTGTAAAAAATAATTAAAGTGTGGAGGCCGCATGCATACAAATCAATCGAAACTTTCACGTCGCCAGTTTGTGATTAACACCGGAAAGTTGTCAGCGGGTCTTCTGGCTGTCGGAGCATTGTCATCCTGCCGGCAGGAGTCCAAAGTCGTCTGGATGCCGGGGCGTCGGGCCGTCGGAGCCAATGAGCGGATTAATCTCGGCATCATCGGCGTTCGCAGCCGCGGCTGGGCGCTGGCCGAGGAATTTATGAATATGCCGAATGTGCATATTCATTCCCTCTGCGATGTGGACGGCAATGTTCTGGATAAGCGTGTTGACGAGATCGAAAAGAAGAAAGGCTATCGCCCCAAGGCATTCGGCGATATGCGCAAACTGTTCGAAGAGAAGGATATCGACGCTGTCGTGATGGGCACGCCTAACCACTGGCACGCACTGGGAACCATCTGGGCCTGTCAGGCGGGCAAGCACGTGTATGTGGAAAAACCGACCTGCCACAATGTCTGGGAAGGCCGTAAGATGGTTGAAGCATCTCGTAAATACAATGTGCTGGTGCAGGCGGGCTTCCAGAACCGGTCGATTGCAAATGTACGCCGGGCGATGGAGTTCCTTAGAGAAGGCGGGATCGGCGAGGTGTATATGGCGAGAGGGCTGTGCTACAAGCCGCGCGAATGGATCGGCAATGTCAAGGATGGCATCGGTACCGGCCCGGGCTATGAATACTATGCGTTCAATCGACGCGCCGAGAACTATACCGCCGACTATATGGCCAAGGTTGATTACGATTATTGGACCGGGCCGGCCAAGCTGCTGCCGTTCAACTATAACCGCTTTCATTACAACTGGCACTGGAACTGGAATTACGGCGGCGGCGATATTCACAATCAGGGGCCGCACCAGTTTGATGTTGCCCGCTGGGGACTGGGCAAACAGGAGCATCCTGTAGAAGTCAGCTCCTCCGGCGGTTTATACGGCCCGCCCGGCAATCAGGAAACACCGAATGTGCAGACGGCCAATATCAAATATGCCGACGGCAAACTGCTGGTGTTTGAAGTGCGCGGATTGCCGGCCAATAAGGAAGAAGGCATCGATGTGGGCAATCTGTTCTATGGCACCAAGGGCTGGATGAGTGTCAACGGCGGAACCTGGAAGACTTATTTTGGATACAAAAATGAACCCGGCCCGAGTTCTGAAGGCGGCGACGAAAAAGCAGACCCGATGAATGTTGCCGGCGCCGGCAGCGGCGGGCATCAGGGCAACTTTATTGCCGCGATCCGCAGCGGCAAACGGGAAGACCAGACCTGCGATATTGCAGAGGGCAATATGTCCTCGGCGCTGCCGATCCTGGCGAATATATCGTATCGGCTGGGACGAACGCTGACCTTTGACGGCACCAAAGAGCAATTCATCGGCGACCGGCAGGCCAATGCATTGCTTAAGCGTGAAGGCCGCGGACAATTTCGCATTCCCGAACGGGTATAGTTTTTATGTTTGATTATTCGGGGTGCTTTCGGGAATACGATAGATAAATGGAACAAAGGCCGGGGCAAATAGTGCTGCCGGCCTGTTTTTCTTGAAAAGGAAATGCTATGAAACGTAGTTCAGTGCTTTGTGCGGTGTGCATTGTGTGTATGGCAGTTTTGGCCGGATGTCAGCAGCAGGCCAAATGGCAGACTCTGTTTGACGGGAACGATACCAGCGCCTGGCGCGGAATGAACAGCCAGACATTTCCCGAAAAGGGCTGGTATGTAGAAGATGGACTGCTGGTACGCGATCCGGCACAGGGCAGCTCGCGCGATATCATTACGCGGGAAGAATACGGCAATTTTGAGTTTGAGCTGGAGTTCAAATTGACCGAGAAGGCCAACAGCGGGATAAAATATTTGATCGTCGAATCGCTCAGCAAAGGCGGCGCCGGGCTGGGGTTGGAATATCAGATACTGGATGATGAACGCCATCCGGACGCCAAGGCGGGCAAAGGCGGAAACCGCACCATTGGTTCGCTGTACGATCTGATTGCCGCACGCGATGACAAACCCGTCAAACCCATCGGCGAATGGAATACCGCCCGCATCGTCAGCAAGGGGATGCATGTTGAGCATTGGCTCAATGGCGTCAAGGTCCTTGAATTTACACGCAATGATCCGGCGTTCCGGAAACTGGTTGCCGAGAGTAAATACAAAGACATTGCCGATTTCGGACTGGCCGAAAAAGGACACATCCTTTTGCAGGATCACGGCGACAAGGTCTATTACCGCAACATCCGCGTCCGGACTTTCGACTGAAGGGAACCTGCGGGGGTTATTTTAGAAGTTGGCGGAGTTGGACTTCGGCGACGTGCGTCAGGTCATCTTTAGAAGCGACGCACCGATCCAGCCACAATGCGCCGAACAGACAGCAAATCAAACTTCTGGCCAGCGCGGGGATATCTTCCGGATTGGTCTGGGGGCCGAGACTTCGACTCAGGAGTGTTTCATAAAAACTCTGATACCATCGCCAGAAGGTACGCAGGCGATTCTGCATTGCGGGGTTCAACTCGGAGCATTCAACGGTCAGCCGTGTCAGCAGACGGCAGTTCAGCCAATGGCCTGCGGTGTTTTGTTCGCTGATCAGCGTCAGCCAGCGTCGCAGGCTGTCCGGACCGGGAGTATCCTTTTGCACCGCTTCGGCCAGTTGATGGTATTCGGCAACGGCCTGTTCCAGAATGATTTCGCAAAGCGTTTCTTTGCTGTTGAAGTAATGATAGAAAGCACCTTTTGTGATACCGACGGCTCCGAGGATATCGTGCAGGGAGGTGCCGTGAAACCCGTGCGAACTGAACAGGTTCCGTGATGTAATGATAATCCGTTCGCGTGTATCGGTGGCCGTTCGTATCATAATTGCCTCTCCTTCATGTTACCTTATCTGATTTATAAATTGCTATTATACAGGTTCATCAGAGTTTGTCCAAAGCAAATCGGCCGGTCAGATGGGACGGCGGAATTTAGTGACGATGATACGGTCAAAGCCTATCCGCAAGTTAAGTCTTGGGTCAAAGAAGAATCGCTCAAAAGTATTGAGTTTTGTTGTGGGCGGGCTGTCTTCGGGAATCATCTGGAAGATCGACATCGGGATCGTCCGCAGTAAGACACTGAATAAAAAGATGCTGTGGTACTGGGAGGAAGAAAACACGGGCAAGTGCGGGCCGAGCAATCCGCCGAGCGTTGTACCCAGAAAGATACAGGCGGAAGAAATAAAATTCAGGTACGAGAGGTTGCTGAGGCGGTGCTGAGTGCCGATGGCGGTGATGGAATAGTTAAAACTGGTCAGTGTCAGGCCGCCCCAGGTCAGGCCGGCACATATCTGGGACAGGATGAGAATCCAGAAATTGTCGGTGATAATCCAGATCAAAGGCAGGCCCATTACGCCGGTGACTTGCAGACGCATCGGAATGACATAGCCGATACGGTCGCAGATGCGGCCCCAGAGTTTCATTGAGAGAATGGTGGTCAACGAGGGTACAAGTGTCAGTGTTGTGTATTGAATATAGGATAACTTGAGGTCGTTGAGCATATAAAGCGTAAAGAACGGCCCGCTGAAGTTGGCGGCCAGGTTAATCAGCGAGAAGGCCAGTACAAATTTGCCGAAGGAGCTGGAAAACAGATCGCCGCAGAAGTCGGCAAATGAGCTGGTTTGACGCGGCTGCTGCTTGAGAGTCGGGGGTTCATAATGCCAGAAGAACAGAAAAGAGCTGGCGGTGCGCGCCAGAAAACCAAACCACCAAATGAATGAGAAAATCAGCAGGGTTTTGCCGATGAAGGTGTCGAGCATATGGCCGGCCAAAACGGTCATGCCCAACTGAACAAGGTTGATAATGCGGTTGCGGCTGCCGAAATAGATGCCGCGGCGCCGGCGGGGGACGATGTGGCCCATCCAGTCGGCCCAGGCACCGGAGCCAAAGCCCATTGCGGCGGCACTGACGCCCATAAAAGCAATGGCATACCAGACTGTCATTGAACTGCTGAGGAAAGCAATCAGGGCCAGAGGGATGAAACTGAGGCCGTGGATGAACGTGCCTATGAAAAGGACTTTCTTGTAGCTTTTTGTCTTTTCAAGCCATCGGGGTATTCCGAGCTGAATCAGGCCGGTCATCAGGGAGGGCAGGCCTGCTCCGATACCCACCTGAAGGGGGGTAGCGCCGAGGGCGTTTAGAAAAGGGACGTAAAAGGTCTGCTGAAAGCCGATGGCAATCATGGCAATCAGGCCTTCGACGACGGAGAGGCGCATCGTGGCCAGCCGTTGTTTGCGGTCGAGGACTTCCGGTGATGACGCTATTTTGTTCATATCTATTATTGTCGGAAAAATAAGGGACTTGTTATACCACCGAAACGAGGGAAAACAAGCGATTTTTAATTGATTATTGGTGATGAACCAATGTTTGTTGGCGATGACTTAATATGGTTTAGAGGTCTTATGTTCGGCTTTTGGGTACATAAATATATAGATGTAATACCCCATGATGTGCTCTATAGATACCCAAAACGGTCATTTCGGGTCTACTATGCTTTGGCGGTTTTTACGTATTTTGAAAATTTGATTAAAATGGCGTTTTTGATTGTGATAATGCGGTTTTTGGGGGTGGTTTGTTGCCTGAAACCGCGCGCAACTGAGCGCAACATAGCGCAACTTGACACAACTTGTATGCAACTGAGCGCAAGTGTGAGGCAACTTGACGCAACTGGTTATCTACTGAACAGTTCTAAGTTCGTAGTTCGTAGTTCGTAGGTTTTTACGGGATTAACAGGATATAGAGGATGTTCAGACACAGATTAACACGGATGTTAAAGCGGTTTGCAGGGCTGCGCCCTTACGGGCAAGATTTTTCTTCTTTTGTTGTCAAATAGCCCTGGTCTGGAAGCCTTGTCGCTTCGGGGGGTATTATACCATATTGTTAGATAAATATCAAATATAAAATGAAAGTGCAAAAATCAAAATTAGGGATACGGCGGGGCCGAAGCTATTTTTTATGGGGGGAAAAAGATTGTTGATAATTTCGGGCGGGAGTCTATGATATGCGGTGGAAGC